>NZ_RKQW01000002.1:0-697362 GCF_003814635.1 Frondihabitans sp. PhB161
CCACTACACCGAAGGCATAGATCCACTGAATGCCGAGGTATAATTTGGCATTTGACAATGTGCACGCTGTTGAGTTCTCAAGGACCAAACGCACCTGAGACCCGATGATGTTTATCATCTTCGCTCAAGGCAACTTTGAAACCTTATCCACCCCGTCGGGCCCTGTCAAACCCGCTCTTTCGAGAAGATCTAACGGACTTCAAGAGCCTCAGAGGCCCTTGCGCCCAGCCTTGGCCGGGAGGTGGAGGACTTGCAACCTTACTCACAACCGGTTCGAAGTTCAAGACCGAAGTCGAAGAAGAACCGGGGAGAAAGGGCCCCCGCTTGAGGCCGGTAAGAGGAGCCGCTAGGCCCTTCCGTTTCCGTTCCTTTGGGGTGACAAGAAGAAACAATACGGGCGGATGAACACCTCGGCAAATCTCGGCTGCATCCCGGGCGTGTCGTCGATGAGAGGCCCGGAAATACGGGGGTTTACGCACGATGGCCCGGTTTTCTCCCTATGGGGAGCACACCGGGCCATCAACGTCACCGCCTCAACTCGAGACGGTCACACCGGCGAGGGTCTTCTTGCCGCGTCGAAGAACAGCTCGCTTCCCGTCGAACGCGAGTGACACCACGAGTGCCGAATCATCACTGATCCGCTCGTTGTTCACGTAGATGCCGCCCTCGGCGGCCGCCCGGCGAGCTGCCCCGAGCGACGCCACTAGTCCGGTGGCGACGAGAGCCTGCGACACGGTGGTCGAGGGATCGACGATCGCGTGCGGCAATTCGGCAATCGCCGCTTCGAGTACCTCGGAAGGGAGAACCGCCAAGTCGCCCTGACCGAAAAGCGCCGCCGAGGCGTCGATGGCGGCTTGCGCGGCCTCGGTGCCGTGAACCAATCCCGTCACCTCGAGAGCAAGACGCTTCTGAGCTTCGCGAGCGAACGGACGCTCGGCAACCTGCGTTTCGAGCCGCTCGATCTCAGCACGATCAAGGAACGTGAACACCTTGAGTCGAGCCACCACATCGGCGTCGTCCTGGTTCAGCCAGAACTGGTAAAACGCGTACGGCGAGGTGAGCGACGGGTCGAGCCAGACAGCGTTTCCTTCGCTCTTGCCGAATTTGGTGCCGTCGGAGTTGGTGATCAGCGGGGTGCCGATCGCGTGAACGGCGACTCCCTCCGTGCGACGAATCAACTCAGTGCCGCTGGTGAGGTTGCCCCACTGGTCGCTCCCCCCGGTCTGGAGCAAGCAGTCGTACGTGCGGTAGAGCTCCCGGAAGTCGAGCCCCTGAAGAATCTGGTAGCTGAACTCCGTGTAGCTGATGCCCGCATCGGAGTTCAAGCGGGCCGACACCGCGTCTTTCTTCAGCATCGTGTTGACTCGAAAATTCTTGCCGATGTCACGAAGGAACTCGATGGCGCTGAGCGGCTCGGTCCAGTCGAGGTTGTTCACGACACGGAGAGCGTTGGATCCTTCGCTCGAGAGGAACTTCTCGACGTGCACCCGGATGCTCTGCACCCACTCGGCCGTCTGCTCGCGCGTCTTGAGTACGCGCTCCGCCGTCGGGCGCGGATCGCCGATGAGTCCCGTCGATCCGCCGACCAACCCGAGCGGCTTGTGCCCGGCGAGTTGGAGACGCCGCATGAGGAGCAGCTGCACCAGGTTTCCGAGGTGCAGGCTCGGTGCGGTCGGGTCGAATCCGCAGTAGAACGTGATCGGGTCGCCGCCGAGGAGATCACGCAGAGCACCCTCGTCGGTGGAGACATGCACGAGTCCGCGATAGAAGATTTCGTCCCACACGGTGTCGAAGGTGGGATCGTTCGCCTGGGTGGCCAAGAGGTCGGCCGTAGTCTGACTCGTCACCCGCTAACTTTAGCCGCGGCGGCGCGAGACGGCGGGACGATACGCCGACACCGTCGGGTCGTCGGCGATCCAGAACCGCCAGGGGTAGGCGTTTGTGCCGGCGTGCCCTGCGACGCCGACGCGGGGGCCGGTTACGACGTCGAACGACTGCTCAGTCGGCAGCGTCAGTGTGAATGGCGGCGCGTCGATGGTCGCACCGTCATCGTTGAGCGAGATACCCAGCGCCGAGCCGAGCCGCCCGGGGCCTCGGGCGAGCTCGACGTCTCGGCGCGCAGCCGGTCGGCGTGACCTGGCCACCTCGAGACCGTCGATGATCTCACCGGCACGAAGCAACACTGCCGAAGCGGACCCTTCAGGCCCGCAGACGAGATTCAAGCACCGGTGGATTCCGTAGGAGAGATACACGTAGAGGGTGCCCGGGGCCAGCCACATGCTCGAGTTGCGGGCAGTCGGTCCGTTGTGGGCATGCGACCCCGGATCCTGACCCTGCCCCTGGTACGCCTCGACCTCGGTGATCCGAAGAGCCACGGGCCCCGACCGGAACACCGCGCCGAGCAACATCGGCGCCACCTCGAGCGCGGGCGCCGCGAGAGCGGCCGACACCGACGTCACGAATCAGAAGAAACGCTGGCCGGTGACGACCGTGTAGGTAACAGCCGCGACAACGACGAGCACGCACACCACGATGACCACCCGCAGCAGGACCGGCCGCCTCGGCTGATCACTCACGGCGTTGCCTGGAGTCCGAGATCGGCGACGAGGCCCCGCACCTGCGACGTCAACGAGACGAGCTGCTCGGCGACCCGGTTCGGCGCCGTGCCCCCGACCCCGTCGCGGCTGGCAATCGATCCCTCGACGGTCAGCACGGCACGGATCTCGGGGGTGAGATGGTCGGAGACTCCGCGGTACTGCTCATCGGTCGGCTCGTCGAGGTCGAGACCGTTCGTCTCGCAGAACTGCACGAGCGAACCGCTGATCTCGTGGGCGTCTCGGAACGGCACGCCCTGCTTGACCAGCCACTCGGCGACATCGGTCGCGAGCGAGAACCCCTGGGGAGCCAGCTCGGCCAGCCGACCCTCATCGAACTCGAGCGTCGCGATCATCCCGGTGAACGCCGGCAGAAGCATTTCGAGCTGCGTCACCGTGTCGAAGACCGGCTCTTTGTCTTCTTGCAGATCGCGGTTGTACGCGAGTGGCAGACCCTTGAATGTCGCGAGGAGTCCCGTGAGGTTGCCGATGAGACGGCCCGACTTTCCGCGAGCGAGCTCGGCGATATCGGGGTTCTTCTTCTGCGGCATGATCGACGACCCGGTCGAGAAGCCGTCGTGCAGCTTGACGAAGCCGAACTCGCGGGTGTTCCAGAGGATCACCTCTTCGGCGAGCCGCGACAGGTCGATGCCGATGGAGGCCGTCACAAAGGCGAACTCCGAGACGACATCACGGCTGGCGGTCGCGTCGATCGAGTTCTCGGTGGTTCGGTCGAAGCCGAGCTCCCGAGCGACGAGCGCAGGATCCAGGCCCAGCGACGATCCGGCCAGCGCCCCCGATCCGTACGGCGACGCACTCGCCCGCCGTGACCAGTCGCGGATCCTCTCGAGATCGCGCACCAGAGGCCACGCGTGAGCGAGGAGGTGGTGGGCGAGGAGCACCGGCTGAGCATGCTGGAGGTGGGTACGACCCGGCATCACGGCTGTCTCGTGCGCGGTCGCCTGCGCGACGATCGCGTCGATCAGGTCGGTGACGAGTCGCGCGATCACGAGGCCGTGGTCGCGGAGATACATCCGCACGAGAGTCGCAATCTGGTCGTTGCGGCTGCGCCCGGCACGGAGCTTGCCACCGAGCTCCGGTCCGGTGATCGACATCAGGTGCCGTTCAAGGGCCGAGTGCACGTCTTCATCGCTCTCGGCCGCCGTGTAGGTACCGTCAGCCACGCCGCGCTCGAGCGTGTCGAGAGCCGTGAGCATGCCGCGGAGCTCATCGGCGGTCAGGTAGCCGGCGGCGTTCAACGCGGTGGCGTGCGCGCGGGATCCTGCGATGTCGTAGGGGTAGAGCTGCCAGTCGAACTGCGTCGACTTACTCAGCGCCGTGAGCTCGGGGCTGGGACCGGATGCGAAGCGGCCGCCCCAGAGGGCGCCGGCCTCCGCGGCCCGATTGCCGCCCGTCACTTCTGCTCCAGGAGCCAGGTGAGAAGCGCCTTCTGCGCGTGAAGACGGTTCTCCGCCTCATCCCAGATGACGCTTCGGGGGCCGTCGATAACGTCGGCCGCTACCTCGTAGCCACGATCGGCGGGAAGGCAGTGCAAGAAGATGGCGTCGTCGTCGGCCTCGGCAAGGAGCGCCTGGTCGACCTTGTACGAGCCGAAGGTCGCGACCCGGTGAGCCTTCTCGTCTTCTTTGCCCATCGACACCCAGGTGTCGGTGACGACGATATCGGCGCCGCG
Source organism: Frondihabitans sp. PhB161 (assembly GCF_003814635.1). Classification (NCBI taxonomy): domain Bacteria; kingdom Bacillati; phylum Actinomycetota; class Actinomycetes; order Micrococcales; family Microbacteriaceae; genus Frondihabitans; species Frondihabitans sp. PhB161. The sequence continues at coordinate 4,288 of NZ_RKQW01000002.1, forward strand.
AACGGCGTCGACGGCGTTGGTGATCACCTGAGCGGAGCCGCCCGTGGTGGCGGCGATCCGCTGAGCATCGGCGACGACAGCGACCTCGGGAGCGAACTCCTCGGGGGCTCCGATGCGAACATGCATGCCCGCCGTCGTGCCCGCGAGGAGGTACGACTGAGCCATGTTGCACCGGCCGTCGCCCACGAACGCGACGGTGAGGCCCTCGAGAGCACCCTTCTGCTCGCGGATCGTCAGCAGATCGGCGAGCAGCTGGCACGGGTGGAAGTCGTCGGAGAGGGCGTTGACGACCGGCACCGTGGTGCCCTCGGCCATCTCTTCCAATCCGGCCTGGCCGTAGGTGCGCCAGACGATGGCGGCGACCTGGCGCTCGAGCACGCGAGCGGTGTCGCTGGGCGTCTCCTTGCCCCCGAGCTGGCTCGAGGCGGTGGCGATGATGAGCGGGACTCCCCCGAGGTCGGCGATGCCGACGGCGAACGAGACACGGGTGCGCGTCGACGACTTGTCGAAGATCACGGCGACCGTCTGCGGGCCCTCGAGCGGACGAGCCTTGTAGCGATCCGCCTTGAGAGTTTCGGCGAGATCGAGGACGGCGGACTGCTCGGCGGGACTCAGATCGTCGTCGCGGAGGAAGTGGCGGGTCATGCGAGACCTTTCAGAACGGAGGTGAAGATCTCGGTGAACTCGGCGATCTCGGAATCGCCGACGATGAGCGGCGGAGCGATGCGGATGCTGGAGTCGTTGGCGGCATTGACGATAAGCCCCGCCTCGAGGCAGCGGGCCGAGATCTCGTTGGCGATCGGCTCGTGCAGGCCCACTCCGATGAGGAGCCCGCGCCCGCGGACCTCCTTCACGTGCGGCGACGCGATCGCCGTGATGGCGGCCCGGATCTGCTCGCCCCGAACGCGGGCATTCTCGACCAGGCCCGCGGACTCGATCTCACCGAGAACCGCGTTCGCCGCCGACGTGGCGAAGGGGTTCCCTCCGAAAGTCGAGCCGTGCTGACCGGCCTCGAACAGGTCGCTGGTGTCGCCGAACGTCACGAGCGCACCGATCGGGATTCCCCCGGCGATGCCCTTGGCGACGGTGATCGCGTCCGGCACGATGCCGAACTGCTGAAAGCTGAACCAGGTGCCCGTGCGGCCGATCCCCGTCTGGATCTCGTCGAGAATCAGAAGTGCTCCGTGCTTGGCCGTCAGCTCGCGCGCGGCCTGGAGGAACCCCTCGGGAAGGTCGACGACGCCGGCCTCGCCCTTGATCGGCTCGATGATGATGCCCGCGACACGGTCGTCGATCGCGTGCTCGAGAGCCTCGATCGTCGTGTCGATGTGCTCCACGCCGGGAAGCATAGGTTCGAAGGGCTCGCGGAGCGCCGGTTTGCCGGTGAGGGCCAGGGCGCCCATGGTGCGGCCGTGGAACGAGGACTGGAGAGCGAGGATCCTGGTCTTCGTGCCATCGGGGCCCTTGTTGAGGCGCAGCAGCTTGAAGGCGGCCTCGTTGGCCTCGGCTCCTGAGTTGCCGTAGTAGACCCGACCCTGCTCGCCGGCTCCCGAGATGGCCTTGAGGCGCTCGGCGAGTTCGACCTGCGACGGCGTCGCGAAATAGTTCGAGACGTGGATCAGCGTCGCGGCCTGCTTGGAGACCGCCTCGACGAGAACCGGGTGGGCGTGGCCCAGGGCGTTGACGGCGATACCGGCGAGGAAGTCGAGGTAGCGCTTGCCCTCGACGTCCCAGACCTGGCAGCCTTCGCCGCGCTCGAGCATGACCTTGGGGGTCGAAAGGCTCTTCATGATGGAGTCACCGAATCGGCGCTGCCACGTGCCTTCGGTGGTCGGGGTGGTCGTGGTCATGACTGTCCTCTCTTCTGCTCGTGCGTTCGTCTGCTGTTGGGGATGACCTCGGTGCCCGCACCGCGCTGGGTGAAGATCTCGAGGAGGATGGAATGCGGAATGCGACCGTCGATGATGGTCGCCCCGCCGACGCCCGCGACGACGGCGTCTAGGCAGGCGGTCATCTTGGGGATCATGCCGCTCTCGAGGCTCGGCAGGAGGCCGGTGAGTTCGTCGACGGTGATCAGCGCCACGAGCGAGTCGCGGTTCGGCCAGTCGGAGTACAGACCGGGCACGTCGGTCAGCATGATCAACTTGGACGCCTGCAGGGCGATCGCCAGGGCGGCCGCCGCGGCATCGGCGTTCACGTTGAGCGCCGAATCGGGATCCATGTCGTTCACGGCGATGGAAGAGACGACCGGGATCCGGCCGGCCGCGATCTCGGCGAGGACGCGCGACGGATCGACGTCGGTGATGTCGCCGACGTGCCCCAGATCGAAGGTCTCGCCGTCGACCTCCACGCCGCGGACATGCCCTTCGAAGAGCTTGGCCTCGTCGGTGCCGTCGCTGAAGACACCGCGCGCGAGGTCGCCGTGCTCGTTCATCATGTCGACGATCTCGCGGTTGACCTCGCCTGCCAGCACGTCGCGCACGACCGAGATCGCCTCGGTCGTCGTGACCCGATATCCGCCACGAAACTCCGACTCGATGCCGGCCGCCTTGAGCGCGGCCGAGATCTGCGGCCCTCCCCCGTGCACGACGACCGGGTGCAGCCCCACCGTGCGGAGGTACACCATGTCTTCGGCGAAGGCGCGCTTGAGATCGTCGTTGATCATGGCGTTGCCACCGAACTTCACGACGACCACCCGGTCGCGGTAGTTCAGCAGCCACGGCAGCGACTCGATGAGGGTCGCCGCCTTGACCGCGGCCAGGGCCTGCTCGGACTGTGTGGCGTGCTCGGTATCCATGCTCACGCCCTCAGCTCGAGTACGCGCTGTTCTCATGCACGTAGTCGTGCGTGAGATCGTTCGTCAGGATGGTCGCCGTCGCGGGGCCGGCATGCAGATCGAGAAGGATCCGCAGTGCTCGCGGACTCATATCGCAGTCGGTCACGGGGCGGTCGGGTGCGCCCTTGGCACACAGTCGCACCCCGTTGAACGAGACGTCGACGTCGTACGGGTCGAACTGCGCGCTGGTCGTACCGATGGCGGCGAGAACGCGGCCCCAGTTGGGGTCGTTGCCGAACACCGCGGCCATGAGCAGGTTGCTGCGGGCGAGCGACCGGCCCACCTCGACGGCCTCGTCTTCGCTGACCGCACCCACGACCTCGATCGTGATGTCGTGCGACGCGCCCTCGGCGTCACCCTGGAGCTGCTCGGCTAGGTCGGCGCAGAGGGCGGTCACGGCCCGGGTGAATGCGTCGTCGTCGGGAGTGATGCCCGACTCGCCGCTGGAGAGCAGGACAACCGTGTCGTTCGTCGACATGCAGCCGTCGGAATCGAGGCGGTCGAAGGTGACGTGCGTGGCGCTCCGGAGTGCGGAATCCAACTTCGCTGCCGGAACGTCGGCGTCCGTCGTCAGTACCACCAGCATGGTGGCGAGACCGGGTGCGAGCATACCGGCACCCTTCGCCATACCGCCCACGACCCAGCCGTCGCCCTGAACGACCGCCTCTTTGGCGTGCGTGTCGGTCGTCATGATGGCAGTCGCCGCAGCTGTGCCGCCCGTCGGGCTCAGTTCGACGACCGCGGATTGGGATCCTGCGATCACCTTGTCGCGGAAGGTCTGGTCGCCCACTCCGATAAGACCGGTCGAGCAAACGACCACGTCGCCCGCGCCGATATCGAGCGCCTCGGCGACTGTCTCAGCCGTGAGGTGCGTGGTCTGGAAGCCGAACGGCCCGGTGAAGCAGTTGGCCCCGCCCGAGTTCAGCACGACAGCTCGGGCCTCACCGTCGGCCACCACCTGCTGCGACCAGATGACGGGGTGCGCCTTGGCACGGTTGCTCGTGAAGACACCGGCGACCGCGGCCCTGCGACCGCGGTTGACCACCAGCGCAACGTCGGGTTTACCGGTCGACTTGAGGCCGGCGACGACGCCGGAGGCCTCGAAGCCCTGTGCTGCTGTGACGCTCACGGGGCGACTCCGTTCGTGGTGAGACCGAGAGTCTCGGGGAATCCGAGGGCGATGTTCGTCGACTGGACGGCGGCACCGGCCGTGCCCTTTGCGAGGTTGTCGAGGGCGCTGACGACGATGACGCGGCCGGCTGCCTCGTCGACCGAGAGCCCGATGAGGCAGACATTCGCGCCGAGAGTGTCGGCGACTCGCGGGTACTCCCCCGCGGGCAGCACATGGACGAACGGCTCGTCGGCGTACGCGGCCTCCCACGCGCGGCGGATGTCGGCCTCGGTCACGCCGGGAGCGAGCTTCGCGGTGGTCGTCGCGAGAATGCCCCGCGCCATCGGCACGAGCATCGGCGTGAACGAAAGAGTCACATCGGTGGCGCCGGCGACCCGGAGATTCTGCTGGGTCTCGGGGATGTGCCGGTGGGTTCCGCCCACACCGTACGCAGAGGCCGAACCGAGCATCTCGCTGGCGAGGAGGTGGGGCTTGAGCGCTTTGCCGGCGCCCGACGGGCCCACCGCGAGAACCGCGACGATGTCGTTGGCCGACACCAACCCGGCCTCGACGCCCGGAGCGAGCCCGAGGGTCATGGCGGTCACGTTGCAGCCCGGCACCGCGATGCGGGTCGCCCCGACGATCTCGTCGCGCTGCTTGCTGCCGCCGGCGTGGAGCAACTCGGGCATGCCGTACGTCCACGCACCGTAGAACTCGCCGCCGTAGAAAGCAGCCCAGTCGTCTTCGCTGGTGAGCCGGTGGTCGGCGCCGCAATCGACGACGACGGTCTCGCTCGGCAGCTGGGCGGTGATCTCACCGGACTTGCCATGTGGCAGAGCGAGGAAGACCACGTCGTGGCCGACGAGGTTCTCGGGAGTCGTCTCGACGAGTGTCAGGTGCGCGAGAGAACGGAGGTGCGGCTGGGCCGCGATGAGCGGCTGACCGGCGTTCTTGAACGCCGTGACGTTGGTCACTTCGAATTCTGGATGCTGAGCGAGGAGCCGGAGGAGCTCCCCGCCTGCGTAACCGCTTGCGCCTGCAACGGCGACGGATAAAGGCATGTTTCTACCCTAATGTTCGACTGGACGGGATCGGGGCGGCGACGCCTCGCGACGGTCAGTCGCGGAGAGTCGCCCCGAATCGCTCGCCAGCCAGACGGACGGCGCCGGCCTTGGCCTCCGAGGCCTCGGCGGCGGTCAGGGTGCGATCGGTCGCGCGGAACCGCAGCGCGAACGTGAGGGACTTCGAGCCCTCATCGATGCCTTCGCCACGGTAGTCGTCCACGAGGCGAGCATACTCGAGAAGCTCACCCGCACCGAGCACGACCGATTCGAGCACGTCCCCGGCGGGCGCATCGACGCCGACGACCAGAGACAGATCTTGAGTCGCGATCGGGAACGCCGAGATCGGCTCGGGCTGCAAGTCGACCCGGGCGAGCTCCATGGCACGCTCGAGATCGAACTCGGCGACGACGAGCCCACGGGGCAGATCGAGCTCGGCAGCCAGAGCGGGAAGCAACTCGCCGGCGGCACCGAGGAGTTCGCCCGCGACCACCAGCTCGGCCGTGCGGCCGGGGTGCAGAGACGGGTGACGGCCCTGACGAACCGTCAGCTCGGCACCGATCGCGCGAAGAGCCACCCGCACGTCGTCGAGCACGTCGGCGAGGTCGGCCTGCACGGCGGGCTGCCCCGGCTGACGCTCGATCGTCGAACCCGTGCGCAGCAGTGCGAGGTGGCGCGGCTGCTCGGGAAGGCTGGCGTTCAGCTCGGCCAGCACTTCGTCGGAGGGCTTTGCGGCACCGACCGGGATGAAGTCCGTTCCCGGTGCAGCGGCTTGTGTGGCGGCATCCGGCGAGGCGACGAAGAACACCGAACCCGACTCGAACAGCGCGAGGTCGAGCAGACCACGCGAAATGTTGCGGCGGGCCGTCTCGAGAAGCCCAGGAATCAGCGACATCCGCATCTCGCCAGCGGCGGTGTCGAGCGGATTTGCCAGCGTCACCGGCGTGACACCAGCGGCGTGATCACGGACCGGCGCGAACGCCCCGTTCTTCTCCGGCGACAGGAACGGATACGCGAACACCTCGGTCAAGCCGGCCGCAGCGAGCCCGGTCGACACAGCACGGCGCAGAACCTGCTCGCGAGTGAGACCGCGACCGGGAGGCGCGACGGGCAGAACCGACGGAATGCGGTCGTAGCCCGTGATTCGAGCCACCTCTTCGACGAGGTCGGCATCTGTGGTCAGGTCGGGACGCCACGTCGGCGGCGTGACGGCGAAGCCACCGTCGACGACAGCGACGTCGGCACCGATCGCCAGCAGGGATTCTTCGACCTCGGCCGCGGTGTAGTCGACGCCGATGAGGCGCGAGGCGCGGTCTTCGGCGAGGAAGACGGAGGCGGGGGTGACGGATTCGTCTAACGAGGATCCGAGGACGTCGCTCGTTCCGCCTGCCAACTCCACCAGCAGTTCGACTGCGCGCTCTGCAGCCGGCGCAGCCACGGCCGGGTCGACCCCGCGCTCGAAGCGTCGCGACGCCTCGCTCGGCAGCTTGTGGCGGCGCGCAGTGCGCGCGATGCTGATCGGCTCGAAGGTCGCGGCCTCGATGACCACGTCTGTCGTCGTCGCCGAGACCTCGGTGCGCTCTCCGCCCATGACGCCGGCGAGGCCGACGGGGCCCTCGTCGTCGGTGATAAGGAGGTCTTCGACGTCGAGGGCGCGGTCGCGTCCGTCGAGAGTGGTAAGGTGCTCCCCCGGAGCCGCGCGACGAACGGTGAGACCGCCGACGAGCTTGTCGAGGTCGTAGGCGTGCAACGGCTGACCCGTCTCGAGCATCACGTAGTTCGTGATGTCGACGGGCAGCGAGATCGAGCGGACACCGGCGAGCCGGAGGCGGGAGCGCATCCACGGCGGAGTCGGACGCGTGGCGTCGATGCCTCGGACGACGGCCGTCGTGAAGGTGCTGACCCCGACTCGACCGCGGACCGGAGCGGCGTCGGCCACGGTGACGGAGAAGTCGCTGCGAGTCGTCGGCGTGAGTGCGGCTGCGGGATCCTTGAAGGCGGCCCCTGTGGCGTGCGAATACTCGCGGGCGACACCGCGGATGCTGAAGGCGTAGCCACGATCCGGTGTCACGTTGATCTCGACTGCTGCGTCGTCGAGCCCGAGCAGCGAGATCGCATCGGCGCCGACCTCGGGATCGAGGCCGAGGTCTTTGAGCAGCAGGATGCCGTCGTGCTCATCGCCGAGACCGAGCTCGCGCGTCGAAGCCATCATGCCGTCGGACACGTGCCCGTAGGTCTTGCGCGCCGCGATCGGGAACGGCCCGGGAAGCACCGCACCCGGCAGGCTCACCACGACCTTGTCGCCCACGGCGAAGTTGTGCGCGCCGCAGACGATGCCGCGCACGTCGGCTTCGTCGGTCTCGGGGTTCGGGCCAACCGCGATACGGCACCAGTTGATGGTCTTGCCGTTCTTTTGGGGCTCGGGCGTGAACTCGAGTACCTGCCCCACGACGAGCGGACCCGTCACGTCAGAGAGATGAACGTCTTCTTCTTCGAAGCCGACGCTCACCAGCGCCGCATGGACGTGCTCGAGCGTGACGTCTTCGGGAAGATCGACGTATTCGCCGAGCCACGAGAGAGGGACGCGCATCAGACCACCATTCCGAACTGCTCACTGAAACGAACATCGCCCTCGACCATGTCGCGCATGTCGTTGAGATCGTTGCGGAACTGCAGGGTTCGCTCGATTCCCATTCCGAAGGCGAAGCCTTGGTATTCGTCGGGGTCGATACCCGCCGCACGAAGGACGTTCGGATTGACCATGCCGCAACCACCCCACTCGACCCACCGCGCGCCACCCTTGGCGTTCGGCTGCCAGACGTCCATCTCGGCGCTGGGCTCGGTGAACGGGAAGTAGTTGGGGCGAAGGCGGATCTGCGCCTCGTCGCCGAACATCTGGCGGGCCAGGTGCTCGAGCGTGCCACGCAGGTGAGCCATCGTGAGGCCCTTGTCGATGGCGATGCCCTCGATCTGCGTGAAGACGGGTGTGTGCGTGGCGTCGAGCTCGTCGGTGCGGAAGACCCGCCCCGTGGCGACGTTGTAGACGGGCAGCTCTTTCGACAGGAGCGTGCGGATCTGCACGGGCGAGGTGTGCGTGCGCAACAGCAGGTGACGGTCGACGGGCTCGACGAAGAAAGTGTCTTGCATCGCTCGGGCCGGGTGGTCGGCATCGAAGTTCAGTGCATCGAAGTTGAACCACTCATGCTCGAGCTCGGGCCCCTCGGAGAGCTCCCACCCCATGCTTACGAAGATGTCGGCCATCTTCTCTTGCAGGAGGCTCAGCGGGTGGCGGCTGCCCTGACGACGCCGAACAGGCAGCGCGGTCACGTCGATGCGCTCGGACTCGAGTCGCGCAGCCTCTTCGGCGACGGCCAGCTCGGCCTCTCGAGCCGCGACAGCCTGAGCGACACGGCCCCGGGCTGCCCCCATCAGTTTGCCAGCGGCGGCCTTCTGATCGTTCGGCAGCGAGCGGAGACCGGCGTTCATGCGCGCCAGCATCGACGCCTCGCCGACATGGTCGGACCGCACCGCCTTCAGCTCGGCGACGGTGGAGGCCGCCTGAACCGCTTGTAGGGCGGAATCGACGGCACTCGCGACGGAGTCTTCGGAGATTGCTGGCGTGTCTGACACGAGAAGCAAGCCTACCGAATGCTCGCCAGGCATCAGGAGCGCTGAGCGAACGCACTCTCGTAGAGGCAGACCGACGCAGCGGTGGCGAGGTTCATGCTCTCAGCGTGGCCGTAGATCGGCACGACGACGGCGCGATCGGCGCGGGCGAGGTCTTCGTCGGTGAGCCCACGAGCCTCGTTGCCGAAGAGCCACGCGGTGGGGTCGGCGAGAATGCCCTCCTTGCGCGCGGCGAGGAGATCGTCGCCTTTCACGTCGGCGGCCAGCACTCGGACCCCTGCCTCGGTGCACCGAGAGAGGACGGCGGAGAGTTCGAGGCCGACCGCGACCGGAACGTGGAACAGCGAACCTGTCGTCGCCCGCACGACCTTGGGGTTGTAGAGATCGACGCTGCGCCCCGTCATGATGACGGCGTCGGCGCCCGCCGCATCGGCGGCGCGGATGATGGTGCCCGCATTGCCGGGGTCGCGGACCTCTTCGAGGATCGCGATGAGTCGCGGGCCGTCGTCGGCGAAGATGTCTTTGATCGCGGTCGGGAACTGACGGCAGACCGCGACGAGACCCTGCGGCGTGACCGTGTCAGCCATGGCCGTGAGCACCTGCTCGGTGACGAACTCGATCTCGACGCCCGCATCGACGGCAGCCTGAGCCAGCTCGGTGTACCGCTCGAGGGCTGTCGGCGTCGCGAACAGCTCGACCACCAGCTCGGGGCGGAACGTCAGGGCCTCGGTGACCGCCTGCGGGCCTTCTAACAGAAAAAGCCCGGTCTCAGACCGGGCGTCTCTCTTGGCCAGTTTGGCCACCGCCCGCACTCGCGGCGAACGGGGGTTGTCGATCATCTGGTTGCTGGGCACGCCCCCACCCTACGGGTAGAGCGGCGTGCCCAGCCACGAGACACGACCAGGGGAACGAAACCTACGCGGCCTCGACCTTGGGGGCCGACGTGTCGGCGGGAAGGGCAGCCTTGGCGGTTGCGACGAGGCCAGCGAACGTGGCGGGCTCGTTGACAGCGAGGTCGGCGAGGATACGGCGGTCGACCTCGACGCCAGCCAGGGCGAGACCCTGGATGAGGCGGTTGTAGGTGAGGCCGTTCGCGCGCGACGCAGCGTTGATGCGCTGGATCCACAGGCGACGGAACTCGCCCTTCTTGGCACGGCGGTCGCGGTACGAGTAGACGAGGGAGTGGGTGACCTGCTCCTTGGCCTTGCGGTACAGGCGCGAACGCTGACCGCGGTAGCCCTCGGCGCGTTCGAGGACGACGCGACGCTTCTTGGCGGCGTTGACCGCTCTCTTGACTCTTGCCATTGTTCTTAGTTCCTAACGATTAGACGGATGCCGACCAGGGGTCAGCGGCCGAGAAGCTTCTTGATGACCTTGGCGTCGGCCGGGGCCAGCACCTGGTCTTGGTTCAGGCGGGCCTTGCGCTTCGCGCTCTTGACCTCGAGGTTGTGACGCATGCCGGCCTGCTGCTTCATCAGCTTGCCGGTGCCGGTGACCTTGAACCGCTTCTTCGAGCCGGAGTGGGTCTTCATCTTGGGCATAGTCGTTGCTTTCTTCTCTGGAACCTCGGGGCGGAACGAGTAGGTGGTGCCTACTCGGCCGATGCCTCGGTGGTCGTGGTCTCGGCGACGGCAGCGTCGGCTGCCGCGGGGGCGGGGTGCTTGGGGGGCTTGTTGGCCTGCTTACGAGCCTCGGATTCGGCCTTCGCCTCGGCCTTGTTCTTCAGCGGGCCGATCACCATGACCATGTTGCGGCCATCGATCGTGGGGTTGTTCTCGACGGTGCCCCACTCGGCGACGTCTTCAGCGAAGCGCTGAAGCAGACGCACGCCCTGCTCGGGTCGCGACTGCTCGCGGCCTCGGAACAAGATCATGGCCTTGACCTTGTCGCCCGACTGGAGGAAGCCCTCAGCGCGCTTGAGCTTGGTCTCGTAGTCGTGCTTGTCGATCTTCAGGCGAAAACGGACCTCTTTGAGAATCGTGTTCGCCTGGTTGCGCCGGGCCTCTTTGGCCTTCTGCGCAGCCTCGTACTTGAACTTGCCGTAATCCATGATCTTTGCCACGGGCGGCTTCGAGTTCGGTGCAACTTCGACCAGATCCAGGTCGGCCTCTTGCGCGAGACGCAGGGCCATGGCGATGGGGACAACGCCCACCTGCTCGCCGGCGGGCCCGACAAGTCGGACCTCAGGGACGCGGATGCGGTCGTTGGTACGGGGATCGCTGATGCGGGACTCCTCTAATTCTTAATCAACACTCGACGGGTGGTCGGGCGGGCGAAAAAGAGGAAGTCACATGCCGGCTGACGCCAACACGACACCCTTAGAGCTGCTGGCCTCGAAACCTTCGTCTCGATGCCGTGCGGGGTGTAACTACCCGGTAACGTTGAAGTCGCGGGTGGGAGAAACTCCTCTTTCGAACAGGGCATAAAGCCCCGTAGCCGCATGAAGCCTAGCAGAGAGATCGCTTGTGAGCCACAACCCGCCAGTCGACGACCACATCTCCCCTTACGACACGGTGGGCGACGGGGTCGAAGAGATCGGGGCCGAGCGCGATATCGCCGATGTTCCGGCGGTCGAGGTCATCAACACGGTCGCGGTTCACCTGCTCAGTGCGAGCGCCGTCAAGCTCGGGCTCGCCGACGCACCCGAGACCCAGGTCGACCTCGACGAGGCCCGCAAACTCATCACGGCTCTGGCCGGGCTGGTTACTGCCGCGGCGCCCGAGATCGGCGACACCCACGCCCGCGCCCTTCGCGACGGGCTCCGTACCGTGCAACTGGCGTTCCGCGAGGCGTCGCCCATCGCCGATCCGGTGGGCAAGGGGCCGGGCGAGAAGTACACCGGCCCGGTCAACTGACGAGACGGTCCGCGGCGCCGCACCCGGATCCTTGTCGAGCGCGCTCTGTCGTCAGACCGCAGCCACGACGCGCACGGCCATGCTGTCGACGCGCGTCGCGATGATCTCATCGGACGCCCAGGCGGACTGCAGTCTCGCGAGCAGTGCTGCCAGCGCGTCGCGATCAAGGCCCGGCCGCAGCCCCAGCTCGACGACGAGCTCGGGGCCGCTCAGTCGTGCACTCGCCGACGAAGCGGCGACCGTGACGCTGGCCACGGACTGCTCGTCGGAGGTGGGACGCAGGAAAGCCTCCGCCACCTCGTCGTCGGCGTAGGACGCCACCCACGGCAGGTCTTGGGCGAGCGCCCACAGTGCAGGTCGCCGGACGCCGAACTCGGTCTCGGAGCCGGGGTCGAGCACCAGGAGCTCGGTCGACTCCCCCGCCGCCGCGATGGCCACGCGTCGAGCTTCGGCCGGCACAGGCCGAGCCGTGGGGTTCCAGGTCGAGAGGGCCGAGACCGAGGTGAAGGCCGGTAGCACGCTCCGCCCGTCAGGGCCTTCGACGGTGACGATCGCGAGTTCTTGAGTCTTGTCGACGGTCACGCCGTGCTCGTTGACGCCCTCGTCGCCCGCGTGGGCGATCAGCGGGATCAGCAGACGGGCCGAGCGCAGCGCGTCGACGACAGCCGATTCGCCGACCTCCTGGGCGCGGAAACGCTTCAGCGCGTCGAGAAGCCCTGCATCGGCTGTTCCGTCGTCGGCGGCGTAGGCCGTGTCGTGCGCCTGAAAAGTTCGCCCGGCCCAGGGTATGCCCCCACTGTCTCGATCGGAATCGCCGTGATCGCCGTGGCGGGAACTCTCCGCCATCAGCGCCCGGCGACGTCGAGGGCAGCCGCAAGAGTGAACGCACCGGCGTACAGCGCCTTGCCCACGATTGCGCCCTCGAGGCCGTGGGGCACCAATTCGCGAAGAGCGATCAGGTCGTCGAGGCTTGAGATACCGCCGGACGCGACAACGGGGCGATCGGTCTTCCCCATGACCTGCTTCAGCAGCTCGACGTTGGGGCCCTGGAGGGTGCCGTCTTTCGTGACGTCGGTCACCACGTATCGAGCGCAGCCTGCGTCTTCGAGCCGAGCCAGCACCTCGAACAGGTCGCCGCCCTCTTTGGTCCAGCCCCGTGCGGCCAGCGTGGTGCCGCGCACGTCGAGCCCGACCGCGATGGCGTCGCCGTAGCGAGCGATGACGGACGCCGCCCACTCCGGGTTTTCGAGCGCGGCCGTGCCGAGGTTGATGCGTTTGACGCCGGTCTCGAGCGCTGCCTCGAGGGACGCGTCGTCGCGGATACCACCCGACAACTCGACGTGGATGCCGGTGACCTGCTTGATCACACGGTGGATGACCTCCCGGTTGTGCCCTCGACCGAAGGCGGCGTCGAGGTCGACGAGATGCAGCCATTCAGCACCCTGGTCTTTCCAGTCGGCTGCTGCATCGACCGGGTCGCCGTAGTTCGTCTCGGTGCCGGCCTCCCCCTGGGTGAGGCGGACCGCCTTGCCGTCGGCGACGTCGACAGCCGGAAGAAGGGTGAGGGCGGGGGTGGAGGTGATCTCGCTCATGGTGCTTTCTGGGGAGGAAGGGCGGAGAGATGAAGGATCCGGCACGGCCGGCTTCGTCGGCGGGCTACAGCGTCTGCAGCCAGTTGGTCAGCAGGCGGATGCCGGGTTGTCCCGACTTTTCGGGGTGGAACTGGGTGGCCCAGAGGGGGCCGTTCTCGACCGCGGCGACGAACGGACCGCCGTGATCGCCCCAGGTGACGAGCGGGCCCTTGCGGGCCCCGTGCCCCTCGAGGCTCCAGGACTGGGCCGCGAAGGAGTGGACGAAGTAGAAGCGCTCGTCGCGGACGCCGTCGAAGAGAAGCGACTCGGTCGGCGCGTCGACGGTGTTCCAGCCCATGTGCGGCAGAACCTCCGCCTTCAACTCGTCGATGACGCCGGGCCATTCGCCGAGGCCGTCGACCTCGGAACCACGCTCGACGCTCCGGTCGAAGAGCACCTGCATTCCGACACAGACACCGAGGACGGGTCGGCCGCCCGCCAGACGCCGATCGATCTTTTCGGCGCCGCGGACGGACTCAAGCTGGCTCATCACCGCGGAGAACGCACCGACACCGGGAACGAACAACCCGTCGGCTTTCGCCACGCGGTCGCTCTCGGCAGTGAGCTCGACATCGGCGCCGGCGAGCTCGAGCGCTTTGATGGCCGAGTGCACGTTGCCGCTGCCGTAGTCGAGCACGACGACCCTCGGGCGGGCACCGGCGGCCGTCACAGAGCACCCTTCGTCGAGGGAATACCCTCGACGCGAGGATCGGGCTCGACGGCAGCCCGAAGCGCCCGAGCGAAAGCCTTGAATTCTGCTTCGGCGATGTGGTGCGGATCACGACCGCCGAGCACGATGATGTGCACGGTGAGCCCCGCGTGGAACGCGATCGCCTCGAAGACGTGGCGAACCATCGACCCTGTGAAGTGGCCACCGATCAGGTGCATCTCGAACCCGGCCGGCTCGCCCGTGTGCACGAGATAGGGACGACCGGAGACGTCGACGACCGCCTGCACCAGCGCCTCGTCGAGGGGCACGAGCGCGTCACCGTAGCGACGGATGCCCGCCTTGTCTCCGAGCGCCTGCTTCAGCGCGGTGCCGAAGGTGATGCCGATGTCTTCGACCGTGTGGTGCACGTCGATGTGGGTATCGCCGGTGGCCTTGACACTGAGGTCGATGAGTGAGTGCTTCGAGAGCGCGGTGAGGAGGTGATCGAAGAACGGCACCGACGAGTCGATGCTCGCCGAGCCCGTCCCGTCGAGGTCGAGAGACAGGTCGATGCTCGACTCGCTCGTGGATCGACTGACCGACGCGGTGCGATCGCGGAACGCCTGGGACGCTGTGCTCATGCTCCGAGCCTAATGTCGCTCATGGCCTCGAGGAACGCCGTGGTCTCAGCAGCCGTGCCGGCGCTCACGCGCAGGTGCCCCGGGATCGCGAGATCGCGCACGATGATGCCGCGAGCGAGGAGCTGCTCGAAGACCGCCTCGGGATCGTCGACGCCGCCGAAGAGGACGAAGTTCGACCACGTCGGCCACGGGTGATAGCCGAGCTCGGTGAGCGTCTCGACGATACGGTCACGCTGCGCCTTGATGTCGTCGACCATGGCGAGCATCTCGTTGGCGTGCCGGAGGGCGGCGACGGCGGCGGCCTGCGTCAACGACGACAGGTGGTATGGAAGCCGCACGAGTCGGAGCGCGTCGATCACCGCAGGGTCGGCGGCGAGGTAGCCGACTCGGGCACCCGCGAACGCGAACGCCTTGCTCATAGTGCGGGAGACGAGCAGACGGGGTCGCCCTTCGAGGAGCGTGACCGCCGAAGGTCGATCGGCGGGCATGAATTCGGCGTACGCCTCGTCGACCAGGACGATGCCCCGGGCAGCCTCGTAGGCCGCCTCGATGGTCGCCAGCTCGACCGGCGTGCCCGTGGGGTTGTTGGGCGCGCACAGGAACACGATGTCGGGATCGACCCGGCGGATCTCGCGGGCGACCGTCTCGGGCGAGATCTCGAAACCCTCGTCTCGAGGCGCTTCGACCCACTCGGTACCCGTGCCCCTGGTGATGATGGAGTGCATCGAGTAGGTGGGGGGAAACCCGAGAGCGGTTCGGGCCGGCCCGCCGAACGCCTGCAGGATCTGCTGAATGACCTCGTTAGAGCCGTTCGCCGCCCAGATCTGCGCCGGCTCAATCGCCTCATCGGGCGCGAGGGCAGCACTGAGATAGCGAGCCAAAGCCTCGCGAAGGGGCGTGAACTCTCGGTCGGGGTAGCGGTTGACCTCGAGTACAGCGGCGGCGACGGATTCGACGATGTCGCGAGCCACGTCTTCGGGAATCGGATGGGTGTTCTCGTTGACGTTCAGCGCGACAGGCACCTTCTTCTGAGGTGCGCCGTAGGGCGACTGACCTCGGAGGTCGTCGCGAATGGGAAGGTCGTCGAGAGTGATAGCCACAGCACCATTTTATGGGGCGGTCTCGCGCCACGACTGCGTTCTCCACAGGCTCTCCGCTGTTGGCGACTCCGGGCCGCGACTTCAAACGGCGGCTGCAGGCGGCACCGGATGTGGCCCACTGTCTGCACCCGACCGGAGACGCGAACGGCGCCACGCGTGAGCGCGGCGCCGAGGGACGGTCAGAAACCTGATCAGCTCTGGCTGTACTGCACCGGGATGGCGAGCGACTGGCCCGGCATGACCTGCGTCGAAGAGAGGTCGTTCAACTTGACGATGTCGGAGATGACGTCGCGCGGGTCGGAGTCGGGAGCGACGCCCTCTGCCACCTGCCACAGGGTCTCGCCCGCCGCGACGGTGACGTGGTCGAAATGGACGTTGCCCGCGGAACTCGTCGCCACGGCGCTGCCACCGGTGAGCAGGAAGCCGGCAATGAGGGCGAGTGCGGCAACGACGACGGCGAGCGTCAGAACCAGTCGACCACGGCGCGTGATGCGGAGGTGGGTCGGCACGTTGGTGGGGACCGGACCCGAGGTCGAAACCGTCGCGGCGCGGGAGGTAGAAGGAACCAGTGCGGTGATCGTAGCGCTCATGCTGTTGCCTCTCTTATCGAATGCGATCGGCCCGTAAGACTGCGGACTCGAAGGCGTGTTCCGAACATATCTTCGATTACAGCCGATTTCAAGGGCTCGGTACCAGAAACTCGACAAAAAACACGCGACACACTCGAACATGTGTTTGTTCTGCCATATCTGACCGGATACAGTTTCGATCGGTGGGATCAGTAGACCAGCGACCACCGACATTCGAGAGGGCGAGATGGCACGCGAGACCGCACGACGCGAAACCCAGGGCGATCACGGCGCCGACGTGACGTCTCTGAAGAAGGCCCTCACCGCGAAGCAGACGCTGATTCTCACGGCGATCCGTGACTCGATCGGCAGCCGCGGTTACCCGCCGAGCATGCGCGAAATCGGCGATGCGGTCGGGTTGGCCTCTCTCTCCAGCGTGACGCACCAGCTCAATCAACTCGAGCTGGCGGGAGCGATTCGCCGAGACCCGAACCGGCCACGCGCTCTCGAGGTTCTTCTCGAAGACCCGGCCAAGTCGGATCCTGAGCCCTCGATCGTCCGTTATGACGACGACGACAACATCACCGCCCGGGTGCCCCTGGTCGGCCGAATCGCCGCGGGTATTCCGATCACAGCGGAGCAGCAGGTCGAAGACGTCATGCCGCTGCCCCGCACGCTCGTCGGCAAGGGCGAACTGTTCATGCTCAAGGTCGTAGGCGAATCGATGATCGACGCTGCGATCTGCGACGGCGACTGGGTGGTCGTCCGTCAGCAGGGCAACGCCGAGAACGGCGAGATCGTCGCCGCGATGCTCGACGACGAGGCGACCGTCAAGGTCTTCCGTCAGCGCGACGGGCACACCTGGCTACTCCCCCGCAACTCGAACTTTGAGCCGATCGTCGGCGATCACGCGCAGATCCTCGGCAAGGTCGTCGCTGTGCTGCGGTCGCTCTAGTAGCCCTCGGAAGTACGAAGACCGCCCTCGAGCCGAAGCTCGGGGGCGGTTTTCGTGCACTCGGCAGAAGTGTCCGCCTCTAGTGCGCGAACTCCTGCAGTGTCGGGGCGTCCTGCGGATAGACCCGGGCTGTCACCCGAGTGCCCTCAGCGACGTATTCGACGTCGACGACGCGTCCGATCTCGTGGATTCGAGACACGACATCACCGCGATCGAACGGCACGAGTAGATCGAGCTCGACCTCGGGCCGGGGCAGCAACTCGGCGATCCGCGCTCGCAACTCGTCGATACCGGCGCCCGTGCGGGCCGACACGAAGATCGCGTCGGGCACCATGCCCTGGAGTACCAGCCGCTGGCTCTCGTCGATCAGGTCGCTCTTGTTGAAGACGACCACCTCGGGAATGTCACGCCCGTCGACCTCCGAGATCACCTCTCGAACCGTCGCCAGCTGAGCAGCCGGATCGGGGTGCGATCCGTCGACGACGTGAACGATGATGTCGCTGTCTTGCACTTCTTCGAGAGTCGACCGGAAGGCCTCGACTAGCTGATGCGGGAGGTTGCGCACGAATCCGACGGTGTCGGAGTACGTGAACGGCCGGCCATCGTCGGTCGACGACTTGCGGACGGTCGCGTCCAGCGTCGCGAACAGGGCGTTCTCGACGAGAACCCCGGCGCGGGTCAGACGGTTCAGCAGGCTGGACTTGCCGGCGTTGGTGTAGCCGGCGATCGCCACGCTCGGAACCGTGTTGCGCACCCGGTTGGCCCGCTTCGCGACTCGAGCCGGCTTCATCTCTTTGATCTTCTTGCGAAGAATCGCCATGCGGGTGTGGATGCGGCGACGGTCGAGTTCGATCTTCGTCTCACCCGGCCCACGGGAGCCCATTCCGGCGCCCGCGCCACCGACCTGGCCACCGGCCTGGCGCGACATCGAGTCACCCCAACCGCGCAGTCGCGGGAGGAGGTATTCCAGCTGGGCCAGTTCGACCTGCGCCTTGCCCTCGCGGCTCGTGGCGTGCTGGCTGAAGATGTCGAGGATCACGGCCGTGCGGTCGATCACCTTTACTTTGACCACGTCTTCGAGCGCGCGCCTCTGGCTCGGAGCCAGCTCGGTGTCGGCGATGACGGTGTCAGCGCCAAGGGCCAAGACGGTGTTCTTCAATTCGAGCGCCTTGCCCGACCCGAGGTACGTGCTGGGGTCGGGGTTGGGGCGACGCTGCAGGAGCCCATCGAGGACCACCGCGCCCGCGGTCTCAGCCAACGCCGCCAGCTCGCGCAGCGAATTCTCGGCGTCGCCGAGCGACCCCTGCGAGTACACGCCGATGAGAACCACGTTCTCCAGCCGAAGCTGTCGGTACTCGACCTCGGTGACGTCTTGCAGCTCGGTGGAGAGGCCGGCCACCCGCCTAAGCGCCTGCCGGTCTTCGCGGTCGAACTGATCGCCGTCGTGGTGATCGTCTCCGGTACCGTCGCCTCTCGTGTCGAGACCCTGGGTCTGGATGGCCTGGGCCGGCGAGAAGACGGACAGGCCGGCTCGCGACGAGGCATTGCTCAGGATCCGGTCGACGACGTCGTCGCGCTCGGCGCCCTTCTCCTCTGTGGTGCTGTGCTCTGTCATTCGAGTCACATTAGACCTTTCGTGTTCAGTAATCTGGGGTGATGACCAGCGATCACTACTTCTCGAGCTCCCCCTCGAGCGAGCTCCGACCGAGAGAGATCACGGTCGAGCTCGCCGGGCGTGAGCTCACGCTGGCCACCGCCGCGGGCGTCTTCAGCCCGGGGCGGATCGATCCGGGTACCGCGGTACTTCTTGGATCAATGCCGACGCCACCGAGCGACGGCACTTTCTTGGATGTGGGATGTGGATGGGGGCCGATCGCGCTCACTCTCGCCCTTCGGTCGCCCGAGGCAACCGTGTGGGCGGTCGACGTCAATGAGCGCGTCCTCGAGCTCCTTCGAGAGAACGCCGCTCGCGTCGGCCTCACTAACGTCAACGCCGTGCTGCCCCAAGACGTTCCCGATGATCTCGTCTTCGACGGAATCTGGTCGAACCCGCCCATCCGAGTCGGTAAAGAGGCTCTGCACGGCATTCTCAGCCAGTGGCTGCCTCGCCTTGGCATCGACATGGAGGCGTACCTCGTCGTGGCGAAGAGCCTCGGCGCCGACTCGCTCCAGCGATGGATGAACGAGACGATGGCCGAGATCGTCGAGGTCGAACGAGAAACCACGTCGAAGGGGTATCGCGTACTCCGCGCAGTTCGGCAATAGTGGCGCTTCGTTGAAAGGTACGTCGAACCCGGCGAGCGACTGGGTCAGATGGTCTTCATGCGAGAACACTAACCCGCGAGGCGTCAGAGAACCAGGTCTCCGGTGAAGACGAGCTCTGCGGGACCACTCAACGAGACGTGCTCGCCGTCTTCCGTCGCGAACATTCGCACGCCGACGGTGCCACCGGGAACGTCGACCCGCCACTGATCGGGCGCCGAAGGCCCCGCCCAGTAGCGAACGGCAAGTGCCGCAGCCGCCGCACCCGTGCCACACGAGAGAGTCTCACCGGAACCGCGCTCGTGCACTCGCATGCTGATGCGCCCGATACCGTCGGCGACCAGCGGGTCGGCGGGGACGACGAACTCGACGTTGGCCCCGTCGACAGGATTCGGCTCGAGGATCGGCACCACCGTGAGATCGACGTCGGCGAGCTCGTCGGCCGAGGCGAGAGCGACGACGACGTGGGGGTTGCCGACGGTAAGACCGAGGCCGGGCCTCGCCGCATGCAGATTACGAGCCCGCACCTGGGCCTCGTCGGTCAGGCCCCACCGCCCCAGGTCGACCTGGAACCCCGACCGGTTGATCTGAACGTCGCGCACGCCAGCCCTGGTGCCGATCGCCAGGGTCTCACCCGGCTCGAGCGTGACCAGGCCCTGCTCGAGGAGGTACTTCGTGAAGACGCGAATGCCATTGCCGCACATCTCGGCCACACTTCCGTCGGCGTTGTGATAATCCATGAACCACTCGGCACCGTAATCTTCGGCCAGACTCGACGCACCCTCGGGGTGGCTGTCGCTGCGCACCGCTCGGATCACGCCGTCGCCGCCGACACCGAATCGGCGATCGGCCAGCGCGCGGGTGCGATCCGGTGTGAGATCGAACGAGCCATCGGGGTCGGAGAACAGCACGAAGTCGTTACCCGTGCCCTGGCCCTTGGTGAAGCGGACGGTGGTGGTCACCCCACGAGTGTATCGGCGGCGGCTGACACGGATCCTGCGCTCCCTGCCGTCGACCAGGCGACCCTCGGATACCGCCGGAACCAGCTCACCTGTCGGCGGGCGTACCTCCGTGTGAGCAGCTTGGTAGAGTCTTTCGCCTCGCCCTCGGAGACCTCGCCGCGCAGCTGCTGCAGGGCCTGGGAGTAGCCGATGGCTCGGCTCGCGGTCACGCCCCGTTCGATCCCCTGCTCTCGCAATCTCTCGACCTCGGAGAGGAGCCCGTCACGCCACATGCCGTCCACTCGGTCGTCGAGTCGCTCGACGAGGATTTCACGCGTCTCTTCGAGCCCGAAAAACGCGGGCGAATGCCACGTCGGGGCGTCGTCGGGCAGGCCCACCGCGAACGGCTTTCCCGTGAGCTCACCCACCTCGAGCGCTCGGACGATACGCCGGCCGTTGTACGGGCCGATCGCCCGCGCCGCCTCCGGATCACGCTCGAGGAGGAGGCGGTAGACGACACCGACCCCCTCTGCCGTCAACTGCGACTCGTATTTGTGGCGGACGACCTCATCGGTGCCGGGAAAGGCGAAGTCGAAGACGGCCCCCGACACGTAGAGACCTGAGCCGCCGACCAGGATCGGGACGGCCCCGCGGTCGAAGATGCCGCTCGCGACCTCGCGTGCCCGTCGCTGGTACCACTCGACGCTGGCCTCGTCGGTGACGTCGAGTTCGTCGAACAGGTGATGCGGGATACCTCGGCGTTCGGCAACCGGAAGCTTCGCGGTGCCGACGTCCATGCCCCGGTACAGCTGCATCGCGTCGGCATTGACTATCTCGGCGGTGCGCCCGCGAGTGGCGAGTGCGTCGGCGAGGTCGAGCGAGAAGGTCGATTTACCGGTACCGGTCGCCCCCACGACGACAGCGAAATCGAGGCGCGGCAACGCGCTCACTGGCGACGCGCCTACCGTTCGGAGTCGAACGAATCGTAGATCGGCGTCGTCGACACCCGAAGCGTGGGCAGGCCGAGCGACACCCGCGGCTTCGTGGCCGACGTCGCACCCGTCGAGCCGCTGGGCACACCGCAGGAGGCCGCCTGGGCGAGATCCCACGCGTCGCCCGCTCGGGTACGCCGAACGGAGAACGGGGTCGTCACCGTTTGATCGGCAAGCAGGTAGAACGGCTTCGCCTCGGTGATCTCGACCGTGACCATGTCTCCGGGACGGGGCGCCTCGATACCCGCGGGCAATTCGAAGTGCACGAGACGCGAGTCTTGCGCGCGACCCGAGAGCCGGTGTGTGGCCTCGTCTTTGCGCCCCTCGTTGGTTGCCACCAAGAGTTCGACCACTCGCCCGACCTGCTTCTCGTTCTCTTCGTACGAGATGCGGTCTTGCAGAGCGGCGAGACGCTCGAAGCGCTCCTGCACGACGGCCTTGGGAATCTGATCAGCGTAGTCGGCGGCGGGTGTGCCCGGTCGGACGGAGTACTGGAACGTGAACGCGGTAGCGAACCTCGACTGCTCGACGACGCGGAGCGTCTCTTGGAAGTCGTCTTCGGTCTCGCCGGGGAACCCCACGATGATGTCTGTGCTGATAGCCGCATCGGGCATCTGCGCGCGGACACGATCGAGGATGCCGAGGAACTTCTCGCTGCGATAGCTGCGGCGCATGGCCTTGAGGATCCGGTCGCTCCCCGACTGCAGGGGCATGTGAAGCTGCGGCATGACCGAGGGTGTGTCAGCCATCGCGTCGATGACGTCGTCGGTGAAGGCGGCGGGGTGGGGGCTGGTGAACCGAATGCGCTCGAGACCGTCGATCTGACCGGCGGCACGAAGCAGCTTCGCGAAGGCGCCCCGGTCTCCGAACTCGACGCCATACGAGTTGACGTTCTGCCCGAGGAGCGTCACCTCGACGGCGCCATCGTCGACGAGGGCCTGGATTTCGGCCAAAATCTCGCCGGGACGGCGGTCTTTCTCCTTGCCCCGGAGCGCGGGCACGATGCAGAAAGTGCAGGTGTTGTTGCACCCGACCGAGATCGAGACCCATCCGCTGTACGTCGAGTCGCGCTTCGTCGGCAGCGTCGAGGGGAAGACGTCGAGCGACTCGAGGATCTCGAGCTGCGCCTCGTCGTTGTGACGCGCGCGCTCCAGCAGAGTCGGCAGAGCGCCCATGTTGTGCGTTCCGAAGACGACGTCGACCCACGGCGCTCGGTCGAGGATGACCGACTTGTCTTTCTGGGCGAGGCATCCCCCGACAGCGATCTGCATGCCCTCGTGGTTGCGCTTCGTCTGGGCCAGGTGCCCGAGCGTGCCATAGAGCTTGTTGTCGGCGTTCTCTCGCACCGCGCACGTGTTGATGACGACGATGTCGGCCTCGGCCCCGTCGGCGGGTACGTAGCCGGCAGCTTCGAGCGATCCGCTGAGTCGCTCGGAGTCGTGGACGTTCATCTGGCACCCGAAGGTGCGCACCTCATAGGTGCGTGCGCGGGCATCCGTAGGAACGGGTGCGCTGGTTTCGAGGACCGTCGACATAGTGCTCCAGTGTAAATCTTTGCGGGCCGCGCCTCGTACCCGACGATGTCGGAGCCGAGAATCCGCGACCCCTCACTCGAATCGAACGCCCCCGCGCGATCCCCCGCCGCGGGGCCCACCCCGGGGCAGAGCCTTCTCGACCGCTCGACGGATGACCTCCGACCGGTAGCCCCGCCGCATCAGGTAGCCGTTGAGTCGCCTCTCGGCAGTTGCCTGGTCGAGACCGCGGAGCTGCCCGGCGCGCTTGGTGGCCCAGTCGTCGGCGCGCGCCTGCTCCTCGTCATCGTCGATCTCGGCGATGGCTGCCTCGATCGACTCCTGTGCGACACCGCGCTGACGGAGTTCAGCCGTGATAGCGCCCTTGCCCAAGCCCTTGCGATCTTGCTTGCTGCGGACCAGGTTTTCGGCGAGCTCATCGTCGTTGAGCAGCCCGACTCGTTCGAGACGCTCGATCTCTTCAGCGACGACCTCGTCAGGGAGATCACGCGATCGAAGGGTCTTGGTCATTTCGGCCGATGAGACACCCCGGCGGGAAAGCGCATGCAGGCTGATGTTTTCTGCTCGAGCCTTGGCCGCGTCGTACGTCTCTTCGGGTTCGGGTTCTGTTTCGGGCTCGGGCTCGGGCTCGCGCTCGACGTCCGGGCCGGCTTCGGAGCCCTCAGACCGGGCCGCGAACGCGGCGTAGGTCGGCAGGGCCGAGACCACGGCACCGTCAGGCTCTGCCGCTTCACGGCCCCGCGGCGACACAGGCCCGTGTGAGGAATGCCCATCGATGTCGGCGATCCCGCCATCGGCTGCCTCGGCGTCGCCCCGAGTGGCCCGCGCCTCGAACGACGCGGACTCGTCGGGGTCAGCCCACTCCGGCTCGTCAGGTGCCCTGGTGCCCGGCTTTGCCCACCCGGCCCCGAAGAGCGGGGTTACCGGCGCGAGGCGATCGTCGTTGTCGCTCATGCGCCCTTGCGCTCTGCCAGCTTGCGCTGGATGGGTGCGACCGACGGAGCGGCTGCCGGTGTCGCGGCTGCTGCGGCCGCGTCGTTTGCGGCCTTCGCAGCCGCACCGTCGGCGCCGACGCCGAGCTTGGCCAGGATCTTCTGCTCGATCTCGAGAGCGATCGACTTGTTGGACAGCAGGAAGTTGCGGGAGTTCTCTTTGCCCTGCCCGAGCTGGTCGCCCTCGTAGGTGTACCACGCGCCCGATTTGCGCACGATGCCGTGCTCGACACCGAAGTCGATCAGGCTGCCCTCACGCGAGATGCCAACACCGTAGAGGATGTCGAATTCGGCCTGCTTGAACGGCGGTGCCATCTTGTTTTTGACGACCTTGACGCGGGTGCGGTTACCCACGGCATCGGTGCCGTCTTTGAGAGTCTCGATGCGACGGATGTCGAGGCGGACGGATGCGTAGAACTTGAGGGCCTTACCACCGGCGGTCGTCTCCGGGCTTCCGAAGAAGACTCCGATCTTTTCGCGCAGCTGGTTGATGAAGATCATCGTGGTGCCGGTCTGGCTGAGACCACCGGTGAGCTTGCGAAGCGCCTGCGACATGAGTCGAGCTTGGAGGCCGACGTGAGAGTCACCCATCTCGCCCTCGATCTCGGCGCGCGGCACGAGGGCTGCGACGGAGTCGATGACGACGAGGTCGATCGAACCGGAACGGACCAGCATGTCGGCGATCTCGAGCGCCTGTTCACCGGTGTCGGGCTGCGACACGAGAAGGGCGTCGATGTCGACGCCGAGCTTCTTGGCGTACTCCGGGTCGAGGGCGTGCTCGGCGTCGATGAAGGCGGCGATGCCTCCGGACTTCTGAGCGTTCGCGATCGCGTGGAGGGTGAGGGTCGTCTTACCCGACGACTCAGGCCCGTAGATCTCGACGATTCGACCCCGAGGAAGCCCACCAATGCCGAGCGCGACATCCAAGGCGATCGAGCCCGTGGGGATGATGGCGACGGGAGCGCGCTCGTCGCTCCCGAGCCTCATGACGGCGCCCTTACCGAACTGGCGGTCGATCTGGGCGAGTGCGGTCTCGAGGGCTTTCTCGCGGTCAGCAACTGAGGGCATGGTGTTCTCCTTGGATGACATCCGGTGCGGATGGGCGGTGCGCCTATAGGCTGTCGTGCCCCGACCGGCCGATGGTGCAAGGCCGGATGTTCTTCGACAAGGCTCAGGGGAAGCGCTGGTGAAAAGAACGCTACGGAGAACCACCGACACTCAGAGCGGCAGCAGGCCCTCCGTGGAGAACCGGGCCCCAGCGAGCCCCTGTGAAGACGAGGCTAACACTCAACCGAACACATGTTCGAGTGGCCCAGGGGCGGCGTGTCGCTCATGCCGCTGCCCGAATTCGAAGGAAAAACCGGCACACGCGACCGCGGGCATGCGGATCCGGGGCTGCGCGGCGCCAGATCTCCTTCAAATTCGGACGGGAGAAGGTCGGCGGCCCGATCAGCTCCGCGGCTTCGGCAGACCCACGCCGTGACGACGCTCCACCGGCACGTCTTCGGCGTCGCAGAGCGCCAACCACACGTCGCGCGGCTCATCTCCGCGGGCGATGGCCGCGTCGGCCGACACATTGCCGAGCGCCGGGAGCACGGCATCGCGGGTCACGACCCGGCCGTAGCCCTCTCCGAACTCGTCGATCACAGCCCGGGCGAATTCACTCTTGCGCACCGGTCGAGGCTACCCGCCCTGTGGGAAGTGAGCCGTCGGATCCTGAAGTTCGACTCCGCGCGGGCGAACCCGCGAGCGTGACCCACCTATCAAGCCCCACACGAAAGAACGCCCCGACCAGAAGGCCGGGGCGTCCGAAGCTCGAAGCGGAGTGCGACTAGCGGACCGCGAGGTCGGCGTCGAACTCGGCGACGAGGTCGTCGGGGAGCGTGTCGGGGATGCGGTTCAACCCCTCGATAACCGCCATGCGGTCACCGACTTCACGCATGATGGTGGAGATAGGCGTCTCGAGAGCATCCGCCACAGACGCGAGGATCTCGGAGCTGGCCTCTTTCTGGCCACGCTCCACCTCGCTGAGGTACCCGAGCGCGACGCTGGCCTTCGATGCGACCTGACGAAGCGTGCGACCCTTTTGCAAGCGGAAGTCACGAAGGACGTCGCCGATTTCTTGACGTACGAGAACCATAGGGACCCTCCTTCTGAGGACGACCCACCGAAGTCGAAGTACTTCTGTGGGTGAGTAACACTAACTGTCGTCGCTGGTGTAACTGTAGCCAGCAGGCTTTGAATGCGCCGTGTGTACCTGCGAGATGTAACGAGACCGAAACCCTGTCTATTCCCGAGGCCGTTCGAGCAGTCGCTGAAGTGCTGAGAGTGATTCGTCGACGGTAGCCGATCGGATTGCTGTTCGGTCACCCTCCAGTGCGAGGGGTACGACCTCGGAGTGGTCTTGCCAGACGATCCCGACGTAGACAGTGCCGACAGGCTGGCCGTCCTGCCCCTCCGGCCCGGCGACGCCCGTGGTGGCGATGCCGATGTCGGCCTGACGGTGCCCGAGCGTCAGACGCTCGCGGACGCCCCGCGCCATCGCGATCGCGACGTCGGGGTGGACAGCGCCGTGCTGGGCCAGGAGCGACGCCGATACTCCGAGCAGGGAGTGCTTGACCTCGGTCTGATAGGCCACGACTCCCCCGGCGACGACCGCGGAGGCGCCGGGAACGGAGACGAGCTCGGCGACGAGCAGGCCGCCGGTGAGCGACTCCGCGACGGCGATGGTGAGGCCCCGTGCACGGAGCGAGGCGACGACGTCGACGACGAGGGTCATGCGCGGGCTCGCGAATGGCGGAGGGCGACCCGCATGTAGTCGAGGCCGGAGAGCACGGTCGCGACGAAGGCAGCTGACATGACGACGATGTTGACCCAGGTAAACCAGTCGCCCAGCCAGGTCGTGAACGGGAAGAGCGCCAGCGTGAGGGCGACGCCCTGCAGCAGGGTCTTAAGCTTGCCGCCGCGCGAGGCCGGGATGACCCGGTCGCTGAGCGCCACGAACCGGTAGACCGTGATGCCGACCTCGCGGATGAGGATCACGATGGTCACCCACCACGGCAGTTCGCCCAGCAAGCTGAGGACGATGAACGCGCCACCGGTCAGCACCTTGTCGGCAAGCGGATCGACGATCTTGCCGAAGTCTGAGACCAGATTCTGTCGTCGGGCCAGGAACCCGTCGAGGCTGTCGGTCAGGATCGCCACCACGAAGATGACCGCAGCCCAGATGCGCAACGACCCCATCTCGCCATCGTCGACGAGGAGCAACACGAAGAACAGCGGCGCCATGAGGATCCGCACCACCGTGATGATGTTGGCGATGTTGGCCGTCGAAGCCGGGCCGTCACCGCGGCGGACGATGCGGCCGGTGAACGGGAAGGCCTTGGCGCGGGGGCTGCCAGCGGGATCGTGACTCATGGCTCTAGTCTCGTCCCGTCAGGCCCCAGGCGTCTTCCGACTGCTCGTCGTCGCCGTCCACCTCGCGATATCCGCGGGTCATGTCGCCCACGGGGTCGGCGCTGTAGATGTCGGCGCCGTCGTCGGGGCGGGAGATCGAAGGATCCGGGGAACCCTGGCTCGAGGCCGGCGCATCCTGCCCGCGCAACCGTGCGAGCACCCCCGGCAGCTGCTCCACCGTCACGAGCACGTCTCGCGCCTTCGACCCCTCCGAGGGCCCGACGATGTCGCGTGACTCCATGAGGTCCATCAGGCGTCCGGCCTTGGCGAAGCCGACACGGAGCTTGCGCTGCAGCATCGACGTCGAACCGAACTGGGTCGAGACCACGAGCTCGGCCGCGGCGAGGAGGAGTTCGAGGTCGTCGCCGATGTCGCCGTCGATCTCTTTCTTCTCGGTGACCTGGGCCACGTCGGAGCGGTAGTCGGGTCGAGCCTGACGGGTGACGTGCTGGACGACCTCGTTGATCTCGCTCTCCTGCACCCAGGCGCCCTGCACACGCATGGCCTTCGAGGCGCCCATGGGGAGGAACAGGCCGTCACCCTGACCGATGAGCTTGTCGGCGCCGGGCTGGTCGAGGATGACCCGCGAGTCGGTGACGCTCGTCACGGCGAATGCGAGCCGCGACGGAACGTTGGCCTTGATGAGTCCGGTGACGACGTCGACCGACGGACGCTGCGTCGCGAGGACGAGGTGGATTCCCGATGCCCGGGCCAGCTGCGTGATGCGGACGATCGAGTCTTCGACGTCTCGGGGCGCGACCATCATGAGGTCGGCGAGTTCGTCGACGACGACCAGGAGGTACGGGTACGGCTTGAGCTTCCGCTCGCTCCCCTGTGGCAGGACGATCTCGTTGTTCACGACGGCCTTGTTGAAGTCGTCGATGTGACGGAACCCGAACGACGCGAGGTCGTCGTACCGCATGTCCATCTCCTTGACGACCCACTGGAGCGCCTCGGCGGCCTTCTTGGCGTTCGTGATGATGGGAGTGATGAGGTGCGGCACGCCGGCGTAGATGGAGAGCTCGACGCGCTTCGGGTCGATCAGCACCATGCGCACGTCGCTCGGCTTGGCGCGCATCAACAGCGAGGTGATCATCGAGTTGACGAAGCTCGACTTACCCGAGCCGGTCGAACCGGCCACGAGGAGGTGGGGCATCTTCGCGAGGTTGGCGACGACGTACCCGCCCTCGACGTCTTTGCCGACGCCGATCGTCATCGGGTGGCTGCTCTTGGTGGCGACCGACGAGCGGAGCACGTCGCCGAGCGACACGATCTCGCGGTCGGTGTTCGGGATCTCGACGCCGATCGCGCTCTTGCCGGGGATCGGCGAGAGGATCCGCACCTCGTTCGAGGCGACCGCATAGCTGAGGTTCTTCGAAAGGGCGGTGACCTTCTCGACCTTGACGCCCGGCCCGAGCTCGATCTCGTAGCGAGTCACGGTCGGTCCACGGCTGAAGCCGATCACGCGAGCGTCGACGTTGAACTGGGTGAGCACCTCGGTGATGGCAGCGACGATGACGTCGTTCGCCTCGCTGCGCGTCTTGGCCGGGTCGCCGGCGCTGAGCGTCGAGACGGCTGGCAGCCGGTAGGGCGTGTCGCTGGCCTGGTCGTCGACGATCTCGAGGCTCTGCGGAGCCTCATCGTCTCCGGGCTCGAAGAAATCGGCGGCCGCGTCGGACGGCCCGAGGTTCATGGCCGGGACGACGGGAGCAGGCGTGGGGACGGGTGCGGAGGGTGCGGTGAACGCCTTCGTGAGTCCGTCGGATCCTGCGGTTGCCGCCGTCGCAGCGGACGCGTTCGCGACCGCCTGCTCGGCGAAACCGAGGTCGCTGAGAAGGTCGGTGCGAGTGTCGGGTGCGTCGTCGGACGGCGAGCCGGTGATGACCTCGGTGAACGACGCCTCGGCGGGCTCGGCCTTGGCCTTGCGACCGCGAGGCTGGCGACCCAGCGCATCTGTCGGGGCCGTCTCGGCGACGACCGGGGAATCGTAGGCGGGATCTTCTTCGCGGCCGCTCTTGTTTCGGCGCCACCACGGCATCTGCTCGGCGTCTTCGTCGGTCGCGTCGTCGAACTCGGCGGCCTCGCTGCGTTGCGCTGCGACCGAACCCGGCTGCGGTGCGCCGAAGAGGTAGGAGTAGAGCTCGTGGAGCCTGTGGCCGATGTGATTCGGCGGGGTCTTCGTGATGATGAGCAGCGAGAGCGCCAGCACGATGCAGACGATCGGCACGGCGACCCACGCGGTGAGCAGGCTCACCATCCACGAGGCGACGACCCAGCCCAGGATCCCGCCGGCCGACGCCAGACCGACCATCCCGCCGGCGGCTTCCGGTCGCCCGCCGAAGATGTGGCAGAGACCCGAGATCGAGACCACCATGAGCCCCAGGCCGATGCCGATGCGGGTGTTGTCGTGCACGGATGCCGGGTGCCGGAAGAGCCACCCCGCGAAGACGACCATGATGACCGGGAGGGCGTACGCGACGCGTCCGAACAGGCCGCCGAACGTGTAGTGGTCGAGTGCCATCGCGATCGGATCGGTCGGGTTCAGCCACTCGACGACCGCTCCGGCGATGGCCAGGAGAACGAGGAAGAAGGGCACGCCGTCGCGGCGCTCGTCGGGGTCGAGCGACTCGCGACCGAGAACGCGGAAGCCCGCGCCCACCACGTGGGCCAAGCCGAGCCAGGCCCGAGTGCCGATGCCGGGCCCGTGGTTGATGACGACGGGCGACTTGGAAGCGGGGAGCTTCTTGGTCGGCGTGGCTCTGGTCGCGGCGGTCTTGGCGGCGGCGGTCTTGGCGGGCGACTTGGAAGCGCCGGAGCCGCCCGCGCGCGAGGCAGCGCGACCCGTGGTGCGGGCGCGCGGCGAGGGCTTAGTGCTCGTAGGCATGCCGCAAAGCTACCTTGCACCACTGGTTGAAGGTGCATCTGGGGCGCGCGTGTCAGTTCACAGGAGTCACAGGAGTCACGTTGGTGGGGGCCGGAGGGCCTGCAGGAATGACGTGAGGGGGTGGCGAGTCGCTGCGTCGCCGGACGACCGGAGCTTGTCGGAGGTCCGGCGCCGCGGCGACCCGCCGCGGAATCAAGCTGAGATGACGACCGGAACGATCATTGGACGACGACGGTGCTGGCTGTTCACCCAGCGGCCGACGGTGCGACGGACGACCTGGCTGAAGGCATTCGCGTCGCGGGTGCCGTTCTCGGCCGCCTCGGTGAGCGCCGCGAGGATCTTCGGACGGACGTCGTCGAAGACGCGCTCGTCTTCGGCGAACCCGCGCGACTGGATCTCGGGGCCCACGACGACGCGACCGGTGGTTGGGTCGATCGCGAGGAAGATGCTGATGAAGCCCTCTTCGGACAGCACACGGCGATCCTTGAGGTCGGCCTCGGTGATCTCGCCCACGGTGGAGCCGTCGACGTACACGTAGCTGAGGTCGAGCTGCCCGGCCACGGTCGCGACGCCGTCTTTGAGGTCGACGACGATGCCGTCCTGGCCCAGGATGATGTTCTTGCGCGGCACACCCGTCTTCTCGGCCAGCGCGGCCGACGCGTAGAGGTGGCGGTGCTCGCCGTGGACCGGGAGCACGTTCTTCGGACGCAGGATGTTGTAGCAGTAGAGCAGCTCGCCGGCCGACGCGTGGCCGGAGACGTGCACCTTGGCGTTGCCCTTGTGGACGACGTTCGCGCCCAGCTTCGTGAGCCCGTCGATCACTCGGTAGACGGCGTTCTCATTGCCGGGGATCAGGCTCGAGGCGAGGATGACCGTGTCGCCCTCGCCGATCTCGATCTGGTGCTCGAGGTTCGCCATGCGGGCGAGGACGGCCATCGGCTCACCCTGCGATCCGGTCGACATGTAGACGATCCGGTCGTCGGGGAGGTCTTTGGCCTTCTTCGAGTCGATGAGGACGTTCTCGGGCACCTTGAGGTAGCCGAGGTCGGCCGCGATCGTCATGTTGCGGATCATGGAGCGACCCATGAAGGCGACGCGGCGGCCGTTCAGGTGCGCGGCGTCGAGCACCTGCTGCACACGGTGCACGTGGCTCGAGAAGCTCGCGACGACGACGCGACGAGGCGCGCGCGACATGATGTCGTCGAGAACGGGCCCGATGTCGCGCTCGGGGGCGGTGAATCCGGGCACGTCGGCGTTGGTGGAGTCGGGCAGGAACAGGTCGACGCCCTCCTCGCCGAGACGCGCGAACGCACGGAGGTCGGTGATGCGGTCGTCGAGCGGGAGCTGGTCCATCTTGAAGTCGCCGGTGTGCAGCACGAGGCCGGCGCTGGTGCGGATCGCGACTGCGAGAGCGTCGGGGATCGAGTGGTTGACCGCGATGAACTCGAGCTCGAACGGGCCGAGTTTCTCGATCTGCCCCTCTTTGACGGCCAGCGAGTACGGCTGGATGCGGTGCTCTTTGAGCTTCGCCTCGACCAGCGCGAGCGTCAGGGTCGAACCGATCAGCGGAATGTCTTTGCGGAGACGGAGGAGATACGGAACGGCGCCGATGTGGTCTTCGTGGCCGTGCGTGAGCACGACGCCGAGAACGTCTTTCAGGCGGTCTTTGATGGGACCGAAGTCGGGCAGGATCAGATCGACCCCGGGCTGGTGCTCCTCGGGGAAGAGCACGCCGGCATCGACGATGAGGATCTTGCCATCGAGCTCGTAGGCGGTCATGTTGCGGCCGATCTCGCCGAGACCACCGATCGGGATCACTCGCAGAGTGCCCTTCTCGAGGGCGCGGGGAGTCTGGATTGTCGTAGGCATATGTTCCTTGGGTGTCGAAGTCGAGGTCGTGAACCTCCGGTGTAGGTCTGGTGCCGGTCGGAGCCGGCGAACGCTAGCGCGTAGTGCCGTGGATCTTCGGCAGGGCGCCGCCCGCGGCCGCGTTGCGGTCGGGGCGGAATCGCGAGAGGTCGACGCCGGGAATCTCGCCCACGTGCGACAGCTCGTCTTCGATGAGGGCAGCCTCGGTGTCTTCGGGGCCGACGAGGGGCAGGCGCACGCGAGGGCTCGAGATGCGCCCCAGGCCGTGCAGGATGTACTTCGCGGCGACAGTGCCGGGCACGTGGGTCATGACGGCGCGCACGAGGGGCTCGAGCTGCTGGTGCGCGAGGGTCGCGGTGTGCAGGTCGCCCGCGTTCACTGCGTCGATGATGGTGCGGTAGGGCGCCGCGGCGATGTTGGCGGTGACGCCGATGAGGCCGGTCGCTCCGATGGCGAGGTGCGGCAGCACGTTCGCGTCGTCGCCGGAGAAATACATCAGATCGGTCTGATTCAACACCCGGCTGACCTCGGCGAAGTCGCCCTTGGCGTCTTTCACCGCCACGATGTTGGGGTGCTTCGCCGCGCGGAGGATCGTCTCGTACTTGATCGGGATACCGGTGCGGCCGGGGATGTCGTAGAGGATGACGGGCAGGTCGGTCGCGTCGGCGATCATGCGGAAGTGCGTCAGTACGCCAGCCTGAGTGGGCTTGTTGTAGTACGGCGTGACGATCATGACGCCGTCGGCGCCCGCCTTCTCGCTGGCCTTGTAGAGCTGGATCGCGTGGGCAGTCTCGTTCGAGCCGCCCCCGGTGATGATCTTGGCGCGGCCCGAGGCGACGTCTTTGCCGACCTCGACGAGCTTCAGCTTCTCGGGGTCGGTGAGAGTCGAAGTCTCGCCCGTTGTGCCCGTGACGACGATGCCGTCGGCACCCGAGGTGATGCAGTCGTCGATGTGCTTCTCGACGCCCGGCCAATCCACTTCACCGTCTGCGGTGAAGGGGGTGACGAGTGCGACGAGGACCTGCCCGAAGGGGTTTGCGATGTTCGACACCCCCCTAGAGTATCGGCACGTGCCCCTAGGGGGCGACGCGGCCGTTCTTGCCGAAGGCGGCGTAGGTCAGCGGCATGAGCTCGGCCCAGATGTCTTCCATCTTTTCGGCGCACATCTCGATCTCGCGCTGCGGGAACGACGGGAAGTGCGTGCCCTCGCGCTTGGTGCGAAGAGACAGGAAGTTCATGAGTGAGCGGGCGTTCACGGTGACGTACATCGACGAGTAGATGTTGAGCGGCAGGACGATGCGCGCGACCTCGCGGGCGACACCCGCCTCGAGCATCTTCTGGTAGGCGTCGTAGGCGAGCGTGGAGGAGGCTCTCGTCGCCTCGGAGACGAGCTCGTACTGCTCCGGGCTGCCAGGCAGGAAGTCGTAGGCGCCGGGCTTGCCGACCTGCACGAGGTTACGGGTCTCGCCAGGCACGTAGAACACCGGGTTGAGCTCACGGTAGCGGCCCGACTCTTCGTTGTAGGACGCCATGCGGTGCCGCATGAACTCGCGGAACACGAAGATCGGCGCCTGCACGTAGAAAGTCATCGAGTTGTGCTCGAACGGCGAGCCATGTCGGTCGCGCATGAGGTAGTTGATGAGGCCGGCGCCCTTGGTCGCCTGCTCGCCGTCAGCGGAGGCCTGCGCACCGTCGAGGGTGAGCTCGCCCATCGTCGAGACACGCGCAGCGAACAGCACGTCGGAGTCGTGGGCGCTCGAGCGGACGAGCTCGACCGTCACGTCGCTGCGGAATTCGATTTCGGGGGTGGCGGGGGTCTCTTCAGGCACGGCTCCGAGACTACCCTCCGAGCACCCCCGGACACCGCCAGCACCCCCGTCTAGTGTGAGGACTCGACGAAGGGCAGGCAATGACGGGACAGAACGAGACGGGTCTCACCGTGTTGATCGCGGGAGCATCGGGTTCGATCGGCACGGAGGTGACCCGGCAGGCAAAGGCGCAGGGCCACGAGGTGCTGAAGCTGGTGAGGCGACCCACGACGAAACCGGACGAATTCACCTGGTCGCCGTCCGCCGGCATCATCGACTACAACCTGCTCGATCGCGCCGATGCGGTGATCAACCTGTCGGGTGCGTCGCTGACGAAGCTCCCATGGACCTCTGCGTACAAGCACGAGATCCTCGAGTCGAGAGTGACGGCTACGCGCACGCTGGTAGACGCCATGCAACACGCCGAACACCCGCCTGCGACTTTCTTGAGCGGCTCCGCCGTCGGAATCTACGGCGACCGTCCGCTCGACATCCTCACCGAGGACTCCCCCCGCGGCGAAGGCTTCCTCGCCGACGTGGTCGCGGAATGGGAAGACGAGGCGAAAGCCGCCCCCGAGGCGACGCGGGTCGTCCTGCTCCGAACGGGCATCGTCATCGCCCCCGGAGGCGCCATGAAGCCGCTTCTCGCCCTCACGAAGGCCTTCCTCGGCTCCCGTCTCGGCACCGGCACTCAGATCTGGCCCTGGATCAGCCTTCACGACGAGGCCGCCGCCATCGTTCACCTGCTCACCAGCGACGTCTCTGGCCCGGTCAACCTGACCGGCCCGGTCGCAGCAACGAGCGACCGCATCACGGCTCGAACGGCAGCTGATCTCGGCCGCCCGTACAAGCTCGCGGTGCCCGAGTTCGCCATCCGCACCCTGCTCGGCGACGCCGGCCAGGAGATGCTCCTCTCCAGCCAGAAGGTCACCCCGCAGCGACTCATCGACGACGGGTTCGACTTCCGCTTCGAGACCGTCGAAGACGCGCTGGACGACCTCATCAAGTAGGGCGGGGCCCGGCGGGGTGATCACACCGAAGGATCCGCCGGCTCGCCCTCGAATCAGGCCGACGCACGGCGCCTGAGCCCGAACGACCTCCGGATCGCCCCACGGGCCCGGCGTCGGTCGCCGCAGGCGTCGTATGCGAGCCCCAGCCGGAACCACGCGCGCCAGTCGTCCGGGGCTGCTCGAGCCGCCGCGGCGTAGGCGGGGAAGGCTACGTCGGCGGCTTCGCGCTCGTAGCGGCCCGATGGGCGACGCGGCAGGTCGTCGACGGGCAGGGCGTCTTCGGCCTCCAGCTGCTTGACCATGCGCTCGGTGAGAATGCCGAAGCGGATCTCGAACAGCAGCGCCGCGACCCCGATGATCGGCAAGACGAGCAGGGCGACGCCGATCACTATCGCGATGGGCTCGCCCGCGGCCATGAAGAGCACGGCCCGCTGCCCCACCAGCACGAGGTAGAGCACCAGCAGGGCGCACATGACGAGAGCTGCGATGCGGCCTTTCACCGTCGGATCCTGACGTCGGTTAGTGCGACTGAGTCGCTCATGCGGCGGGAGAGCCGAGCGGAAGCACTCGATCGAGCCCCACGACGACGCCCACGGCGGCGGGTGCGGCGGCGAGAGCGACCAAGATGCCCTTCTCGTACGCGGCCTGCGAGGTGGTGTCGTGGGTCAGCGAGAGCGTCTCGCCCGAGCCGCCGAAGACGACCTCCTGTCGGGCCTCGATGCCGGGAAGGCGGAGGCTGTGCACGGGCACGCTGGCGATCTGCTGCCCGCGGGCGCGCTGGTCGACGTGCGGGGCGCGCACGGGGCCGAGGTCGCGACGGGCGTCGGCGATGAGCTCGGCCGTGCGAATGGCCGTGCCCGAGGGCGAGTCGACCTTGCCGGGGTGATGGGTCTCGATGATCTCCACGGAGTCGAAGAACCGAGCGGCCATGGTCGCGAAGGTCGTCGCGAGGACCGACCCGACCGAGAAGTTGGGGATCACGAGAACGCCGGGGCCGTCGACCTCGGCCACCACGCGACGGAGATCGGCGAGCCGGGGCTCCGACCAGCCGGAGGTGCCCACCAGCACGGGAATCCCGGCGCGCACGGCCTTCTCGACGATGCCGGGGCTCACCGCCGGCACCGTGACGTCGACGACGAGGTCGGCCCCGAGCAGCTCGTCAAGCGAGTCGCGCGACGACAGCCCGGCATGCAGTTCGAACCCGTCGGTCTCTTCGATGAGGCGGAGGAACAGCTGGCCCATCCGCCCGGTGGCTCCGACGACAGCGACGCGTATGGACATACCTCCAACCTACCGGGCTCGGTAGCATCGATGCTCGTGGTGCACTACCGAGAACTTCCCGTCGACGCGCCCGAGGCGCACGCCCTCCTGGACGCCTATTTCACCGAGCGCATAGCCACCTTTCCCGATCCGGTCGGCTACAAGACGGCCTTCCCGGATGCTTCGCTCTTCACTCCCCCGCACGGGGTCTTCGTGGTCGTCGACCTGTCAGACGACGAACGGGGCTTCGCCTGCGGCGGAGTGCGCAGGATCCGAGACGGTGCGGCCGGCAAGGTCCAGTACGAGATCAAGCACCTCTTCGTGGCGCCGTCGGGCCGGGGTCGAGGGCTCGGCAAGGCTCTGCTCGGCGAGCTCGAGCGTCGGGCGCGCGCGTTCGGCGCGACGGAGGCCGTGCTCGACACGAACGACAGCCTGACGGCCGCGGGCGGCCTCTACCGCGCGTCCGGCTACGCGACGATCGAGCCGTACAACGACAACCCCAACGCGACCCACTGGTACGCCAAGCCCCTTCTCTGACGCCTCGCCCTCCACCAGCCCGCAATAAATTAGGCGGTGGTGGACGAAGACGCCGCCGGTCGATCGGAGCGTGTCGGAGATCCGGCGCCGTCTACGCCCGCCGCGGTAGGTACGAGATCCGGTGGGCGGCCGTCTGCCGCCCCAGAATCACAGCGGCTGCTCGACCGGAAGGCCCGTCCGCAACTCGACCGGAAGGTGACCGAGGTCGTTGTGGGTCACGAGCTCGGGCGGCTTGGCGGAGCGCACCCGGATGATCGTCAGCCCGCAGTTGGCCTGGTTGACGCCCATCCAGCGCCACGACGGCGCCCCGAACACCTCGCGCACGAACCAGCCGATCACGAAGTTGTGGGTGATGAGGAGGTCGTGACGGTCTTCGCGCGCCGGGGTCAGCCACTCGGCGACCGCATCGGACATCTGTGCCTCGCCGGCCTCGATCTCTTCTCCGGTGACCCCGCCGAAGAACGGCTTGTAGGCCTGCGGCATATCGGGGGTCGGCCCCGATGGGATGCAGTCGAAGAGGAGGGTCGAGGGCTCGGGGGTGAGGGCCGGCATCATCTCGGTCATGATGGTCGCCGTCTCGGCAGCCCTCTCGAGTGGCGAGTGCCAGGCCGCGTCGAAGGGGACGCCGCCGAGTCGTGCGGCGATGGCGCGGGCCTGTCGCTTACCGCGTTCCGAGAGCGGCCCGTCGGGCAGACCGTATTCGGCGTCCTGCTGTTCGCCGTGTCGGACGAGGTAGAGGTAGTGCGACACTGTCGCCTCCTTCATCGGGTTTCGGGCGGCGTCGTTGCCGCGCCGGAAACGGT
Organism: Frondihabitans sp. PhB161; assembly: GCF_003814635.1. Taxonomy (NCBI): domain Bacteria; kingdom Bacillati; phylum Actinomycetota; class Actinomycetes; order Micrococcales; family Microbacteriaceae; genus Frondihabitans; species Frondihabitans sp. PhB161. The sequence continues at coordinate 41,669 of NZ_RKQW01000002.1, forward strand.
CGAGGCGCCGAAGAGCTCGGGCTCGATGTCGCCGACGACCACGGTGGACAGTACGCCCGAGCGGAGTTCACCGGCGAGAGCGGCGACGTCGTTCGGGGTCACTTTCGCCAGGCGGGCGAGCGATTCATCGAGATCGATGAACTCACCCATCGAGATCTCTGCCCGGCCGAGGCGGTTCATTCGCGTGTCGCTGTCTTCGAGAGCGAGGGCGGCGGCACCGCCCAGCATGCCGAGGGAACGCGAGTGCTCCTCGTCGGTGATGCCGTCAGCGGCCAGCCGGTCGAACTCCTCGAGCAGGAGAGTGGTTACCTCGCGCGCGTTTCTGGGCGCGCACCCGGCGTACAGCCCGAAGAGGCCCGCATCGGAGTAGCTGGCCGCAAACGAGTAGACCGAGTACGCGAGACCGCGCTTTTCGCGGATCTCCTGGAAGAGACGTGACGACATGCCTCCACCGAGGACGGCGTTCAGAATGCTGAGGACCGGTCGTCGGGCGTCGGTAAGGGACAGCCCGGGCACGCCGAGCAGCACGGTCGCCTGCTCGAGCGGCCTCGGTATGACCTGGGTCGGAACGCCCTGCGACAGGGGACTGACGAGGGTGCTGCGGCGCTCGACGGGTGCCCCCGGTGCATCAGGCCAGCCTGCGAGACTCAGGGCGGCCTCGATCCGACCGACGAGGGCCTCGTGGTCGACGGCTCCCGCCACGGTCACGACGAGGTCTTGCGGCCGGTAGTTGGCTCTGTAGTGGTCGACGACGTCGTCGCGGCGTGCTGCGCGGATGCTGTCGGGCGAGCCACCGATGGGTCGACCGAGCGGGTGCTCGCCGAAGACCGATTCGAAGAGGCGTTCGCTCCCGACATCGGCGGCGTCATCGTCGGCCATTGCGAGCTCGTCGAGGATCACCCCGCGCTCTATCTCGAATTCATCGGGGTCGATCGTCGACGAGGTGACCATGTCGGCCAGGACGTCGACGGCCATGTCGAGGTCGACGTCACGCACTTTGGCGTAGTAGCAGGTGTACTCCTTGGCGGTGGCGGCATTGTGCTCCCCTCCGACCGACTCGAAGCTCACCGAGATCTCGAAGGCACTCCGAGACGGGGTGCCCTTGAACAGGAGATGCTCGAGGAAGTGCGTCGAACCGCGTTCGTGACCGGTTTCGTCTCGGGAGCCGACGGCGACCCAGAATCCGACCGTGGCGCTGCGGGAACCCGGCATGCTCTCGGTCAGTACACGCGCTCCCGTCGACAGGACGCTTCGCCGGACGAGTTCACCTCCGGAAGCGCGGAAGGAGAGGTCGGCGACATCGAGGGGAAGAGGGACGGCACCGTTCATCGGGCACCCCCGCGCACGAGTCGATTCAGCACTGCTTCGTTCATCGCGTCGAGCCTACGGGATGGGCGACACCCGAACTGGGGTACGCAATTAGTGGACAGACAGACTCGTCTGTTTGTCCTCCTGTGTGATACTCTGGTTTCACCGACCGGGTCCGCTTGAGGCCGACTCGATCGGCGGCTAGCCGGACGTTCGATGTCGGCACCGTCGTTATCCCCTTCGACGGCCCTGCCGAATGTCCTCAAGGAGCCACGCTGTGACGGTCGAATTCCCCCCATCGGCCGTCCAGCGTTCCCTCCTCGTCGAGCCCACCGCAACCCGGGCCCACCAGCCCGGTCCCGGTGCCAAGCAGCGCGTGTTGACCACGTCCGACCGCCTCTTCTACGACGAGGGCATCCGCACGGTCGGCGTCGATCGCCTCATCTCCGAGTCGAGCGTGACGAAAGCGACGTTCTACAAACACTTCGGCGCCAAAGACAACCTCGTGGTCGACTACATCGGTCGACGGCACGCGTCCGCCGTTGCCGAGGTCGAGGCCATCACAGCCCGCGAGCCCGACGCCACCGGCGTGATCCGCGGCGTGATCGCGTCGATCACCGCCGACATCCAACGGCCCGAATTCCGCGGGTGCCCATTCGTCAACGCGGCTGCCGAGTTTGCGAATTCGTCACACCCGGTTCGCCAGGTCGTTCTCCAGCACCGCGAGTGGTTCACCGACACCCTTGTGGAGCTCTTCCGCAAGGCGGGCCACCCACTCTCGGGCGACGCCGCCGACGAGTTCCTGCTCGCCCGCGATGGCGCGATGGTCGGCGGCTACGCCGGCGACCCCATTGCCTCCACCGCCGCGCTGTCCCGGGTGGCCGAGCGACTCCTCGCCGACTGCGTCTGACCCCCGCTCAGCGCGCCCGCACGGCGGCAAGTGGGGCACGGCGACTGTCGGGCACGGCACCCAGCGAGCACTGCTCCTCGTGAACACTGCCCCTCGCGACCACGGCGCCCCGTGAACTCTGCTTCTAGTGGGCGCTCACCCGGTCGAGCTCGGCCACGTCATGGCGCGTCAGCTGCACGCGAGCAGCCTCGACGAGCTCGATCACCTGCGACGGAGAGGTCGCGCTGACGACCGGCGCCACGACGTTGGGCTTCGTCAGAAGCCAGGCGAGGGCGACTGCCGAAGCCGGGGCGGCATGCAGAGAGGCGATCCGATCGACCTCGGCCAGGATCCTGAGGTTCTTCTTGGTGAGCAGCTTGGCGACCTCGCTGCCCCTCCGGTGCCCTTTGACGTCGGCGCGGCGGCGGTACTTGCCCGAGAGGAAGCCGCTCGCCAGGGCGAATCGAGGCATGACGGCCAAGCGCTGCTGCGAGGCGACCTGCGCGAGGTCGCGCTCGTACTCGGAGCGCTCGACGAGGTTGTAGCGGTTCTGCAGCGCGACCATCGGTGCGACGCCCAGCATTCCGGCGGCGATTCGCGCCTCATAGAGACGATTACCGGAGTGGTCTGAGCCGCCGAACCAGCGCACCTTGCCGGCACGGATCAACCGGTCGACCCCCAGCAACGTTCGCTCGAAGGCCACATCGGTGTCGTCGACGTGCAGGTACAGCAGATCGATGTGGTCGGTGCCGAGGCGCCGGAGCGAGGCCTCGACGGCGCGTTCGATCGAGAGCGGCGTGAGACCCGGGTTGTCGAGGCTCTTGCCGATCTTCGTCGCGAGGACCACGTCTTCGCGCATGCGTCGCGAATGCATCCACTCGCCGATGAGCTCTTCGCTGCGGCCGTCGCCGTACGAGTCGGCCGTGTCGACGAAGTTGCCGCCGACCTTGAAGTAGGTGTCGAGCACGTCGAAGCTCGATTTGTCGTCGGCCGTCCAGCCGAACACGTTTCCGCTCAGCGCCATGGGGAACACGCGCAGGTCAGACGTGCCGAGGCGGCGCCGAGGCTGGATGATGCCGAGGTCGACAGGCACCGTGGAGATGGGCGACGTGAGTGCGGCCCGACGCCCGTGGCGCTGGCTCGGCGCCTCGGTTGCCGGAGCAACGACGTCGGATGGCACGGTGCTAGGAGTCTCGATGCTCGAGGGCGACTCCGTCACCTGCGTCTCCTGATCCCTGGGTTGAGACGACAATACGGTCTCCTCGTCCAGTCAACAGCGCGCCGCACCAACTCGTTACCAAATTCGCCACCCCAATTCGGGAAAAACGAAGGATCCCACGGGGCACGCTCCACAGCCACCTCATCGTGACCATTCAGCAGACGCAGAGTCAGCGCAAGTGCTCCCCTCAGGGGCCGTCCGTAATGTTCTTCTCGTGCGGTTCCTGGGAGGGTTCCGGGGCATCGTTCTTCGTGGTGGGGAGCGGTGTCGTCACTATTGCATCGGTACGCATGATCGATGCCAGAAGGGCCGGGCCGCGGTGGGGATCGCGGTTCCGGCCCTTCGCCAATTCTCGGGTCGGGCACGCTGTGCCGCGTGGCGGGTGCCACGCGCCTAGTGCCACGTCCCGAGTGCCGCCTAATGCCGTCTACGGCGGGGGCCGCCCGGCATTCGGCGGCACTCAGCACACTGATCAGGCACAACGAGAACGCCCGCCCCTGCCGAAGCAGGAACGGGCGTTCGTCGATCAGTCAGCTCGAGGGTCAGACCTCGACGGAGGCGTCAGTCGACTCCTCGGTCGCGCCGGAACCGTCGGTGTCGGCCTCGTCGGCCACGACCGGGGCGAGCGAGAGCTTGCCGCGGTCGTCGATCTTGGTGATCTCGACGAGGATCTTCTGGCCAACTCCGAGCACGTCTTCGACGTTCTCGACGCGCTTGCCACCGGCGAGCTTACGAACCTCGCTGATGTGCAGCAGGCCGTCTTTGCCGGGGAGAAGCGACACGAACGCACCGAAGGTCGCGATCTTGACGACCGTGCCGAGGAACTGCTCGCCGATCTCGGGGTTGGTCGGGTTCGCGATCGCGTTGACCTGCGCACGCGCGGCCTCAGCGGACGGACCGTCGACAGCGCCGATGTACACGGTGCCGTCTTCTTCGATGGAGATGTCGGCGCCGGTCTCGTCCTGGATGGCGTTGATCGTCTTGCCCTTCGGGCCGATCAGCTCGCCGATCTTGTCTTGCGGGATCTGGACGCTGATGACGCGAGGAGCGGTCGGAGCCATCTCGTCGGGGGTGTCGATGGCGCTGTTCAGCACGTTCAGGATGGCCGTGCGGGCCTCCTTCGCCTGCTTGAGAGCGGCGTCGAGCACAGCCGAGGGGATGCCGTCGAGCTTCGTGTCGAGCTGGATCGCAGTGACGAACTCGGAGGTACCGGCGACCTTGAAGTCCATGTCGCCGAGGGCGTCTTCGGCGCCGAGGATGTCGGTGAGAGCCGCGTAGCGGGTCTGGCCGTCGACCTCGTCGGAGACGAGACCCATGGCGATACCGGCAACCGGAGCCTTGAGCGGCACACCGGCGTTGAGCAGCGACAGCGTCGAGGCGCAGACGGAGCCCATCGAGGTGGAGCCGTTCGAGGAGAGCGCCTCGGAGACCTGACGGATCGCGTAGGGGAACTCTTCGCGGCTCGGCAGGACGGGGACGAGGGCGCGCTCGGCGAGGAAGCCGTGGCCGATCTCGCGACGCTTCGGCGAACCGACACGGCCGGTCTCACCGGTCGAGTAGGGCGGGAAGTTGTAGTGGTGCAGGTAGCGCTTCTTCGTGATCGGGCTCAGCGAGTCGATCTGCTGCTCCATCTTGAGCATGTTCAGCGTGGTGACGCCCAGGATCTGGGTCTCGCCGCGCTGGAAGATGGCGGAACCGTGGACGCGAGGAATGACCTGCACCTCGGCGTCGAGCGGACGGATGTCGGCGAGGCCACGACCGTCCATGCGGATCTGCTCCGTGAGGATGCGCGTGCGGACGACCTTCTTGGTGACCGACTTGTACGCACCGGAGACCTGGCCATTGGCCGCGGCGGGCAGTTCGCCGGCCTCGACCTTGGCGGCGACAGCCGCCTTGACACGGCCCTTGAGCTCGTCGTCGGCGTTCTGGCGCTCGACCTTGGCGGCGATCTTGTAGACGGCCTTCAGCTCTTCTTCGGCGACAGCGGCGACGGCCGAGTAGACCTCGTCGGTGTACGGCGGGAAGACGGGGTAGTCGGCGATCTCTTTCGCGCTCTGCGCGGCGAGCTTCGACTGAGCCTCGACGAGGACCTTGAGGAACGGCTTCGCCGCCTCGAGACCCTGTGCGACGACGGCCTCGTCGGGCTTGACGTCGCCGCCCTGGATGAGGCCCCAGGCGTGCTCGGTGGCCTCGGCCTCGACCATCATGATCGCGACGTCTTCGTTGCCCGCGGCGTCGGTGACGACACGGCCGGCGACGGTGAGGTCGAAGACGGCGTCTTCGAGCTGCGACGCCTTCGGGAACGCGACCCACTGGCCCTTGATGAGCGCGAGGCGCACACCGGCGACGGGGCCGGAGAAGGGCAGACCGGAGATCTGGGTCGAGGCGCTGGCGGCGTTGATGGCCAGAGCGTCGTAGAACTCGTCGGGAGCGATGCTCAGGACGGTGATCACGATCTGGACCTCGTTGCGGAGACCGTCGACGAACGACGGACGCAGCGGCCGGTCGATCAGACGGCAGACCAGGATCGCCTCGGTGGAGGGGCGACCCTCACGACGGAAGAACGAGCCGGGGATCTTGCCCGCGGCGTACGAGCGCTCTTCGACGTCGACGGTCAGCGGGAAGAAGTCGAAGTTGTCTTTCGGGTTCTTCGAGGCGCTGGTGGCAGACAGAAGCATGGTGTCTTCGTCGAGGTACGCGGCGACGGCTCCCTGAGCCTGCTGCGCGAGACGGCCGGTTTCGAACCGGACCGTGCGGGTGCCGAACTTGCCGTTGTCGATGACGGCTTCGGCGAACTTGATTTCTGGACCCTCCATATGGGGGTTTTCTCCTCTTTGTTTTGAATCGTCTCCCCGTGTGGGAGGCGATGTCACTCAGTAGGAGCAGGAGGCTTCGAGGCACGAGAGGTGCGCACACGAACCCGGAGCGCCGAGAGTGGCGCCTGCGGTGGCGTATGCCTGGTCAACAGTAGAAACGCTCGGGCCCGACTCGAAAACGACGTCGAGGCCCGAAGATCACCACCGGTGACCAGCTGCTGCCAGCCTGGTCCTATGTGGTCGAGAGTAGCACCAGGCGATATTTTTCCTCCTGGCACGCGCCGAATGTGGCTCATGTGACTGGTGTTACTCGTGTGATCGGCGTTATGGTCGGGACCATGCCATTCGCCCGAGTGCGCCCGCGCACGCTGCGCCACCGTTCGCTGACCGTCGTGAGCGCGGTGGCCGTGGTCACCGTGACCTGTGGGATCCTCGTCTCTCCTCTGTCGGCGTCGGCGTACCCGTCGTGGAGCCAGGTCGAAGCGGCCAAGGGCAATGCCAGCGCCACGAAGAAGCAGGTCGCGAAGATCACGTCGGCCCTCGACGGCCTCGAGCAGGCCGCTGCCACGAAGAGCCAGGCGGCGCTGCAAGCCGACGCCGCGAACTCCGAGGCCCAGCAGAAGTATCAGGCCGCGAGCAGCCAGGCCGATGCCCTCGACGCCGAGGTGGCAAAGCAGAAGACCAAAGCGGCCGAAGCCCACCAGGAGGCCGGTCAGCTCGCGGCGCACCTGTTCCGTATCGGCGGCTCGTCGATGGAGGGTCAACTTCTCACCGGCGAGAATGCCGACAAGACGCTGTACAAGCTCGGCGCCCTCTCGCAGCTGACGACGCAGTGGCAGACCGTGCTCGACCAGGCCACCGTCGCGAGTCGTTCGGTCTCGTCGCTGAGTGACCAGGCGAAGGTTGCCGCCGATGAGCGCGACCGTCTCGCCGCCACCGCGAAGACGGCCCTCTCGACCGCGCAGTCGGCCCAGCAATCAGCCGACGACGAGGTGGCGACCGCCACCCGCACGCAGTCGACCCTCTACTCACAGCTCGCCGCGCTGAACAGCACGTGGGCCACCCTCGAGAAGAAGTACCGCCAGGGCGAGGCCGCCAAAGCCGCCTACGCCGCGCAGCAGAAGCGGGCAGCCGAGGCCGCCGACGCGCTGGCCGCCCAGCAGGCCGAGGCAGCGAGGAAGGCTGCGGCGCCGGTTGCAGCGGCGCCGGTCTCGTCGGGTTCGTCAGGATCGAGCGGGTCGGGCGGATCCTCGGGTTCCGGGTCGTCGGGTGGTTCCGCTTCTTCGGGTGGCTCAGGATCCGCCGGAGGCTCGCTCGGGTCGGGCGTCGTCGACGATCCCGCCGGAGCCCAGGCCTACGCCCGCGGCGCCCTCCCCTCGCACGGCTGGGACTCGTCGCAGATGTCGTGCCTCGTGCTGCTCTGGAACCAGGAGTCGGGCTGGCGCACCAGCGCCCTCAACCCGTCGAGCCAGGCGTACGGCATTCCGCAGGCGCTCCCGGCGACGAAGCTCGCGACGGCCGGACTCGACTGGCAGACGAACTACCGCACCCAGATCAACTGGGGCCTCGGCTACATCGCTGCGGCCTACGGCTCCCCCTGCGGCGCCTGGTCGCACGAGGTCGCCCACAACTGGTACTGATCTGCCGCGACAGTCGACGCCCAGCACACCGGAAAGACTCGAGGATCCGGGTCTGCCGACCACAACGAGAACAGCCCGCCTTCCGAAAAAGGCGGGCTGTTCGAGTGAAGAGTGTAAGCCGCGAGCGACTTTGCTTCAGTTATCGAGAATGGTCGTTATCGACGCAGTCCGAGACGCTCGATGAGAGCGCGGTACCGCGTGATGTCGACATCGCTGAGGTAGCCCAGGAGGCGACGACGCTGGCCCACGAGCAGAAGCAGGCCACGACGCGAGTGGTGGTCGTGCTTGTGCTCTTTGAGGTGCTCGGTGAGGTCTTTGATGCGCTGAGTCATCACAGCCACCTGAACCTCGGGGGATCCCGTGTCGCCGGGGTGGGTCGCGTATTCTTCGATGATCGCAGTCTTCACTTCGGGTGCAAGTGCCATAGCTGGATCCCCTTTCAGTCGTTGCGCGGTGCTCGGCGCCGGATGCGCGAGCTCTCTTTCTCCGCGGCCGTTGGACGGCAACCTGCCTAGCGTACCAGCCCGGCAGGCTCCCGACGAGCCGGCGTCGAAACAGGCTTGCGGCCCGCCGACGCGAACGGCAGGAACATCAGCCGCAGCACGAGGGCGATCATCACGCCGATGAAGCCGCCGATGCCGTTGTGCTGGATGTCGGCGGCGTCGCTCACGCGGGAGGAGAGGAACGAGCCCTGGAACGCCTCGATGCCCGCGGAGAGGAGAACGCAGAGCCCCACGGCCACGAAGAAGAGCCGCTTCGGAAAGAACAGGGCCAGGAAGAAGCCGAGCGGCACGAACATAAGGGCGTTCGCGATCGACTCGACGACGGAGAAGGTGAGCCAATTCGTGGCGTCGTGGCGTTCGAAGAAGCCGAGAGCCCGGTAGAGGTACTCCCCCGTCGTGTGCCCGTAGACGGAGGGGCGCAGGGTCATCCACGCGACGGCCATCAGGTACAGGACGGTCACGACGAGGAGCCAGGGACGAAAGCGCATCCGAACAGTGTGCGGCACGGGCACCGGGTGAGCCTGTGTGCATCCGGTCTATCCGCTGATGGGATCGGTATTCGGGCCTGGAGGACGACGGCCGGTCATCCTTCCGGGTGAGAGGAGGGCCGCCAGCGGGCGACCGGGACTGTCAGCGGCTCTCTCTAGGCTTGCGGCGTGGACATCCTCGCCTCGCTCTGGTCACGGGCAACCCAGACTTCTCCGCCCCTCGAGTTCGCGATGCTCGCCGGGGCTCTCGTGGTCGGGGCACTCCTCGTCGTCCTCCCGGGCACCTGGCACACGGTCCGGCACGCCGTGACGGTTGTGCACGAGGGCGGTCACGGTCTCGCGGCCGTCGTCACGGGGCGCCGCCTGACCGGCATCCGACTGCACTCCGACACCTCCGGCCTCACCGTGTCGAAGGGTCCGCGCACCGGGCCGGGAATGGTGATCACCCTGCTCGCCGGCTACACGGCACCCGCCCTTGCCGCACTCGGCGCCTCCTGGATGCTGAGCCGAGGGTATTCGGCGGGGCTCCTCTGGGCACTCCTGCTCGTGCTGGCTCTGATGCTGATCCAGATCCGCAACTGGTTCGGGCTCTGGGTGATCCTCGTCGGCGCAGCCATCGTGTTCGCCGTGACGTGGTTCGCCACCCCCGAGTGGCAACTCGTCTTCGGGCACGTGCTGGCCGTCGTGCTCGCACTCGGTGCACTTCGCGCCAGCATCGAGCTCCAGGCCAGCCGCACCCGCAGCCGCACGCAGCAGTCCGACGCCGATCAGCTCGCCAGGCTCACCCACTTGCCCGGGCTGTTCTGGGTGTTCGTGTTCGTCCTGGTGGCTCTCATTGCCGCAGTTGCCGACGTGTGGATGCTCGTGCCGCAGGGGCTGCTGACCGTCTGAGCCGCCGAACGGGCGGCCCTTCGGGGTCAGGCCGGGGCGGAGGCGAGCGCGTGCACGGGCACCCGTGAATTGAGGCGCCCACGACCATCGAGCCCGTCGAGCTCAAGCAGCACGGCGATGCCGACGACCTCGTAGCCGGCGCGTTCGAGCAACGTCATCGAGGCCTCGGCCGTTCCGCCCGTCGCCAGCACGTCGTCGACGACGAGCACCCTCGAGCCCGCGGGCAACTGGCCGGGGCGCAACTCGATCGACGCCTCGCCGTATTCGAGCGCATACGTCTCGCTGAGCACCTCGCCGGGGAGCTTGCCGGCCTTCCGCACCGTGAGCACGCCGGTGCCGGTCTGAGCGGCGATGCCTCCGGCGAGCGCGAAGCCCCTCGCCTCGATTCCGGCGACTGCGGTGAAGCCCCCTTCGAAGGGCTCGGCGAGGGCGGCGCACACGACGCCGAACGCCTCCGCATCGGCGAACACGGGGGTGATGTCGCGGAACAGGATTCCGGGCTTGGGGAAGTCGGGGATGACCGCCGTGAGGCGATCGATGAGCTCGGAGGCGCTGGAAGCAGACATACGCTCCAGCCTAGAGAACCGACTGCGGATCGTTCGCCTCGCCCCTGTGCCCCGGACTGGGGTGTCTCCCTCCCCCGAACGGGCGCTCGTTGTTTGCGTGCCCGGCTGGTGGACTTGGACGACGGCCGACGCCGAGTGCACGGTGTGCTCGCGGGGCCGATTTCAGGGGTGTCTCATCGCGATGTCAGGCCAGCGTCTTCGATGGATCGTGCGCGTCGTCGCGATGACGGGTGCCGCGGCCGTGGTCGGGGTCGGCCTGCTGCAGGGGATGGACGTGCACGCCGCGCCGGCGAAGGTGCCGACGGTGGCGCAGGTGCAGAAGGCGAAACCGAAGACGCTCTTTCCGGGCGGTCTCGCGACGCAGCCCGACACGAAGGCGGCCTCCGTCGTCGCCGACCTGAAGAAGGCGAAGCGCACCGCCGATGCGAGAGCCATCGCGCAGATCTCGTCGCAGCCCGTCGCGGTCTGGCTTGGCGACTGGTACACCACGGCCCAGCTCAAGAACGTCATCGCGAAGTCCCTTACCACTGCGGAGGCGCAACACCGCACGGCGACCTTCGTGACCTATGCGATTCCCGACCGCGACTGCGGCGACTACTCGGCGGGTGGGCTCACCGCGGCGCAGTACGGGCCGTGGAACAGGGTGATCGCGGCAGCCCTGAAAGGGCACCGCGCCGCCGTGATCGTCGAGCCGGACGCCCTGGCGATGATCAGCAACTGCCCCTCGGTCGAGAAGACCCGCGTGCCGCTGATCAAGGCGGCGGTGTCGACGCTCGCCGGTGCCGGCGTCACCACCTACCTCGACGCGGGCAACTCACACTGGGTCGACCCGGCCGTCATGGCTTCCCGCCTCCGAGCCGCCGGCATCGCCAAGGCCCGGGGTTTCGCAACCAACGTCTCGAACTACTACCCCACCACCGACGAGCGCGCCTACGGCACAAAGGTGTCGAAGCTCACCGGCGGATCGCACTTCGTCATCGACGTGTCGCGAAACGGAACCGGCTGGAAAGGCACCTGGTGCAACGCCACGGGCGCGGGCCTCGGCGTCAACCCGCGCGTCGGATCCGGTGCCACGAAGGTGGATGCCCTGCTGTGGGTCAAGACGCCGGGCGCCAGTGACGGCACCTGCAACGGCGGGCCGACCGCCGGCACCTGGTGGGAGGACTACGCCCTCGCCCTGGTGAAGAACCGCACCGCGACGAAGTAGCCCCCGAGCCGTCTTCTCTAGGGGACGTCGACCACGGTCAGCCGCTGCGTTGGCCGAGTCATCGCCACGTAGAGTGAGGCATTGCCCCGCGACGACAGCGCAAGGATCCGAGACGGCGAGACCACGACGACCGAATCGAACTCGAGACCCTTCGACGTCGCCGGGCTCAGCACACTGATGGGCCGGGTGAGCGAGGCTGTTCCGGGAGCGACCTGACCCGGGAACCGGGCGTCGAGCGTCTCGACGAGAGTCGTGACGAGCTCGGGCGGGGCGATCACGGCGAGGGTGCCGGAATCGTCGATGTCGCGGTCGACGACGACGGCCTCGAGCGTGGCTGCCGCAGGATCCTGCGAAGTCGTCTCTCGAACCGGCCACTCGCTGGCGCGCACCGACCGGCTCGGGGTGATCGCCAGTCCGCTCGCCCGGGCGACGCCCTCGGCGTACTCGACGATCTGGCTCGGGGTGCGGTAATTGACGGTGAGCTCTTCGAGACGCCAGGCGCCCTCGCGGCGGCGGCGGCCGAGGAGGCTCTGGAGGGCGCGCTCCCACGAGTCGGCCGATGCCGGCGACGACGCCTGGGCGATGTCGCCCACGACGGTGAACGACCGCAACGGGCAACGACGGGCGAGGAGGCGCCACTGCATGGGCGACAGCTCTTGTGCCTCGTCGACCACGACGTGACCGAAGGCCCAGGTGCGGTCGCCGCCCGCCCGCTCGGCGGTCGTCATGGAGGCGGCCCGCTCGGCGAAGTTGCCCGCGATGTCGGACGCGGTGACCATCCCCTCGACCTGCATGTTCTCGATCGCGCGCTCGGCGTTCTCGATGTCGCGCTTCTGCTGCTGCTTGCGGGCGCGCTTCTCGGCGTCGACCACCGCGTCGAATTCGCCGAGCAGCTCGGCGGCCTCGTCGAGCAGCGGAACGTCGCTGATCGTCAGCGCCTCGCCGCGGGGTCGCCGGAGGAGCGCCCGCTGCTCGGGGGTCCACTGGGGGGTCAGCGAGGCGAGCCAGTTGGGCCGGGCGTAGAGGTCGTCGAGGAGCTTCTGCGGCGTCAGCGGCAACCAGGCCGTGTTGAGGAGCACGCGCACGTCGTACGACTGGCGGATGTCGTCGCGGAGCACGAGTTCGTCGGAGTCGTCGATCGTGGTGCCGCGGGCCTTGAGCTGGGCGACGAGCTGCTTCGACAGGGCGGCGAGCGCGTGCTTGTTGAACGTGACGCGACCCTCGTTGTGCGGCTTGCCGCGCTCCTGAGCACGACGCATGGCCTCGGCGACCAGCTGCGGCTGCACCGTCATCCGCTCGCCGTCGATGTCGACCACGGCGGGCTCGGTCGGAACGATCTGCCGCGAGCGGACGGCGCGCTTCAGCAGGTCGGCCATGCGAGCCGACCCCTTGGCTGCAGCGACGTCGGGTGCGTCGTCGACCGTCGCCTCGACGCCGGGATAGAGGCCGCCGAGGCTCGACAGCACGACGCCGGACTCACCGAGTGACGGCAGCACCTGCTCGATGTAGCGGAGGAACGACCGGCTCGGGCCGACGACGAGCACCCCGGAACCGCGGAGGCGCTCGCGGTGCGAGTAGAGCAGGAACGCGGCCCGGTGCAGGGCGACAGCCGTCTTACCGGTGCCCGGCCCACCCTGGACCACGAGGACTCCGTCGAGGCCGGAGCGGATGATGCTATCCTGTTCGCCCTGGATCGTCGCGACGATGTCGGTCATGCGCCCGGTTCGTTGGGCCGTCAGGGCTGCCATGAGCGCGCCCTCGCCCTGCAGCTGCGCGTCGCCGCGGTCGAGCACGGTGGGGTCGAAGACCTCGTCTTCGATACGGGTGACCGCGCGCCCCTCGAGCGTCAGGTGCCGGCGAGCGCGGGCGCCCATCGGGGTCGCGGCGGTCGCCTGGTAGAAGGCGCTCGCACCCGGAACACGCCAGTCGAGGAGGATCGGGTGGTGCTCGGTGTCGCGGAGCCCGACCCGGCCGATGTAGCGGTAGGCGCCGGTGCTGCCGCCGCCATCGCTGCCGTCAGTGCCGTTAGTGCCGTCAGTGCCGTCGGTAGTGACGGTGTTGTCGGGGCGGTCGCCCGCACGCAAGGGGCTCGTCGTCTCGTCGGGCTTCTCGAGCTCGAGGCGCCCGAACGCGAGCCGGTCGTCCACCTCGCTCAGCTGGGCGAGAGTGTCTTCGTAGAGCCGCGCATACGCGTCGCGCTCGCTTCGGCTCTGATGATTGCCACCGACCATGTCGCGGCGGGTGGCGACCAGTCGTTCTCGCGCTTCCGCTTTGAGCAGGTCGAGGCGTTCGTAGAGCGTCGACACGTAGTCGCGTTCGCGGTCGAGTTCAGATGGCAACAGGCGTGCACTCCTCGGGAAAAGTCGGCCTCAATTCTACCCACCCGTGACCGGGCCCTCCGGACACCCCGTTTAACCGAGAAGACCCGCACGACCGGTGTGAACGCTCCCCTGGAAGGGGTGTTCGCACCGGTCGTGCGGGCCAGAGTCGCAGAGGGAGCTAGAACTCCTCGTGCGTCTCGGGGTCGCCGTCCCAGAGGCGTCCGCGCTCGAGGCCGGAGATACGCACCACCTCGTCGTCGCTCAGCTCGAAGCCGAAGACGTCGAGGTTCTCGCGCTGACGCCCGGCGTCGGCCGACTTCGGCAGCGGCACGGCGCCGAGCTGCACGTGCCAGCGCACCACGACCTGGGTCGGGGTGACGCCGTGGGCGGCCGCGATGTCGACGATGACCTGCTCGGTCAGCAGTTCGGACTGCTTGCCGATGGGGCTCCAGCTCTCGGTAATGATGCCGAGCTCGGTGTGCACCGCGCGAAGGGCCGCCTGCGGGAAGTACGGGTGCAGCTCGACCTGGTTGACCGCGGGAACCACGCCGACCTCGTCGATGACCCGGCGCAGGTGGGCCTCGGTGAAGTTCGAGACTCCGATCGAGGTGATGAGCCCGTCGTCCTGCAGCTTCTTGAAGGCCCGGAACGACTCGACGTACTTGTCGATGCGCGGCAGCGGCCAGTGGATCAGATACAGGTCGACGTGGTCGAGCCCGAGGTTCGTGCGGGTCTCCTCAAAGCTCGCGAGCGTCTCGTCGTAACCGTGGTGACGACCCGGCAGCTTCGACGTGACGATGATCTCGTCGCGCGGCACGTCGGTCTCGCGCACGGCGCGACCCACGGCGTCTTCGTTCTCGTAGTTGAGAGCGGTGTCGAGGATCCGGTACCCGGTCTCGAGCGCCGACTTCACCGCGTCGGTGCCCTCGGCGCCGTTCAGCTTGTACGTGCCGAGGCCGACCTTCGGGAAGGCCGTCCCGTCGTTCAGCGGGGTGGTGGGGACGCTGATGGGCTCGGCCATCAGCTCACGCCCAGGAGGTCGATGATGAAGATCAGGGTCTTGCCACTGAGCTGGTGGCCGCTGCCAGCGGGGCCGTAGGCGAGGTGCGGGGGCAGGACGAGCTTGCGACGGCCGCCCACCTTCATGCCGGGGATGCCCTCCTGCCAGCCGCGCACGAGAGCCGCGAGGGGGAAGTTGATGGATTCGCCGCGACCCCACGAGGAGTCGAACTCTTCGCCGGAGTCGTACTCGACGCCCACGTAGTGGACGTTGACGGTCGAGCCGGACTGGGCCTCGGCTCCGTCGCCGACGGTGATGTCGGTGATTTTGAGCTGCGCGGGAGCCGGGCCCTCGGGAGCGTCGATTTCGGGCTTGGTAGATGCATCGTGAGTCATGCCCCCAGTCAAGCATGAGAGCCCGGCTGGGCGTCCCATGCCGGTGATGAACCCCGTGGGAGCGCGATGGGCTGCTCGCTCGCGTCCTCCCTGCGAAGGAATCGAGTGGGCAGCCCATCGACAAACCGGTGATGCCGTTCACACCGAGAATCGAGTCATCAATGCGAACGCATGCAGGCTACGCCGGTTCTTGCACAGTCTGCAAACCAGCGCATTAACGGGCAGACTAGAGCCTTGTCCAATCACGCCCCTGAGGCCGCGGCCCCCGCACGCAAGCGCCTTTTCGTCGACCTGAGCCCGCTCCACGAGAGCCCGGCATTCGCACGGCTCTGGATCGGCTCCTCCATCTCCGGCATCGGGGCGCAGCTCACCCTCGTCGCCGTCGGGCTCGAGATCTACGACATCACCAAGTCGACCTTCGCCGTCGCGCTGGTGGGCGTCATCTCTCTCGTGCCGATGATCATCGCCGGCCTCTACGGCGGCATGCTCGCCGACGCCTTCGACCGCCGGATCGTCGCCATCATCGCCGCCGTCGTCGCCTGGGTCACGACAGGCTGCATTGCCCTGCACGCCTGGCTCGGCCTCGACAACGTCGCCCTGCTCTACGCGCTCACCACGGTCGACGCCGTCGCGGCCACGGTGATCGGCACGTCGCGGGCCGCGATCGTGCCTCGGCTCCTCCCCGCACGCCTGCTGCCCGCGGCGTCGGCGCTGAACGGCATCGGCACCGGCGTGCAACTGACACTCGGACCGGCGCTGGCCGGGATCCTCGTCGCCTCTGTCGGTTTTCCGCTCACCTACACGGTCGACGTGGTGCTCTTCACGACCGCGTTCCTCGGGATCCTCGCCCTGCCGGCCATCCGACCCGAGGGCGCGACCCAGCGACCCGGGCTCGAATCGCTCCTGTTCGGCATCCGGTTCTTGCGCCGCTCCCCCAACATCCGCATGACCTTCATCGTCGACATCATCGCCATGACGTTCGGGCAACCGCGAGTGCTCTACCCGGTGGTGGGAGCCATCCTCATCGGGGGCGGAGCCGTCACGGTCGGTGTGCTCACGGCGTCGTACGCGGTCGGGGCGCTCGTCTGCAGCGTCTTTTCGGGGCGGCTCGGGCAGGTGCGGCGACAAGGATCCGCGGTGAACTGGGCCATCACCGCGTACGGGGCGTGCATCCTCGCATTCGGGGTCGTCCTCCTCGTCGCACAGCTCGGCGGCGAGCACGGAACCGGCGGGCTCACCGACGACTTCTGGTCGGCGAACCTCGGTGCGATCGCGTTCGCGGCGCTCGCCCTCGCCGGTGCGGGCGCGGCCGACAACGTCTCGTCGATCTTCCGGTCGACCATCTTGCAGTCGGCGGCGCCCGATGCGATGCGAGGACGCCTGCAGGGCATCTTCATCGTCGTGGTGACCGGCGGGCCGCGCCTCGGCGACCTCTTCGTCGGGCTCCTGGCGCTGGCCGGAACGGTGTGGCCGCCGCTGCTCGGAGGCGCGCTCATCATCGCGCTGATCGGGCTGCTCGCGCGGGTGCAGCCGTCGTTCCGCCGGTACGACTCGCTGAACCCGACGCCGTAGCGCGGTGCGCTGGGGCCGGGTGTGCTGTTGTCTGGTGTGCCGAGGTCGGTCGGGCTGCTTGCAAATTTGAATGAGATCCGTCACCCCGACCCCGCCCGATCGGCATGGATGCGTGTCGGCGCTGCAGTTTCTCCTTCAAATTCGGAGGCGGGCGTGGACCGGTGCGGCGAAGCGACGCGGATCGGCCGAGGTCGCGCGCCGCGGCGGTGTGACATCGGCCGATTCGCGCGATGTCGGGCAAAGAGACGCGGATCGGCCGAAGTGACGCGGCGAGCCACGTCGGATTGGCCGAAACGCGTCGCTTCATCTGCGGCGGGGCCGGCGACCGCAAGACACGGCAGACCCGCAACACGCGGGAGACCCGCAGGATCCGGCAGCCCCTAACCGGGGTCGACGCCCGAGCGCCCGGCACCCGGGTTCGGCTCGGCCCACGCCGGCATGCCCGACGGACGGCTCGCCCACTGGCCCATTCCTGGCCCACCCAACCCCGGCCCGCGCGCGGCTGCGACACCCGGTGCCTGCAGGTACGGCCGGGCCGAGGCAATCGCCGCGAGCAACTCCTGCTCGTCGCTCTGAGCGGCCGCCCTTCCCGACGCCGAGTGCCGCATCGACACGATCTTCTGGCGCGTCGACGCCAGCCGTGTGGCATCGGAGATGAACCCGGCCATGACCGGCCCGAGCCCGTTGTATTTGGCCCAGCGTTGGGCGCGGCGTCGTGATGCTCCCGACGAGAGCATCGCCACCTCGGACTGGTCGAACCAGCCCGCGCCCGCGTAGTCGGCGAGACGCAACCTCGTCACGCGTCGCTCGAGGTAGCGGAGGACGACCACGAGCACGACACACGCCACGAAGATCGGCACCTGAACCAGCACGTAATAGGCGAGGAACCGGTCGCCGACGACGACGAGTGCGCCGTTCCACAGGGCGTGAAGCAGCATCGCGGGCACGAGCCCCACCGCGAAATACCCGAGGGCGCCGAGAGGCCCGGTGCGCCGCGAGGCCACCCCGAGCGCGAAGCCGACGCACGCGGTGTAGATGATGTGCCCGAACGGCGCCATCAGCGCCCGCACGAGAAAGACGCCCGCCACGCTCTCGCCGCCGAACGCCTGGTGGACGACCTGCACCGAGAAGTACTGGATGTTCTCGACGAACGCGAACCCCGCGGCGACGGTCGCCGCGTAGACGATGCCGTCGATCGGGCCGTCGAAGGTGCGGCGGAAGATCCAGAGCACGAGAAGTACCCCGACGCCCTTCGCCGTCTCTTCGACGACGGGCGCCTGGACCACGGCGCCGACGATGTCGGCTGTCTCGCTCTCGCCGGAGGCACCGAGCGCACTCTGCACGGTCTGGACGGCGAAGTCGAAGAGGAGGGCGGCCCCGACCGAGACGCCGGCACCCCAGAAGAAGGCGAAGATCAGGGCCACCCGGGGCTCAGGCTCCCATCGGTCGACCAGCCAGATACCGAACAGGACGATGACGAGCGGGACGACGGCCAGGAGAATGCCGATCGTGAGCACCTCGGTGGGCAGCACGGACACGAAGTAGACGACGACCGCCGCCGCGAAGCAGGCGATCACGACGAACCCGACCGCGAGCGCGGCGAAGCTCGTCGCGGGGCTCCTCCGTCGGAGGGCGGGCGGCGGATGCGGGCTGTTCCCCCAGGTCATGGGTCGAGAGTACCCGCGGCCTCCGACACCGACACCCGGCCCCGGTATCCTGAGGCAATGACGGGACGAGCGCTGCGACCGGCGCAACCCTCTCGAGAGGCTGCGCTTCGTCTCGGGAACCGGGTGTCTCGGATCCTCGTCGCGATCTGGTCGCCGATCTGGGCCGTGCTGCGCGCAATCGGCCATCTCGCGCGTGCCGTGGCGCTCTTCGTGGCCCGACTCACCTGGCCGATCCTCCGGCCCATCGGCCACGCGACGGCCGCACCCTTCGTCGCCGGGTGGCAGAAGTGGCTCGTGGTCGGGGCGAAGGATCCCATTCCGTGGCGGTATGCGCTCCGGCGCACCTACCACGGGTTCCTCCGGCACCGGACGGTCGACGCCGGCGCCGCCCTCGCCTTCTTCTCGACCCTCGCCATCTTCCCGGGTGCGCTCAGCGTGGTGTCGGCGGTGGCCCTCGGGCAGAGCGATGGCGACGCGGTCGACGACATCCTGAACATCGCCCGGCTCGGCATCGGCCAGTCGGCCGCGGACGCCCTCCGACCGCCGTTGATCTCGCTGCTGAGCCTCTCGGTGCCGGGGGTGTCGCTCGGGGTCGGGCTCTTCTTGACGCTCTGGTCGCTCTCCGGCTACGCGTCCGCCTTCGGTCGCGCGCTGAACATGATCTACGGCGTGCAAGAGGGGCGCCGGTTCGCGAAGTTCCGGCTCGAGATGCTTCTGCTATCTGCCGTGATGATGGTGCTGTTCGCCGCGATCGCCGCGATCTTGCTCATCACCCCGTCGATCGCCGAAGCCATCGGGGCGCAGTTCCGGTTCGGGGGGCTGCTCGTGCTTCTCTGGAACTACCTCAAATGGCCGGTGCTGGTCGGCATCGTGGTGCTCACCATCGCGCTGCTCTACTACTTCTCGCCCAACGTGAAGCACCCCCGCGTGCGCTGGGTGTCGTACGGTGCCCTGTTCGCGATCGGCGGCTGGGCCCTGGCAACGGTCGGCTTCGCGATCTACGTCACGACGTTCTCGAACTACGACCGGGTGTACGGGTTCCTCGGCGGAGCCGTCGTCGTGCTGGTCTACGCCTTCATCTCGAACTTCGTGCTGGTGCTCGGCGGCGAACTCGACTCGCAGATCATCCGGGTTCGCTACCTGCAATCGGGCGTCGAGGCGGAAGGGCTGATTCCGCTGCCTCTGCGTGACAGCAAACGCAACCTCGCCCTCGCGCGGCACCAGTCGCTCGACCTCGTCGACGGCCGGACGATGCGCCTCAAGGCCGTCCGCCTCTACGGCGAGCCGACCCTCGACGAGCACGGGCAGCCGCACATCCGGCCGCGATTCCAGACGATGTCGGGCAGTGCGCGGCCGGGGCTGTCGGACGAAGACGACCGCGCGGGGCAGTAACTTTTGGGCGCGGCGGTGGCCGCCGCGCCGTGCCGGGAGACGAGATGCAGGATCCTTCTCTCCCGCCCGCTGGGCGCTGGCGCGGCGAGACTCCAGAAGTTGCCCATGCGGGCAGCTCGACATAGGCCATTACTGGAGTCTCGCGGCCCAGAGGTGAAGAAAAGGGAGGATCAGCCGGTTGTCTCGTCGGCGTGAGCCGCATCGAGTGACGCCAGGTGCTTCGTGATCTGCTCGGCGGTGACGACCGGGATCGACGACGTGATCGCCTCGAGGCCCGACAGGCGCGCGGGCGACAGGACGTGCTCGACCTGCTCGGCCGTCATCAGTCCGGCGGCGACCACGAGGGTCGCGATCGGCGTCTCGGTGGCGAGGGCCGTGTGCGCGATCGACGCCGCAGCCGCGTAGCCGATGTACGGGGTGAGGGCCGTGACGACACCGATGTTGGTCTCGACCTGCTGGGCCAGCCGCGACGTGTTGGCCTGGATCCCGTCGATGCAGTTGACGCGCAGCGTGCGGCAGGCCCGAGAGAGCCACGAGACGCTCTGCAGGATCGAGTTGGCGATGACGGGCTCGAACGCGTTGAGCTGGAGCTGACCGGCCTCGGCAGCCATCGTGACCGTCACGTCGGCGCCGGCGACCGCGAAGGCCACCTGGTTGACGACCTCGGGGATCACGGGGTTGACCTTGCCGGGCATGATCGAGGATCCGGCCTGACGTGGTGGGAGCGTGATCTCTCCGAGGCCGGCCTGAGGCCCGGACGACAGCAGCCGCAGGTCGTTGCAGATCTTCGACAGCTTGATCGCGCTCCGCTTGAGCGCTCCCGACACGGTCATGTAGACGCCCGCGTCGCTGGTGGCCTCGATCAGGTCGGGGGCCGTGACCATCTCGATGCCCGTCAGCTCGGAGAGGTGGCGACGCACCGCCTCGGCGTACTTCGGGTCGGCGGTGATGCCGGTGCCGATGGCCGTCGCGCCGAGGTTGATCTCGGCGAGAAGCGGCAGGGTGTCGCGGAGGCGCTCCTGGTCTTCGCCGAGGGTGTGCGCGAAGCCGGTGAACTCCTGGCCGAGGGTCATCGGCACGGCGTCTTGCAGCTGCGTCCGCCCGACCTTCAGCACGTTGCGGAACTCGGTGCCCTTGGCCGCGAACTCGTCGGCCGTCCGGCCCAGCTCGTCGACGAAGGGGCCGAGGGCGAGGATCATCGCGAGCTTGATCGCGGTCGGGTAGGTGTCGTTGGTCGACTGGCTGCGGTTGACGTCGTCGATCGGGTGCAGGAATTCGTACTCGCCGCGCGCGTGCCCCAGGATTTCGAGGGCACGGTTCGCGATGACCTCGTTGCTGTTCATGTTGGTGCTGGTGCCCGCACCGCCCTGCATCACACCGACGCGGAACTCGTCGTGCAGCGCTCCGCCGCGGATCTCGTCGCAGGCCTGCTCGATGGCGCGGGCTTTAACGGGGTCGAGCACGCCGATCTCGACGTTTGCGCGGGCCGCCGCCTGCTTGACGACCGCGAGCGCCACAACCAGCTCCGGGTACACCGAGATCGGCCGATTCGCGACCGGGAAGTTCTCGACCGCACGCAGCGTGTGGATGCCCCAGTAGGCATCGGTCGGCACGTCGCGCGAGCCGAGCGAGTCGGTCTCACGTCGCGTGGTGGGCTCGCTGGGGGCTACTCGGACGTCGTCGTCGGTCATGCGCCAAGCCTAGCTTTCGCGTCGGTTTCGTCGAGGGTTGAACTGAGGCTAGGGGGCCCGGCCGCCAATTTGAGAGCGATCCGGCGGAGCACACCCCGTGCGGCAGTAACTGGTGTGACTGCGGGGCAGGATCGCTCTCTAATTGGCGGGATGCGGCGAGACGGGCGGGCCGGATCCTCATCCCATCCGGCTCAGGCCGCGGGCAGCCGCCGAGACGGTCCGAGCTGGCGCGTACGCCGCGTCAGGGCCCACGAACCGGCGGCGATCAGCAGCGGCATGGCGATCGCGGTCAGTGCGAGTTGCAGCCACGGCGGCGAGAATGGGATGTAACCGCTGGTTACGCCCTCGGCGCGCAGGCTCAGCGCGAAGGCGGGCACGAGGCCGAGCCCCGCACCGATCAGGGCACCGAGGCCCGCGATGATGATCGCCTGCCAGAAGCCGAAGCCCCGGCGGAGGGCCGGACCGGCTCCGATCGACGCCAGGATCTCGTCGTCGCGCCGAGAATCGGCTCGCGCCAGCGAGAGGGCGACGCCGGACGAGACGAGCGCAATGATGGTCGTCAGCCCGACCAGTGCCCACGACCAGGTGGCCGCATAGAGGTCGGGGCCGCTCTCAATGCTCCACCCGAAATCGCTGTCGACGAGGAGCAGCGATGCGGAGAAGGCGTCCGTCTGGGCGGCGGTCGGCGGGGTGGCGAGCTGCGCCATGACCGAGGTGGGCTCGAACGGCACGCCGAGCTTCTTCGCCGTCGATGGGCTCATGAAGGTGCCAAAGGCGAAGTCATGGTCGGGCTGCTGGACGGTGGCAGCCACGCTCACGGACCGGATGGGTTTCTGCGGTTGGCCGTCTGCGCCACTCGCCGCCGGCACGGTGTCGATGATGACCTTGCCGTCCGAGACATACTGCGGGTAGAGCGACACGACGCCACCCGATGCCAGCGTGGCCTTCGACCTAGCCGAGACCTTCTCACCGAGGATGAGCGCCAGGTCGGCCGATGAGCCGACCACGATCGAATTCTCGGTGCTGTCTGCGGAGAGGAAGTAGGGGCGGCCCGTGGGGATCGCGTGCCGCGGCACCGCGTAACTCGAAACGGCTGTCTCGCCCAGCGAACCGAAGGAGGGTGTGCTGGAGATAACTCGCGCCCGTGCACCCGGGAACGACCGGTCGATCGCGTCCGCTACGCCGTCCGGCGAGCTGAACGTCGAGGTTCCGTCTTCGGAGGTCTTCATCAGCCCCACTGACAGGCTGTTCTCGGGCCCCTGCCAGTAGTGACCACGGATCGACAGCGCCTGCCCGCCCGACAGCAGGCACATCGCGAACACGGCGACGAAGACCGTGCTCATGATGGCGGCGAGCGCCGGGACCGTCCGGCTCGGGTTGCGGGAGGCGTCGCGCGAGCCGATCCTCGCGGCGGTCCCGACCCGTGCCAGGAACGTCGTCACCCAGCGCAGGATCAGCGGCGTGATCATGAGCGCGCCGATCTGCATGACGACGGGACCGATCACCAGCAGGACGATGCCGGCCGTCATCATGTGGTCGTTTTGCTGCGCGGCCTGGTTGGTACCGATGACGACGAGGCCGCCCATGAGCGCAACGACGGAGCCGCCAGCGAGCACGAAGAGCCCGATCAGGGGGCGCCGGAGCGTGACCTTCGGCGGGCGACGAGCGCCCCGGAGAGCCGCGACGACGTCGACCTTCGAGGCGGCCCGAGCCGGAACGGCCGCGGCGAGCCAGCCCGAGACGGTCGACGCGAGCACGATGAGCACCAGCACGAGCGGATCGACGTGAAACCCCGGGTAGCTGGCCTGAACACCGTGGCTGATCAGAGGGATGCCGATTGCGGCCGCCGCGATTCCGAGGGCGACGCCGACGACACCGCCGAGGAACCCGAGCAGGATGCCCTCGATCGACATGACGGCGAAGACCGTCCGCCTCTCCGCGCCCACGCTCGACAGGATGGCGAATTCGCGCTGCCGAGCTCGAGCACCGACCGCGAAGGCGGCTCCGGCCAGAAGGCAGACCTCGAACAGTCCGAACGCGCCGAGCAGGGCGATGAAGACGATCGTGATGAAGTTGCCACCGCTGCCGCTGTCGAGCAGTCGCGGTGCCACCGACGCCGGTGGCGGATCGAGGATGATGCTCCGCGACAGGGCGGTGGCCCCCTGGGCGTTGAGCTTTCTGATCTGCGACCACGACAGATCGACATCGGGAAGGTAGAACGTGGTCTGGGTCAGAGCCTTTTGACCGCTTATGCCGTCGAAGAGGCCGGGAGTTCCGTAGAGCTGGACCCCGTCGGTGCCGAGCTGGGCATCGCGCAGGGTGCCGACGACCGTGTACGCGCCTTTGACCGGCCTAGTGACGGTAGCCGTGCCGCCGGGCGAGATCCCCAGCCGGTCGAGGGTCGCCGGGCTGACCATGATCTCGTTCTTCGCGGTCGGACGCCGACCGTCGACGAGGTCGTAGCGACCGGCGAGCGAAGGATCCCACGCCTCGCCCTGGATGGCGGGGAGCGATGCGAGCCCGGTCTTCGTCTCGACGATGGCGTCGGCGTACCGGGTCGAGACGGTGCGCGTGCCGGCCGGCAAGATCTGACTCGGCGTCAGGAGGTCGGAATCGCTGGATTCCGCCGATCCGGCCGAGCCATCCGACGTGTCGTCGGTACTCCC
Organism: Frondihabitans sp. PhB161; assembly: GCF_003814635.1. Lineage (NCBI taxonomy): Bacteria > Bacillati > Actinomycetota > Actinomycetes > Micrococcales > Microbacteriaceae > Frondihabitans > Frondihabitans sp. PhB161. Next base: position 65,900 of record NZ_RKQW01000002.1, read on the forward strand.
GGTGACCTGATTGTCCACGGGATCCTGGGTGAGCTGGGGATCGGGAGCGGAGACGATCGACATGCTGGTGCCCGCCTGGCCGAGCTTCAGCCGGACCGTCTCGGCGGGCGTGGCCTCGCGACTCGCCTCGACCGTGTCGATCGCCGTCAGCCCAAGGATCGGGATCGCGATGAGAAGCATCACCAGGATGCTGCGCCCGGGAGTCCGCAGGAGCATGCGGCGCGCCATCCGGGAGGCGGGACCGAGGCCCCCGCGACTCGATTCGGTGAGAGCCGCACCGGAAGCGGTGTCGCTCATCGCCCGACCCCGTCGAGCAGAGCCGTGATCGGGGTGGGCTGGGCGTCGTCGACGATTCGGCCGTCGCGGAGGAACACGATCCGGTCGGCCCACGCGGCATGCCGGGCATCGTGGGTGACGAGGATGCCCCCGGCACCGGCATCGACGCGCGACCGAAGCATGCGAAGGACCGCCTCGCCGGTCGTCGAGTCGAGGGCGCCGGTCGGCTCGTCGGCGAGCACTAGCGAGCGTCCTCCGACGACGGCACGGGCGATGGCGACCCGCTGCTGCTGGCCTCCCGAGAGGTCGGAGGGGTACCGATCGGCGCGATCGGCGAGCCCGACGACGGCGAGGGCGTCGAGAGCCGGTCGCTTGGCTCGCCGCAGCGGGAGCCCGTCGAGCTCCAACGGCAGCGAGACGTTCTCGAGCGCGGTCAGCGATGGGATGAGATTGAAATCCTGGAACACGAAACCGAGACTGCGGCGGCGGAGCGTGGCGATCTGCCGGGCGCTGAGCTGGCTCAGATAGTGCCCCTCGACCACGACCTCGCCGCTGGTGGGCGTGCGGAGGCCCCCGGCGACCGTGAGGAGGGTGGATTTGCCGGATCCTGACGCCCCCATGACGGCGACGAGCTCGCCGCGCGAGACCGTCAGATCGACTCCCGTGAGCGCCGTCACACTCGTCTCGCCGTGACCATACTGCACCGAAACGCCGTCGAGCCGGAGCAGTTCGTCGCCCATCACTCGCCCGCCTCCGTCGCGACTCGCGCCGGTCGCCCGCGTCGAACCGGGGTGTCGTCGATCGGCACGGGAACCGCGACACCCGACGCGACGGCCTCGACGAGCCGGGTCTCGGAGTGGTCGAGCCAGCGGATCTCGGCCTCGGCCTGGAAGATCATCGAGTCGGCGACGAGCTGCCACGCCAGGTCTTCGGCGCTCGCCGCCTCACCGCCGGCGAGCTTGGTGCGGGTGAGCTCTTGCAAGGTGCGGAGGGTCGCGGATCGCTGCGTCTGGATCATGCGGACGATGTCGACTCCCGGGAGCGTGACGGCGATCGCGAGCTTCATGGCGAGCTCGTCGCGCGCGGCAGCTGTCGGACGCGCCACCGGCGAGGTGAGCCACGCCCCCACCTCCGCTCGGCCGGACGTCGTGATGGCGTAGTAGATGTGCTCGCTGTCGCCGGAGTCGTCACGGGTGATGAGCCCGTCTCGCTCGAGACGGTCGAGGGTCGAGTAGATCTGACCGATGTTGAGGGGCCACGTCGAGCCGGTGCGGCGCTCGAACTCGGACCGCAGCTGGTAGCCGTAGCAAGGTCCCTGGTCGAGGATCGCGAGAAAACTCTGACGAATGGACATGGACGGACTCCCCTGGTCGACGGTGATCTGCGCCCACCGGCAGCGGCGTGATCGGCTGTTCCGGTAAAGCAGTTCCGAGTATTGCATACCCGGTACTGTCACGCGATGGTCTATGCGCATGCATGGGTGGACAGAGGGTTCTTCCAGGCGTTTCGGCGGACTACCCCAGAATCGGTCCGCATACTCGCCGCTTCGCCCGCGGCCGATCCGCTCCGACGCCGGGCGAACATTCCGTCACCGGACCGCCATCCGCCCGACCCGTGCATCGAGCCGCAGCTCGAGCCGAGAGGGCACGGCCCTGTCGCCCGTCCTCCCGCCGCGCCGCAGAGCCCGACGTCGCCCTGCCTTCGTCGAGATGGCGAGAGCCGGTCGAGCCATTGGACCGATTTGCCCGTCAGCACCACACCCCTGCCCGAAACCCGACACTCCCTCGGGGCCAAGCGCCGCCGAGTACGCCGCATCCGTCTCGCCGGCCTCACCGGAACCGTCGCGACCGCCGCCGTGCTCTGCACCGGCCTCGTCACGGGAGTGGCATCAGGATCCGCCTTCGGCCTGCCGACCGCCGCGGGCACGCCGAGCGCCCTCACGACGGCCCTCGACGTCGTCGCTCCCGGTCAGACGGCGACGGCGAAGTCCGACTTCACCGTCACCGATGCATCGGGTGACCGCGTCTCGGTGCACGCGGGGTCGGCTGTAAGCCGTTCCACCGCGAACACCGTCGCCACGATCGCCCTGGCCTCCGGCAAACACGCCGCAGCCGAGGCGAGCGGCAAAGTCAACGCGTCCGAGCTGCAGACGTCGCTCGCGTCGCTCGCCGGTTACCAGAAGCTCGACGCCGACACGGTCCTCGCCCGGGCCGACGCCACGCAGGATGCCGCCGCCGACGTCACGACCGCGACGGAGAAGGTCGAGAAGCGGGCAGCCGCCAAGGCCGCCGCCGCCCGGAAGGCGGCGCAAGCGGCCGCAGCGAAGGCGAAACAGGAGAAGGCCGACGCCATCCGCCAAGCCGCCGCGAACACCCCCGCCGGGGCGAAAGCAACCGCCCAAGCACTCATGTCGAGCCAGTACGGCTGGGGCTCCGACCAGTTCTCCTGCCTCGTGTCGCTCTGGACCAAGGAGTCGGGATGGAACTACCAGGCGTACAACGCCTCCGGTGCCACCGGGATCCCGCAGGCGCTCCCCGGCAGCAAGATGGCTAGCGTGTCGTCGGACTGGGCGACCAACGCCACCACCCAGGTGATCTGGGGGCTCGGCTACATCTCGGCGTCGTACGGGACGCCTTGTGCAGCCTGGGCTCACTCGCAGAGCGTCAACTGGTACTGATCGTTGAGACCCGCCCGATCGGCCTAAACACCTCGCCTAGGGCGAGCGTTTGGGCCGGCCGGGCGGGTTTAGGCCGAATGAGCGGGTTCGGCGGGCGGAGCGAAGACGCGCAGAGCAGCCGGCACGACCTCGATCGTCACCGGCAGGGCGCCGATCCGCTCCCCGTCGCCATACGCCACGACGTCACGCGCCGCGATCGACACCCGCCGGGCCCGTGACAACCGCACCCGGGGGTCGTCGCCGTGCGTGCCCTTCGCGACCCGCGGGAACAAGCGCAAGAACCCGACGCGCGACAGCCGCTCGACGATCAGCACGTCGAGGAAACCGTCGTCGATCACGGCGTCGGGCAAGAGAGTGATGCCGCCCCCGACCGAGCGGGCGTTGCCGACTGAGACGAGCGTGCCGGCGACGCGCGAGGCGACCCCGTCGACGACGACGTCGTACTCGACCTGCCGTAACCGCAGAAGCTCCAGCACGAGCGCGAGGTCGTACCGTGCCCGGCCGCGGGGGCGTCGGATCCTATTGGCCCGCTCGTTGACGAACGCGTCGAAACCGGCCGAGACTCCCCCGGCCACCCAGGTGGGCTCGGCGCCGTCGCGCGTCACCCGCAGCAGATCGACGGGGCGCGGCGCCTCGCGAAGCAGCTCGACCAGTCTCTCGATCGCGCGGGCGGGGTCGTCGAAGGGCAGCCCGAGCGCCCGCGCCATGTCGTTGCCCGTCCCCGAGGGCACCAGGCCGAGAGGCACACCCGTCTCGGCGACCAACCCCACACCGAAGCTGACCATGCCGTCGCCGCCGACCACGACGAGTGCGTCGACCGTCGTGGTCTCGAGCTCGGATCGAACCGCCGTCTCGAGGGCCTCCTGCGACTCGCGCTGGAGTGGGACGACGTCGTGCCCGGCCTTCTCGAGCGCCGCGGTCACGGCGGGGCCGACGGGGCGATGCCTGCCGAACGAGGCCGACGGATTGATCGCGACCAGGATGCGAAGGCACGGCGACGTCGGCATAGACCGATCATGGCAGAACCCCGGCGGCTCGGGTCGGCCCTCCGGCGGTACGATCACGCCATGACCGCCGAGCAGGAAGGCTCCGCCGAGGATCCCGACCGCCGCCGCCTGGCCCTCACCGAACTCGCGTTCGCCCCCGGCGCGGACCCACGCGTCGCCGCCGAGGCCGCCGCGGCACTGCGCGAGTACGACGCCGAGCAACGACGGCAGCGCGAGGCCGCCTCACCGTCACCCGCGAGCGCGGCAGACCCGACTCCCCCGGCACCCGACGCACCGGGGGCGGCCGAGCCTGCCCGACCGAAGCGCCGTGCGTGGCTCGCGGCCGGGGTCGCGCTCGCCGCAGCGATTGCCCTCGCCGCGACGATCCACGGCGTGACCGACGCGAATCAGGCGAGTGTCGAGACGAAGCCGTCCCCGTCGGATGCTTCGCCGACCTCGCCCCTACCGTCGGTGCTGTCGAGGGCGCTCGACCGCGCCGAGGTGCCGACCGACGCTTTGCCCGTGGCGATTCGAGGCGAGGTCGATCTGGGGTCGAGCCGCGTGATCTACGACGAGGATCCCTCGCTGTCGGCCACCGCAGACCGCTGGCGGCTCTGGGTCGGGTACGGCGTCGACTCGGCCCAGGTGTGCTTCGTGGCGACCTACGACAACGTCGGCGACGCCGTCTCGTGCGTGCCGAAGCAGCGGGCCCTGGTCGACCGCGTGGTGCTGGTCTCGACGCTGCCCGGCCGACGGTTCGAGATGCTCGCGAACGGTGGCGCAATCGCGGTGCAGGTCGACTGACCCCGAGCGGTCAGCTCGCGTGCAGCGCCGGGACGATCAGGTAGATGCCGAACAGCACACCGAGCGCGCACACGGTGAAGCAGGCGTAGGCACCGACGACCGCGGCACGGGGCCGCCCGTCGACGGCCAGCAGTCGCAGCCCGGACGCATAGATCGTCACGAGCGCACCCGCCGACACCAGCGAGACGAGGGCCACCAGCAGAAATGCTCCCCAGTTGATCATCGGACTTCCTCCTCGGCACCCAGTTCGAACAGCGACGACTCGTCGCTCATACGACGTCGCTCGGCGAGGAGCTCGTCACCGCGTTTCTTGAGCAGGCTGCGGCGCTCGCTCCGCGTCAAGACGGAGTTCATGGCTACGTCGACCTCGAGGGCGTTGGACTGCTCGTGCGGTTTGCGGCGCGAGGCGACGAAGATGCCGACGATGACCCCCGCCCCGAGCACCGCGTCGATGACGAGCCCGACGACGCCGACGCGGGCGATGAGCTCGCACGCTGCGCCGACGAGCCCGGCGGCGGGAAGCGTGATGAACCAGGCGATGACGATCTTGCCCGCGGTGCCCCACTGGATCGTCGAACCGCGACGCCCGAGCCCGGCACCGATGATCGAGCCCGACGACACCTGCGTCGTCGAGAGCGCAAAGCCGAGGTGGCTGGAGGCGAGCACGGTGGCCGCGGTCGATGCCTCGGCCGAGAAGCCCTGGGTCGCCTTGATGTCGGTGAGACCGCCGCCCATGGTCTGGATGATTCGCCAGCCTCCGGTGTAGGTGCCGAGCGCGATGGCCAGAGCGCAGACGAGGATCACCCAGAACGGTGGGTTCGCGCCCGAGCCGAGGAACCCGCCCGCGATCAGAGCGAGGGTGATCACGCCCATCGTCTTCTGGGCGTCGTTGGTGCCGTGTGCCAGCGCCACGAGCGACGAGGTGAAGATCTGCCCGACGCGGAACCCGCCGCGCTGGTTCTTGCCAACCGGGCGACGGGTGATCCGGTACGCGAGGCGGGTGGCGAGGAAGCCGACGAGCCCGGCGACGAGAGGCGCGAGCAGCGCCGGGAGGACGACCTTCGACAGCACGACTCCGAAGTCGACCGAGTTCGTGCCCGCACCGACGAGTGCCGCGCCGATCAGGCCGCCGAAGAGCGCGTGCGACGACGACGACGGCAGACCGCGCAGCCAGGTGATCATGTTCCAGATCACGGCACCGATGAGGCCGGCGAAGATCATCGTCGGGGTGATCTCGACGCCGCCCGGGCCCTCGCGGATGATGCCACCCGAGATGGTCTTCGCGACCTCGGTCGAGAGGAAGGCACCCACCAGGTTCAACAGGGCGGCCACCGTCACGGCGACCCTGGGCCGCATCGCCCCGGTCGCGATCGGTGTCGCCATGGCATTGGCGGTGTCGTGAAAGCCGTTCGTGAAGTCGAAGAAGACGGCCAGAAGAATGACCAGAACGACTATGAGGGTGAGATCCACCGGCCTGACTCTTCCAGTCGGCTGAACGGATTGCAAACGCGCGGTGGACGGCGTGTGAACAACCGCCCGACGGGCGTCGCCGTCAGATATGCGGCACGAAGTCCTGCCACACGCGCCGCCGCTCTCCGCGCGGGTCGAACTCCACCCGATCGACGCGGTCGATGATCAGCGTCCGCCTGCGGAACGGGTCGTACGACGGCCAGTCGGCGATTCCTCCCGTGACGACGAATTCCAGCCACCGCCGCCGCATCCGCGCCGCAGTCGCGAGGAAGGCCCGCCGACCCCCGAGGAGGCTCATCGCCGCGCCGAAGGCCGAGTTCATCCGACCGAAGAGCGCCCACAGCTCCAGACCGTGGAACGCGTCGACGCCCGCGAGACGCAGGATCCGGGGCGCCGCGTCGAAACGGTAGAAGTACACGCGGGCGAACCGGGCGTGCCTCTCCGCCACCTTCACCGACGGGAACCAGAACGAGAAATCGCCCCCGAAGTCGAGGGCGGGACGCCGCGCCGGCAGGCCCGGGTACTGCTTGGTGATGGCCTTGCGCGCCTTCTTGGTCGTGTTGGCAAAGATCGCGCGGATCCTGAGCGGTGTCGTCGCCAGGATGTCGCGCCGCCCCGTGAAGACCGAGCCCTCTCGGTCGTTGGTGCCGATGATCAACGGCACCGGGTGCGCACGCCCGGCCTTGAAAGCGTCGAGGGGGCGCTCGGGCAGGAAGTCGCCGTCGATCACGGGCGACAGGAAGATCGAGCCGGGCTGATCGTCGGGAGCCCGGAGGAACAGCTTCGACGTCGCCCGGACGATGTGGTGAGCGCCGGCCTTCTCGAGCAGGGTGACCGCGTCTTCATGCGAGGTCGACTCGAGGTCGTCGTCGCGCACCTCGCGGCTGAGCAGCTCGAGCAGCTCGCCCGCCCACTTCTCGGTCACCTCGCGGGGGTAGATGGCGTTGGTCGGCGACGACTGCGCGATGGCTCCGGCGAAGAGACCCTTCGCACTCGGCACCGTCATGAGCGTCGTCACCGCGTTGCCGCCCGACGATTCGCCCGAGATCGTCACGCGCTCGGGGTCTCCCCCGAACTCGCGGATGTTTTCGCGGACCCACTCGAGGGCCTTCACCTGGTCGCGGAGGCCGAGGTTGGAGTCGATCGGTCGCTCCTCGGTCGACCAGGCCGTGAGGTCGACGTAGCCGAACCCGCCCAGCCGGTAGTTGAACGAGACGTAGACGATTCCGCCCTCGCGCACGAGCTGCTCGCCCTGCCGCGGAAACTCGCGCGACGATCCCACGGCATACGCGCCACCGTGGATGAACACCAGGACGGGCAGGGAGGCGCCCGCCTCGGATCCTTCGGGGGCGATGACATTGATCGACAGGCAGTCTTCGTCTTGCGGGGTCGTCGCGTCGATTCCCACGAACCGGTCGCGATCCTGCGGGCACGCCGGCCCGAAGTGGCGCGCGTTCCGCACGCCGCGCCAGGGCGCAGGATCCGACGGGGCCCGGTACCGCAGGGAGCCCACGGGTGCCGCCGCGTACGGGATTCCCCGCCACGCCCTGATTCCGCGCTCGGCCACACCGAGCACCTCGCCTGAGGTCGTCCGCCTTCGCATCACCCCCGCATGCTACGAAACCCGGATGAACCCCGAGCACAGGCGGAGCCTGGGTGCCACCTGGCAGAATGGAACTCCTGCGCTCACTGCACGATGGACGGAACCCACGTGGAACTTCTCGAACTCCTTCTCATCCTCGCGGGGTCTCTGACGATCACGGCGTTCGCACGCTGGCGCGGTCTGCCCGCTCCCCTGCTCGTGGTCGCCGTCGCACTGCTCGTCTCGTTCATCCCCGGGCTTCCCGACATCGAGATCGACTCGGAGGTGATCCTGACGATCATCCTTCCGCCGCTGCTCTACTCGGCCTCGCTCGACGTGTCGTTCCAGAACTTCCGCCAGAGTCTCGTGCAGATCCGCCGTCTCGGCATCTTCCTGGTCATCGTGACCGCGCTCGTCGTCGGCTGGATCGCCTACGTGCTGATCCCCGACATGACTCTGCCCGCGGCGATCCTCGTGGGGGCCGTCGTCGCCCCGCCCGACGCCGTGTCAGCCGCCTCGATCGGCCGCAAGCTCGGCCTGCCCCGCAAGATGATGGCCGTCATCTCGGGCGAGAGCCTCATCAACGACGCCGCCTCGCTCACCCTGGTCAAGGTGTTCCTCGCCATCGTCGGCGGCGCGGCGCTCACCATCTGGCAAGACCTCGGCATCTTCGGGCTGGCGATCGGCGTCGGTGTCGCGGTCGGCCTCGTGCTCGGCATCGTCGCCCACTACCTCCGCATGCACGTCAAAGACCCGGTGGTCGAGATCGTGATCGGCCTGATCCTGCCGTTCCTCGCCTACATCTCGGCAGAGCAGTTGCAGGGCTCCGGCGTGCTCGCGGTCGTCGCCGCCGGGCTCTACGTGGGCTACAACTCGCCGAAATCGGGCTACGCCTCACGCCTGCAGGAGCGACCCATCTGGGCGGCGGCCGACGTCACGCTCGAGGGTTTCGTCTTCGCGCTGATCGGACTGCAGCTCAGCACGGTCGTGAACGACGTCACCGAGAGCGGCCGCAGTCTGGGCCAGAGCGTGGGAGTCGCCTTCATCGTGCTCGGGGTGGTGATCGTGGTGAGACCCATCTTCATCTTCGTCACCTACTACTGGTCGCGCGGCATCAAGTTGATCGTGCATGCGCGCTTCCGGCGGTTCCGACGAGCTCGCGTCCGGCGCATGATCTGGGGGAGGCGAGATCCGAAGCTGTCGTGGCAGCAGCTGCTCGTGCTCTCGTGGACAGGCATGCGCGGCGTGGTGACCCTCGCGGCGGCCGTCTCGATCCCCGTCATCACCGAGAGCCGTGTCGAGGTGCCCGCCCGTGACGTGATGTTCCTCATCGCGTTCGTCGTGACCGTGGGCACACTGCTGCTGCAGGGGCTTACCCTGCCCTGGGTGATCCGCCGACTCGGTGTTCAAGATCTCACGCAGGCCGAACGCGACGTCCAGGCCGAGCTCAAGCTGGTCTCCAACAGCACTCAGGAGGCCGTCGACTACCTCGACACCCGACGCGACGCCTGGGCGAAAGAGTGGGGCGACGAGTCGATCGACCGGGGCATCACCATCCTCAAGGAGCGCCTGCAGCGGCAGGACGCCGCCTTCCGGCAGGGCCTCCGCGAAGATAGCGACGCCGAATCGGACGAGCAGGATCCCGCGGCCGAGTCGATCGAGCCCGCTTCGCCCGAGCGCGGGGCCGACATGCGATCCACACCGCACGTCGTGATCCCCGACATCACGCCCGATCCGACGCTGGCCCGGCCCGCCCGCAACAACGCCCGCGCCCTCGCCAGCATTCGGCGGGAGCTGCTGCAGAAACGGCGTGAGGTCGTGCTGCGCGAGCGAGACAACGGCAACCTCGACGAGGAGGTCATGCGCCGAGTGCTGCTCGGACTCGACGCCGAAGAGCTCGCCATGGACACGTCGGCGGTGTCGCGCACGAGGTCGTAGGCGTCGTCAACGAGGTCGACGGCGTCGCGCCGGGTTGTCTGTGCACGGCCGCGGCGGGTGTCGGCGGTCGGGGTTATCGTGGTCGAAGGCACTCAGAGAGGCGGATCAGTGGCTAATCGTGCAACCAGCCTGGCGCTTCGCGGCCCGTCGGCCTTTCGGCGGTGGTACGGATCCTTGCATCCGTCGCTCCAGTTGATCGGACTGCAACTGTGGCTCCCGCTCTTTTTCATCGTGATGTTCTGCCTCTGCTACGTGGCCGCCTTTCACGCGCCACACCCGCACGAGGTGCCGGTCGCCCTCGTCGATGCTCCGGCCGGGCTTCGGGCCGCCATCGAGAAGGCGCTACCCGGCGTACTCGACCTGCAGACGTACGCGTCAGTCGACAGTGCCCGGCAGGCCGTCCTCCACGGTCATGTCGCCATCGCGTTCGATGGGTCGACCGACACCGTCTATCGCGCCACCGCCCACCAGTACCAGGTCGCCGCGCTCATTCCGGCGACACTCGAGCCGATCTTCACAGCCCAGGGCATCACCATCACCTCGACCGACCTCGCGCCGCTTCCGGGGTGGGACGAATACGGCACGGTCTCGCTCTACCTCATGCTCTCGTGGTGCATCGGGGGCTACATGGTCGCGATGTTCATCGGCCTCATGGGCGCTCCGCTCCGCCACCGCACTCGCGTCGTCGTCATTCTGAGCGGCGGTGTGCTGATCTCGGCGATCACCAATACGCTCGCGGGGCCCGTTATCGGCGCAGTCCACGGGCACTTCGGCATGCTCTTCCTCATCGGCTGGGGCTGGATCGTCGCGATCGGCCTCGCGGTCAACGGCTTCAGCTACTTCGCGGGCCGGTTCATCGCGCTGCCCGCGATGGTCGTGTTCATCTTCTTGTCGATGCCCTCGTCGGGTGCGGCCTACCCGTCGTGGTTCATGCCGCAGCCGTTCGCCTGGCTCAATCATGTGGTCGTCGGCTCCGGCATCACCGAGATGCTCAAGCGCGAGCTCTACGACGTCGGGCCCGGCTTCGGCCGCGGGCTCACGATGATGCTGGCGTATGCCGTCGGCGGCGTCGTCCTGATGATCACCGGAAAGCAGTTCTGGGAGCGCCGGCGCATCCGCGCCATCCTGACGGGGAGCACCACGATGTTCCAAGACGCGCAGGCGGCGAACCGCGAGTTCTTGATCAGTGAACGCGACGAGGTGCTGGCCCGCCACGGCCTGTCGCGCAGCGACACCGGCACCATCGCGACCATTCCGGTCAACGAGCGCGTCGACTTCCAGGGCCCCGACGACTTCGATTCCGCTCACGGGTTCGACGATCCCTCGACGTCCGACCCCTTCCTGGGGTCCGTCACGGGGCTCGAGGCCGAGGCGCCCCGCACGCGGCCGGTGCAGGTGGCCGCCGGCGCTCGGCGCGAACCGCCCGTTCCCCCTACCGGCGACGGGGGCTCATCGGGCGGCGGCGTATCCTGAAGCGGTGACTCGCCTTCAGCTCCACCGCCTCTTCTTGGGGCTCGTCGTCCTGTTCATCGTGGGCGCTGTCGTGCTCTACGTGTTGTCGATCGTGCTCGCCTCCCGCGGCGGAGACACAGCGCGCCATTTCGACAGCTACGCGATCTTCGCCTTCATGGGCGCCGTGCTCTTCGGCATCATCGACTTCTTCGTGCGCCCGGTGATGCACGCCACGGCCGACGGCTCGCGCGACGTCGACACTCCGCTCAACGGGTAGCTGTCACTGTCTGGACGGGGCTCGGCGGTCGGGGCTCAGTGGTCGGGCTGGCCGCGAATTTGAGAGCGATCCCGGCTGAACGACCCCGCACGGCAGCAGCCCGTATGACTCGGACTGCAAATCGCTCGCAAAATGACCACGACGCCGACGGCGGCGATCACGATCGAGGAGATACCCGCCCTCGGGGCCGAGCCCTGTCGATCGCGGAAAAGTGCGCTCGCGAGTCGAGCAAACCGGCCAGGATCCGCGGATCCTCGTCGCCAATATGCGAGCGATCGCGACTACCAGACCCCACACGGCAGTAACTGGTGTGACTCGGTCGCCAAATCGCTCTCAAATGAGCATGGACCGGGGAGCGAAAACCTTTGGATGCCTGCAAAGGGGCCGGAAAGGTCAGATGTCGCGCTCGAGGTAGGGGGCGCTATCGATGATGAGGTTCGCACCGCGGACGTTGCGCGCGGCGACCTTGACGGCCTGACGGGCGAACATCGCAAGCACGCCCGCGACTCCTGCCCAGAAGATGAGGCGCCCTTCGGCACCGAGGAGGGCTCCGGCGATGACGGCAGTCCAGACGGCGGGCCACACGAGGGCTGCTACCCAGCCGACGGGGCGAGAGTCGCCGTTGTTGTTCTGAGGGGTACGGCGGTTGTCGCCCGGACGGCGGACACGGCGTGTCACCCGGCTATCGAAAACGGTCATGATGCTCCCTCAGCTGTGCTGATTTGTCACCCGACGGGTGGCAATACACCGAATCTACTGACTGATCAGATCGGGCGCGTCCCCCTTTCAAGGTGGCACCCATTCGGGGGAACAACCCTCAACTTACGCGGGTCCGAACCGAATCGGGCGGTGCGTAGAGACAGTTGCCAGGTCGGGGCCGAAGACGAACTCGCGCGAGACGTGTCCCCCATCGAGCACTTCGGGGAGCCACCGGCGAGCGTCGTCCCACATCTGATCGAGAGGCAGATCGGACACGTCGAACCACTCGGGGTCGAGCTCGTCACTGGGGGACGGATCACCGGTCCAGCGCGTCGCGACGAAGACCGTCGAACGCTGACTCCACGTCGGTCGGTGCGGAAAGAGATAGCGCAGGTCTCCGCGTCGATCGAGGTCGCTCTTCTCGACGATGACGCCCGACTCCTCCTCGATCTCACGGACGATCGCGTCGAGCTCGGTCTCCCCCGCCTCGAACTTGCCGCCGAGGCCGACGAAGAGACCCTTGCCGAGGCCGCGCTTCTTGCGACCTAGGAGAACCTGACGACGCCCGCCGACCTTGCGGCAGAGGTAGGCGACGCAGACGCGGAGGAGGTCGTCGGGCACCTGGGTGGCGGCAGTCATCCACCCATCGTGCCAGGCGTAGCATCGACGAATGGTCGAGAGAGACGTCCGCATCGATGGCTGAGGGCACCACCCCCGAGCGTCCCCGATTCGCCGGGGCGGGGCGCAGCCTCGAGGTACTCCGTGCCGAGGCCCACGACGAGCTGGCTACTCTGATCGAGCTCCGCTGCCGACAGGGCGAAGACCCGTGGGAGGTCATCCCCGACCTGCCGAGCGTCGACGAGCACGTCGTGATCTCGCTCCGGGCCGATGCGTTCGGGCATGCCGGATCAGGATCCCCGACCGGGCTCGGGCTCGACGCCGAATTGGAGTTTCTGCGCGAGATCGCCCTGTGGCATCCCCCGCTCAGCCGTGCCGTCTGGTCGCTCTCCTACAGACTCGAGACAGCATCCCGTCACTAGGCTTGTCGCATGGCCATTGCTGATCTGCCCGAAGCCCCCCGCGCACCGAAGAAGCCCGTCACACGCAGTCACCACGGCCGCGACTTCGTCGACGACTACGAGTGGCTCCGCGAGAAAGAAAGTCCCGAGGTCATCGCGCACCTCGAGGCCGAGAACGCGTTCACCGAGCTGACGACGCGACACCTAGAGGGGCTCCGCCAGACGATCTTCGACGAGATCAAGGGGCGCGTGCAAGAGACCGACCTCGGTGTCGCCACCCGCGAGGGGTCGTACTGGTACTACTCACGCACCGCCGAGGGCAAGCAGTACGGCATCCAGTGCCGGCTTCCGATCGACGGGCCCGACGACTGGACCCCGCCCACCATCGAAGCCGGGGTTCCGGCCGAAGGTGAGCAGGTCATCTTCGACGGCAACATCGAGGCCGAGGGCCACGACTTCTTCTCGCTCGGCAGCTTCGACGTCTCCCCCGACGGCCGACTCCTCGCGTTCGGCGTCGATCTCGAGGGTGACGAGCGCTACACCCTCAGGATCCGCGACCTCGTCACCGGAACCGACCTCCGAGACGAGATCCGCGAGACCGCACCCGGCGCCACTTTCGACGCGTCGGGCCGCTATCTCTTCTATCCGACGGTCGACGAGTCGTGGCGACCCGATACGATCTGGCGCCACGAGGTCGGCAGCACCGGCGACGACGTCAGCATCTTCCACGAGGCCGACGACCGCTACTGGATCGGCATCGGCCTGACCCGCAGCCATCAGTACCTGGTGATCGAGGCGGGCTCGAAGATCACGAGCGAGACGTGGATCCTCGACGCCTCCGACCCGACCGGCGAGTTCCGCGTCGTGTGGCCGCGCCGCGAGGGAATCGAGTACGAGGTCGACCACGCCATCGTCGACGGCAGCGACCGACTGCTCGTCTTGCACAACGAGGGCGCGGTCGGCTTCGAGCTGGTCGACGTTCCGGCCGACGATCCCGCCTCGACGACCGACCGCCGCGTGGTGCTCCCCCACCGGGCCGATCGTCGACTCGAGTCGGTCGACGCCTTCGCCGGTCACCTCCTGATCGACTTCCGCGCCGACGGTCTGTCCCAGATCGGCATCGTGCCCCTCCCCGGCGATAACAGCGGATTCGGCGCCCTGGAGGTGCTCGAATTCGACGAAGCCCTCTTCACGGCCGGTTGGGCGGGCAACCCGGAGTTCACCCAGGCGACCGCACGCTACGTCCTGTCGTCGTTCGTCACCCCGACGACGATCGCCGACCTCGAGGTCGCGACGGGCGAGCGTCGGATCCTGAAGCAGCAGGTGGTGCTCGGCGACTACGACGCCGCCGACTACGAGCAGAGCCGCGAGTGGGCGACGGCCGCCGACGGCACCCGCGTGCCGATCTCGCTGGTGTGGAAGCGCGATGCGGTGACGCTCGGCACTCCGTCGCCCGTGCATCTCTACGGCTACGGCTCGTACGAGCACAGCATCGACCCCGCCTTCAGCGTCGCGCGCCTGTCGCTGCTCGACCGCGGCGTCGTGTTCGCAGTCGCACACGTGCGCGGTGGCGGGGAGATGGGTCGCGAATGGTACGAGAACGGCAAGACGCTGACCAAGCGCAACACCTTCACCGACTTCGTCGCGGTCGCCGACCACCTCATCGCCGAGGGGCGGACCACGCCGGCCCAGCTCGTCGCCGAGGGCGGAAGCGCCGGCGGCCTGCTCATGGGCGCGGTGGCGAACCTGGCGCCGGATCGCTTCGCCGCGATCCTCGCCGCCGTTCCCTTCGTCGACGCCCTGACATCGATCCTCGACCCCGACCTGCCGCTGACCGTGATCGAGTGGGACGAATGGGGCGACCCGCTCCACGACCCCGAGGTCTACGACTACATGGCGACGTACACGCCCTACGAGAACGTCGCCGACGATGCCTCCGGCTACCCGAAGATCCTGGCGGTGACGAGCCTCAACGACACCCGCGTGCTCTATGTGGAGCCCGCGAAGTGGGTCGCGCGCCTGCGCGACGCAGGAGCGCCCGCGTCGATGAAGATCGAGATGCAGGCCGGGCACGGCGGCGTCTCGGGCCGGTACGAGTCGTGGCGCGAGCGAGCGTTCGAGATCGCGTGGCTGCTCGAGGTGCTGGGGCTGGCGGGCGATGTGTCTGCCACGGACGCGGCGGTGTCTTCCGCGTCCACTTCGTCTGGGAGCTGATGCCCGACTGGGTCGCCCTCCTCCGGGGCATCAACGTCGGCACCGCGAAGCGCGTGCCGATGGCGGCCCTGCGCCAGGTGTTCGTCGATGCGGGGTATGCCGAGGTCGCGACACTCCTGAACAGCGGGAATGTGGTGTTTGGCGCTGCGGGAGAGCCGGATCCTGCGCTTCTCCGACGGGGTGTGCGAGAGGCCACCGGTGTCGACTGCGAGCTGATGGTCGTGTCGGCCGGGGCGTTCCGCGCGGTCGCCGAGGCGAACCCGCTGCGAGCCGAGGGCAGGCCCGGCAATCGGATCGCGGTGTCGTTTCCGGCCGGGGTGATCGACGTCTCGGTCGGGCGTCCCGCTGCGAGCGAGTTGGCGCCCGAGGAGCTCGTCGTCACCGCCTCGGCGGTCTACCAGTGGCTGCCGGACGGCGTGCTCGCGACGAAGGTGCCGCCCGCCTGGTGGCGCTCGCTCGGAGTGGCGGTGACAGCTCGCAACGATGCCACCGTGCAGAAGATCGTGGCGCTGCTCGACGGTCGCGCCTCTCGATGAGGTGCGCCTGAAATCAGGTGTGGGCCTCCTCAAAGCATGCTTTTCGGCGGCCAGCGCGAGTAACTCAGGCTCGGCCTCGTCCTGTCGCCCTGAGACAAGGATTTCGGCAGGAGTGCTCCTAAATTCAGAAGTCTCATCGCGCCGGCCGACTCTTGTCGCTCCTGAGTTCAGGGCCGCCAACGCTCGACTCAGGAACTCGTTCGCACATCGCGCGCAAATCAGGCCTCAAGCTTCAAGAGCCGCCTGACCTCAGGAGCGCTGCTGTGGGTTTCCCGAACTCGGGAGCGGCACCGGCCCGCCATCCTCTACAACTTCTCGGCGAGCTTGGGCAGGCGGCGCAGGGCGCGATCGCGGCGGGCGAGGGCCAGAGCCGTCAGCACGCCGTACCCGAACGTGTCTTCGCCCGCCCACCGGGCGACATCAGCCGCCGCTCGGTAGCGCTCAGAAGCCGCGTGCGCGTCGAGCGCGTCGCCCAGGGCATCCTGCAGGGCATGCGCGGCTTTGGGGCTGACACTCCCCTTCAGCGTCGCCCCGCGCTGAGCATCGATCGCGTAGCGCAACCGCCGGGCGGCCTTCCGTGCCCGGTGCAGGAGCTCCGCGTCGAACTCGCCGCTCTCTCCGTAGGCATCGGCGGCCGCGACCGCTCGGCGGCGGGCCCGCTTCGACTCCTTCGCGATCTTCAGGGCGGCGAACTTCGACGCCGACTTGTCGGCCGAGTCGCCCGTGATCGACTCGATACCACCCGGCCCGATGAGTGCGTCGAGCCGGTCGAGCGTCTCGAAGTACGAGACATCGTTCAGGATCCGACCCAGGTCACGCCCGGCCTCCGCCCCGAGTTCGCCGAGGGATGCCCGCAATCGAGCGAGGGTGTCGTGCGTCACCAGGCCCTCCGGCGCATCAGTGAGGTCGAGGGCCAGTTGCTGCTCGGCCACCTCGATGTCGCGGGCGACCCCGGCTGCCGCACTAACGGGGGCGAGGGCCGCGTCGAGGGCGGACGCGGTCTCGGGGTCGATGATTCCTGAATAGACCCGGAGGAGGCCCCGGAGCCGACGCACGGTCACCCGGAAGCGATGCACCGCATCGTCGGCGCCATCGCGCGCCGGAGGGTCGAGTAGCTCGAGGTCGTCGACGAGAGCCGCCATCTGGACGAGAAGGAACTCACCGGCCGACGACGGGGCCAGAACAGCGCCGTCGTCACCCGGCAGGGCGATCGCCTTTGTGCCGGGCAGGGAGTCGCCGAGGCCTCGTGCCAGCTTCGACTTCGACGCCGACACGCTCGCCCCGGCGCTCTCGAGCACGCCGCCGACCGCGTCGAGCACCGCTTCACCGTCGGAACGGCCGACGCCGGGCGCGAGCTCGACCTCCCATTCGCGCCAGGAGCGGATTGCGGCCGTGTCGGGGTTCGTGGCCGTTACCTCGTCGTCGGCGACCTCGCCGAGTGGGTCGCCGTCGATGTCGAGCAGGGTCGTCACGGTGCGACGCGTCTCGAGCACCAGCACCGGGTGGAGAGGCCGTCTGCGCAGAATCACCTCGACCGCAGACCGGAGCTCCGCGGGCAGCGGCTCGTCGGCGGCCGCGCCGAGGGGAGCGTGCAGTTCGTGCCGTGCCGGGGTGGCTGTCGGCCCGGCGTCTCGTGAGGCGGGCAGCTTCACGTGCCATCCGGCGTCGTGCCCGCCCTCGCGGCGGCGCAGTGTGATGCGATTCGCCAGCAGGAGGTACTCCGCCGTGTCGAAGTAGACCGCCCGCAGCGTGAAGGCCTCCTCAGTGGTCGTGGTCGCCACCGGGCCGACGCCCGCAAGCTCCGGCACCCGGGTCTCGCGGTCGACGTCGTACTTGCGCTCGATCTCCAGCTGCCGCTTCATGCCCCCCTGTCTATCGGATGCGGGTGACAAACGTCGAGGCACCCGGCGTAGTCTGCTGAAATGGACGCTGTCGCCCCCTCACTTGCCGGATGGATGGCGCGCCAGCGCTGGTACGCCACGAAAGGCCGCCTGCCCAAGATCCGAGTCATCGGCAGCATGGAGTCGATGGTCGACGACGCTCTGGTGATGACGCTCCTCGTGATCGACGAGGCTCCCGACGTTCCGGTGCTGTACCAGGTGCCCGTCGTCGCAAGGCCGACCCCGCTCTCGGGAGGCGACCACGCCTTCATCGGGTCGAGCGACGGCCTCTATCTCTACGACGGTCCGCACGACCCCGCATACACTCACGAGTTGCTCCGCAACCTGGTCGAGCGGCGCCGGGTAGACGGCTCCGACCTTCACGCCGAGGGGCATCTCGTCACGGATCCTGGTCGCGTCGTCCGCACCAAGGTGCTCGAGGGCGAGCAGTCGAACACGTCGATCATCTACGACGTCCAAGACGGTCCGGTCGACCGGGTTATCACGAAGGTCTTCCGCGTGCTGCACCACGGTGACAACCCCGATGTGACCTCGCAGGCGGCATTGACGCACGGTGGCTCGTCGCGGGTGCCGGAGTCACTCGGCTATCTCACGGCGAGCTGGCCCGACCCGGGTCGCGAGGGCGGCGAGGCGAACGGGCACCTCGCCTTCGCTCAGGAGTTCCTTTCAGGATCCGAGGACGCCTGGCGCGTCGCTCTCGACGCGGCCCGCAGCGGCGTCGACTTCACCGACTCGGCGCGCGCCCTCGGCGAGGCCGTCGCCGAGGTCCACGCCACTCTCGCCTCCGAGCTCGGCACGGTTGTCGCCGGCCCCGACGAGATCGACGCGGCACTCTTCAGCATGCGCCGCCGCATCACGACCGCAGCGCGCGAGGTACCGGCGATCGCGGAATACGAGGGTGCGATCAACGCCGTGTACGACGCGGTGGGGGCGCTCGACTGGCCGTCGCTCCAGCGCATCCACGGCGACCTCCACCTCGGGCAGGCGCTGCAGTCGCCGACGCGAGGCTGGGTGCTGCTCGACTTCGAGGGCGAGCCGCTCCGGCCGATGCCCGAGCGGTCGAGGCCCGATGTGACCCTGCGCGATGTGGCCGGGATGCTGCGGTCGTTCGACTACGTCGCCGGATCCTTGGCTCAGGAGCAACCCGCGGTCGACGCATCGGAGTGGTCGCACGCGGCACGCCGGGCCTTTATCGACGGCTACGTCGCCGCCTCGGGCATCGACGTGCGCGCGCAGCGCACCCTCCTCGACGCGTTTGAGATCGACAAGGCCGTGTACGAGGCGATCTACGAATCGCGCAACCGGCCCGGCTGGATCGGGATCCCGCTGGGTGCGGTCGGGCGGCTCGTCTCTCGGAGTGCGCGTGCCGTTCAGTAGCGGCCTCGCTCCTATGGCGGCGTTTGCAAATTTGAAGGAGATCCGGCGGCTGCTGTGGCCCGGATCCGCATGAACACGTCACGCGGCGCCGGTTTTTCCTTCAAATTTGCAAGCGCTCGCCCGCTCGCTCGCCGGACGGCCCGACCTACGGCCGGGGCACGTTCCGCAGGTTCGACCGGGCCATCGCCACTGCTTCGCCCGCCCCACCGTTCATCACGATCTTCGACATCGCCAGGGCGAAGCCCTTCACCTGCGCTCCGGTGATCGTCGGCGGCAGAGACAGCGCCCGCGGGTCAGTGACGATGTCGACGAGTGCGGGGCCGTCGTGCTCGAAAGCGGCCTCGAGTGCATCGTGGAGGTCGCGCGGATCCTCGACCCGGACAGCGTGGATGCCGAGAGCCCGGGCGACGGCCGCGTAGTCGGTCGACGGCACGTCGACGCCGAAGTCGGGGAAGCCGGCGACGAGCATCTCGACCTTGACGAGCCCGAGTGTCGAGTTGTTGAAGACGACGATCTTGACGGGGACCTTGTAGGCGGCGACGGTGACGAGCTCCCCCAGCAGCATCGATAGCCCGCCGTCGCCCGACATCGAGACGATCTGCCGGCCCGGGTAGGCGAACGACGCGCCGACCGCCTGCGGGAGGGCGTTGGCCATCGAGCCGTGCAGGTACGAGCCGATGATCCGACGGCGTCCGTTGGGCGTGATGTAGCGGGCGCTCCACACGTTCGACATGCCGGTGTCGGCGGTGAAGATCGCGTCGTCGGAGGCGATCTCGTCGAGGACGCTCGCGGCGTATTCGGGGTGGATCGGCACGATCTTCGTCGCGTCTTTCGTGTACGAGCCGACGACGCCGTTCATCAGGCGTTCGTGCTTCTTCAGCAGCCCGTCTAAGAACTTCCGGTTCTTCTTCGGCTTGAGAAGCGGCAGCAGCGCGCGGATCGTCGGCCCGACCTCGGCGTGCACGGGCAGGTGAACGTCGACTCGGCGACCGATGTTCGCCGCGTCGGCATCGACCTGGGCGACCTTGACCTTGTCACCGTCGGGCAAGAACTGGTCGTACGGGAAGTCGGTGCCGAGCATCACCATCACGTCGGCATCGTGGATTCCGGCGTGAGCGGCTCCGTAGCCGAGCAGGCCGGTCATGCCGACGTCGAACGGGTTGTCGTACTGGATGACGTCTTTGCCGCGCATCGAGTGCCCGACCGGCGCCTTGAGCACGTCGGCGAGTCGGATCACGGCATCGTGCTCGCCGATTGCTCCGGCGCCCACGAACAGCGCAACGGTCTTCGCCTCGTTGAGTGCGTCGGCGAGATTCTGCAGGTCGTCGCGATTGGGCTCGAGCGTCGGCGGTTTCGTCGCGACGTACGCGGGCACGTGGCCGGCCGCCTCGAACTCGGCGATATCGCCCGGCAGGGTGATCACGCTGACGCCGTTGCCGGCCAGCGTGTGTCGGATCGCGCTGGCGACGACACGGGGCGCCTGCTCGGCCGTCGAGATCATCTCGGAGTAGCCCGAGCACTCGGTGAACAGGCGGTCCGGGTGCGTCTCCTGGAAGTACGACATGCCGATCTGGTTCGCCGGAATGTGGCTCGCGATCGCGAGCACCGGTCCGCCCGAACGGTGGGCGTCGTAGAGCCCGTTGATGAGATGCAGATTGCCCGGACCGCAGGATCCGGCACACACCGCGAGCTGCCCCGTGAGCTGGGCCTCCGCCGACGCCATGAACGCGGCGGCCTCCTCGTGCCGCACGTGGATCCAGTCGATCCCACCCTTTGCCGACCCACCCGTCCGGCGCACCGCGTCGACCACCGGGTTCAAGCTGTCGCCGACGATCCCGTAGATTCGACGCACACCCGCCTCGACGAGTTGCGCGATGAGCTGGTCGGCGATGGTCTGCGGCATGGATGTGCCCTTTCGTCGGAAGTCGGTGGTGTCTCGTCCACTCAACTCCTCGGATCCTTTGCTGTCGATCCTCGCGTTGTCAGATGCCCGGCGTATTCTTCTCGACATGACCACCATCGACGCGACTTATGTGCCCGAGGCGGGCACCATCACGATGTTCTCGACCGGCTGGTGCGGCTACTGCGCACGGCTCAAGCAGCAGCTGACCAAAGACGGCATCGCCTACACCGACATCAACATCGAAGAGACGCCCGGCACCGCCGAGATCGTCGAGCAGGTCAACAACGGCAACCAGACCGTGCCGACCGTGATCTTCCCCGACGGTTCGTCGGCGACCAACCCGTCGCTGGCCGAGGTCAAGTCGCGCCTGTAGGCGTTCTCGCCCCGGCGACAAGCTAGCTGTAGTCGTCGGGGTGGTCGGTGCCGAGGGTCCGGTAGGGCTTGCGCGACTTCTTGAGTTCGGGCTCCGGTTCGCCCTCGGGCCTCATAGCAATAGGTGCCGTCGTCCGGCCGAGCAGTGCCAGAAACATGGGCAGGTTGACGGCAAAGAAAAGAAATCCGACGAAACCACCGAATGCGCCGATGACTCTGCCTCCAGAGTCGATCATTAATCCCGTGGCTGCGGCAAGGTACGCAGCGAAAAGCATCGGGCCCGGCCACAGAGTCAGAATGACTCGACAAACGCCTTCGCGAGAGCCACCTGCCCGCTCCGCCGCGACTATGCGGTCGTTGACCGAGACGTTTGGCTCACGCCCGGCTCGGTAGGCCGCCAGGATCTCCCTATCGATCTCCGGCGTGACACCCCGCATGACCCCGTATTTCTGACTCTCGGTGATCGCCGGCCGCCAGCGGAACAGCTCAATCCACGTTGCGATGGCTGCCGCGCCAGGCCGACGGCGAACGACACCAGGATCCGCGCCCCCTCGGTCTCGAACCCGGGCACGAGCGCGTGAAACAACGCCGCACCACCCATCCCGAGCACCACCACCGTCGTGACGAGGGTTCGGCGTCGCCGTGGCGTGACAACCTCGCGCGCGTACGGGGCGAAAAGCCGCCACCCCTCGCGGAGATCGTGCCCGAGCGCCATCGTCAGCCTGCGGAAGGGGCGAAGAACTCGATGGCGTTACCGTCGGGATCCTTGACGTTCAAGACTGTTCCGTAGGAGGCTTCGACGAGGTCGCCGTCGATTCCGGCATCGGCGAGGCGGTTCTTCAGGGCCATGACTCGGCCCCGGCTCGGCACGGCGAAGCTCACGTGGTCGAGCCCCGGGTGTCGGGGGTCGAAGCGGTCGGCGTCGCCCTTGACGGTGTACTCGGTCACACCGAACACCTGGCCCTCGCCGACCGGGAAGATCTTGCGGACGAAATCGTCGGTCACCAGCTCACCCGCCGGCTCGGTTTCGAACACCGAGGTGAAGAACGGCAGGCTCTTCTCAAGGTCGGTCACCGTCAGGGCGACGTGGGCGTATCCGTTGAATTCGGGCATGTTCGGGTTGCTCGCTTTCGTGCGACGATCGTTGTCTGGCCCCGAGCTAACACCCCGGGTGCTGGGCGAGTTCTGCACAGCTGTCCCCCTCGCCCCCTGCTCGGCGGCGGCCGTCGGCAGTCTGGTGCGATGTCTCTTGCTCCTGGCCCCGAGCTTCTCGTTCACTCGTCTTCATCAGAATCCGACGAGCGGCTTGCGCGCGCCAGAGGCGAACTCGTGCGACTCGTCCCGGGCCGCTACGTCCGGGCCCAGCACTGGCGCGTGTTCGACGATCGCGAACGCTACCTCATGCTCTCGTTCGCGGCACTGTCAGCCCTGCGCTGCGACGCCGTACTCTCGCACGCAAGCGCGGCAGCGTTCTGGGGCCTGCCTCGCTTGGGTCCGTGGCCGTCGCGCGCCCAAGTGACAGTTCCCGCCGCCACGACCTCCACCGCGAATCGCTGGGCCTACAAGCATGCAAGCACGCTCTCCGACGACGAGACCCTCGAGTTCGCGGGGTTCCGAGTCACGTCACCCGCACGCACAGGAGTGGATCTCGCTCTGGTCTCGTCGTTTCGCCAGTCAGTCGTGGCACTCGACCACGGCCTGCACGTCGGACTCTTCGATCAGAATGAGCTTCTCGATCTCAGCACCCATCGGTCTGCAGTTCGAGGCGGGGTTCGGGCGAAGCGGGCCATCGCATTTGCCGACGCGCGAGCCGATCGACCCGGCGAGTCGCTCAGCCGCGTCGTGATCCACGAAGGAGGCTTCGAAGAGCCCGAATTGCAGAAGCACTTCCCTAACCCAACCGGTCCCGACGCCTACGGCGATTTCTGGTGGCGAGGGTGCCGCCGAGTCGGCGAGTTCGACGGCGAGGTGAAGTACCGCGATGCGCGCATGAGATCGGGAAGGTCACCGGAGCAGGTCGTGATCGACGAGAAGAACCGAGAGAACTGGCTTGCTCGTCAGCCGGGAGTGAACGGTGTGGTGCGCTGGGACTGGCGGACCGTAGTGACGCCGGGTGCCCTTGCGCGTCTGTTGCTGGAGGCGGGGGTGCCGCAGGTTCGTAGTCGCGTTTCGCGGGTTTAGTCGCGGAATAACGCGACTAAACCTGCGAAACGCGACTAGACCCGAGGGGCGCAGCGCGGCGCTAGCGACGACGCTGCGGCGCAGCCTTCCGCGCCGACGGAGACGCCGAGAGCGCCTCGGTCAGCAGCGCGACGAGGGCGCCGAGCTGGATGTCGGACGACGCCACGATCTCGGAGTCGTCGCCGTCGAGGGCGCGGGCCGCGAGGCCGGCCTTCGAGTCGATGAGCTCGGCGATCTTGGTGTCGATCGTCTGGGCGGCAATGACGCGCCAGGCGGTGACGGGCTCCTCCTGGCCGATGCGGTGCACGCGGTCGATGGCCTGAGTCTGCTCGGCGTCGGTCCAGGAGAGCTCGGCGAGCACCACGTTGGAGGCGACCTGGAGGTTGAGGCCGACGCCCGCCGCGGTGAGCGAGCAGACGACGATCGAGACGGAGGGATCGTTGACGAACGCGTCGATGTTCTTCTGGCGGACGCTCGGCGTCTGGTCGCCGCGGATCGACGCGAACTTGATGTCGCGCTTGGCGAACGTCTCGGAGGCGGTGTCCATCACGTCGATGTGCTTCGCGAAGAACACCACCTTGCCGACGTTGCGGGCCAGCTGCGCCGTGTAGTCGGCGGCGAGGCCGGCCTTGGCCTGGCCGATGCGGCGGACCATGCTGAACACGTTCTCGCCGGTCTTGGCGCCGTCGCCGTCTTCGAGCTCCCACTTGGCGACCTGGCGCACCAGGTCGTGGTCGATGCCCTCGACGCGCACTCCGGAGGTGCGGGTGGCGAGAGCCGTCTGGTAGCGGGTGACGAGCTTCTTGGCGAGCTCGCGCTCGGCCTCGCGGATGGAGCGGCCCACCTCGTCGTCGAGCTCGACGGGGAGGTCGGCGATACGGCGGGCGGGGATGTCGGCCGCGACGTCGACCTTGCGGCGGCGGACGATGCCGAGATCGATCACCGAGGAGCGCGCCGAAGCGAAGAATCCGGGCTCGGCCGGGGTGAGGCCGGTCTCTTCGAGGGCCTCCATCAGCTCGGGGCCGGGCTTCTTGTCGTCGATCCAGCCGAGGAACTGCCAGATCGCGCGGAAGTCTTCGATGTCGTTGATGAGGGGCGTGCCGGTCAGCGCCATGAGGAGAGGATGAGCGGTGCGGGCGCGGATCCTCGAGGCGAGCTGGAGCACGTTGCGCGAACGCTGCGAGTCTTTGTTTTTGATGAAGTGCGCCTCGTCGACGACCATGCCGCGGAACCCGAGGTCGCCGAGCCAGCCGACGTGGCGGTCGAGCACTTCGTAGTTGACGATGACGATGTCGGCGAAGCCGTCGATGGTGTCGCCGTCGCCGTGGATGACAGTGGCGGTGCGATGGGGCGTCCACAGCCCGACCTCGCGGGCCCAGTTCGTCTTGACGACGTTGGGCACCACGACGAGCAAAGGGTAGGCGTCGGCGGCCTGCGCGGCGAGCAGCGACTGCGCGGTCTTGCCGAGGCCGGGCTCGTCGGCGAGGAGGAACGTGCGGTGGCCCTCGGCCGCGGCCTGCACGACCTGCGCCTGGTGACGCATCATCTCGGTACCGCCGGGGGCGCGGAGGGTGGAGGGCTCGGGGAGCTCCATGCACGCGGAGGCCCCGCCGGCACCGTACTCGAACGACTTAAAGAGCGGACCGAAGAGCTCCCAGTTGGCCAGGCGGCGCGGGTGCACCTCTTTGACCTCGGCGAGCGCGAAGTCGGGCGCGAGGAACGGGTTGGCGAGCTGCCGGGAGACGATCGACTGCGGCACGACCTGGCGCTCGGTGGCGACGCGCGCGACCGGTGCCTCGGTGGTGATGATCAGGTCGTCGGGGCTGAGCTCGACGCCGGCGGCGATGAGCATGTCGCGTTTAAGCGACTTGGCCGTGTCGGAGACCACGGCCTCCTCGGCGAGGAGGGCGATGAGGGACGTGTCGCGGGCCGCGGCCTTGGCGAGGATCGTCGCGACGCCGTCGAGCCGCTTGAGCTGCTCGGCTCGGTCGGCGTCGGTGACCGTCTTGTCGGCTTTGACGCGGGCGCGCTCCTCGCGCATGAGCAGCGCGACGACCTGGAACTTCGTGCGGACCGAGGGCTTGACGGGGCCGCGCTGGGCGGCGGCCTCGACCTCGCGCACGGCCTTCGCCAGCACCGGAATGATGCCGTCGTTGTCGAGATCGCGGACGCGACGGTGGTTCGAACGGGAGACGGTTCGAGTACCGCCGGACTGGCGCTGGCCTGGTCGAGCCAAGGCTCCTCCTAATGGCAACCCGCGGTTCAGTGGCCGGGGTGTGGTGTCGGCAGACGGCAGAAATGCCGATGCGGACGATGTCGAGGGACTGCTTCGGGACCGGCATTCGGTGACGACCCCGGGTGTGCGGAGGACGGGAGAAGGAGACCCCCGTCGGACTCGCATCCGGATCGGATGCGGTGACCACGCGACGCTTGCGTCGCGACCCGCTTGCACTGCATCAGACGAACGACGGCGCTGATAGCGGCCCCTCGCGACTCGGTGCAGGGCACAGTTTACGCCCGCGACGCCGCCGGTTTCCACCACGGCCCTCCTCGGGCGTGTCAGGCATCTCGGCGCCGCAGGCCCCGAGTCGTCGGCCCCTCGAT
This sequence comes from Frondihabitans sp. PhB161, assembly GCF_003814635.1. Classification (NCBI taxonomy): domain Bacteria; kingdom Bacillati; phylum Actinomycetota; class Actinomycetes; order Micrococcales; family Microbacteriaceae; genus Frondihabitans; species Frondihabitans sp. PhB161. The sequence continues at coordinate 92,168 of NZ_RKQW01000002.1, forward strand.
GACGGTGCCGTCCGGGCGGAACCTCGACCCGTGCAGCGGGCAGTCCCAGGTGAGCTCCTGGTCGTTCCAGGCGACCACCCCGCCGAGGTGCGGGCACACTGCCGAGAGCGAGCAGGTCTCTCCATCCACGGTGGAGCGAGCGACGGGCGCGAGTGCCTCGGATCCTACGCGACCGCGCCCCTCGGGCGGTGTCTCACCCGGCCGCAGAGGATTGGTGAGAGCCCTCGTCCAGCCGCGGGCGAACCACCAGGCGACCGCAAGATTCTCGCCGAGGCCGGCCCCGATCGCGACGGGGGTGGTGACGCGGTGATGGATGGTCTTCATCCAGTCGGAGTTGTCTCCGACGACGTCAGAGACCAGCATGCGTGCCGCCGAGATCGCGTTCGTTATGCCCCACGAGTCGTAGCCGGTCGCGAGGTAGATGCGGCCTCGGCCTCGCGGCAGGTAGCCGACGAAGGGCACGCCGTGCGGGGTGGCGTAATCCTGCCCGCTCCACACGCGACGGATGCGCGCGGTGGGCCAGTGCATACCCGCCCAGTCGTGGAGGTCGCGGGCGAGGACGGCCTCCGAGGCTGCTCGCCCCACCCCGTGCTCGTTGCCGGCCACGAGCAGCTGACCGCGGTGGCTCCGCACCGACCGCCCGGGGTCGTCGACCAAGGTGTACATGGCCTCGGGCAGATCGCTCTCGGGCACGTCGGAGAGGATGAGCCCGAGCGACCGGCGCGGCGAGAGCTTGGCGAAGTAGAGGCCGCGATCGAGGATCGGCGCCCCCGTCGTGAGGTGCACTCGCTCGGAGCGGACCTCGCCGAGCTCCGTGTGCGTCGTCGCCGGGTCGCCCGCGTGCACTCCCGTCACGCGCACGTTCTCGACGACCACTCCCCCGAGCGCCCGCACATCGGCGGTGAGGGCGGCGAGAAGCTCGAGCGAGTCGACCTGCGCCTGGTCGCGAAGCCGGACCGCCCCGATGGTCGCGAACGGCACGTCGAGATCCACCGTCTTGACGAGGTCGAGGCCGGCCGCGCGACCGACGAGGTACTCCCCGTCGACCCGGGCGAGCCCGCGTCGCGTCGTCGCGAAAGTGAATGCGTCGCGGCGCTCCAGATCGACTCCAGCTTCGTCGGCGTAGTCGATGAGCCAGTCGAAGGCCTCGCGATTGCCTTGCACGGACGCGTCGACGACGCCCTGATAGGTGCGCCGGTGGATCTTCTGCAGCTGCGCTCCGTGCAGCAGGCTCACCGTGGCGGCCGAGCTGCCCGCGACGAGCCCTCCGATGTGCCCCGCCTCCAGCACGGCGACGGTGTGCCCACGACGGGCGAACAGCAGGGCCGTCACCAACCCCGTCAACCCGCCGCCCACGATCACGTCGTCGAACGTGGCCAGCGGCTCGAACTCGTCGGTGGGGATGGAGCGGACCGTGTCGAGCCGGGGCGGGGTCATTGGTCCTCCGAGAGGGTCAGGGGTGCAGGTGCACCGTGCCCACGCTAGGCCCGTCGAGAGCGGCCGGTTCGGCGTGTTCGGCCGGACGGGGCCAGAGCGCCCCCTCGGCCGCGTCGATCAGCTGCAGCGCTTTCTCGCGGCCGACCGGTGTTCCGAGGGTCGCCTGGCCGCCGGCGTGGGCCAGAAGCTGCGACGCGATGGTCGGCGGGAGCCGATCGGCCCACTCCGGGTGAAGGGCGACCCACTCGTCGGCGACGGCGTCGGCGATCTTCTCGCAGGCGCGGGCCTCGGCCTGATCGCCGTTGCCCCGGTGCCACTGGGCGGTGACGACGAGGTGCGCGACGAGGGCGCCGGCATCGCGCGCAGGATGCCCGAGCCCTGCCGTGTCAATGTCGAGGAGGCCGGTGACGACGCCGACATCGACCACGTCGACGAAGAGCTGCTCGAGGTGCAGGTCGCCGTGAACGACCCGCAGTTCTCCCTTCGGCCAGCGGCTGACGCGCGCCTCGATCTCGTCATAGATGCCGTGGATCATCGACGCCCGGTCGGGGAGCGACTCGGTCAGGCTGCGCCGGTGCCAGGAGCCGTTCTCGAGGGCATCCGCCTGCGCGTGCTGGGTGAGACCCACCCGCGAGACGGCTTCGGCGAGCGCCACGACCCCCGACACGAAGCCGGTGCTCGCGGCGAGGCCGAGCACGCGCGTGCCGGCGGGAACGCCCGCGACCCTCTGCAGCACGAGCAGTCCATCGGCCTGAGCGGCGATCACGATCGGCACCGGCAGCCCCGCTCGGGCGAAAGCTTGGTGCTGCGCGGCGATCGGCTCGGCCCGCGTCGGCCGCACCACCTTGATGAACAGGGTCGCCTCGGGGCTCTCGACTTTGATCACGGCGCGCTTACCCGGGCGGTAGGCGGCGACGGTCAGTGTCGGTGAGCTGATGGGGACCCCGATCCGGGCCAAGAGATCGACGACCCGGTCGGGGTAGGTGACGCTCGCGAGAGCGGGGAGCGCAGGATCCGACGGGTAGGCCCACACACGCACCGGCGAGCCGGTCGCGGGGTCGCTCACGACGCTGCCTCCCTCGCGCGCGCCGGCTTCGACGGAGGCGGGGTCGGTGTCGATGAAGGTCAGGACGGTCGACGACGTGCCGTCGGCGTCGAGGGTGTCGACCTCGTACCCGAAGAGGTAACCGCCGCCCGAGGGCTCGACCGAGTGCGGACGGAACGACAGCACTCGCGCCCCGCTGCCGCGGAAGGCCGCGGGCAGAATATCGGCGGAATTGGGCCACACACCGTCAGTCAACTAGTTTCCCGACAGTTCGTCACGGATACGGGCGGATGCGGCGCGCCGCGGCCATACCGTCCGGCCGTACCCTTGACCCCGTGGCCCCCACCCCGAGCAGACTCGTCGCGCGGCTCCGCCAGCCGTCGAGACTGCCGCTGCTGCAGGTGGTCAAGACGTCTCTCGCCGTGGTGGTCTCCTGGATCCTCTGCTTTGTGCTCCTCGACCAGGCGCTGCCGATCTTCGGCGCGATCGCCGCGCTGCTGGTCGTGCAGCCGAGCATCAACCAGTCGTTCGGCCGTGGCCTCGAACGGAGCGCGGGCGTCGTGATGGGCGTCGCGCTCGCCTACGGGGTCGGTGCCCTCTTCGGTCACGACCAGACCTGGATCGTGCTGGTCGCGGTGATCCTGGCGCTGCTGGTGGCCTGGGTGGTGCGGCTCACTCCGACGTCGTCGACCCAGGTACCCATCTCGGCGATGCTCGTGCTGTCGGTCGGCGTCGTCACTCCGGGCTACGCGTTCGATCGCATCATCGAGACGGTGATCGGCGCCGTGATCGCGCTTCTGGTCAACGCACTCATCGTGCCGCCGGTGCTGCTCGGCCCCGCGCACCTCGCGCTCGGGCGGCTCGCTCGCGACCTGGGAGCGGCTCTCGACTCGCTGGCCTCGGCTCTTGAGACGCCGACCTCCCGCGTCGACCTCGATGAGGCACTGACCCGCGCCCGTGCGCTGCGTGACCTGCAGGCTCGGGCGGCAGCGGGGGTCACCACGGGCGAGGAGAGCCTCACTCTCAACCCGCGGGCGAAGCGGCAGCGGCGGATCCTCGAGGCCGATCGCGCCCTGCTCGGCACCCTCTCGAACCTGGTGCACCGTGTGGTCGCCATGACCCGGTCGCTGCGCGACAACTACGACCCCGACCTGGTCGACGACGACGTGGTGGCCGGGATCGCCGATGAGCTGAGGCGGGCCGCCCATGACGTGCGACTGCTGGTGCACGAGCGAGAAGAGAACGCGGCCTCAGGATCCGGCGGCACCGCGCCCGAGAGCGAGCTGCCGGCGCTGACCGCCCCGCTCAGGGTTCTGGCACCCGACCCCGAGCACTGGATCCTGATCGGGTCTCTGCTCGAAGACCTGCGGCGGGTGCGCGAGGAGCTCGTCGGCGAGAAGTAGCGGCGTGCGGGCGGGCCGTCAGCCTACGAGCTGGGCCATTCCGTGTCGATAGGCCCCGGGTTACGCCGAAATCGTCGGCTGAGGGTCCGCCGGGCCCGCCGTGGCCAGCGCCGCGAGCACCGCCGCCCGCCCCGCCGCGTGCCCAAGCAGCTGGAAGTGCCCGTCGATCGGCACGCGAACGTTGCGCGCCCCCGGCAGGTGGCTGCCCTCGGGCACGTGCCCGTCGAAGTCGGCGTAGACGGAGGTGATGCGGGCGTTCACGTCGACGAGGCCGCTGAGCCGGGCGAGCGCGGGGTCTGACGGGAGGAAGGGACGGAAGCCCGAGGTGGGTACGAAGCGCGCCATCCGGGATCCTGAGAACGGGCTGTTCACGGCGACCATGCGATCGATGCGACCGCCCCGATCGGTGTCGAGCATCATCGTCTTGCCGATGATGCCGCCCTTGCTGTGGGCCAGGATCAGCACGCCCCGGAGGTCGTGCGCGTCAAGGATCGCCTGAGCCGTGAGCGCCGTGTCGGCGATCGGACGCCGATTGTGCGCGAGCCCGGGCACGACGACGACCGGGTGTCCGGCGTCGTTGAGAGCGTCGGCGAACCAGCGCAGCAGCCGCCACGACTCGTAGACGCCGGGCAGCAGCAGAATCGGGGCGAGGTGGCCTTCGCGATAACGCTTCGGCACGGACGCGTCGGTCAGCAGCGAGCGCAGGTGGCTTCGGGTGACGAATTCGTAGTCGCGCGGCAGAAAGCGAAGATAGTGCAGGATCCCGCCGCGGCGCCTTCGATTCCGGTCGTCTCGTTCCACGCGGTTCAGCGTAGGCGACCCTGCCTCGCGTCGGCTCGTGCCGCCGGGGTCAAGGCCGATCGGCCCAGTCGACCGTGTTCACTCCGTCCAGGCCCTCGGCGATCATCTGGTCCCAGCGCGTGCACAGCGACGACCCGGTCGGCGGCCTGTCGGCTGCCGCGCGAAGCACCATGCAGGCCCAGCGCGAGTGCCCGGCTCGTGTTGCGGCGAAGGCGGCCTCGACTACGGCCCCCGTGACCTCGTCGACCACGCGGACGCGGTGCGACATCGTCATGAGATCGATCAGGTCGAAGGCGTGGAAAGCCGAAACGAGGCTCTGCTCGAGTGTTCGCACGGTCGGCGGCAGCACGGCTCCCCATGCCGATGACGCAGCCACCGGTGGTCTGGCGCGCGAGGCCGTCGACATCTGTGCGGCAGCGGTGGCGACCAAACCGCGCTCCCCGGGTGTTCTTCCCATCATGGTGCCCCCTCAGGCAATCAGGTGGTCGAAGAATACACCCCCAGGGGTACAGCCGCTGAGGCCGCAATGAAGGACGGGGACTACCGTTCACAACACCGTTCAACTCACGAGGAGGAACCATGTTCCAAGGATCCGAAAAACTTCACGACAACCTTCAGAAGGTTCTGGTCGACCTGATCGAACTGCACGTCCAGGGCAAGCAGGCTCACTGGAACCTGTTGGGTTCCAACTTCCGCGACCTGCACCTGCAGCTCGATGAGATCGTCGACGCCGCCCGCGGCTTCTCCGACGAGGTGGCCGAGCGCATGCGCGCCGTCTATCTGGTGCCCGACGGCCGCACGAGCACCGTCACCAAGAGCACGAGCCTGGCCGAGTTCCCGGCCGGCCCGGTCGAGACCACCGATGTCGTCGACCTCATCGTCGACCGCATGTATGCCGTCACCGACACCATGCGCACCGTGCACGACGACGTCGACGACGAAGACCCCACGACGGCCGACGTGCTGCACTCCGTTCTCGAGCGCCTCGAGCAGCTCGCCTGGATGACCGGCGCCGAGAACCGCCACCCCGAGAAAGACCAGCGCTCGAAGGCGTCGCGCGAGCGCGACGACAAGGCCAACGAGGCCGGACTCGACCGCGTCGGAGCCGTCGCCAACTGACCCTGCGCCACGAGATCAGATTCACCGGAGCGACCTGAGGAGCACAGCCCATGGCTGACCAGACATACGACTACGTCATCATCGGCGGAGGCATGACCGCCGACGCCGCCGCCAAGGGCATCAGAGAGGTCGACGCCGACGGCTCGATCCTGATCCTGAGCGACGACGTCGATGCGCCGTACACGCGGCCTGCGCTCTCCAAGAAGCTCTGGATCGATCCGGATTACACCCCCGACGACAACGACCTCGGCACGGTCGACGAGACCTCTGCCGAGGTCCGCTTGTCGACGAGGGTGGACCGGCTCGATCGGATCGACCGACGCGTCGTCACGACCGGTGGCGCCAGCATCGGCTACGGCCGACTGCTGCTTGCCACCGGCGGGCAGCCGACGACCCTCGACCTGCCGAACGACGACGAGCGGGTCATCTACTTCCGGACCGCCGAGGACTACCGCCACCTGCGCGCCCTCTCCGGTTCGGGCAAGCACGTGGCCGTCGTCGGCGGTGGGTACATCGGCTCCGAAATCGCCGCCGCTCTCGTGCAGAACGACACCCGGGTCACCATCGTCTTTCCCGACGACCACCTCGGCGGCTCGGTCTTTCCCGAGTCGGTGCAGTCGGCATTCGAGGCGCGCTACCGCGACCACGGAGTGACGCTCGCCGCCGGTCGACGTCTCGACAAGGGCGTGACCGCGGCGGAGGGCTTCCTTCTGACCCTGGACGACGGCTCGACCCTCGAGGTCGACGGAGTGGTCGTCGGCCTCGGCATCGAGCCCTCGGTGGCGTTGGCGGAGGCGTCCGGGCTGGCAGTTGACGACGGTATCGTCGTCGACCTCCGCCTCGCGACCGACGACCCCTTCATTTCCGCCGCGGGCGACGTGGCCTCGTACCCCGACGTGATCCTCGGTCGTCGTCGGGTCGAGCACGTCGACAACGCCAAAGAACAGGGCGCTGCTGCCGGACGCATCATGGCGGGCTCCGACGAGAAGTACACGCACACCCCGATGTACTACTCGAAGGTCTTCGATCTCGCCTACGAGGCAGTCGGCACTCTCGACTCGTCGCTCCAGACGGTAGAAGACTGGAAAGACGACGATTCGGCGGTCGTCTACTACCTCGACGGCGGAGTGCCGGTGGGAGTGCTGCTCTGGAACATCGCCGACTCCACTGACAGGGCGCGGCAGGTGCTGGCCGAAGCGCGTGCGCTCGGCGCCGACAACCTCGTCGGTCTCATCTAGCGGCCTTCGACTCAGCCGAACAGTCGCGGCGGCAGCCCCGGTCGATCGAGCTCGATCGCGAAGACGCCACCGGAGAGCGGGAACTCCCTCAGCTGCTCCTCGGTGGCGTTTTCGCGAGCCGAGCCGACGTAGAGAGTCGACAGATCGGATCCTCCGATCGTGATCCCGGTGACATTCGGCGCCGGAACCTCGATCGTCTCGAGCTCTTCTCCCTCGGCCGACAGGTGCACGACGAGGCCTGCTCCGTAGACCGCAGTCCAGAACTCGCCGCGGGAGTCACGCACCAGACCGTCGAAGGCGCGTCCGACCGCGAACGGCTCCAGCTCGCCCAGCAGGCCGTCGGCCCCGTACGAGCCGCGGAAGACCGTCTGCACTGCCGTGTCGGTCACCCACATCGTCGAGCCGTCATCCGTGAACTCGATGCCGTTGGTCGTGCCGAAGCCTCCCTTCAACACCGTGACGTCGCCCGCCGGCGTGACGCGATAGAGCCCCGCGTCGGGATCCTCGGTCGTGACCTCCATTGCTCCGACCACGAAGTTGCCGAACGGGTCGCACTTGCCCTCGTTGAGCCGCATTCCCGGGTGGCGGTGGCCGATCGACGCGAGATCCCCAAGGATCCGGCCCTCGTCGTCTGTCTCGACGACGCGATCCCCCAGTGCCGCGATCAGCCCTCCGCCCCGCCTCGGCTGGAACGACGCCAGGGGCGGAGGCAATTCGCTCTGGCGGTCGGCCGAGCCGTCTTCCGAGGTGCGGTGCAGCAGGCCGAGCGTGATATCGCACCAGAGCAGCTCGCTGCTGGCTGCGTCCCAGACGGGACTCTCCATGAGGATCGCGCGGGCGTCGAGCAGAAGAGTGGGTTCGGGCATGCCCCCGGTCTATCAGACTGGCGCCGAACTGCGGGGATCGCGGGGGACGCCTCCCCTTTCGCCCAGCCGCGGGGAGCAGGCTAAAGGGGTGACTGACACCCTCGAGCCCACCACCGTCCGCAACTGGCGAACGCCGTCGATTCGTGAAGACGGCTACGTGCCGCTTCGCTCCTACGGGGTCATCGGCGACGGACGCACCGTCGCGCTGATCGCCGACGACGGTCAGATCGACTGGCTGCCCATGCCCGAAATGGACACCGACCCGGTCATCGCCGGCATCGTCGACTCCGGCAAGGGCGGTCGCTTCGAGTTGCGCCCGGTCACCGACGATTTCGAGGTCGACCGCTCGTACATCCCCGGCAGCAACGTGCTGACCACCCGGTTCCGTACGCCGACCGGTGTCGTCGAGATCACCGACGCGCTCGTCACCGGTGTCGCCGGGCGCCTGCCCTGGTCAGAGCTGGTGCGCCGCATCGAGGGCGTCGAGGGGTCGGTCGATCTCGCCTGGGCGGTCATTCCGGGCAACACCTTCGGCACGAACCCCATCGAGCGCATCGACACCGTCCACGGCCCCCTGCTTCGGGCCGGCGACATCAATCTGATCCTGATCGGCTCCGAGCACGGCCGGACCGACCCGACCGACGAGGGCGACGGCGTCTCCGACGGACCGCTGGAGTTCCGCGGTGCGTTCACGACGACGCCCGGCTCGCGCACGATCCTCTGCCTGTGCGGCACGAAAGACGAACCGATTCACATCCCGAACGCCGACGTCGTCGATCAGGGCATCGACCGCACCGTCGACAACTGGGCGCTGTGGTCGAAGAACTTCTCCTGGGACGGCGCCTGGTCGGAGGCAGTCACCCGCTCGACTCTCGCCCTCAAACTCCTCATCTACAGCCCCACCGGTGCCATCGCTGCGGCCTCGACCGCAGGGCTCCCCGAGAACCTCAACGGCAATAAGAACTGGGACTACCGCTTCGCCTGGGTGCGCGACCTGGCGTATACCGTCGAGGCGCTGCTCAATTTCGGGCTTCGAGAAGAGCCGCATGCCGCGGTGTCTTGGATCCTGAAGTCCCTCAAAGAGCACGGCCCCGACATCAACATCTTCTTCTCGCTCGACGGCAGCCTTCCCGAGGATCCCACCGAGACCGGCTCAGAGGGATGGCACGGCATCGGCCCGGTCTACTCGGGCAACCCGGCCTCCGGTCAGCTGCAGCTCGGCGTCTACGCCGACATCCTCGCGATCATGAGCCAGTACGCGTCAGGCGGCAACATCATCGATGCCGGCACCGACAAACTGCTCTGCGCTTTCGCCGACGACGCCTGCCAGCAGTGGCAGAAGAAGGACTCTGGCATGTGGGAGCTCGAGGAGCTCCAGCACTACACCTCGAGCAAGATGGGCTGCTGGCAGGCGATCGACGCGGCCTGCCACCTCGCCGACATCGGACAGCTCCACCCCGAGCCCGACGACCTCGCGCACTGGGTGAAGAACAAGAAGATGATCGAGGAGTGGGTCGACGAGCACGGCTGGTCGGAAGAGCTCGGCTCCTACGTGATGTACCCGGGATCCTCGAAGATCGACGCGTCGGTCTTGCTGCACGCTCCCACCGGCTTCGACCGCGGCGAGCGTATGTCGTCGACGATCGACACCCTGCGCCGTGACCTCGGCGTCGGTCCGTTGCTCTACCGTTACTCCGGCATGGACGACGAAGAAGGCACCTTCGTGGCCTGCGCCTTCTGGGTGGTGTCGGCGCTCGCCTGCGTCGGGCGTCTCGACGAGGCGACCGCGCTCATGGACGAGCTCGTCGAGCAGGTCAACGACGTCGGCATGCTGGCCGAGATGATCGCCGAGGACGGCAGCTTCCTCGGAAATTTGCCGCAGGGCCTCAGCCACCTCGCGCTCGTCAACGCCGCCATCACGATTCACGAGCTCTCGACGAACTAGCGGCCTGGCGGCTGCGGCCGTGAGACGTGTTGCGGACTGACCGCCCTGCCGCGGCAGGGCGGTCAGTCCGCTTCGTGTCTCTGCAGGCTTCAGGTCTGTGCAGGCTTCAGGTCTGTGCAGGCTTCAGGTCTGTGCAGGCTTCAGTTCTCTGTAGCCCGCGACCGGTCGTCAGCCAGCGAAGCGAGTGAGACGCTCGACGGTCCGGCCGAAACGAGCGGCGTCGTCCCACTCGTAGACCGTCGCCCCGGAGATGAGCACGCGCTCCGCGCGCGACTGCACGTCGAGGGGGTCACCCGACCAGATGACGACATCCCCGTCCAGACCCGGCTTGAGCGACCCGATCCGCGAGTCGAGCCCGAGAATCGCGGCCGGGTTGCTCGTCAGTGCGGCCAGAGCGACCTCCTTCGGCAGACCCTCCTTCACCGCCAATGACGCCTGGTGCACGAGGTAGTTGATCGGCACGACGGGTGCATCCGTGGTGATCGCCACGGTCACGCCAGCCCGGTGAAGGGCGGCGAGGTTTGAAATCGCGCGATCCCGGAGCTCCACCTTCGACCTCGAGGTGAAGAGCGGCCCATAGATCACGGGGATGTTCTTCTCGGCGAGCACGTCGGCGAGCTTGTGGCCCTCCGTCCCGTGGTTGACGATGAGCCGGTAGCCGAACTCCTCGGCGAGGCGGATGGCCGTCGCGATGTCGTCGTGGCGGTGGGTGTGCTGATCCCAGGCGAGTTCGCCGTCGAGCACACGACCCAGGGTCTCGAGGCGGAGGTCGCGCCGGAAGGGCTCGCCCTTCTCGGCGGCGGCCTGGCGCTGGGCCACGTAGAACCGCGCGTCCTCGAACGCCTGACGGAGGACGTAGGCAACACCGAGTCGGGTCGACGGCATGGCGTCTTTCCCGCCGTAGACGCGCTTGGGGTTCTCCCCCAGGGCGGACTTGACGCTCACCGAGTCGGAGATGATCTGCTCGTCGATGGTTCGTCCACCCCACGTCTTGATCGCGACACTGAGACCACCGATGACGTTTCCGCTGCCGGGCTTGACGAGGATGCTCGTGATGCCACCCGACAACGCGTCCCGGAAGCCCTCGTCGTCGATGTCGATGGCGTCGACGGCCCGGACACCCGCAGTGTTCGGATCGGTGAGTTCGTTCGTGTCGTTTCCGGCCGATCCGTTGGCCTCCTCGTGAATGCCGACGTGACCGTGCGCCTCGACGAAGCCGGGAACGACCCACCGGCCGCCCGCATCGATGACGGTGGCGCCCTCGGGCACCGTGACATCAGCCGCCGGCCCGACGGCTGTGATGAGTCCGTCCTCGATGAGGACCGTGCCCCCGTCGATCGGGGCGGAGGCCACGGGGACCACGTGGCCTCCTGTGATGGCGACGACAGACGGAACGTGCAGAAGAGAAGTGGTCATCCCTCCACCGTACGACGCCGCGCGAGGCTCCGCGGTCAGCCGGCTTTTTTCGCCTCGGGCTTTTTGGCGGCGGGCTTCTTGGCGGCGGGTGTCTTCTTCGCGGCCGGCTTCTTGGCTGCAGGCTTTTTGGCCGCAGGATTCTTGCTCGCCGGCTTGCCCTGCTTGGCGGCACGGTTCTTTTCGACGCTCGCGCGCAGGGCGTCCATCAGGTCGATGACCTCGCCGCCCTTCTTCGTGTCGTCACCCTCGTCGTCCTCCGTCTCGCCGAAGGTCGCATCGGTGTCGAGCGACTCCCCCTCTTTGAGCTTGGCGTCGATCAGCTGCTGCAGTTCGCGCTGGTAGTCGTCGCTGAAGTCGGCCGGCTCGAAGTCGTCGCTCAGGCTGTCCACGAGGCTCGCCGACATGTCGAGCTCCTTGTCGGTGATGCGGATCGCCTTCGACAGCGCCGGGAAGTCCGCCTCGCGCACCTCGTCGTCCCAGAGCAACGACTGCAGCATGAGCGTCTTGCCCCGCACGCGAAGCGCGCCGAGCCGCGTCTTCTGCCGGAGCGAGAAATGCACGATCGCGGTGCGGTCGGTCTCCTCGAGGGTGCGCCGAAGCAGCACGTACGCTTTGGCGGAAGAACCATCCGGCTCGAGGAAGTACGACCGATCGAACATGATCGGATCGAGCTGATCGCTTGGCACGAACTCGAGCACGTCGATTTCGCGACTCTTCTCTTCGGGCAGCGACTTCAGGTCGTCGCTCGACAGAACCACTGTCTGGTCGCCGTCGTCGTACGCCTTGTCGATGTGCTCGTAGTCGACCACCTTGCCGCAGACCTCGCAGCGCCGCTGGTATCGGATCCTGCCCCCGTCTTTGTCGTGCACCTGGTGCAGCGAGATGTCGTGGTCTTCGGTCGCGCTGTAGACCTTCACCGGCACGTTGACGAGGCCGAAGGTGATGGCGCCTTTCCAGATGCTTCGCATGCGGGCCATTGTGCCCCGGTGCCGGGGGTAGCGACCGTGTCGGCGGCCGTAGGCTGGAGATATGAATAATACCAATTCTACTGTTACTACCTTGTGGCGCGATACGTCTGCCGTGCTCGCGGTCGCGACGATTGTGGTCGGTGCCGCGACGATCGCCAGCGCAGCCATCGCTGTATTCGGTGGCGATCGGAGCTACCTCGTGACGGCCGGGCTGCTCGCGCTCTGTGCTGCCCTCCTGGCGGCGAACGCCTGGGTCACCGTGACCGTGACGGACGAGCGGCTCACCGTGCACTCGACCCTCTTCAGGATCCGCTGGAAGTCGATCGACTGGGACGACGTCGAGCTGGCTCTGCCCGTAGACCTCCGCCCGCTCCACTGGGGAGGTTGGGGGTATCGGCTCGTCGCAGGTCGCTCCGGGATCATTCTCAGGTCGGGCCCCGGCATCGAATTACACCTCCGGAGCGGGCGCGCGTTCGACCTATCGTCTCGCCACGCTGAGGATCTGCTTTCCGCGGCCGAGGGCGCCGGGGTGAGGGTCGAGCCGTGAGGCGAGCCAACAGGCGCGGAAACTGACGCGCATCGGCCATGGCGACGTGGCGCGCCGCGTCGGTGTGGCCGATGCGCGTCACTTCGCGGGGCGGGGCGGGGCGGCCAGACGACACCTGAGGGGACAGGCGGGCCCCACGCGAGTTGACTGGTGCTCATGAGCCAGCTCGACAAAACAGACCCGATCAGCCTCTACCCGAAGCCGCCGTTCCCGAAGCAGGAGCAGTCGATCCCGGGCCTCGCCAGCGCCATGGAGCCCAAACCCGACCACGGCGAGACGAGCTATGTCGGCAGCGGCCGTTTGAAGGGGTTCCGCGGCCTCGTCACCGGCGCCGACTCCGGCATCGGCCGTGCCGCCGCGATCTCGATGTCGCGCGAGGGTGCCGATCTAGTGCTCAACTACCTTCCCGACGAGCAGTCGGACGCCGAGGAGGTGCGCGACCTCCTCGAGTCGGAGGGGCGCAAAGCCGTCCTCATGCCGGGCGACATCTCGGACGAGCAGTTCTGCTTCCACCTCGTCGGACGCGCGGTAGAGGCCCTCGGCGGGCTCGACGCCCTCGTCATGGTCGCAGCCCATCAGGAGGTCAGCGAAGACATCCTCGACATGAAGACCGAGAGCCTCGAGGCGACGTTCAAGACGAACATCTACTCGCTCTTCTGGCTCAGCCAGGCGGCGATCCCGCATCTGGAGCCAGGATCCTCGATCGTCACCACCGGGTCGATCCAGGGTGCGCAGCCCTCCCCCGACAAGCTCGACTACGCCGTCTCGAAGGGCGCGATCGGTGTCTTCACGGCAGCGCTCGCGCAGCAGCTCGCACCGAAGGGGATCCGCGTCAACTCGGTCGCTCCCGGCCCCGTCTGGACTCCGCTGCAGCCGGCCTCGTCGGATGGCGAGACCGTGAGCCAGTTCGGGTCGCAGGCCCCGTACGGCCGACCCGGGCAGCCCGCCGAGCTCGGCGCAGCGTACGTGCACCTCATCAGCCCCGAGTCGAGCTACACCTCGGGCACGACCATCACGATCGCCGGCGCGACTCCGGCTTACTAGGGCGGAGGGCACCATGGCAGGCAAAGGCCGCAGCGATCGAGTCAGTGTCGGCGGGCACACGCTCCAGCTCACGAACCTCGACAAGGTGCTCTACCCCGCCACCGGTACGACGAAAGCCGACGTGATCGGCTACTACGCCGCAGTGGCGGAGTTCCTCCTGCCGCACACGGAAGGGCGCCCGGCCACCCGCAAACGCTGGGTCGACGGGGTCGAGGGCCCCGTGTTCTTCGAGAAGAATCTGCCCGACTCGGCTCCGAGCTGGGTACCGCGGCATGCCATCGAGCACAAGGATCACGCCAGCGTCTATCCGATGGTCGACGACATCGCGACCCTCACTTGGCTCGGCCAGGTCGCTGCGCTCGAGATCCATGTGCCGCAGTGGAAGTTCGGGCCGAGGGGAGCGCAACGCAACCCCGACCGCTTGGTGATCGACCTGGATCCTGGTGAGGGTGTCGGCCTTGCGGAGTGCGTGGTCGTCGCTCACGAACTCAAGAAGATCGTCGAGGGCATGGGCCTCGACCTGATGCCGGTCACGAGCGGCAGCAAGGGCATCCACCTCTACGCCGCCCTCGACGGAAAGCAGACCGCGGCGCAGGTCAGCGATGTCGCTCATGAGCTCGCGCGCGCGATGGAGGCCGATCACCCCGACCTGGTCCTGAGCACGATGGGCAAGCAGGATCGCCGCGGCAAGGTGCTGCTCGACTGGTCGCAGAACAACGGCAACAAGACGACCGTCGCGCCCTACTCGTTGCGCGGGCGCGACCGCCCCACGGTCGCCATGCCGCGGACCTGGCGCGAGCTCGCCTCGAAGAGCCTCCGGCAGCTGGAGTACGGCGACGTGCTCAAGGCACTGAAGAGACGGGGCGACCCGCTCGCCGAGATGTCCTCGGGCACACCGGTACCCCCGGGCGAGCTGACCGACGATTTCACCAACAGCGAGCACGCCGTCGCGCCGCAGGCTTCCGGGGATCGGCAGGATCGCCTGGCCAAATACCGCTCCATGCGCGACGCGTCGAAGACGAGCGAGCCCGTCCCGGCGAGCGCGCCCGAGAGCACCGACGGCACCAGCTTCGTGATCCAGGAGCACCACGCCTCCCGACTGCACTGGGACTTCCGGCTCGAGCACGACGGCGTCCTCGTCAGTTGGGCGCTGCCGAAGGGCGAGCCGACCGATCCGAAGCAGAACCACCTGGCCGTGCAGACCGAGGACCACCCGCTCGAATACGGCACCTTCGAGGGCACCATCGCAAAGGGAGAGTACGGGGCGGGCGAGGTCACCATCTGGGATTCGGGCACCTACGAGCTCGAGAAGTGGCGCGACGGCAAAGAGGTGATCGTCGTGCTCCACGGCGAGCAGCGCGGCTCTCGGAAGGTCGCACTCATCCACACCGGCCACGGCGGCGGCAAGGCCGACTCCAACTGGTTGATCCACCGAATGATGGATGAACCGAAGGATCCGGCCCCACCGCACTCACCCCCTCGCCGAGCCGCGCCGCGCACCCGCTCCACCACCGGCCCGATCGAACCCATGCTCGCGTCCGCGGGCACTCCGGGCGACATCGGTACCTCCGACGAGTGGGCCTACGAGCTCAAGTGGGACGGCATCCGCGCGATCGTCACCGTCGACGACGGACGGGTGACGCTCACGAGCCGGAACGGTCACGACCTAACGCCCTCGTATCCGGAGTTCGCCGACCTGGCCGAGCAGTTGCGCGACACTGACGGCGCACCGGTCACCGACGCCGTTCTCGACGGGGAGATCGTCGCGGTCGACGACAAGGGGCGGCCCGATTTCGGGTTGCTTCAGACGCGGATGAAGCTGACGCGGGTTCGTGACATCGAACGGGTGCGGTCGACGGCGCCGGTTCGGATCCTTCTCTTCGATCTGCTCCGTTTGGGCGATCGCTCTCTGCAGGGCGATGACTACGACACCCGCCGGTCGGCTCTCGAAGAACTCGTGGAGGTGACGCGCGCCATCGACGTGCCGCCGGCCTTCGAAGGCGACCTCGACGAGGCGATGGAGTTTTCGAAGAAGCTGCGGCTCGAAGGAGTCGTCGCAAAACGCCGCGACGGCACCTACTCGGCCGGTCGCCGCAGTCGTGCCTGGATCAAGCTCAAGCACCATCTCACCCAGGAGGTCGTGGTCGCTGGCTGGCGCCCGGGTGCGGGGCGGCGTGCGAACGGCATCGGATCGCTGCTGCTCGGCATTCCCGGCGATGACGGGCTCCGCTACGTCGGTCGCGTCGGAACGGGTTTTCGCGACCGTGACCTCGACGAGCTCCTGCCGGTGTTCGAGCGGGCGGCCCGGAAGACCTCGCCACTCGCGGGCGTCCCCGCGGCGGACGCCCGCGACGCACACTGGATCACTCCGTCGCGGGTCGGCGAGGTCGAATTCGCCGAATGGACGTCGACCGGCCGGCTTCGGCAGCCGAGCTGGCGCGGCTGGCGGCCCGACAAGGATCCGGGCGACGTCGTTCTCGAGGCGCCTCCCCGATGAGCGCGCCTCCTCCCCCCCCTGCCGAATTTGAAGGAGAAATCGGGGTGCGGGGGCCCCGGATCGGCATGTCTTCGTCGCCTGGCTCGCGTTTCTCCTTCGAATTTGCAGGCGGCACGGGCGATCCCGAGTCGTAGGGTGAGCCCATGACGGTTGATCGCTCGCGCACGGTGCTGCTCGTCGCGATCCTGGCGTCGTTCGTCGCCTTCCTCGACGGCTCCATCGTCACTGTCGCCCTGCCCGCCCTCGCGCGAGAGCTCGGCGGCGGCGTCACTCTGCAGCAGTGGGTGGTCGATGCGTATCTCTTGACGCTCGGATCCTTGATGCTTCTTGCGGGCTCGCTCTCCGACACGTTCGGCCGACTGCGCATTCTGACGGCGGGACTGATCGGCTTCGGGGCGACGTCGCTGCTGGCGGCATTCGCACCGAACGCCGAACTGCTCATCGCCGCGCGCGCCATGCAGGGCATAGCCGGGGCGCTACTGGTGCCCTCGAGTCTGGCGCTCATCACGGCGACCTTCACCGGCGCGGCCATGGCCAAGGCGATCGGCACCTGGACGGCCTGGACGGGGGTGGCGTTCTTGATCGGCCCGCTGGTCGGCGGCGGCCTGGTCGACACGCTCGGCTGGCGCTGGGTGTTCGGCATCGTGGTGATCCCGGCGGCCGTGACTCTCGTACTCGTCACCCGTCTTTCGCGTGATGCCCATCGCGGCGTCGACGGTGACGCCCACATCGACGTGCCGGGAGCCATCCTCGGAGTGCTGGGACTGGCCGGGCCGGTGTTCGCTTTGATCGAGGGCCAGCGGATCGGGTTCGACGAGCCCCTCGTGATCGCGGCGCTCGTCGGCGGCCTCGCCTGCCTGGTGGCCTTCGTGCTCTGGGAGCGTCGCGCGGCGCATCCGATGATGCCGCTGCGACTCTTCCGCGTGCGGGCGTTCGCGGTCGGCAACCTGGCGACCGTCGGCATCTACGCGTCGGTCAGCCTGGGAACACTCATGATCCCGCTTGTCGTCCAAGAGATCGGCCATCTGCCGGCGACCGTCTCCGGGCTCGTCACCCTGCCGACGACGCTCATCTCACTCGCCCTGTCGAGTCGTATCGGGGCCCTGGCCGGCCGGATCGGTCCCCGGCCCTTCATGACCTTCGGGCCGCTGATCAGCGCGGCGGGATTTCTCTGGATGCTCACCGTGCGCGAACCGCTCGACGTGTGGTGGCAGATCCTGCCCGGGGTCGTGCTGTTCGGACTCGGGATGACGGTCACGGTGACGCCGCTCACCTCGACCGTGCTCGGCGAGATCCGCCCCGCCGAGGCCGGCATCGCGTCCGCCGTCAACAACGCGATCTCGCGGGTGGCCGGGCTGGTGGCCATCGCATTCGTCGGCGTAATCACCGGCGGAGTGCTCGACGTCGCGGGATTCCACCGTGTGCTCGTCGTCGTCGCCGTGCTGCTGGTGCTCGGGTCGGCCGTGTCGGCGATCGGGCTTCGTGCGCTTCCGAATTTGAAGGAGAAACCCGCCGCGACTGCGCCCGGATCGCCATGATCGTGCCTGCCGAACGAGGTTTCTCCTTCAAATTCGGGGGGGGGGGGCGAGCGGGGTGGCCGGATCCTGAGCGGTTCGGGTTGGAGAGGATGTGGCCGTGCGACGAGCCAGTAGGGGTGGCCCGCCGCACGACGTCTCCGAGCGAGACTTTGCCTCTCGCCGGGAGTCAGTCGGAGCCGTACAGACGAATGCGCTCTTCGAGCCAGTCGTCGCTCACCGAGACGCGGCCGTAGTCGCCGTAATCGCCCTGAGCGCCGAGCGCGAGCTGTGACACTCCCTCGTCGTGGAGCTGTGCGTCGTCCATGGTGTGACCTCCTGAAATGAAGGTAGGCCACCGCAACGAGGGCGCACGAGCCCGCTTTCGGGGAGCGCTCGAACGGGGGCAGACCGGTCCGCTACCCCTCGAATGCGCTCCAGACGGGACAGAGAGCGGGTGGGTCGTCTCTCCCCGCTAGCATCGGAACCATGCCCCGCCGCCGCCTCATCTGGCCCGCCACCCTCGTGCTCGTAGCTCTCGCCGCCGCTGTCTCGGTCAGCCTCGCACTGGTTCTCCGAGCGCGCGTCGACGCTGCTTTCGGGGTGCCGGGCCAACCTGCGCGATACAGCACGCAGCCCCTGACCGACTCCTTCGAGCTGATGAACCAGGCGTCGGATGTCTCGTTGGTCGCACTCGCACTCGTGGCCCTGCTGGTCGTGCTCGTGGTCATCACCGGTGTGACGGTCGCCGTGCGCCGCGCTCGGAACCGCCGCGATCGTGGGCGGCCCACGCCGGCCGGCGCCGCCTGAGGCCGCACTGCCACGGGTAGGTGCCTCCAGCAGTGCGCTTAGTCGTGCTGCTGTGTCTGGCTGGTCGCGAGCGCGACCCGGACAACGGCCTCCGGCTCGCTCTCGGGGAGGCGCAACCCGACGGCGGGCAGCACGACGCCGTCGATCAGACCGACGAGGAAGTCGCGATCGACCGGCTGCTTCAAGATCAGCGTGCGGTAGGCAACCATCGAGGGCGAGATGAGGGCCAGCTCGTCGATGTTGCAGTCGCCCGAGATCTCGCCCCGGTCGACCGCGCGCTGCAGCAGACGTCGGTTGATCTCGACCCGCGGCTCGACGATGGCGCTGTTGACCGCCGCCGACATCTCGGGACTGTGCGCCAGCAGAGCGACAATGCCCGCCATGACCTTGAGCTTCTTCTCGTTGTCTTCGATGGAGTGCGGCTTGATCATCGCCACGAGATCACCACGGAGGGTGCCGGTGTCGGGCAGGACGTCAGGGGTGGTTCCGCGCTTCATACACGCGATGGCGTCAATGACGAGCTCGCTCTTCGACGACCATCGTCGGTACAGCGTGGCCTTACCGGCCTTCGCCCTCGTGGCGACCATCTCGATGGTCATGCGGTCGTAGCCCGTCTCGGCCAAGACGTCGATCGCGGCCTGGAGGATCTCGGGATCACGGGAATGGTCGCGCTTGCGGCCGAGTTTGACCGGTGCGGGATCGACGTGCGTCATCGCGGCAGACCCCTTTCTTTGGTCGCCCCAGTGTACGACTTTCGATTGCGAAACTCTACAGTTCCGAAACTGGCCAGAACCGTATAGAGTCCTCGACATGTCTTCGATTCCTTCTGCCACGACCGGGACTCCCGCCGTGGCTTCGCGTCGGTGGTGGACCCTCACCACCGTCGCCTTGGCGCAACTCATGGTCGTGCTCGACTCGACCGTCGTGAACATCGCTCTCCCGAGCGCTCAGACCGACCTCGGCTTCTCCAACGGCGATCGGCAATGGATCGTCACCGCCTACTCACTCGCCTTCGGCAGCCTGCTGCTGCTCGGCGGCCGCCTCTCCGACCTCATCGGCCGTAAGCGCACGTTCATCATCGGCCTCATCGGCTTCGCGCTGGCTTCCGCCCTGGGCGGTGCCGCGAGCAGCTTCGGCATGCTCGTCTTCGCCCGCGCGCTTCAGGGGGCCTTCGGCGCACTCCTCGCCCCCACGGCCCTGGCCGTGCTCACCACGACCTTCACGATTCCGAAGGAGCGCGCTCGGGCGTTCGGTGTCTTCGGCGCCATCGCCGGTGCCGGGGGCGCGATCGGCCTTCTCCTCGGTGGCGTTCTCACCGAGAACTTCAACTGGCGCTGGAACCTCTACATCAACGTCGTCATCGCGATCATCGCCGTCATCGGCGCCGTGCTCTTCGTCACGACCGTGCCGCGCCAGGGCCCGCGCCCGAAGCTTGACGTGCCCGGCACGATCCTCGTCTCGGCCGCTCTGTTCTCCCTCGTCTACGGCTTCTCGAACGCCGAGACCGAGGGCTGGTCGTCGGCCCTGACCTGGGGCTTCTTGGCGGGTGCCGGGATCCTACTCGTCGCGTTCGTGCTCTGGCAGCGTCGCGCGACCCACGCGCTCCTGCCCCTCAGCGTGATCCTCGACCGCAACCGCGGTGCCGCCTACCTGTCGGTGATGATCGCGGGTGCCGGCATGTTCGGCATCTTCCTCTTCGTCACCTACTACCTGCAGACTTCTTTGAACTACACGCCGATCCAGACCGGAGTCTCGTTCCTCCCGATGATCGGCATGCTGATCCTCGCGGCGCAGCTCTCGACCAACATCTTCGTGCCGCGGTTCGGCCCGAAGATCATGGTGCCCTTCGGCATGGTGCTGGGTGCCCTCGGCATGCTCTACCTGACGCGCCTCGGTCTCGACAGCACCTATGCCCGCGACGTGCTTCCGGCGCTGATGGTGCTCGGGTTCGGTATGGGCTCGATCATGCCGGCGTCGATTCAGACGGCGACGCTCGGCATCGACCGCGGCCATGCCGGAGTCGCCTCCGCCATGGTCAACACGAGCCAGCAGGTCGGTGGTTCGATCGGTACCGCGCTGCTCAACACGCTGGCCGCGAGCGCCGCGACGAGCTACGTGGCCTCGCACCTGCCCGCGACGGCTCAGACGGCGGCCGAAGCGGCGGTGCACAGCTACTCAACGGCCTACTTCTGGGGCGCCGGCTTCTTCGCGATCGGCGCAGTTCTGGCCGTGAGCCTGTTCCGCACTCGCGCCGACACGCGTGCTCGCGCCGACGCTGCAGCAGCGGCGGCAGACAAAGCCGACAAATCCGAAGGATCCGCCCCGACGTCGACCACACCCGAGCCCGTGGTGGCTCACTAGCCACTGAGCTCCACCCCGACACCCTCGCACGCTCGCGTGCGGGGGCGTCGTCGCGCCCGGCCGCCGAGCCACCCGCCCGCGCCCGTGCGCGCGAGATGGCCCGATCTACGCTCAGCGCCCCGCGCCGGCCGCAGATAGGGCCACGTCGCGCCGAGATCGCATAAGTGGTCGCCTCCACTCGACCCCAACTGCGATCTCGGCGCCCGGGGCGCACCCTGCGGCGCACTGGGCGCACCCCGCGCTACGCCCCGACGGGCTCGTAGATCTCTGACATCACCCGGTCGGCGAGCCCGAGGCCCGTCGTCATGCCGATGCCGGTGGTGACCGACACGACGCGCACCCCGTCGAGAGGCTCGTCGACCAAGAACTCCGCCGGCGCCGACGCATAGACGCCCTGCCACCGCTCGACGACCTCGATGCCGGCCCGCGCGACGCCGAAGAATCCGGCCGTCTCGTCGAGTAGCGCGTCGAACGCCGCCTCCTCTTGAAACGGCGTCACGGTGTCGTCGCGGTAGTGGGTGTCGCCGACGACAATCGTTCCGTCGGCGAACTGCGTGTACATCTGGTTGACGTCGCGGGCCGCGAGCGCCGGTGCCGATGCGAAGAGACGCGATCGGACAGCGGCGAGCGACGGCGATGTGGCGAAGCCGGAGTAGCGCAGCATCGACCAGCCGGTGAGCACGGGGCCCGAGAGCGGCGCGCGCAGCTCGGGGATCCGCACGCGCAGCATGTCGAGTCCGCAGCGTTCGACCTCGTACGCGGCTCCGAGCTCGGGAAACAGCTGGTCGACGTCGTAGTTCACGGCGACGATGATCTGGTCGGCGCCAACGCGGCCACGGGTGGTGTGCAGGCGCCCCGAGCGAATCGTGCGCACCGCGGTCGAGAACTGGAACTGCACCCCGCGCGACTCGAGGTAGGCGGTGATCTGGGCCGCGGCCTCGCGGGGGTTGACCTGGAGGTCGTCGAGGAGGTGCGCCCCTCCGACGATGACGGCGGGGTCGGCGCCGGTGGCGGCGGCCGTCGAAGAGACATCGAGGATCCGCGCACTCCCCGGCCTCCGCGCGGCGAATTCGCGGAGTGCGGCCAGCTCGTCCTCCGCGCGGGCCACGACGTAGCCGCCGGTGTCGCGCATCCAGAGCCCGGCCTCGTCGCGGAGCCGCAACCAGAGTTCGCGACTCCGATCGGCGTGCACCTGGGCGGCCCCCGCCTGCACGGTGATGCAGGCGTGGCCGAAGTTGCGGATCGTCGATCCGTTCTGCCGACTCGTCCGGTCGATGACCAGCACGGAAAGGCCCCGGTCGACAGCTGCGAGAGCGTGCCCGAGGCCGACGATTCCGGCGCCGACGATCGCGACGTCGACGATCTGGTC
This sequence comes from Frondihabitans sp. PhB161, assembly GCF_003814635.1. Lineage (NCBI taxonomy): Bacteria > Bacillati > Actinomycetota > Actinomycetes > Micrococcales > Microbacteriaceae > Frondihabitans > Frondihabitans sp. PhB161. The sequence continues at coordinate 114,548 of NZ_RKQW01000002.1, forward strand.
GAGTTCCTTTGCCATGGCGCGACGCTACGTCGGAGCGGTTGACGGCGGGTGAACATCGAACCGTGGTTAGGTGTTGCGGTGCCCCTTCGCCCGCCTTCCTCCTCTGACACCCCCAGCATCCTTCCCCGGTCGATCCTCGCCTTCGACCAGCAGGTCGGTCGCCGCATCAACGGCTCCACCCCGAGAGCCCGAGCCGATCGCGCCCTGCTCGGTCTGTCGACCAGCGCCAACAACGGGCTGCTCTGGTATTCCGTCGCTGTCGGGCTCGCCCTGACCGGGCGGACCGGCCGCCGAGCGGCGGTGCGCGGGCTCCTGTCGCTCGCCGGGTCGAGCGCGGTGGCGAACCTCGTCGCGAAGCCGATCTTCGGCGGGCACCGTCCGGTCGCCGCCGACGTTCCCGTCGCACGTCAGCTGAAGGTGTTCCCGCAGTCGGCGTCGTTCCCGTCGGGCCACACGGCGAGTGCGGCCGCCTTCGCGTCGGGCGTCGCGATCGAGAGTCCGGCTCTGGCTGTCGCTGTCGTCCCGATCGCCGCGGCCGTGGGCTACTCGCGTCTGCACGTGGGAGCGCACTGGCTGTCGGACGTGGTCGGCGGGGCACTGATCGGGGTCGGTGTCGCGGCGGTGGGTCGGATCCTCGTCCGCTCCGGGCGGGCCCGCTCGTAGACTGACGGCGTGCCGCACTATCTCGAAGACCTGTCGGCCGGGCAGACGTTCGTCACCCCCGGTCGCACCATCACCGAAGCCGACGTCATGTCGTTCGCCAGCTGGACGAACGACAACAACCAGGTGCACACCGATGCCGAGTTCGCGAAGTCGACTCGTTTCGGTCAGCGAATCGTGCACGGCGTGCTGGGCACCTCGCTGTGCCTCGGGCTCATCTCGCGCACCGGCGTCTTCGACGGTTCCGCCGTCGCCCTGCTCGGCATCGACGGGTGGAGGTTCGTCGCCCCGCTGTTCATCGGCGACACGGTGACCTGCACGGTCGAGGTGCTGTCGACCCGCCTGACGTCGTCCGGCACGACCGGCATCGTCGAGCGCACCGTCACGCTCGCGAATCAGCACGGCGAGGTCGTCCAGACCGGCCGAATGGACATCATGGTGCTGACCCGGGCGGCCGCGATCTCCTGACCGCGAGAGTCGTCAGCGCTCTCCGACAATGTCGTCGGCGTTGTCGGCGATCCAGTCCATCAGCGGCATGAGTCGCGTCGCGACCTCGCGCCCGCGCTCGGTGAGGGTGTAATCGACCCGCGGCGGCACGGTCGGCTGCGCTTCGCGGTGAAGGATCCCGTCGGCCTCGAACGTCTTGAGCGTCGACGCGAGCATCTTCTCGCTGATCCCCTCGACCTCGCGCCGCAGTTCGCCCCAGCGCAGGGTGCCCCGCTCGAGCGCCAGCAGCACGAGCACGCCCCAGCGACTGGTGATGTGATTGAGCACGATGCGGCTCGAGCAATCGGCAGGGTATTTGCCACCGGCGAAGCCCGGTCGCTCCCGGTTCACCGCGAAACTGACGTCCATTCCACTAACTTACCAAAAGGTGCGTACTGCGCGTGGGGAAGAATCGCGCGATAGAAAGGGTTGAGGCAGTCACACCTCTCGAAAGGAACCACTCATGTCGTACATCGTCACCGCCGCCTCCGGCCAGCTCGGAGCCCTCATCGTCGACGCCCTCCTCGCGCGCGGCGCCGAGCCGTCGAGCATCGTCGCGACGGCCCGCGACACGACCAAGATCGCCAGCCTAGCCGACCGTGGCGTCACGACCGCGGCGCTCGACTACTCGAAGCCCGAGACGATCGCGGCCGCTCTCGGTGCCGGCGACGTCGTCGTGCTGGTGTCGAGCGACGCCGTCGGGCAGCGCGTTCCGCAGCACACTGCCGTGATCGACGCCGCGAAGGCCGCGGGCGTGGCACGGATCGTCTATACGAGCGCCCCGCACGCCGACGACACCACGCTCATTCTCGCTCCGGAGCACAAGGCCACCGAAGAGCACCTGCGTGCCTCGGGAGTGCCCTTCACGATCCTCCGCAACGGCTGGTACACCGAGAACTACACCGGCGAGGTGGGCAAGGCTCGCCAGTCCGGCGAGATCACGGCGAGCGTCGGCGACGGACGGGTCGCCAGTGCGAGCCGCAAAGACTATGCCGAGGCCGCCGCTGTCGCACTCCTCGACGACACGACCGCGGGCAAGACCTTCGAGCTCTCGGGCGACTACGCCTGGCACTTCTCCGAGCTCGCCGAGGCCATCGCCGACATCGTCGGATCGCCCGTCTCGTATCGTGCGCTCACCCCCGAGGAGCACGCCGAGCAGCTCGCGGGGTTCGGGCTCGACGAGGGCACGGTCGGTTTCGTGGTCGCGCTCGACGGCAACATCCGCGACGGCCTGCTCGCCGAGACGAGCGGTGACCTCGCCCGGCTCATCGGCCGCCCCACGACGCCGCTCGCCGAGGGCCTTGCCGCCGCGCAGTAGGCGGCACCGCATCAAACCCGCACGGTCGGCTTAGCCCCGCACCATCGGCTCAGACCCGCACAATCGGCACAGACCCGCACAGTCGGCACAGACACCTGCCCTAGGGCGGATGTCTAGGCCACCCGTGCGGGTCTGAGACGCTTGCGCGTGCAGACCGTCAGCGCGCCATCAGCGAAGCACCGGCCGACACCGGCAGTCGCCACGCCGGGATCAGTGCGGCGAGCATCACGACGGCGATCACTGCCAGCGCGAAGTCGTAGGCGAACACGGGCGACGCGTTCGTCGGCGCTCCAATCAACCGACCGGCCGAGATCGCCACGGCGCCCAGGGCGATTCCGGCGCCGATGGCGATCTGCTGAATCGTCGAGTCGAGCACGGTGGCCCCGGTCATCTGCCGCTTCTCGACGTCGGCGTAGGTGAGCGTGTTGTATGCCGTGAAGCCCACCGACCGTGCCGCTCCCGAAAGCACGAGCACCACGATCATGAGGCCGAACGGGGTCGCGGGGCGGAAGGTCGCCATGCCGAGCAGGCAGACGACCCCGACGAGGTGCGCGACGAGCAGCAGTCGCCGGAACCCGAACGTGCGGATCATCCAGGTGGTGGCGGGCTTCACGCCGAGGTTCCCGGCGAAGAGGAAGAGGATCGCGCTCCCCGCCTGCAGCGGCGTCCAACCGAACGCACCCTGGTAAAGCAGCGGCAGCACGAACGGAATCGCGCTGATGACGAACCGGTAGGCGGATCCTCCCCCGAGCGCGACGGCGTAGGTGTGGATCCGCAGCAGGCGGAGATCGACGAACGGCCGCGGGGTGCGTCGCAGGTGCCGCAGGGCAAGCGTCACCCCGATAGCGCCGGCGACTAGGAACACCAGGGCCTGAGCTACATCGACCGGCGTGCTGGCGAGCAATGTCGTTCCCCAGACGAGGCAGCCGATGCCGACGCTCGTCAGCGCGAGGCCGAGCCAATCGGGCGGTGTCGGCTCGAACTCGCCCGCGGGGATCGCCGAACGCCCGGGGACCACCCGCAGCGCGACGACGAACCCGAGGATCCCGAGCGGCACGTTCACGACGAAGATCCAGTGCCACGACGCGTACGTGGTCAGGAGTCCTCCGACGAACGGGGCGAGGATCGGCGCCACGAGGGCCGGCCACGTGAGCCAGGCCACCGCGCGGATCACGTCTTTCTTCTCGGTCACGCGTAAGACGGTCATGCGACCGACAGGCACCATCATCGCCCCGCCGATGCCTTGAACGACCCGCGCGACGACGAGCATCGGCAGAGACGTACTGGCGGCACAGGCGATCGAGGCGAGCGTGAAGAGGGAGATCGCGGACAGCAGGATCCTTCGGCTTCCGAAGCGATCCGCGAGCCAGCCTGTCACCGGGATCAGCACGGCGACGGTAAGCACATAGGCCGTGATGGTCACGCCGACGCTGGTCGCATCGACGTGCAGGTCGCGCGCGATGCTCGGCACCGCCGTGGTGACGATGGTCGAATCGAGGTTCTCCATGAAGAAGCACCCGGCCACGAGCATGGCAAGCGCGTTCGAGCTCGTGCTCGGGCTCTTCGACGACGTCATCCGCTCCAGTATGGCCCGTGACGCGAACGGCGCCCCGCTCCTCCCCCGCTGGTACCGCCCGAACCCCTTCGCAGGGCTGACTTTGTGCGTCGGAGACCCCTTTTCCACGGAACGCCCCGATGCTCTCGGTTAGTCTTCGGTTCCGTCACTGCAACCGATGATTGGGTTCCGGAATGTCCGATTCACCTCGCACGCGACTCCGCGTCCGCCCGCGACACGTCGTCCGATGGGTCGCCGTGGTCGTCGTCGCCCTGCTCGTGGCGACCGTCGGCTACGCGGTCTACAACTACAACCACTTCGTCGGAGGCGTGACGCACATCGACGCGATCCCCTCGACGACCTCGGTCGCCTCGACGTCGGGCGAGAACATCCTGCTCGTCGGCGATGATCACCGGCCCGCCAATGCTTCCGCGGCCGAGCTCGCCGAACTGGGCACCACCGCTGACGGCGGCGGCACGAATACCGACACGATGCTCGTGCTCCACATCCCGGACGGCGGGGCGAAGGCCTCGCTGATCTCGTTCCCCCGCGACTCGTGGGTCGACATCCCCGGCTACGGCGAAGGGAAACTCAACGCCGCCTTCGTCTACGGCAGCCAGAAGGGCGGCGACGCCGGGGGTGCGCAACTCCTGGTGAAGACGATCGAGAACGTCAGCGGACTGCACATCGACCACTTCGTCCGCATCTCGATGCTCGGCTTCTACGACGTCGCGAAATCGCTCGGGCCGATCAAAGTCTGCCTGAACGACGCCGTCGACGACAATTATTCGACCTTCAAGGCCCCCGCGGGCGTGTCGACCCTCGATGCCAAGCAGGCCCTGGCGTTCGTCCGCCAGCGCCACGGACTCCCCAACGGTGACTTCGATCGACAGGCCCGGCAGCGCTACTTCCTCAGCCGCGAAGCGAAGAACTTCCTCTCCGCCGGCACGATCCTCAACCCCGGCAAGCTCAACTCCGCGCTCACCGCGGCGAGCTCGGCCATTCAGACCGACCCCGACCTCAACTGGCTGACCCTCGCGACGCAGCTCAAGGGGCTCGCAGGCGGCGATCTCGAATCGACGAGCATTCCCACCTCGGGAACCCCGACCATCACCGTGAGCGGCACGGCCGTCTCGATCGTGCAGGTCGACACCGCCAAGATGCCCTCGTTCATCGCGTCGCTCGACAAGACGAAAGAGTCGACCAGCAGCACCACCTCTGCGGCCACGGCCGTGAAGCCCGGCGAGGTCACGGTCAGCGTGCTGAACGGCAGCGGTGTCGACGGCGCCGCGTTGTCGAGTTCGTCGGCCCTGTCGACCGCGGGCTTCTCGACGACCGCGGTCTCGTCGGTGTCGACACGGGAGGCCACGACGATCCAGTACCCGGCATCGATGGCCGCCGAGGCCAAGCTGGTCGCGAAGTACGTGCCCGGAGCGACCCTCGAGGCCGTCACGGGTGTCGCGAACGTCACAGTCGTGCTGGGCACCGACGGTGCAGCGGCGAAATCGACCGCGACGTCGGGTTCAGCAGGGTCGGCCGGATCCTCGTCTTCCGGGTCGGGCTCGTCGGGAACGTCGAAGACCAAAGGATCCAGCGACCAGACCACCAGCGCAACCGACAGTTCCATCCCCTGCATCAACTGAGGCAGCAGGCTCGGCGTCGGGTCAGCTCTCGTCGACGTCGAGGCTGACGCTCAGCTCGGCGGCGGCCGTCGGTTGGTCGTCGATCTGCACCCGTGGCACCCCCAACAGACTCGCCTCGCGCTCGAATGAGGCCACGAGGGCCTCGTCGACCAACTCGTCGTAGGGGCTCGACTCGGATTCGGTCACCATCTGGCTAGCCGGCCCCAGCAGGAAGGTCGCCGATCCGACGGCCCCGTCGGCCTGGCGTGTGGGAATCCGGACGGTCGCAGACGACTGCCTGCGAGCCAATGCCTCGCCGAACCGGAGGAGCGACTGGGCAATGGCGGTTCCGGTCACAACCGAGCCGTCGACGTAATGGATTCGTTCCATCCCTCGGTCGTACCCGGTGAAGCTGGGGAGCGCCCTCTTGGAGGAGTCCCCTTGACACATCTGGGGCGGCATGACACCTGCGCCCGTTCGCGCTGGTGCGCAGTGCAGTGGCCGTCCCGGCCGAGAGTGGCCAGATGGTCGCCTACAGGGCGGCTGATGGGCCGTTCGGGCGCTCTCGGCGCCGAGACCGAACTCGCCGCACCAGCGCGACGACAGCGGCCCCGATGAGGGCCCCGGCCGTGTTCGCGGCAAGATCACCGGCAGACGCCACACGATCGGGCAGAAAGAGGGCCTGACTCCCCTCCACCACGAGAGACAGCGCCAAGCCGAGCACCCCCGCCGACCACCACAGCTTCGCGAGCAGCACCGACGCGACGAGGGCTCCGAACGGCGCGAACAGGAGCACGTTCGCGGAGGTCTGGACGAAGCCGTAGTCGACGAACCAGGGGAGGCCACTAGCGTGCCACCCCGCCAATGCCGACTCGAGGCCGGCATCGATGGGCGCGTCGACCCGGGTGGGCCAGAAGGTGATCGTCAGGATGGCCCCGAGAATGACGACGAGGGCGAGACGTTCCGCTCGATGGAGTCGTCGGTGCATGCGCCCCCCTGTGACGAAAAATGGCCCCTCCGCTCGGGAGAGGCCATGTCGTGTGTCGAACCGCTTGCTGCTGTTGCGTAATCACTTGATGAAACGTATTGCTTGGTGGATCTGAGGGGACTCGAACCCCTGACCCCCTGCATGCCATGCAGGTGCGCTACCAGCTGCGCCACAGACCCAAACTTCGTGTTGCCTTTGGCCTTACCGGCCGGAGCAACCCTGCAAGATTACTACACTTTTTGAGCCGTCACGACCACGTGCGACGACTCGGGTTCGCTCACCGTTTTACGCACGACACACCGTTCAATCGGTGTGCGGTGCGTGAAACGGTAAGCGACGTGTGCCCGGCGTCAGTCGAACCTGGCGCTTAGGCAACGGAGCCCGACGACTACGCGTCTTGCGAGGTCGTCTCCAGTTCGAGCGCGATGGCGGGGCAGTCGCTCCACAGGCGCTCGAGCGAGTAGAACTGGCGGTCTTCGTCGTGGAACACGTGCACGACGACGTCGCCGAAGTCGAGCAGGATCCATCGCCCCTCGGCGCGACCCTCGCGGCGGAGGGCTTTGACACCCGCCTCGAGCATCTTGTCTTCGACCTCGCCGGCGATGGCGATCACGTTGCGCTCGTTGCGCCCGGAGGCGAGGAGGAACACGTCGGTCAGGGCGAGGGGCTCAGAGACGTCGAGGGCGACGAGATCGTCGGCCTGCTTCGAGTCGGCGGCACGGGCGGCGAGCTGAACGAGCTCGATGGCACGGGGAGTGGCTGTCACGGATTCCTTTGGGTGAAACGTCGAGTCACGGCCAGCTGAGCCGACCGCGCGACGTGAAGCTCGATGCGAGGGGAGAAAGTTACAGGACGCCGGTGACGAAACCGACGACGACGCCACCCACGATAACAACAACCACGGCTGCGCCACAGATCGTGGCGACGATTGGCAGGCGATTGGTCTTCGGCTTGCCCCCGGCGAGCACGACCTGCCGGGTCGAGGTGTTGGCACTGACGGCCCGGCTGGCACGAACGGGAGTGGCATCGTTGCCCTCGGGCTCACGATCGCCCTCTTCGAGCATGCGATCGATGTCGGCGCCGTCGATGCGCTGGATGTGGTGCGACCCGGTCGTCGCGAGACTACGCGGGAGGTCGATCGATCCGGTGATGATTACTTCGCCGGTGGCGTTCAGTGCGCCGGTGACATCGGGGAGGCGGTCGTCGCCGAGGATGAGCGCGTTGTGCTGCCCGGTCGACGAACTGAAGCTGCCGCCGACGGGACCGTGGGCGTCGTCGTCGCGTTCGGCCTGCGTCGACCAGTGACCGGTCGGCGGCGTGTAGGGGGTCGGCGACTCGGGCACCGAGGCCGGGACGCGAGGCGCGTTCGACCCTTTGCTTCCGGCTGAGCCGGGTGTCTCGGCCGCGGGCGGCTGAACGGGAGGGATCTCGATCGGCGGCGTCACGCGCGGACCCGCCTGGGCCGCCGACGCGGGAGAAGACGACGAAGCGGACGGAGCCGACGGGACCGAAAGGGACGGCGAGGACGACGGAGAGGACGCAGGATCCGGGACGGCACGCGTTGCAGCCTTACCGGGGCCATTCTCGGAGCCCGAAAGCGTCAGGGGGAACACCGTGGGCACCGACGACGGAGCGGGTGCGGAGCCGGAGGGCGAGGCCGTGTTGTGGGTCGAACCGGTGCCACGTCGACGCGGGCCCTCGTCGGCCGCATCCGCGACCGACGGCGTCTCGACGAGAGGCTCCGCCACCGACGGCGAGCGGTGCACGGACCGCGGCGCCGGTGTTCCGGCTGACTCGACCTCTTCGTCAGCGTCATCGACGTCGTCGGCCGGGATCGGGGCCGAGGGCATGGGCTGCGCCTCACGCGGCGGGATGATGGGCCTGGGCGTGCCATTCTCGATGTCGGCCACGTGGCTCAGGGCGTCGGAAAGCCCTCGCTCGCTGGCTCCCTCGGCCGTCGTCGGTCGGGGTGCGCGAAGGGGTACGGGCGCTGCATCGGACGGCTGGAGTGCGTCGCGCTGAGCGCGGAGCTCTCGACGGGTCGGCCCCTGGCCGGGGGCTGCGATCGAGCCGGGTGCCGGAGCGGTAGCTGCCGGGCGATCGGTGCCCGATGCCGGAGTGGACGACGGCGCCGGTGCACCCGACGAACCGGGTGCTCGAGACGAGACGGGTGCTGTGGATGACACGGGCATGGCTGACGGAACGGGGGAACCGGAGACGATCGAGATGCTCCCCGTGATCGCCTCGCCCGCCTCTTTCGCCCTTTCGAGGTCGCGCACCTGCCGCCTGGTGAGTGGCGGCTGGCCGTCTGTCGAACTCATTCAGTCTCCGTCACGGTCGCTTCGACCGATTCTGTGCTCATACTCGGTGCGGTGATGCTCTGCGGTTCGACAGAGGCGTCTTCGTACAGGTGGTGCTTCGAGATGTACTGGACGACGCCGTCGGGTACCAGGTACCAGACGGGAGAGCCCCGACCGACTCGGCTGCGGCAGTCGGTCGATGAGATCGCCAGTGCGGGAACCTCCAGCAAGCTTACTTCGCTCTCTGGGAGGCCGCTGACGCTGAGGTCGTGTCCTGGCCGAGACACGGCGACGAAGTGCGCGAGCTCCCAGAGCTCCTGCACGTCTTTCCAGTCGAGGATCTGCGCCACGGCGTCGGCACCCGTGATGAAGAAGAGCTGGGCATCGGGGTGCTCGGCGCGGATGTCGCGAAGAGTGTCGATCGTGAAGGTCGCGCCCTGACGATCGATGTCGACGCGACTGACCGTGAACATCGGGTTCGACGCGGTCGCGATCACCGTCATCAGGTAGCGGTGCTCGGCCTCCGTCACCACTCGGTGCCCCGGACCGCTCTTCATCCAGGGCTGACCGGTGGGCACGAAGACGACCTCATCGAGATCGAACTCGGTGGCGACCTCACTGGCTGCCACGAGGTGGCCGTTGTGGATGGGATCGAAGGTGCCACCCATGACGCCGATGCGGCGCAGAGGCGTGGACACCGGATCAGCCGAGCGGACTGCCGACGACTCTTCGGTCGACACGGAGTCTTCGATCGACACGGAGTCTTCGGTCGTCACAGAGGCTTCGGTCGTCACGAGGAGGGCCTGCGGGCCGCTGCTCAGTTGGCCTTGGGGTGACCGAACTCGTCGATCGGAAGGCTGTCGGTGTCGACGGTGTGGTGCACGGGCTGCTGGTCGTCATGACCGGGGCCGGTGTAGCCGCGGTTGGCGACGTTCTTGTAGCTGAAGACGACGAAGCCGAGGATCGTGAAGACGGCGGCCGCGATCAGTGCGATGACGGGCGCGGGCGCGAAGACCGGTGCGAGTTGCTCTTCTGCGGCCAGGATGCTGGTGATCATGTGCGAGGTCTCCGTTCAGGCAGTACTACCGGTTGAGTCTAGCCGTCACCGAGGCGCTAGCCGCGCACCTGCCCCGACCCGCGAACGATCCATTTGCTGCTGGTCAGCTCCGGGAGCCCCATCGGCCCGCGAGCGTGCAGCTTCTGCGTCGAGATGCCCACCTCTGCGCCGAAGCCGAACTCGCCCCCGTCCGTGAATCGCGGGGAGGTGTTGACCATGACGACCGCGCTGTCGACCTCGGCCAGAAAGCGCTCCGTGTTGCGGAGGTCGTTGGTGATGATCGACTCGGTGTGATGGGTCGAGTAGCGGGCGATGTGGTCCATCGCCTCGTCGATCGAGGCGACCACCTTCACCGAGAGGTCGAGCGACATGTATTCGGTGGCCCAGTCGTCGGCAGTCGCGGGCACCGAGTCGGCGAAGAGCGCATGTGTTCGGTCGTCGGCGTGGATCGTGACGCCCGCCGCGCGAAGGTCGGCCAGCACGCTGGGCAGGAGGCGTTCGGCGGCCGCCTCGTGCACGAGCAGCGTCTCGAGAGCGTTGCAGACGCTCGGACGCTGCACTTTGGCGTTATGCACGATGTCGCGGGCCCAGTCGCCGTCGGCCGACTCATCGAGGAACACGTGGACCACGCCCGCCCCGGTCTCGATGACGGGGACCTTCGACTCCTGCACGACCGTGTCGATCAGCTGCGCACTCCCCCGCGGAACGAGTACGTCGACGTAGCCGCGAGCTCGCATCAGATCGGTGGCACCGGAGCGGCCGAACTCGTCGATGGTCTGGACGGCATCGCGGGGCAGACCCGCCGACTCGAGGGCCTCTTGGATGACCTCGACGAGCACGCGGTTGGTGCTCTCGGCAGCACTCCCCCCACGCAGGACCGCCGCGTTGCCGCTCTTCAGAGCAAGCGCCGCGATGTCGATGGTCACGTTCGGCCGAGCCTCGTAGATCGCTCCGACGACGCCGAAGGGCACTCGCACCTGCGTCAGCTGCAAGCCGTTCGGCAGGATCTTGCCGCGAAGCGCCTCCCCCACCGGGTCGACGAGCGTCGCGATGAGCTCGGTAGCCTCCGCGAGGGATTCGAGGCGGGCCTCGTCGAGCCGGAGCCGGTCTTGCAGCCCCTGAGTCATTCCCGAATCGCTTCCGCGAGCCAGGTCGAGTTCGTTGGCGGAGATGATTCGCGAGCTCTGCGACCGGACCGCTCGGGCGATGGCGGCGAGACCCGCGTTTTTGACGTCGGCCGTCGCCGTAGCGAGCGTCCGGGAGGCCGAGCGGGCGAGTTCGAGCTTTGCCACGAGGGCGGGGTCGAGCCCGTCGAGCGGGAGTGTCTCGGGGGCGGTCGTGGCGACTTCGGAGATCGACATGCGCCGAGTGTAGTGCCGGCTCATCGGATCCTCAGCCCCGGTCAGGATCGACGAGAGGCGTCGGCAACGGCAGGATCCGCGGAGCCGCGCTCAGCCTGCCGTCTCGGCCGGTGCACCCGCGCTCGCCCCGAACCACGTGCCGACATCGGCGCCCGAGAGCGCTTCGGCGACGAGCGTGGTCGACGTCACGAGAACCGGTGTGCCGGCCTCCGTCGCGAAGCGTGCGGCGGCGACCTTGGTGCCGGCCCCGCCGGTACCCACGCCGGCCGCTCCGGCCGAGCCGAAGGTGACGCCGGCGAGGTCGTCGCCGAACACCACGTCGGTGATCTTGACGGCGCCGGGCTCGTGCGGCGGACGCGTGTAGAGCGCATCGACGTCGGAGAGCAGCACGAGGAGGTCGGCCTCGACCAGCTCGGAGACGAGGGCTGCGAGGCGGTCGTTGTCGCCGAAGCGGATCTCGTGCGTGGCGACGGTGTCGTTCTCGTTGACGATCGGCAGGATGCGCAGCTTCAGCAGACGCTCCATGGCGCGCTGGGCGTTCGACCGGTGCGTGGGATTATCGATGTCGCCGGCGGTCAACAGCACCTGGCCCGCCACGATGCCGTAGCGGCGGAGGCTCTCCTGATACCGGTAGATGAGTACGTTCTGCCCGACCGCGGCAGCGGCCTGCTGGGTCGCGAGGTCGGTGGGCCGGCCGTCGAGATTGAGGTACGGCATGCCGGTCGCGATGGCGCCCGACGAGACCAGGATGACCTCGGATCCTCGGCCGTAGGCGTCGGCGAGAGCGTCGACGAGCGGGCCGATCTGATCGGCGTTGGGTCCGCTGATCGACGACGACCCCACCTTGACGACGATGCGGCGAGCGGCCGGGACGTCGGCACGCGAGCGCAGCGGACCACGCGACACGGCAACCGGAGCTGCCGCGGGAGCGGGATCCTGCTGCTCTGCGGTGTCCACTCCGGTCTCGATCTCGGTCACGCCTTCTCGTCGGCCTCTCGTGCGGTGTCGTTCTCGGGCGCGCTGTCGTTCTCGCGCGCGCTGTCGCCCTCGTCGCCGAATTCGGCCTGATCGCGGGCGTCGGCGTCGCTGAGCTCAGCGGCGTCGCGAACGGCCGGGTCGACCTCGAATCCGTCGTCGTCCGTCCACAGACCGGCAGCTCGCTCGCGCATCAGCTCGGCGCGTGCCTCGGCCTTGGCGTCCATGCGGGCGAAGTACTCCTCGCGGCGCTCGTTACGGGTCTGGCGGGAGCTCTGGTGGAGGCGCGGGTCGGTTCCGCGAGCGGCGGTCATGAGCTCGGCAGTCGAGGTGAGCGTGGGCTCCCAGTCGAAGACGATTCCGTCGACACCACCGATGACGACGGTGGATCCGGCGACGGCGCCCGCCTTGAACAGCTGGTCTTCGATGCCGAGCTTGTTGAGACGGTCGGCGAGGTAGCCGACGGCCTCTTCGTTGTTGAACTGCGTCTGCATGACCCAGCGCTCCGGCTTGATGCCGCGGATCCGGTACAGGTTGCCGTACGTGCCGCCCTCCACCGTGACGGTGAACTTCGACTCGTTGACGGCCCGCGGGCGGATGACGATACGCGGGCGCTCGAGCTCTTCGGCTGCACGCGCGGCACGGTCGGCCTCGACCACCTCGGCGAGGGCGAACGAGAGCTCGCGGAGGCCCTCGCGCGAGACGGCGGAGATCTCGAAGACGCGGTAGCCCTGGCCTTCGAGGTCGGCGCGCACGAAGTCGGCGAGCTCGCGCGCCTCGGGCACGTCGATCTTGTTCAGCACGATCATCTGCGCGCGATCGAGCAACGGCAGCTGACCGGCGGGCACGGGATACGCCGCCAGCTCGCCCTTGATGACCTCGAGGTCGGTCAGCGGGTCGCGGCCGGGCTCGAGCGTGGCGCAGTCGAGCACGTGGAGGAGGGCCGAGCAGCGCTCGACGTGGCGCAAGAACTCGAGCCCGAGGCCCTTGCCCTCGCTCGCGCCCTCGATGAGACCGGGAACATCGGCGACGGTGAAGCGCGTCGCTCCGGACTCGACGACACCGAGGTTCGGGTGAAGGGTCGTGAACGGGTAGTCGGCGATCTTCGGCTTGGCGGCCGAGATGGCGGCGACGAGGCTCGACTTGCCGGCCGAGGGGTAGCCCACGAGCGCGACGTCGGCGACGACCTTGAGCTCGAGCATGACGTCACCCTGCCAACCGGGCGTGCCGAGCAGAGCGAAGCCGGGCGCCTTGCGCTTGGTCGACGAGAGAGCGGCATTGCCGAGGCCGCCGATGCCCCCTTCGGCGACGACGTAGCGGAGGCCCGACACGTTCATGTCGATGAGCTCGTTGCCGTCGACGTCGGTGACGACGGTGCCGACGGGCACGAGCAGCTCGAGCTCTTCGCCGTTGTTGCCGGAGCGGTGGTCGCCCATGCCGGGCCCGCCGTTCGGGCTGGAGCGGTGCGGGTTGCGGTGGAAGCCGAGGAGCGTCGTGACGCCGGTGTCGCTGACGAGCACGATGTCGCCGCCGTGACCGCCGTTGCCGCCGTCGGGTCCCGCGAGGGGCTTGAACTTCTCGCGGCGGACCGAGACGCAGCCATCCCCGCCGTTGCCCGCCTTGAGGTGGAGCGACACGTGGTCGACGAATGTTGCCATGGGTTTGTCTCAGTCCGTTGGGGTTGGTGGTGCTGGAATTGCGGTGGTGCAGGAACGCGGTGGTGCTCTGACACGGTGGTGCAGGAACGCAGTGGTGCTCTAAACACGGATGGGCGAGCCGAAGCTCGCCCATCCGGAGAAATCAGGTGCTACGCGTCGGCGCCGACGATGTTGATGACCTTGCGGCCGCCCTTGGCACCGAACTCGACACTGCCCGCGGCGAGAGCGAACAGGGTGTCGTCGCCGCCACGGCCGACGTTGACGCCGGGGTGGAAGTGGGTGCCGCGCTGGCGGACGATGATCTCGCCGGCCGAGACGACCTGACCGCCGAAGCGCTTCACGCCGAGGCGCTGAGCGTTCGAGTCGCGGCCGTTACGGGTGGATGATGCGCCCTTTTTATGTGCCATGAGTTGTCAGCCCCTTCTTCTACTTTGTGGTGATCGCGGTGATCTTGACGCGGGTCAGGTCGGCACGGAAGCCCATGCGACGCTTGTAACCGGTCTTGTTGCGGTAGTTCTGGATGACGATCTTGGGGCCGCGAAGGTCGTTCAAGACCTCGCCCTCGACGGTGACCTTGGCGAGGTCGTCGCCGGTCAGGATCGTGTCGCCGTCGACGTGCAGGACGGGGACGAACGAGACGGTGTCGGCTTCGGCGGCCTTGAGACGGTCGACGGTCAGAATCGTTCCGACCTCGACGCGCTCCTGACGACCACCGGCGCGCACGATTGCGAATGCCATGGATGCTCCTTGGTTGGGGTGGCTTCCGATGGCGATCGCCGTCTGAGGCCCGATATGCCCGAGCGCAGATGGCCGGGCCGAGAAGTCTGGGCGGCTTCGAGAGCACGCACCAACGGCCAAGACTACCGGCCGGGGGCGAGAGCGTCAAACAGCGGCGAGTAGCATTCCGGCGTGAGCATCCTGATCGACGATCCCGTCTGGCCCGCCCACGACACCGTGTGGTCGCACCTCGTCAGCGATTCGTCGTACGACGAGCTGCACGAGTTCGCCGAGGCTCACGGCGTCCCGCGACGGGCGTTCGACTTCGACCACTACGACGTTCCGGCGAGCCGCTACTACGAGCTCGTTGCCGCCGGAGCGCTGCCGGTGGGCGGCAAGGAGCTGGCCGTGCGCCTGCAGGCCAGCGGGTTGCGCGTGCCGCAGTGGCGTAAGCGGCAGTTGCGCTGATCCTGCGCGCCCCGTCTGCAAATTCGAAGGAGATGTCGGTGCCGCACCCCGTCGGATCCTTGAGTTGTCGTGCCGGTGCCGGCGTTTCTCCTTCGAATTCGGCAGCGGCCTAGCGGGGAGCGGGCGGGGCGAAGCGCGCGAGCGACTCCGCGTCGGAAGGCGGCGCGGGCGCCGGCGCGGGCGTTTCGGCAGGATCGACCGCAGGATCCGGCACGGCGTGGGCCGAGACCGATGCTTCTTCGCCACCGACCGAGCTGGCCTCGGAGGGCCCGACCGAGGGATCCTCGTCGCCTTCGACGTCAGTCGTCGACGCGGCGACCGCGGTCTCGGCTCCGGCCGCCTCGAGACGCGTCGCCCAAAGCCAGGAGAGCGTGACTCCCCCGGCCAGGACGGCGGTGAGCTGCACGCCGAGTGCGAGAGGCGCGAACACGGTGCCGACGACGATTGCCGCTACGTCTCCCGAGGGCACGGCGGCGATCAGGCCCACGACGACGAGTGCGGCCGCTCCGGCTGCTCCGGCTGCCACCGCTCGCGCTAGGGCGAGCAGAAGGGACACCGTCGCGGTCACGCGGAAGACCACGGCCAGGGCGAGGAGAGCGACGACGTAGAAGGGCAGGGGGTCGAGCACGACCGCGCGCAAGAAGAGTCCGACCGGAGCGGCCAGAAAGCCGGTGCCGTAGGCCGAGGGATCGTAGGCGACCGCGTTGCCCAGGAGCTGGATCAGCGCCACGACGAATCGGACGACGATCAGCACTCCCACGGCGACGGCGGCGGCAAGCACCGACCCGGCCGTGACCCCGACGTCTGCCAGGCCTTCCGGCAGGCGCGAACTTCGGAGGCGGCGCCTCGACGACGCCCGCCCGCCGGGTGACGCGTGCGGGGCCGAATGCGGGCCGGGAGGGGTCATCGGTGTGGACACGCGCGACTCCTCTCGGCCCGATCAGCTATTACAGGTCGTCGGACGATACTCCCACGCCGAGGATGAACGGGCCCGCCTCGTCGTCACCGGCCGCCGGTGCGGAGGCCGGAGCGGCTGCCGTTCCCGTGCTGGAGGCGCGACGCGACCGGTTGCGGCCCTGACCGGGCTGCTTGGGCTCGGGCAGCGCACCCAGGACGGAGTCGAGGATCTGCTCGGCGTCGTGAGTCGAGATCTTGCGCGGTGCGCGCTCGACCTTGGCGACGGGGATGTCGAGGATCGCGACGGTCGCCTCCGGCTGGACCACGGTCGCCTGCGAGCGACGCGACGGCGCCTTCTCGCGGACGACGGGGGCCTCGGCCTGCGTGGTTTCCGCCGGCGTCGACTCGGCCTGCTTCGACTCCACCTGCGCGGTCTTAGCCTGCGCGGACTCGGCCTGCGTCGGTTCAGCCTGCTTCGACTCGGCGGGTGCCGAACCGGCACTCGGCAGATCGATGACAACGGGTGCCGACGACGTCTCGGCCTCACCCGACGCTGCCGACGACGAGGCACGACGGCCACGGCCGCGACGTGAGCGGCCCTTGGCCGGCGTCTCGGTCGCGTCGTCGTCGAGGGAGATCGACGCTGCCGTCGAAACCGAAGGATCCGACGTGGTCGCCGACACGGAATCGCCCGCTGCGTTCTCGGCCGCAACGGCATCGATGGCTGCTTCGACCGCGGCAGCCGTCTCGGCGGGAGTCGCGGGAGTGTCGTCGGAGTGGACGACGGTCGACGCGGCGATCTTGGCGAGGGCGTTCTTCACGTCGTCGGTGATGGCGTGGATCGTGCCGGTCGCGGGCTGCGACTCGGAACCGCGCTGCGAGCGACCATTGCCGCCGCCGTTGCTTCCGCCATTGCCGTTGCCGTTTGCTGCACCGCCGTTGCCGCCCTGCTTGGCACGACGACGCTCCTGCGAGCGCTGACGGTTCTGCTGCTGCTGCTCCTGGGCCTGCTGGCGGTCGACGCCGATCTCTTGGAACGACTCCATGAGGCCGAGGCCGAGCTTCTTACGGGTCATCTGCACGAGCCCGAGCGACGTGACCTCGGCGACCTGGTGCTTGGTGCGGTCGCGGCTGAGGCACTCGACAAGACGGCGCAGCACGAGGTCGCGGTTCGTCTCGAGCACCATGTCGATGAAGTCGACGACGATGATGCCGCCGATGTCGCGGAGGCGGAGCTGACGCACGAGCTCTTCAGCGGCCTCAATGTTGTTCTTTGTGACCGTCTCTTCGAGGTTGCCGCCCGACCCGACGAACTTGCCGGTGTTGACGTCGACGACCGTCATGGCCTCGGTGCGGTCGATCACGAGCGAGCCGCCAGACGGGAGCCAGACCTTGCGGTCGAGGGCCTTGTCGATCTGCTCGTTGAGGCGGTACTCGTCGAACGAGTCTTTGTCGCCCTCATAGGCCTTGACTCGATCGAGGAGGTCGGGCGCGACCGCCGAGAGGTACGTCTCGATGGTCTGCTGCGACTCTTCGCCGTCGATGACGAGCTCGTGGAAGTCTTCGTTGAAGACATCGCGCACGATCTTGATCAGCAGGTCGGGCTCGGAGTGCAGGAGGTTGGGAGCGTTGCCCGCTTCGACCTTCTTCGAGATGTCGTCCCACTGGTTGAGGAGGCGCTTCACGTCGAGCGTGAGCTGCTCTTCGGTCGCGCCCTCGGCCGCCGTGCGGACGATGACGCCGGTGTTCTCCGGAAGGGCCTCTTTGAGGATCTTCTTCAGACGAGCGCGCTCCGTGTCGGGCAGCTTGCGGCTGATGCCGTTCATCGAGCCGTTCGGCACGTAGACGAGGAATCGGCCCGGGAGCGAGATCTGGCTGGTGAGGCGCGCGCCCTTGTGACCCACTGGATCCTTGGTCACCTGCACCAGGACGCGATCGCCCGGCTTGAGGGCGAGCTCGATTCGACGGGGCTGGTTGCCGTGCTCGATCTTGTCCCAGTCGACTTCGCCGGAGTAGAGCACGGCGTTGCGGCCGCGCCCGATGTCGACGAACGCCGCCTCCATGCTGGGGAGCACGTTCTGCACGCGGCCCAGGTAGACGTTGCCGATGAGCGAGACGTTCTGCGACTTGGCGACGTAGTGCTCGGCCAGGATGCCGTCTTCGATGACGCCGATCTGGATGCTGTCGCCCTGCGAGCGGACGACCATCTTGCGGTCGACGCTCTCGCGCCGGGCGAGGAACTCGGCCTCGGTGACCACGGGGCGGCGGCGACCGGCGTCGCGGCCGTCGCGACGGCGCTGCTTCTTGGCCTCGAGGCGGGTGGAGCCCTTGATGCGCTGGGGCTCGGTGATGAGCTCGGGCTCGGGGCGCTCACGCGGCTCGCGATTGGCGCGCGAACGGGTGCGGCTCGTCGAGACCTCGTCGGAGCCCTCGCCTCCGTTGCCGCCGCGGCTTCGGGATCGACGACGCGCCGGCCCCTGATCGCGGTCGTCGTCGTCTTCGTCGTCGTCGTAGCGCGCCGGCAACGGCGAGATCTCGGGCGCGTGGAAGATGAGGCTCGTCGTGCTGAGCGGCGCTTCGAACGGCGAGGCCGACGGGACGACGGGCGTCTGGTCGGCCGCGTCACGCTCGATCGTCTCGGTGTCGACCAACTCGGCCGAAGCGGCGCTGTCGTTGTTCGTGCCGGTGCCGTCGTTGCCGGCGTTGTCGATGGTGCTGTCGGGCTGGGTCACAGCGGTCGCCTCCTGGGGCACGTTCGTGTCGGCGGCCGGGGCGCTCAGCACCGCGTCGGCTCGCTCGGAATGAGAGGAAGGTGCGGTCGAAGCCGTGGGCTCCGCCTGCTTCGCTGCCTGCTTCGACCGGAATCCGGCGAACAGGCGACTTCTTCTCTTGGGACTGTTTTCGTTCTTCTCCACCATTGGTGGTGCAACTCCTCGCCCCGTGCGACGTTCTGCGGGTGCTCTGTTCGAACACCACCCGGATTGCCGCCGGGAAATCATGTGCGCGTGAACCTGACTGGACGAAGCGACCCCTGGTCGCCGCATCTCGCTGCTCCGCGAAATCTGTTCTGTCACGGGATCCGGTCAGGATCCGTGGAAATCTGTTCGGTCGCCCGTCGTTTCTGGCGACCGTCTTGCCTGTCGTTTCTGGCAGCCGACCGTCACGGTCGGAAAGCTCGCCCGGCTCTCACCCTGGGACTGTCCCGATTATCGCACGCCCTGCCCGTCGGGGTGGATTCTCTGCGTGTCATAATCCGTGGGTGCCGTCAGCCAAGGTTTCCACCAAGCCCGTAATCCAGCATCCGCTCACCGCGATCCTCCTGATCGTGGCCGGGGTGGTGGGGTTCTATGGCTCGTTCAAGCTGGTCGTCGAGAAGTACGAGCTGCTGGAGAACCCCACCAAGGGGCTCGCCTGCGACATCAATCCGTTCGTCTCGTGCTCGACCGTGATCGACAGTTGGCAGTCTCACCTCTTCGGCTTTCCCAACCCGATCCTCGGTGTCGCGGGTTTCGTCGCCCCGATAGCCGTAGGGGTCGCACTGCTCGCCGGGGCGAAGTTCGCCCGCTGGTTCTGGATCGCCTTCAACGCTGGCCTCTTCCTGGCCTGGGCGTTCGTGACGTTCCTGTTCATTCAGACGGTGTTCTTCATCGGCGCCCTCTGCCCGTGGTGCATGCTCGTCTGGACGGCCACGATCCCGATGTTCTGGGTCTTCACCGTCTGGAACCTCGCCAACGGCAGGCTCACTCGCAGCACGACGCTCCAGCGCCGCATGCGCGCCTTCCTGCCCTACTCGTGGGTACTCCCGGTGGTCAACTACCTCGTGATCGTCATCATCATCATCCAGCACTTCCCGCTGCTGCTCTCGGTGCTGTTCGGCTGATTCACCCTCCCGGGCCCGCCCGCCGCGCGCCGCGCCGCGCGCCGCGCGGCGTGCCCGCCGCGCCCGCTGAGGCACCCCCCGCTGGCCACTTCGGGGGTGGCATCCTGGGGTTGTCTGGCCATCCGGGGGTGCGCCAAGCCCAGGCAAGTTCATTTCGGATACTGAAGAGGCCCTGGGGGATCTCCCAGGAAATCCATGACGTGTCACCGTTCAGCCTCGGCCAGACACCTGCCCCGGCTACTGTCGTTGATCGACAGCCGATGTTTACGCAGATCTGAGGACCAATGACACCGCCCCCCGAGACCGGTCAGACCAAGCGCGATCGTCGCGACGAAGCCCGAGAGAAAGCGCGCGTCGCCCGGGAAGCAGCCGCACGCCGCCACCGTCGTAACAAGGGCCTGCTCATCAGCGGAATCATCGTCGGCGCGCTCGCCCTCGTGACCGCGGTCACGCTCATCATCGTCAGTTCGGTGCAGCCCGCCGGCCCCGGCCCGAAGAACATGGCGTCGGGCGGGATCCTTCTTCAAGGAAGCGCGTCGACCAGCAAGATCACCGCCGTCGAGACGAAGGCCGTGCCGGCCGGCGGCAGCACGACCCCGACCGACCAGAAGAAGCTCGACAAGACCGTCAACATCTCGGTCTACCTCGACTACCAGTGCCCCTACTGCAACCAGTTCGAGACCACTAACGAAGCGCAGATCTCGACATGGCTCAAGAAGGGTGCGATCACCTACGAGATCCACCCGATCTCGATCCTCGACGCGTCGTCGCTCGGCACGATGTACTCGACTCGCTCGGCCAACGCGGCCATGTGCGTCGCCAACTACGACCCCGACTCGTTCCTCGCCGTAAACACCTCGTTCTTCGCGAACCAGCCGGCCGAGGGCTCCAAGGGGCTGACCGACGAGAAGTTGAAGAGCTTGATCACGGCTGCCGGGGCGACGAGCCACGACATCTCGTCGTGCATCGACGACGGCACCTTCAAGGGCTTCGTCGCCGACCAGACGAAGGCGGCGCTGAACGAGAAGCTGCCGAACTCGTCGCTCGCCAAGCTCACCGGCACACCCACCGTGATCGTCAACGGTCAGGCGTACTCGGGCTCGCTCACCGACGCGGCGGCGTTCTCGTCGTTCGTGACCAGCCAGGCGACGAGCTAGCCGCTCGCGCGCACAGAGAAACGGCCCCGCACCTCGTCAGAGGTACGGGGCCGTTCGGCGCTGTGGCCGCAGATGCCTAGGCGAACCAGAGGGCGAGCTCGCGCGCCGCCGACTCGGGCGAGTCGCTGCCGTGCACGAGGTTCTGCTGCACTTTGAGGCCCCAGTCGCGGCCGAGGTCGCCGCGGATCGTTCCGGGTGCCGCGCTCGTCGGGTCGGTGGCACCGGCCAGGGAGCGGAAGCCGGCGATGACGCCGTTGCCGCCGATTCGGAGGGCGACGACGGGGCCGGACTCCATGAACTCGACGAGCGGCTCGTAGAAGGGCTTGCCGACGTGCTCCTCGTAGTGAGCTGCGAGGAGCGAGCGGTCGGCCTCGACGAGCTTGATGTCGACGAGACCGTATCCCTTCGCTTCGATGCGGCGGAGGATCTCGCCGGTCAGGTTACGGGCGACGCCGTCGGGCTTGACGAGGACCAGGGTTTCTTCGAGATCGGACACGGTGGCTCCTTAGGGGTGGGGGCGATGAGAAAGGGTTGCACTACTGATAGTCGCGCGGATCGAGGCCGGGGTTGGCCTCCATCCACGCGCGCAGGGCGGCGTTCCGTCGGTCGATCTGGATGCCCTTGACCAGGCAGAAGATCCAGATGCCGATGAAGACTGCTGCGACGACATACATCAAGACGACGAGGATCCCGGTCAACGCCAGCAGCACCTGAACGATGCAGCCGAGCACGACGCCCCAGCGGTAGCGGAGGCCGGCGCCGGCGACGAGCATGAGAACGACGAACCCGGCGCCGCCGAGAAGGGCCACGCTCCAGGGCAGGACCCCGGCACCGCCGACGTTCAGCACGAGGAAGAACAGGACGCATGCCTCTAGCACCAGCATGATCGAGAGCAGGCTCTCGGTCAGCGAGCGCTGGCGACGCGGGCGAGCGGTACGGGGGCTGCGCCCGGTCGCCGCATCCGCCACGGGGACCTCAGGATCCGAGGCGGCCCCGTCAGGATCGCTCGTCACGTTGCTCACTTGTCTCCGGCCTCGAGCGTCAGGCTCATCACTTCACCGACCAGCGTGATCGATCCGGTGACGACGACGCCGCCCTTCTCGGTCTCGTCGGCGAGGTCGCGGGCGATCGAGAGCGCGGAGACCACGTTCGTCTCGACGGTCACCCGGTCGGGGCCGACGATGCCGACGGCGATCTGAGCCAGCGTGTCGGCGTCGATGGCCCGATCGGAATCGGACTGCGTGATGACGAACTGCTCGACGACGGGCGCGAGGGCACGGATGATGCCACCCGCGTCTTTGTCGGAGAGGATTGCGAGCACGGCAACGACGCGGTCGAAGTCGAAGTACTCGCCGAGCGCTTCGGCCAGCGAGTGCGCACCGTGGGGGTTGTGCGCGGCGTCGACGAGGATTGTCGGATCGTTGCTGAGCACCTGGAGTCGACCGGGCGACGACGAGCCGGCGAGCCCCTCCGTGAGGATCTCGGGGTCGAGCGGCTGGGTGCCGTTGCCGAGGAACGACTCGACGGCTGCGATCGCGACCGCGGCGTTCTGTGCCTGGTGGCGACCGAACAACGGCAGCGGGATCTCCTCGTAGCGGCCGGCGATCCCCTGCACCGAGATCAGCTGACCGCCGACGGCGACCTTCGACTCGAGCACCTGGAATCCGGCGCCCTCCGAGACGAACGTCGATTCCGAGAGCTCCGTGGCGCGCTGCAGCTCGGCCAGCGCCTCGGGCACCTGCGCGGCCGAGACGACGTTCGACGAGGGCTTGATGATGCCCGACTTGGTGCGGGCGATCTCGAGCACGGTCGAGCCGAGCCGCTTCGTGTGGTCGAGCGCGATCGGGGTGAAGACGGCGACCTGACCATCGGCGACGTTGGTGGAATCCCACTCGCCGCCCATGCCGACCTCGAGCACGACGACGTCCGCGGGTGCGTCGGCGAACGACGCAAAAGCGAGCACCGTGAGCGCCTCGAAGAAGGTGAGCGGCTCCTCGCCGGCCGCCGTCAGCTCGTCGTCGACCATGCTGAGGAAGGGTGCGATGTCTCGCCAGTTGGCGGCCAGCGCGGCATCGCTGATCGGCTCGCCGTCGATCACAATCCGCTCGTTGACCTTGACCAGGTGCGGGCTCGTCATCAGGCCGGTGCGCAGTCCATAGGCGCGCAGGATGCTCTCGATCATGCGGCTGGTCGACGTCTTGCCATTGGTGCCGGTGATGTGGATCACCGGGTAGCTGCGGTGCGGGTCGCCGAGGAGTTCGACGGCACGACGGGTCGCCTCGAGGCGGGGCTGCGGGGTGTTCTCACCGATGCGCGCGAGAAGGGCCTCGTAAACTAGCCGGGCTCCCGCCTCGTCGGCGGACTCGTCGAGCTCCTTCTCGTCGTCACGATCGTCGTGATCGCGTTCGTCGTCGTCGCCCATCGAGGGGAAGTCGCCGAAGTCGTCGCGCGTGCCGAACACGTCGGGCAGCGGCCCGGGGTCGACAGTCTCGTCGTCGTCGCGGCCGGGGCCTGCGGGGGTGTCACTCATGTTTGCTCACCTGCACTGTCACGGCCGCGCCGTCGCCGACCGGAACGGCGTCGTCGGGGGCCTCGGAGAAGAGATCGACCTCGAGGTTCAGGGTGAGGGTCTCACCCATGATTAGGTCGCGGTGCGCCTCGACAGCAGCCTCGGCCGCCGCGTCGACGCCGAGGGTCAGTCGGATGCGGTCGCTCACGTCGAGCCCGGCCGATTTTCGCGCGGCCTGAACGGCGCGGACGACGTCGCGGGCGAGCCCTTCGGCCGCGAGCTCGGGCGTGATCTGCGTGTCGAGGAGCACGAAGCCGCCGTCACCGACGAAGGCGATCGCCCCGGCGCCCTCGGCCACGGTGAGCTCGAGTGTGAACTCGCCGGGGATGAGAGCGATACCACCCACGACGACGCCCTGCTCGCCCGACGCGTCGATGTCGCCGAGCGACCAGTCGCCCTTCTTGGCGGCCGGGATGACCTGCTGCACCTGCTTGCCGATGCGCGGACCGGCGGCCCGGGCGTTGACCGTGAGCTTGCGAGTCACGCCGTAGTCGCCGAGCGACTCTTCGGTGAGGGCGTCGAGGGTGACCTCTTTGACGTTCAGCTCGTCGCGGAGGATGGCCGAGAAGGGCGACAGCTGCGCGGGATCCTGAGATACGACAGTGATCGAGGCGAGCGGGAGGCGAACCCGGAGCCCGGTTGACTTGCGGAGCGCCAGGCCGGACGACGCGATCGCACGGATCCGGTCCATCGAGTCGACGAGCGTGTCGTCGCGCGGGAACGCCGACGAATCGGGCCAGTCGGTGAGGTGCACGCTGCGACCTCCGGTGAGGCCCTGCCAGATCTCTTCGGTGACCAGGGGCGCCAACGGCGCGGCCACGCGGGTGAGCGTCTCGAGCACGGTATAGAGCGTGTCGAAGGCGTCGTGGTCGTCACCCGACCAGAAGCGATCGCGCGACCGACGCACGTACCAGTTGGTGAGCACATCGGCGAAGTCGCGGAGCTTCGCGGTCGCGAGGGGCGAGTCGAGCGACTCGAGGTCGTGAGCGACGTCGTCGACGAGCTGACCGGCCTTGGCCAGCAGGTACCGGTCGAGCACGTCCGTCGAATCGGTGCGCCAGGTCGGCTGGTACCCCTTCGAGTAGAGCGTGAAGAAGTAGTAGGTCGACCAGAGCGGGAGCAGGAACTGCCGGACGCTCTCGCGGATCCCCTCTTCGGTCACGATCAGGTTGCCGCCTCGGATCACGCTCGACGACATGAGGAACCAGCGCATCGCGTCGGCGCCGTCGCGGTCGAACACCTCGTTGACGTTCGGATAGTTGCGGAGGCTCTTCGACATCTTCTGGCCGTCGGAGCCCAGCACGATTCCGTGGCTGATCACGTTCGAGAAGGCCGGACGATCGAACAGACCGGTCGACAGGGCGTGCATCACGTAGAACCAGCCGCGGGTCTGCCCGATGTACTCGACGATGAAGTCGGCCGGGCTGTGGCTGTCGAACCACTCCTGGTTCTCGAACGGGTAGTGCACCTGGGCGAACGGCATCGAGCCGGAGTCGAACCAGACGTCGAAGACGTCTTCGATGCGACGCATGGTCGATGCGCCCGACGGGTCGTCGGGGTTGGGACGGGTGAGGTCGTCGATGAACGGTCGGTGCAGGTCGGGCTCGCCCTCCGCGTTCAGCGGCAGGCGACCGAAGTCGGCCTCGAGCTCGGCGAGCGAGCCGTAGACGTCGACGCGCGGGTACTCCGGGTTGTCGCTCTTCCACACCGGGATCGGCGATCCCCAGTAGCGGTTGCGCGAGATCGACCAGTCGCGCGCGTTCTCGACCCACTTGCCGAACTGGCCATGCTTGACGTTCTCGGGAACCCAGTTGATCTCTTCGTTCAGCTCGACCATGCGGTCGCGGTAGTCGGTCACGCGCACGAACCACGACGACACGGCCTTGTAGATCAACGGATTGCGACAGCGCCAGCAGTGCGGGTAGCTGTGCTCGTAGCTGGCCTGGCGGAGCAGACGCCCCTCGGCACGCAGCATCTGCGTGAGCGGCTTGTTCGCATCGAAGACCTGCAGTCCCGCGACCTCGCCGAACATCGGCAGGAAGCGCCCTCCTTCGTCGACCGAGATGATCGTCGGGATGCCGGCGGCCGAGCAGACCTGCTGGTCGTCTTCACCGTAGGCGGGAGCCTGGTGGACGATGCCGGTGCCCTCGCCGGTAGCGACGTAGTCGGCGACCAGGATCCGCCACGCGTTTTCAGTACCCCACTTTTCGAGGTCGGCATAGTGATCCCACAGCCGGTCGTACTGGACCCCGTCGAGCTCGCGTCCCTGCACAGTGCGCTCGACCGCGGCGAGCGCGTCGTCGGCACTCTCGTAGCCCAAGTCTTTCGAGTAGGCGGCGACGGTATCGGTCGCGAGGAGGAAGCGGGTGAGCCCGTCGGCCGACCCGTCAGCGGCACCGAGCGGGCCGGAGGGCAACACCGAGTACTCGATGGCGGGGCCGACCGCGAGCGCGAGGTTCGTCGGGAGAGTCCAGGGGGTGGTGGTCCAGGCGAGAGCCTTGACGGCCGTCAGCCCGAGCACCTCGGCCCGCTCGCCGACGAGGGGGAACGTCACCGTGACGGTTTGATCTTGACGCATCTTGTAGACGTCGTCGTCCATGCGCAGCTCGTGGTTCGACAGCGGCGTCTCGTCGTGCCAGCAGTACGGCAGCACGCGGAAGCCCTCGTAGGCGAGGCCCTTGTCGTGGAGTGTCTTGAAGCCCCAGATGACGCTCTCCATGAAGGAGGTGTCGAGGGTCTTGTAGTCGTTCTCGAAGTCGACCCACCGTGCCTGGCGGGTGACGTACTCCTGCCACTCCCCCGTGTATTCGAGCACCGATTTGCGGGCGGCCGCGTTGAACTGCGCGACGCCCATCTCGTCGATCTGGTGCTTCTCGGTGATGCCGAGCTGGCGCATCGCCTCGAGCTCGGCCGGGAGTCCGTGGGTGTCCCAGCCGAAGCGTCGGTGCACCTGCTTGCCACGCATGGTCTGGAACCGGGGGAACACGTCTTTGGCGTAGCCCGTCAGGAGGTGGCCGTAGTGCGGGAGGCCGTTGGCGAACGGGGGGCCGTCGTAGAAGACCCACTCCTCGCAGCCCTCGCGCTGGGCGATCGACTCCCGGAAGGTGTCGTCGCGCTTCCAGAAGGCGAGGATGCCCTGCTCGACGTCGGGGAACTTCGGCGACGCGGGAACGGCACGACGACCGGTGCCGACGTGGTCGAGATCGGTGCGGGCGGACTCGGTGGTTTCGTCGAACTCAGCGGCCATTGTCAACTCCAGTGCAGATGCGCGGTGCTTGCTTCTCGCACGAGGACGGCTACCGGATGTCACCGGGAGTCGCGGTACCACCCCGCTTGCCCACCTCGATTGCCGGAGGGCCACTCATTGTCAGGCG
Source organism: Frondihabitans sp. PhB161 (assembly GCF_003814635.1). Lineage (NCBI taxonomy): Bacteria > Bacillati > Actinomycetota > Actinomycetes > Micrococcales > Microbacteriaceae > Frondihabitans > Frondihabitans sp. PhB161. The sequence continues at coordinate 141,590 of NZ_RKQW01000002.1, forward strand.
ATGTCGGGCCTGCCCCGCTCGGTTCTACCGGCCCGCACTTCGCAGACCGTGGTCTGCTCGCTGCAAGCGTTCTTCCGAGTGCTCCCCGGTGATGGCCGGATCAGTGCGCTCCAAGTGTAGCCGCAGACCGTGGCCCTCGAAGCGGGGATCGGGGCAGGTCGAGCGCCCCCATCACGATGAGTCGGTGACGGGTCGGCCGGATCCTCGTCTGTGCTTTACGTCGGTGGTCCACACGAAGGCCCACACGGGGTCCGCACAAAGGCCCACAGACAGGCGGTACCAGTCCCCCAAAGCGGGGATTACTAGGGGTGTTCGCCCTGCCTAGTGTGAAAAAGACGGTCTTCGGGGACCGTCGGTCAGGGGATCCATCATGGCGTCCACACGTCTTGCATCACGGCGCCGCAGCGCGCTTGCTCTCACCGTCGCGATCGTCGTCGCGGCGCCACTCGCCAGTGCCATCGATCTCGCGGCACCGGCCTCGGGCGCTCAGGCCGCGACCACCCAGGCGGAGTCTCCGGACTTCGCGACCCGCGCCTACGGCGACCCGTGGGACTACTCGAACTCGGGCGATCAGAACACCGACGCGGCCCGCGTTCGCGGCCTGAGTATCAAAAACGGGGTGATGAACCTGCGCGTCGGCGGCGGCGACTACTTCACACCGATCATCTCGCAGCCCGACTCTCTCGCGGTGGGGCGCGACGGCGCCGCAAAGCCCGTCTCCCCGTCCGGCTATGACCACGTGTCGTTCAAGATGAATCAGCCCTCGTCGGGCGTCGGCGCCATCTGGTGGTGGACCTGCTCAACCACCCTCGCGACCTGCGGTGGCGGACAGACCTTCAAGCTGTACAAGGGCACGCACGTCTACAACTTCAACCTGACCTCCAAGTCGACCGTCGGGGCGAAGAGGCCGTGGAACGATCACGGCAAGCCGATCGTCCGGTTCCGGATCGCCCCGACCATCTCGGGATCGAAGACCAGCCCGATCCTCGCGAAGATCGACTGGCTCCGCATCTACAAGAAGACCGGCTCGCTCGCTGCCTACCCCGCAGGCACCTACGACGGAGTCAAGGTCATCTCGCGACCGATCTCGGTCGTCGACAGCCCGAACACCACCGAGGGCAAAGACATCAGCACCGCCCAAGGGCGCAAGCAGTGGGTCTTCACGAGCGCGGCGGCAGCCCGAGGGGTGAAAGTCAAGAACGCGACCGTCAAGGGCTACGGCGCGGCCGGGATGACCGCCACCAACTCGGGATCGAACCGCAACGACCCGGAGGTGCTGCTACCCGTCAGCGCCTTCCCGGGCAGCACCTACCGCTACTTCTCGTTCCGGCTGACCTACAACGGCGGCTACTCGCTGGCCAACAGCCCGGGCGGCGGCAAGATGGCGCGGCTCGTGTGGAACGCCAAGGGCACGACCGCCCCCCAGGAGAGCAACGACATCGTCACCTACTCCGGCCCGAACGCCCGCACCCTCAGCGTCGACCTCGCCAAGGGCAACCCGCTCGACGAGAACTCGCGGTCGCCGCGTCTCGGCTGGAAGGGCCGCACGATCACCTCGCTGCGCTTCGACCCCAACGAGGATCCGGGCGCCAACACCTGGCACCTGTCATCGATCCACCTTCGGAAGGCCCCGGCTGCCAAGGCCTCGACGGTCATCAAGTTCCACGATGCCGCGTGGATCGCCGGCACGACGGCCACGATCAAGGTCGGCAAGAAGGCGCCCGGCGGCAGCGGATACACGACCCTCGCCTCCGACATCCCCGTCACGAAAGGCTCGAACCACCGCCGCTTCACCCTGGGCTCGAAGGCGACCGGGGCGTACTACGTTCAGGTCACGCTGCGCCACCCGGGTGGCGGCACCTCGACGTCGTACTCGACCGCGCCGATCACGATGTCGCGCTGACGCGGGCTCCCCGCCTCGCAGCACCGGCTGCACCCACCGCCCCGAAACCACCCCGGAGCACTGGGTGCAGACTGGGCACATGACGACACCCGACGCCCACAGCTCGACTGCCATGGGCGACGGTTCGTCCCCCGAGGGCGAGGGTTCGTCCGCTGGGAGCGCCAAGCCCGAAAGCTCGCTCACCGTCATCGTCGCCTTCACGGCCAACCTCCTGGTTGCCGTAGCGAAGACAATCGCGTCGCTCCTGACCGGTTCTGCCTCGATGGTCGCCGAGGCCGCGCACTCCTGGGCAGACACCGGCAACGAGATCTTCCTCTTCGTCGCCGATCGCCGGGGCGGTCGCCGACGCGACGCCGACCACCCGCTCGGCTATGGCAAAGAAACCTACGTCTGGTCGATGTTCGCCGCATTCGGCCTCTTCACCGTGGGCGCCGTCGTGTCGATCTACCACGGCATCTCCGAACTGGGCTCGGCCGAAGAGGAGACGAGCTTCGTCGTCAACTACGTCGTGCTCGGCGTCTCCGCCTGTCTCGAGGGGGCCTCGTTCATCCAGGCGTTGCGGCAGGCGCGGGGTGTTGCCAAGAAGCGCAGGATCCCGGTGCTCCGCCACGTCCTCGGATCCTCGAACTCGACGCTTCGTGCCGTCTTCTTCGAAGATGCGGCGGCTCTCGTCGGCCTGCTCATCGCCTTCCTCGGCATCTTCCTGCACCAGTTGACCGGCTCGGCCGTCTTCGACGCGATCGGATCGATCCTGGTCGGAGTGCTGCTGGGTGTGGTCGCGGTCGTGCTGATCGATCGCAACCGACGGTTCTTGATCGGCGAGAGCCCGACAGACGAGGTCGAGTCGACTGTGCTCCGCCGCCTCCTCGAGCGCGACGACATCGAACGCGTCACCTACCTGCACACCGAGTTCGTCGGGCCGAGCCGCCTCTACGTCGTGGCTGCTGTCGACATCGTGGGCAATGCCGACGAGGAGCACGTCGCCGTGGCGCTCCGCCGCATCGAGCGCGCCCTCGAGGGGCACGACATCGTCGAAGAGGCTGTGCTGACGCTCTCGACGCCCGACGAGCCGAGCCTCTCGCCCGCCAAGGCGCGGGATGCGGCGCCGGGGTCGCTGGCCTGAGGTCGCATCCGGCTCAACTCCCTGCTTGACAAGGAGCTCTGTACTTTGAGTAGAGTGTTATTAATACGTGAAGTATTAATGACGAAAGGAACACAGTGGTTTCATCTCTGCTCACTAAGACCATCGCGGCTTCAGGAGCCGGCCTGCTGCTCGCGGGGCTCGCTGCCGCGCCGGCACTCGCGGCCGCTCAGCCCGCTCCCCCGACTTCTGCCTCCGCCAGCGTCACGGGCGGTTCGGCATCTGCCGATCCGGGGAAGACGACGCGCGGCGGCACCGTCGCAGTCGGTGGCGGCGTCTGGACATTCGGCGTCAATAAGGGCCGAATTACTTCCGTTTTCGACACGACCAAGTTCACCCACAAGACATCAACGTGTGACGGCTGGAACAGGTGCGATAAACCGGGCTACGTGCCGGCAGGCACACTCGCCGTCTCGCACCACGCCTCCACGGCCTTCGGTAATTCCGCCTATTGGAACATCCGCTGAAGGCCTGCCGCGGGTTCGCTGCCACCACCATCCTCGCGGTGGTAGCGACCATGGTCGCCGGCGTCTGGCTTGCCACTTCTGTTCTCGTTCAACTGGATCGTTTCGCCGGAGGCCAGTCCCCTTCGCGTCTTGTCATTTCAGAGCTGTCAGAGGCAGTCACCAAAGCTGACGCGCTCGACGTTCTGGCCGACGAGGCTCGAAATTACAAAGTCAACCTGGCGCTCCTCGTCCCTGATCTCGGCGGAAACGAACGCGTCTGGCATCAATTCGTCTTCGAGGGCGACCCACTCGATAAGAGTCTTGAGGCAGCACCGTTCGACCCTGAGATGACAATTCGAACTCATCCTTCGTCAAAGATCGAGCGCGAAGACGTCCGGGGAATCTACGCCGTCACGGCTGACGGCGAGACTCTTGATGCGTTGGCGAACGACCTGAACGCTAGGGGCCTCAAGACAAGTGCGGAGCGACTTGCACTCCCAGTTGCCCTTGGGAGTGCCGCCTTTGAACCGGGCACGTCTCTCGTGCTCCTGGTCGTGGTTCTCGGAACCGTTCTGGCTATTTTGTCCGAGGCTGACGCACGACGCCGACGACAGGCAGTCCGGCAATTTGTCGGATGGTCACGATGCAAGTCCCTAGCGCGTGAGAGTCTCGAAATGATGTTGCTCATCGCAACGACAATCGCGCTGCTTACGGCCGTCGGCACCGGTGCTCTTTGGATCTACAACTCATTACAGGGTGTCCGGCGTCTCATGCCCCTCATTGGACTCACCTGGGGTGCCGCGATCGTGGTCGTCACGACGTTGTTTCTTTTGGCCTCCTCGTGGCCAGGTTTAGCCCGCGCCGCAGGCGTATTCGCAGGTCATGCCCCGCCCCTTCGACGACGAGTCATTCCCGTGGCCTGTTGCGTAGTCCTGGTGTCGTCGACGGTCTGGGGTCTCGTCGGGGTAGCCACCACTCTCGAATCTACGCAATTACTTGAACAGACCCTGGCCAGGCGGGCACCGCTCGCAGATACGGTGCGAATCGCAGTTGGCGTCGCGACGGTGTCAAACAAGGACTTCGATACTGGCTTCGGCAAGATCGTTCGTTCGGAGTTGTCAGCCAGACGGGCGCTCATCGCTGGTCATAATGACGCACCCAACTATCCAAGCGGCCCCTTCGGCCCGAATCACCTCCTGGTCAATCGTGCCTATCTGGAGAAAGAACCCGTCAGAGACACAAGGGCACAACCACTCAAACTCCCTCCCTCCTCACCGAAATCATTCGACATTCTCATCCCCGCTTCTCTCGAAGTGGAACGCGAGCGGATCGTGAAGGAGTTCGAGGAATGGCTCGATTTCCAGGAGGAATTCACCGGTGCCATTCGACCCAGCACGGTTCGCGTGCAACTGATTGCAGATGGGCAAGACACACCCGACTTCGGAGATGGCTACATTCCGGGAGACGTTCATACGAGAACCGGAAATGTGATCGCCGTGGTCTCCGACGACGCTTCAGCCGTGGCCGATGAGATGCTCTCTAGCTATGCAGGCAACGGCCAGATGCTGTTCACTGATCCCGCGTTGCTTCGCTCCGCTATAGACAAGGGTGGCTTTGCCGGCGCCGTGTCGGCGATCGATCGATATGGGGACACGATCATCCGCCAGCTCACCGAGGTCCGCGCCGAAATCGCGCGTCTTCTCACAGCAAGCCTCATGGCCCTCGTCGTCCTCATCTTGGCCACCTGGAGCTCGGTGGCCCAACACGGTGTCCGCCGCCAGGTCGAAAGGCGTGTCTTGACTCTCACCGGGCGATCCCGCTGGGCCGCCCACGCCCGGTACCTCGTCACGAGCGTGGCACTCTCGGCGGGAGTCGCGAGCCTTGCTGCAGCGCTCGTCGGGGCAACTGTCACTGCGTTCGCAGTGGGCGCCGTCTGTGTAGCGCTGGACAGCACCGTCCGCTTCGCTGGTATGCACATTTTGGACCGTCAAGATCGCCGTCTTCTCCGAAGCCGCGTCACCGCCACGCGCCTTGGTTGTCGCGCACCAGTCAAGGAGCACACTGCATGAAAACTGCACTGACAGCGCGAGGTCTCAGCCGCGCCGCCGGCACTCGCACCCTCTGGAGCGACCTCGACTTCACCGTCGAGTCGGGCCGGTCGCTCGCGCTCACCGGGCCGAGCGGCAGCGGCAAGACGACCCTGCTGCGCTGCCTTTCCTCTATCGCTCGACCCGACGCCGGACGGATCTTGCTGGGCGGTACCCGAATCGATCAGCTCGGGGCCAAAGACCAGCGAGAGTTCCTCCGCTCGACCTGTGGCCTGGTGTTCCAGGACTACGCGCTCGTCGGCGAGTGGACGGTGACAGAGAACGTGTGCGTGGTGCGCCCGCGCGGTGTGCCCAAGGGGGTGCTAGCGCAACGCTCGAGGGACGCACTTATTCGGGTCGGGCTCGGCGGGCGCGGCGCCGAGCCCACGTCACGCCTGAGCGGGGGCGAGCAGCAGCGAGTGGCGGTGGCCCGGATCCTCGTCCAGTCGCCCCGACTCGTCATCGCCGACGAACCCACCGCGGCACTCGACGACGTCAGCGCCGCAAAGGTCCGCTGGGCCCTCGGCGCGCTTCGCGAGATGGGAGCGATCGTCGTCGTCGCGACGCACGACCCTGTGCTGGTCGACTGGTGCGACGACGCTCTCGCTCTGGGCTGAACCCGCCTGACCGGCAATGACCCTCACAGGCGGCGAAAACCCGCAGCCTAGGACTGCCGTTTCTGCCGAATGCGAGGGTCTGCGCCGCTTCTGAGGGTTTATGCCAGTCCTGCTGGTCTAGGCATCCAACCTAGGCCGACGCCGAGCCCCGCCGGCGACGCGCCACCACGAGCAGCCCGACGCCGAGGCCCAGCACCGCGAATCCGACGAGCGCCTGCGGGCCGGAGTCCGACCCGGTGAAGGCGAGCTCGGCCGGAGCCGCGCCAGCGACAGCAGCCGACGTGACGAACGGCGTGCCGGTCAGGTGGATGAAGCGGATGTCGGAAGGCACCGAATAGGCCGCATCGCCGGTCGCCGCAGGGTCGACCTGGAACGCGGTCATGATGTAGTTGCCCGGCGTGCGAGCCAGGGTCGTCGACCACGTGCCGTCCGCAGCGACGACGATCGATCCGTCGTCGACAGACAACGGCGTCGTCGAGGCGGGGTCACCGCTCAGGGCGCGAGGCGAACTCAGCCGCGCGGCACCGGTCGCGGAATCGGCGTTCAGCACCTCGGGTTCGAACTCCCCCGAGAAGAGGGTCGGGTACAGCGCCTCGAAGTAGTAGAGCGACGTCAGGGGTCGCTCCTCGTAGAGCACGACATGCTGCCCGGGCGTGCCCGTTCCCGAGACCTTCATGGTGACCTTGCCCGGAGTGGCCGCACTGGCCGTGCCTTTGACGGGAATGCCGAGCTCGTCGATGATCTCGTCGAGCGACTTCTCGATCTCGGCGTCTGTCTCGTCGGCTTCGTCGGCGAGCGCCTGGACTGCCCGGGGCAGAACGGATGCACGCGAGGAGGACGACGACGAGAGCGAAGGATCCTCGGCGCGCGCAGCTCGGGCCTTCACTTTCTGGGCCTGGGTCCGCGCGGGCTCCGCCGCGGAGGAGGCCGCTGCGGTGTCCGACGAGCTGAAGGAGAAGCCCAAGGAGCCGAAGGACGAGTCGTCGTACGTGGGCTCGAGGACGGTGGGCGGGACGACGGTTCCGGCGGGGACCGTGATGGTCAGGCCGATCGTATTCGACAGCTCCGACTCCCGGGTGATCTCGTCGCCTTCATCGTTCGTCACAACCTGATACGCGCTGACCTTCTCCGTGCCGAACGAGACGGTGTAGTCGGACGTCCAGGTGCCGTCGTCCCCGACCGAAACCGAGTCATTGAAGTCGAACGTGAAGATGTCGCCCCCTGATTCCTCGTCGGAGGTCTGCGCGACGAGGTAGACGTCGCTACCGGGCGTGCCGGTTCCCGAGAACTGCACGACCGCGAGCGGCTCGCCGTTCGAGAACGGGAAGGGCGAGGCCTCGTACGACACGGCGGCTGTCGGGTCGGTGATAGTGGGCGTCGCACTCTGTTCAGCGTCGAACTCGACGTCGAAGTCGTATTCGCTGAGGTCTTCGCCCTTGTAGGTCGCGTACACGCTGAGGTACTGCTCGTAGCCGGCGTCATCAGCGAAGTGGAGCGGGATCGAGAACGACGTCGCCGTCGTCGCGAGGCGCTTGATCGGCTCACCCCAGCTGTCGGTGACGACGACCTTGGCGCCGATGGGCGCCGTGCCGGTGATCGTGATGTCGCGGGCTCCCGTGACGCGCACGTAGCCGTCGCGGTCGGCCGCGGGCACGGTCGCTGCCTTCAGGTCGGTCGGTGCCGCCTTCGGCGCGGCGGCCTTCGCCGCTGCCGTGGGCTTCGGGGTCGGGGTCGCCGTGGGTGTGGCAGGCGACGTCGGCGTCGCGGTGGGTGTCGAAGTCGCAGCGGTACCGGCCGAGCTCACACCAGCCGCGGGTGTGGCGGACGCCGGTGTGGCGGACGCCGTCGGCGCGCTCGTCGCTGCCGTGCCGGGCTCGGCGGCGAATGCTGCCCCGGCGGAAAGCACGGAGCCTCCGACGATCAGGGCGAGCGCTACGGGAAGAGCCACTGCGGCTCGGAAATCGGGTTTCGTCAAAGAACTCGTCTGTCTTTCGGCGTGAGTCGGCAGGCATGTCGCCGCTCTGACCCACCCCCGAGCAACGCCCCGGCCCGGTGATCTCGGGCCGTCGAGCGAAGGTACCAGTTCGGCGATGCCGATGACGACACCCGTCCGGTTAGGGTGTGTGCCCCCCGAGCCCGGCGGCAACCGCCTCGACGGCCGGCTCCACCGCGTCTTCGAGACTGCCCCGGCCGATTCCGGCTCGCGCCCACGCGACCGCGGCCGCTCCCGCCGCTCCGAGAAGCGCCGCCGACACCACCTGCGGCCACGCGTCGCCGGCACGCGCCTCGGTCCGCTCGGCGACGAACGCCGCGACGATCGAGTGCTGCGCCACGAACCGCGCCGCGCCAGACGCAGTGAGGTCGTCGCCGAGCCGCATCGTCTCGCCCTGCGACAGGGCCCAGGGCACCCGGGAGTCGTCGTGCCGCTGCGCCACGAGCACGAGCGCTCGAGCCACACTGTCGGGAGCGGAGAGCGAAGGATCCGACCCGCCCACCTCGAGCAGAGCGCCCGGCAGCGACCGAAGGCTCTCGTCGAGGTCGAGCCAGAGCAGATCGGCCTTGCCTGCAAAGTAGTTGAAGAACGTGGCGCGGCTCACTCCGGCGCGTTGGGCGATCTGATCGACGGTGGTGCCCGCGTAGCCATTCTCGAGGAAGAGCTCGGAGGCCGCATCGGCGAGAATCTCGGCCGACGAGCGCCGGGGGCGGCCCGTGCGTGCAGAAGGTGTCACGTCAGCATTCTCCCGCTAGACTCGATTGGCCACTTACTATACGGAGTCCAGAAATTACTACTCGCGCCCCCTTCCTCGCTCTCCTCGGTCTCACCGCGGCCAGTGCGCTCGTTCTGAGCGGCTGCACCGCCGCATCCCCGTCCGACACCGCCAGCTCGAAGCCCGTCTCGGGCGGCACCCTGACCTACGCGTCGGGCGACGCCGAGCCGACCTGCCTCGACCCCCACGTCGGCGGCAACTATCCGCAGGCGCTCGTGTCGACGCAGTACCTCGAAGAGCTCGTGTCGAAGAACACCGCCGGCGACGTGATCCCGTGGCTCGCGACGTCGTGGAAAGAGGCCTCCGACGGCCTCAGCTGGACCTTCTCGCTGAAGAAGGGCGTGAAGTTCACCGACGGTACGGCCTTCGACGCCGCTGCCGTGGTCGCCAACGTGAAACACGTGCAAGACCCCACGACGCTGTCGTCGACGGGGTACCTCGCGCTCGCCAAGGTGAAGAAGGCCGTCGCTGTCGACGACAGCACCGTGCGCCTCGACCTCTCGAGCCCCGACAGCTCACTGCTCGACTCGCTCTCGCAGCCGTGGCTCGCGATCGAGTCACCCACTGCCCTCAAGCGCACGCAGGCCGTCAACTGCGAGTCACCGGTCGGCACCGGTCCGTTCAAGGTCGTCAAATGGACGAAGCAGCAGTCGATCACCCTGGAGCGTAACGACGGCTACACCTCTCCCCCGAAAGACGCCGCACACACCGGCAAGGCGTACCTCGCGAAGATCGTGTGGCGGTTCCTGCCCGACTCCGCCTCGCGCTACGCCGCGCTACAGGCGGGCCAGGTCGATGTGATCGACAACGCCCAGCCCGACACCATCGTCGCCGCGAAGAAGAGCGACCAGATCAAAGAGCTCGATGCCCCGCGCCCCGGAGCGTCCAACCGGCTCGAACTGAACTCCTCGCAGGCGCCGTTCAATGACGAACGCGTCCGCGAGGCCTTCATCCGCGGCGTGGCTGTGAACGACGGCATCACGTCGCTGTTCTTCGGCACCGCGAAGCGCTCGTACTCGCTTCTCTCGAGTGTCGAGAAAGACGCGTACTCCGATCCGTCGCTCTTCGACATCGACACCACGAAGGCGAACGACCTTCTCGACTCCGCCGGATGGACGACCCGTGATAGCGCCGGCTACCGCACCAAAGACGGCAAGCGCCTGACCGTGCGGTTCCCGGTCTCGACCAACCAGTCGATCCCGGCCGAGCGAGCCCTGTTCGAACAGATCCAAGAAGAAGCCAAATCGCTCGGCTTCGACGTCGAGATCTCGCAGCTCGACCTGTCGAGCTGGTACGGAGCCCTCGCCGCCCACAAGTACGAGATCGTGAGCGCTCCCTACACGAAGGTCGGCCCCGGCGTCCTCGGAGTGCTGTACGACTCGGCGAGCATCACCCCGGCCCCGAGCGGTTACTTCGCCAATAACGCCCAGGTCGACTCACGCAAAGTCGATGCCCTTCTGAAGCAGGCGAGCGCGGAGTCCGACGCGGCGAAGCGCGCCGACCTCTACGAACAGGTGCAGAAGAGCGTGCTCGAGGGCTACTACGTGCTCCCTCTGTACGACCAGCAGAACCACTACCTGTACCGCACGAGCGTGCACGGGCTTCGAGCGATGCCGACGGTGTCGACGCCGACCTTCTACGACGCTTGGGTGCAACGCTGAAAAGTGCAGCGCCGAATGGTGCGGCGCTGAACCTCGTGCGCTTCATCGCCGGGCGGGTGCTCGGGGCCCTCTTCGTGCTCTGGGCCGTCGCGACGCTGATCTTCTTCGCGATTCGGCTCGTACCGGGCGACCCCGCCGAGGCCATCCTCGGCGGGCCCGGATCGCAGGCGTCGCAGGAGGCGCTCGACCTGGTCCGGCGCCAGTACGGCCTCGACCAACCTCTCCTCGTGCAGTACCTCGATCAGCTCGGCCGCCTTGCGCGAGGCGACCTCGGCACCTCGTACTCGCTCAAGCAGTCGGTGTCGTCGGTGCTCGCCGCGCAGGTGCCCCCGACGCTTCTGCTGGCGTCCCTGTCTCTCGTGGCCGCCTGGATCCTTGCGGTCGGTGTGGCCTGGTGGAGCGCAGGATCCGGGCGGGTCGCCCGAGCGGTCTCGTCCGGTCTCGAGGTGGTCGCCTCGGCCGTTCCGCACTTCCTGCTCGGGAGCGTGCTCATCGTCGTCTTCGCCACCGGTCTCGGCCTGTTGCCTCCCGTGAGCACGGGCACGCCGATCGGCCTGGTGCTGCCGGTCGTGACGCTCGCGGTGCCCGTGGCCGGCTTCCTCGGCCAGGTCACCCGCGACTCGCTGCTCGACGCCGCGGCGGCGCCCTTCGCCCTCACCGCGACAGCTCGGGGCGAGGGACCGTCCGGGCTGTTCTGGCGCCATCTTCTCCGCCACGCCGCGCTTCCCGGGCTCGCCCTGTCGGGGTGGGCCTTCGGCTCACTCCTGAGCGGCGCCATCGTCGTCGAGTCGCTGTTCGCAAGGCCCGGGCTCGGCCGCACCCTGCTCGACGCCGTGACGCTCCGCGACATCCCGCTCGTCACCGGTGTCGCGCTGGTCTCCGCTCTGGCGTACGTGGTCGTGGTCGCGCTCGGTGACCTGGCCGAGAAGGTTGTCGACCCGCGGGGGCAGAGCGCATGACGATCCTTCCCGAGCTCCCCGTCCTGCCCGCCGCCGCACCCACCCGTGCCGCCGAATGGCGCAGCCGCGTGACGGCCCCCCGCGTCGTCGCCGGAGCCGTCCTCCTCGGCGTTCTCGCTGCCGCTGTCGCCCCCGGCCTCCTGGCCCCCGGCGATCCGTTGGCAGTCCACCCGGTCGACGCCTTCTCGGCTCCCTCGCTCGCCCACCCGTTCGGCACCGACGACTCCGGCCGCGACCTCTACACGCGGGTCGTCCACGGCGCCTCCGCCTCCCTCCTCATCGGTGTCGCTGCGACGCTCATCGGCACTCTCCTCGGTCTCGTGCTCGGAATCGCCGCCGGGGTCGGCACTCGCCTCACCGACGCTGCCGTCTCGCGCGTGCTGGAGGTGCTGTTCGCGCTGCCCGGGCTGCTGCTGGCGCTCGTGATCATCGCCTTCGCGGGCCCCGGACCGATCCCTGCGACCCTCGCGGTCGGACTCGCCACTGCCCCCGGATACGCCCGCATCTTCCGCACCCGCATCCGGGCTGTCCGCTCCTCCGAGATGGTCGAGGCCGCGCGTGTGCTCGGGCGTGGCCCGCTCACCCTGCTGGTGCGGCACGTGCTGCCGAACGCTCTCGCGCCGGTCGTCGTGCTCGCCACCCTCGGCGTCGGCCAGGCCATCGTCTGGGCCTCGTCGCTCAGCTACCTCGGTCTCGGCTCTCCGCCGCCCGCTCCGGAGTGGGGCGCGATGCTCGAGGCTGGTCGCACCTACCTCCAGATCGCCCCGTGGATGACCGTCTTCCCCGGCCTGGCCATCGTCGCCACGGCCGCCGCCACGACGGTCGTCGGCCGCGCCTTCGCCGGGGCGGGTCGCCGATGAGCGGGTCGGTGGCGAGCGGGTCGCCTACAGTCCAATCGCCGGGCACCCGCGGTCTCCACGTCGAGGGCCTCCGTGTCGCGTTCGACGGCGTCGATGCCGTGCGCACCGTCTCCTTCGAGCTGGCACCCGGCGAGTGCGTCGCACTTGTCGGCGAATCAGGATCCGGCAAGACCGTCACTGCCCGCGCGCTCCTCGGCCTGTCCGGCGGCACCGTCACGGCCGCCCGCCTCGCCCTCGACGACACCGACCTCACCGGCCTCTCCGAGCGACAGTGGCGGGGCATCCGCGGCCCTCGCATCGGCCTCGTGCAGCAGGACGCCCTCGTCTCGCTCGACCCACTACGGCCGATCGGGCGCGAGATCGATGACGCACTTCGACTGCACACGACGCTGGGCGCGGCCGAGCGGCGGGAGCGGGCGCTCGAGGTGTTGGCCGAGGTCGGGATGCCGGATCCTGCGGTTCGTCGCGCGCAGCGCTCGGGTGAGCTCTCGGGTGGGCTGCGTCAGCGAGGGCTCATCGCCGCGGCGCTCGCACTGCGGCCCGACGTCGTCATCGCCGACGAGCCGACGACGGCGCTCGATGCCGAGGTGCAGCGCGTCGTGATCGACCGTTTGGCGCGCCTCCGCGACGAGGGCACGGCCGTGCTGGCGATCAGCCACGACCTCGGTGCGGTGCGACGCCTCGCCGATCGCATCGTCGTGATGCGGGCCGGCGAGGTGGTGGAGCAGGGGCCGACGGCGCAGATCCTCGACGCCCCGGCTCACCCGTACACGCGGGCGCTCGTCGCGGCCGTGCCTGCGGGCAAACCGCGGGGCTCGCGACTCTCGGTCGGCGGCCCGACCGTTCAGAATGCTGGCAGAACCGGCGAAAAACGAGCCGGATCACCCGCAAAACGCCCGAATGACCAGAGTTCTGAACGCGTCCTCGAGGCGCACGGTCTCACCAGGCGCTTCGGCACCTTCACCGCCGTCGACGATGTCTCGCTCACCCTCCGCGCCGGCGAGACGCTCGGTCTCGTGGGCGCCTCCGGCTCGGGCAAGACCACCACCGCGCGGCTGCTGCTCGGCCTCGACTCCCCCGATCACGGATCGGTCGAGCTGCTCGGCGCCCCCTGGAACCCGCTGCCCGAGCGCGAACGCCGACCCCGCCGGGCGCTGCTCGGGGCGATCTACCAGGATGCGCTCTCGTCGTTCGACCCCCGCATGACGGTGGGCCGGATCCTGGTCGATGCTCTGACGAACGGAAAGACAACGAGGATCCGCGCCCACGCCGCTCAAATCGACGCCCTGCTGGCCGAGGTGGGCCTGCCGACCTCCGTCTCGTCCCGCCTGCCTGCCACGCTCTCCGGCGGGCAACGGCAGCGCGTCGCCATCGCTCGCGCGCTCGCGCCCCGGCCTCGCGTGCTGCTGTGCGACGAACCGGTCTCGTCACTCGACGTGACGGTGCAGGCGCAGGTGCTCGATCTGCTCGAAGAGCTGCAGGAGCGGCACGGCCTCGCCTATCTCTTCATCTCGCACGACCTCGACGTGGTGCGGCATGTCAGCGACCGGGTCGCCGTGATGAGTGCCGGGCGAATCGTCGAGCAGGGCGAGACCGAGCAGGTCTTCTCGGCGCCGACGCACGCCTACACGCGCGGCCTGCTCGCCGCGGCGTCGTCGGCCGACTGACCGCCGGGCGCACAGCGGAAGACACCACAAAACGGAGAGCACACCGCCCAACGACGGTGTGCTCTCCGAAAAGCGGTGCCGCGACTAGCTGCGGGGCGACGAGGCCTCGGCAGCGTCTTCGGCCGGCGGCCGCACGATGTCGATCGGCCCCGACATCGCGAACTCCACGGCCCACTCCGACTTCGACACCTCGCTCGACTCGTCGGCGTAGGCGGCGATGAGCTCTTCGGCCTCCTCCTCGGTCGCGACCGACGGGCCGGATCCGAGCAGGGGCACGTTTGCTGACTCCTTGGTGAACCAGACGGCGACCAGGCCGATCACCGCGGCGATCATCAGATAGAACGCCGGGATGTCATTGGCCCAGCTGTAGCCGTTCGAGGTGGCCCAGGCGACGAGCGACTCCGTGACGAGGGGCGTCGTGCCACCGAACAGCGACACCGACACGTTGAACGCGATGGCAAGGGCGCCGTAGCGAATGATCGTCGGGAACAGCGCCGGCAGCGTCGAGGGCATCGTCGACGTGAATGTGACGAGCACGAGACCGAGGATCAGCAACCCCACGAACACGAGGGGCGTCGACTCGCTCTGCACGAGCTTGAGCGCGGGCCAGGAGAGCACGAGGAACCCGATGCAGCCGGCGAACAGCACGGGGCGACGACCGAAGCGGTCGGAGAGCCGGCCCCCCATCGAGATGACGGCCATCATCAGCACCATGACGACGATCACGAGGATCAGCCCGTTCGTCGCGTCTCGACCGAGGGTCGACGTGAGGTAGGTCGGCATGTACGACAACAGCATGTAGTCGGTGACGTTGAACACCAGCACAAGACCGATGCAGACGATCAGCGCGCGCCAGTTCTCGGCGAAGAGACGGATGAAGGGCACCTTGACGTGCTCTCGCTCGGCGGCCTCCTCCTGCTGCTTCTGGAACGCCGGCGTCTCTTCGAGCTTCAGTCGGAGGTAGAGGCCGACCAGCCCGAGGGGGCCCGCGACGAGGAACGGAATCCGCCAGCCCCACGAGAGCAGCGTGTCTTCGGGCATCGCGAACTGCAGCACGGTGACGAGCGACGCACCGAGCACGTAGCCGCCGAGCGTGCCGAACTCGAGCCACGATCCCATGAAGCCGCGACGCTTGTCGGGCGAGTACTCGGCGATGAACGTCGCCGCTCCGCCGTATTCGCCACCCGTCGAGAAGCCCTGCACGAGGCGGGCCAGGAGGAGCAGGAGGGGCGCCCAGACACCGATCGTGTTGAAGTCGGGCAGGAACCCGATGGCGAAGGTTCCGGCCGCCATCATGATCATCGTGACGGCGAGGACCTTCTGGCGTCCGATGCGGTCACCGAGCGGACCGAAGACGGCGCCGCCGATGGGGCGCACGATGAAGGCCGCGGTGAAGGTCGCAAAGGTGAGGATCACGCTGAGCGTCGGGCTGAGCGAGGGGTAGAAGACCTTGGCGAGGGTGGTGGTGAGGTAGGCGAACACGCCGAAGTCGAACCACTCCATGCCGTTGCCGAGAGCTGCGGCCGCGACGGCTCTCTTGAGCTGCGATTCTTCGACGACGGTCACGTCGTCGCTGGTCAGTCTGCGGCGTCCTTGCCGATTCGGGCGGTGTTTCTTGATGGGTGTTGCAGGACGGGCTGACTGATCACTCATACACATTCACTCCAGTTGTCGATGCAAAAACCCCGAAAGCCTACCAGAGGGCAAAATTTAGCTAGAAAAGAATCACATTTCAGTGCTTGAGGACGTAAGGATCCGGGGCTGCCGCGACCGCCTCGGATCCTCGCGTTCCGATCCCGTAAACTCGCCTGCAGAACACGCAAGGCACCTCCCCACCGACACGGTGCCGCCCATATCGAAGGAGTACGTCCATGACTCGTCCCATGCCCGAGAAGCCCGCCCTCGAAGGCCTCGAGAACGTCTGGGGCCCCGCGTGGGAGTCCGACGGAACCTACAAATTCGATCGCAGCTCGGCGACCAGAGAGAACGTCTTCTCGATCGACACTCCTCCGCCGACCGCGTCGGGGTCGCTGCACATCGGTCACGTGTTCAGCTACACGCACACCGACGTCAAGGCGCGCTTCGAGCGCATGCGCGGCAAGAGCGTCTTCTACCCGATGGGCTGGGACGACAACGGGTTGCCGACCGAGCGCCGCGTGCAAAACTTCTACGGCGTCCGCTGCGACCCGTCACTCCCCTACGACGCCGACTTCACGCCGCCGTTCGAGGGCGGCGACAACAAGTCGTCCAAGGCCGCCGACCAGGTGCCTATCTCTCGCCGCAACTTCATCGAGCTCTGCGAGCGCCTGACCGTCGAAGACGAGAAGCAGTTCGAAGACGTCTGGCGCAAGCTCGGTCTCTCGGTCGACTGGACCCAGTCGTACCGCACCATCGCGGGCGAGTCGCAGGCCGTCGCCCAGAAGGCGTTCCTCCGCAACGTCGAACGGGGCGAGGCGTATCAGGCGCAGGCCCCGACGCTGTGGGACGTCACGTTCCGCACCGCCGTCGCCCAGGCCGAGCTCGAAGACAAAGACATGCCCGGCGCGTACCACACGCTCTCGTTCCACGCCCCGGACGGCAGCGACATCCAGATCAAGACCACCCGACCCGAGCTGCTCCCCGCCTGCGTCGCCCTCGTCGCGCACCCCGACGACGAGCGCTACCAGGCCCTCTTCGGCACGACCGTCCGCACTCCCCTCTTCGACGTCGAGGTGCCCGTGCTCGCGCACCACCTGGCTCAGAAAGACAAGGGCTCCGGCATCGCGATGATCTGCACGTTCGGCGACACGACCGACGTCATCTGGTGGCGTGAACTCGACCTGCCGAACCGCTCGGTGCTCGGCTTCGACGGCCGGTTCATCAGCGAGGCACCGTCGGCGATCACGAGTGAGGCGGGTCTCGCCGCCTACGGCGAACTCGCCGGCAAGACCGTCTTCAGCGCCAAAGCCGCCATCGTGTCGCTCCTCCAAGAGTCGGGCGAGCTGACCGGTGAGATCGAGAAGATCACCCACCCCGTCAAGTTCTTCGAGAAGGGCGACAAGCCCCTCGAGATCGTCTCGACCCGCCAGTGGTACATCGTCAACGGCGCCCGCGACGAAGAACTCCGGTCGACGCTGCTGAAGCGCGGCGAAGAGGTCTCGTTCCATCCCGACTTCATGCGCGTCCGCTACGAGAACTGGGTGAAGGGCCTCTCGGGCGACTGGCTGATCTCGCGTCAGCGCTTCTTCGGCGTGCCGATCCCGGTCTGGTACCCGCTCGACTCCGACGGCAACCCCGTCTTCGATCAGCCCATCGTGCCGACCGAGGCGCAGTTGCCCGTTGACCCGTCGTCCGATGCCGCTCCCGGCTACGACGAGTCTCAGCGCGGGGTTCCCGGCGGCTTCCAGGGCGAGGTCGACGTGATGGACACCTGGGCCACCTCGTCGCTCACCCCGCAGCTCGCGGGTAAGTGGGAGACCGACCCCGAGCTCTTCGACCTCGTCTTCCCGTACTCCCTCCGCCCGCAGGGGCAAGACATCATCCGCACCTGGCTGTTCTCCACGATGCTCCGGGCGCAGCTCGAGGGCGACACCGTGCCGTGGAAGAACGCCTCCATCTCGGGCTTCATCGTCGACCCCGACCGCAAGAAGATGTCGAAGTCGAAGGGCAACGTCGTCACCCCGGCCGCGATGCTCGACGACCATGGCTCCGACGCGGTCCGCTACTGGGCCGCCTCGTCGCGCCTCGGCACCGACGCGGCCTTCGACCCGCAGAACCCCAAGCAGATCAAGGTCGGTCGACGTCTGGCGATCAAGGTGCTGAACGCCGCCAAGTTCGTCTACTCGTTCCCCGAGCCCGTCGAAGGCGCGAGCGTCACGGAGCCCCTCGACCTCGACCTCCTGGCGAACTTCGCCCGCGTGATCGAGGCCGCGACCGACGCCCTCGAGAACTACGACCACGCCAAGGCGCTCGAAGGTACCGAGAAGTTCTTCTGGACCTTCTGCGACGACTACCTCGAACTCGTCAAGGAGCGCGCCTACGGCTCCGCCTCTAGCGAAGGCGCAGGATCCGACGGCGCCGCCTCGGCAGGCGGCCAGGCTTCCGCGGTGCTCGCGCTCCGCACTACGGTCGACGGCCTGCTGCGGCTTCTCGCCCCCTACCTCCCCTTCGCCACCGAAGAGGTCTGGTCGTGGACGCACGACTCGTCGATCCACACGGCTCCGTGGCCCACGGTCGCCGAGCTCGCGGAGGTCGGCGAGATCGTGGCTCCCACCGGTCTGCTCGAACTCGTGGGCGAGGCGCTCATCTCCATCCGTCGCGCCAAGACCGATGCCAAGGCGTCGCTGAAGACTCCCGTCACGTCGGCTGTGGTGGTGGCTCCCGCCGATTCGCTCGAGCTGCTCCGCACGGCTGCCGCCGACCTGTCAGCGGTGGGCCGCATCGAGTCGCTCACGTTCGAGGCGGGCGACGCTCTGGCCGTCAGCGACATCGTGCTCGCCGAGCAGCCGGTAGCCCCCACAGCCCTGACAACGGGCGCCTGATGCAACTCGGAACGCGCTGGTCGGTCGGGGGCGAGACCCCCGACCGCCTTCCGGCCGCCGTCGTCGCGGCGGTCGCTCAGGTTGAGCGCGAGCTCGCCGACCAGGCTGTCGACGCCGCGACCTGGCGCTGGACTCTGACCTGGCTCGAACGCAAGCCGGTCGTCGAGCTCGACGACGGCACCACGATCCGCTACGACGCGGTGGCCGACACGGCGTCCATCCACGAGCCAGTCGACGGCGAAGAGGAATAACCGCTCGTACCGAACCTAGGCGCGCGCGATCAGCTCGCCGTGCGGCATCGCAAAGAAACCGTCGGGGGCATCGCGCCACGCCAACCACGCCTGCGAGATCGCGTGGAGGTCGAGATCGGTGGCGGCCCGTTTCTCGATGGCGTCGGCGTAGAACGCCGATTCAAGCGCCCGCACCGACCAGCTGTCGCCCCACCATGTGCGCTCCTCGTCCGACGAGAAGCACCAGATCGACGCCGACGACACGAGGTCGTTCAGACCCGCCTCGAGAGCCCAGCTCTTCAGGTGCCGACCGGCGTCCGGCTCGCCGCCGTTGCCGCGGTGCACGAGCTGATACACGGTCATCCAGTGGTCGAGACCGGGGTTCTCCGGGGCCCAGATCGTTCCGCGGTAGTCGACGTCGCGGGCCGCGACGATGCCACCGGGCTTGGCGACGCGGCGCATCTCGACGAGTGCGGCCACCGGGTCGGCCACGTGCTGCAGCACCTGGTGCGCGTGCACGATGTCGAAGGTGTCGTCGGCGTAGGGCAGCGAGTAGAGGTCGGCGGTCTCGAACGTGACCGTGTCCATCCCCTTCGACGCGGCCAGCTCCGACGCCTGCTCGACGATGGTGGGCGCAGAGTCGATGCCGATGACGCGACCGGGCGCGAGCCGCTCTGCGAAGTCGACGGTGATGGTGCCGGGCCCCGCGCCGACGTCGAGAAGCGACAGCCCCGGAGCGAGATGCGGAAGCAGGTAGGCGGCCGAGTTCTCGACCGTTCGCCAGCTGTGACTCCGGAGCACGCTCTCGTGGTGGCCGTGCGTGTATTTCGCGTCGGTGGGCTTCTGTTCCGGTGACATGGCCCCACGTTAGCGCGAGAAGACAGCGCAATAGGCTGGCCTGATGACGAACCCGTTCTTTGAACCGAGCACGCTTCCCTACGCACTGCCGCCTTTCGACCGGATCTCCGACGCCGACTACGCCCCCGCGTTCGAGCGAGGTCTCGCCGAGCAGCTGGCCGAGATCGAGGCCATAGCCGAGGATCCGCGGCCGGCCACCTTCGACAACACGGTCATCCCGCTTCAGCGCAGCGGCCAACTCCTCTCCCGTGTGGAGCACGTCTTCTTCAACAAGTCGTCGAGCGATTCGAACGACCTGACGAGCGCCCTCGAAATGGAGCTCGCTCCCCAGCTCGCCGCCCACTCCGACGCGATCCGTCTCGACCCGCGACTCTTCGCTCGCATCCAGGCGGTGTACGACGATCTGGGCACCAGTGACACCGCGCACCTGACCCCGGAGGAGATCTATCTGGTCGAGCGCCTCCACTCCGAGTTCAGCCGTGCCGGAGCCGGCCTCGGCGACGACGACAAGCAGCGCCTTCGCGACCTCAACTCCGAACTCTCGACGCTGACCACGCGCTTCGAGAAGAACCTCCTCGCCGACACCAACGAGCTGGCCATCACCGTCGACGACGTCGCTGAGCTCGACGGGCTGTCGAGCGACACGATCGCCTCGCTCGCCGCGGCGGCCACCGAGAGAGGCCTCGAGGGCGGCTACCTCATCGCGCTGACCCTGTTCACCGGCCATCCCCTGCTCGCCTCACTCACGAATCGCGACCTCCGCGGGCGCATCATGACCGCCTCTCGATCGCGGGGCAGCCGCGGCGGCGAGCACGACAACCGGCAGGTGCTCCTTGACATCGTCCGGCTTCGTGCCGAGCGGGCCGCGCTCCTCGGGTTCCCGTCGCACGCCGCCTACGTCACGGCGGGCCAGACCGCCGGCTCACCGGAGGCCGTCCGCGACCTGCTGGGGCGGCTCGCACCCCCGGCGGCGCGAAACGCCCGGGCCGAGCAGGACGATCTCGCGCGGGTGGCCGCGTCGAATCCTGCGTTCCCGGAAGGCGCCGAGATCGCCGCGCACGACTGGGCCTATTACACCGAGAAGGTGCGCTCCGAGAAGTACGACTTCGACGCTTCGGCCATGCGACCGTACTTCGAGGCCGACCGGGTGCTGCGCGACGGCGTGTTCTACGCCGCGACGCAGCTGTACGGTCTGCGCTTCGAGGAGCGCCCCGACCTGGTGGCCTATCACCCGGAGGCCCGCGTCTTCGAGGTATCTGACGACGACGGCTCCCCCGTCGGCCTCTTCGTGCTCGACCTCTACACGCGCGACTCGAAGCGCGGCGGGGCCTGGATGAACCCGCTCGTGTCGGAGTCGGCGCTGCTCGGCCACCTGCCGGTCGTCGTCAACAACCTCAACGTCGCTAAGCCGCCGGCCGGGTCGCCGACGCTGCTGACGCTCGACGAGGTGACGACGATGTTCCACGAATTCGGGCACGCCCTGCACGGGCTCGTCGCTCGGGTGACCTACCCGTACTTCTCGGGCACCAACGTCTTCCGCGACTTCGTCGAGTTCCCGAGCCAGGTCAACGAGATGTGGCTGCTCTGGCCGGAGGTGCTCGGACACTACGCGTTCCACTTCGAGACGGGTGAGCCCATGCCCGCCGAGCTCGTCGATCGGCTCACCGCCTCCGAAGGGTTCAATCAGGGCTTCGAGACGAGCGAGTACCTCGCGGCGACGCTCCTCGACCAGGCCTGGCATGCGCTGACCGTCGACGAGGCCGCGGGCCTCACGAGCGTCGATGACGTGGCGGTCTTCGAGGCGTCTGCCCTGGCAGCCGTCGGCCTCGACAACCCGGCCGTGCCCACCCGGTACTCGAGCACCTACTTCGCGCACACCTTCTCGGGTGGCTACGACGCCGGCTACTACTCGTACATCTGGAGCGAGGTGCTCGACGCCGACACCGTCGAGTGGTTCGCCGAGAACGGCGGGCTGACCCGGGCGAACGGCGATCGCTTCCGGTCGCGACTTCTGGGCGTGGGCGGATCGAAGGATCCCCTGGCGGCCTACCGCGACTTCCGCGGACGAGACGCCGCCGTCGAGCCCCTCCTCGTGCGCCGCCGTCTGCAGTAGCGCCGTCTCGACGACGGAGGCCCCCGCACCCTCTCGGGTGCGGGGGCCTCCGTCGTAGACGGATCTCTCCGGTCTAGGCGCTCTTCTCGGCGCGCTCGATCACCCGCGGAACGATGGTCGGCGCAGCGTTCTCGAGCACGGACGCCTTAGTGACGACGACCCCGCCGACGTTGTCATCTGACGGCACATCGAACATGATCGGCCCGAGCACTTCTTCCATGATCGCGCGGAGACCGCGAGCACCGGTCTGACGGACCACCGCGAGGTCGGCAATGGCCTCCAGGGCCTCCGGCTCGAAGTCGAGCTCGACGCCGTCGATCTCGAACATGCGCTGATACTGGCGAACGAGGGCGTTCTTCGGCTTGGTCAGGATCTCCATCAGAGCCTCCTGGTCGAGCTGCGACACCGTCGTGACGACAGGAAGGCGACCGATGAACTCGGGGATCAGGCCGAACTTGTGCAGGTCTTCGGGGAGCACCTCGCTGAAGAGGTTGACGTCGTTGCCCTTCTCATACAGAGGGGCGCCGAAGCCGATGCCGCGCTTGCCTGCTCGCGACGAGATGATCTCTTCGAGACCGGCGAAGGCGCCGGCGACGATGAAGAGGACGTTCGTCGTGTCGATCTGGATGAACTCCTGGTGGGGGTGCTTTCGCCCGCCCTGGGGCGGCACCGACGCGACAGTGCCCTCGAGGATCTTGAGGAGCGCCTGCTGCACGCCCTCCCCCGACACATCGCGCGTGATCGACGGGTTTTCGGCCTTGCGGGCGATCTTGTCGACCTCGTCGATGTAGATGATGCCGGTCTCGGCCCGCTTGACGTCGTAGTCGGCGGCCTGGATCAGCTTGAGCAGGATGTTCTCGACGTCTTCACCGACGTAGCCCGCCTCGGTGAGGGCCGTGGCATCGGCGACAGCGAACGGAACGTTGAGTCGTTTTGCCAGGGTCTGAGCCAGATAGGTCTTGCCGCAACCGGTCGGGCCGATCAGCAGAATGTTCGACTTGGCGATCTCGATGTCGTCGCCCAGGGAGTCGGCCGACGTAAGCGTGTTCATCGACCGGATGCGCTTGTAGTGGTTGTAGACGGCGACCGAGAGAGCCCGCTTGGCCGGCGTCTGCCCGATGACATACTCTTCGAGGAAGTCGTAGATTTCGCGCGGCTTCGGCAGGTCGAACTCGCTCGAGGGCTCTTCGCCCGCTTCGGCGAGGCGCTCCTCGATGATCTCGTTACACAGCTCGACGCATTCGTCGCAGATGTAGACCCCGGGGCCCGCAATGAGCTGCTGAACCTGCTTCTGGCTCTTGCCGCAGAACGAGCACTTGAGCAGGTCGGCACTTTCACCAATGCGTGCCATGCTCGGCCTCCCTAACACTTCTGTGGCCATAAAGGCCTCGAGTGACCTGACGGTCTTCGTTGAACGAGCCTAACCCGAACCCCCGACACCCGCGTGACCACGACGCCGGAATCGCCGGAGCGGGCGACCATCTCTGATTCGGCACCGGGGTCGTAAACGCTTGGACCAGGATCCTGCGCTTCGCCGCTCGCTTCCTGGCGGTACAGCGGAGGCCCCGGGCCGCTCGGGCCCGGGGCCTCCGGTGGTGGTTCTGGCCCGCGCTACTTGGTGAGCGCGAGGTTCTTGCGCGAGGTGAGCACCTGGTCGATCAGACCGTACTCGAGAGCCTCGGGGGCGCCGAGGATGTTGTCGCGCTCGATGTCGCGGTTGACCTGCTCGGGCGTCTTGTTGGAGTGCTTCGACAGCGTCTCTTCGAGCCAGGTGCGCATACGGAGCACCTCAGCCGCCTGGATCTCGATGTCGGACGCCTGGCCGCCACCCGAACCGCCGGTGGCGGGCTGGTGGATGAGGACGCGGGCGTTCGGCAGCGCAAGACGCTTGCCGGGGGTGCCTGCGGCGAGCAGCACGGCCGCAGCCGAAGCCGCCTGACCGAGGCAGACCGTCTGGATGTCAGGGCGGATGTACTGCATCGTGTCGTAGATGGCCGTCATGGCCGTGAACGAGCCACCGGGCGAGTTGATGTACAGCGTGATGTCGCGATCGGGGTCCATCGACTCGAGCACGAGCAACTGAGCCATGACGTCGTCGGCCGACGCGTCGTCGACCTGCACGCCGAGAAAGACGATGCGGTCTTCGAAGAGCTTGGCGTAGGGGTCTTGACGCTTGTAGCCGTAGGCCGTGCGCTCCTCGAAGCTGGGCAGGACGTAGCGCGAGCTCGGGGTCTCAGCGCGCTCGAACCGGCCCGCTCCACCCATCATTGGCAGTTCCATGTCTGTTCCTTACTGGTGTGAGGGGGAGTTATTCCTGGTCGGTTCCGGCGCCGCCGATGACGTCGGAGGCCGAGGAACGGATGTGGTCGACGAAGCCGTACTCGAGGGCCTCCTGCGCGGTGAACCAGCGGTCGCGGTCGCCGTCTTCGTTGACCTGCTCGACCGTCTTGCCGGTCTGGGCGGCCGTGATCTCGGCGAGGCGCTGCTTCATCGAGAGGATCAGCTGAGCCTGCGTCTGGATGTCGGACGAGGTTCCGCCGAAACCGCCGTGCGGCTGGTGGAGGAGCACGCGGGCGTTGGGCGTGATGTAGCGCTTGCCCTTGGTGCCGGCCGTGAGCAGCAACTGCCCCATCGACGCGGCCATGCCGATGCCGACGGTGACGATGTCGTTCGGCACGAACTCCATGGCGTCGTAGATCGCCATGCCGGCAGTGATCGACCCGCCGGGCGAGTTGATGTACAGGTAGATGTCTTTTTCGCTGTCTTCGGCCGCGAGCAGGAGAAGCTTGGCAGCGATCTCGTTGGCGTTGTCGTCACGCACCTCCGAGCCGAGCCAGATGATGCGGTCTTTGAGAAGTCGGTCAAAAACACTGTTGGGCAGTGTTACGTCGGCCATGTGGTGCTCCCATTCAGTTGTCGCTTGCATACGAACTTAGGGGGTGTAACGCGCGGTTTCCGGGGTGTTCGCCCACGGCTGTATTGATTGCGCGGATTCCCGTCGCGGTGCCGGACCTCGACAAGCTCGGCCACCCGGCACTGCGACGGCAATCCGCGCGTATCTCTTGCGTGGTTCCCCGGCGGGGGCTCTCCCGAATTTGAAGGAGAAACGTGCCGCCGGGAACGAAGACATCAGGATCCGACGGGGTCGGGTTCGAGAATCTCCTTCAAATTCGGGGCGGGGCAGGGCGGGTCGGCCGAGAAACGCGAAGAGGGCAGGATCCTCGGGATCCTGCCCTCTTCGGGAACTTCTTTAGCGACTACGCGTGGTCGTGACCCTCGTGGTCGCCCGCGTCGCTTCCGACACCGGAGGCGGCCGTGAATGCCGACAGGTCGACGTCGGCGCCCTTGTCGTCTTTCACGGTGGCCTTGGAGAGGACCACGGCGAGAGCCTTGGACCGAGCGACCTCGCCGACCATAGCCGGGATCTGGCCGTTCTCGTCGAGCACCTTGATGAACTCGCCGGGCTCCATGCCGTACTGCGCAGCGCCCTGGATGAGGTACTGGGTCAGTTCGTCCTGCTCGACCTTGACCTCTTCTTTCTCGGCGATGACGTCGAGAAGGATCTGGTTGCGGAAGGCGGTCTCGGAGGAATCCTTGACCTCGGCGCGGTGCTCGTCGTCTTCGAGGCGGTTCTCCTGCTCGAGGTGACGGTGCACCTCGTCTTCGACGAGCTTCTCGGGCACGGGGATCTCGACGAGCTCGAGCAGCTTCTCAACGAGCTGGTCGCGAGCCTGTCCGCCCTGGCCGACCGCCTTGGAGCGGCCGAGCTGCTCCTTGAGGTCGCCCTTGAGCTCGTCGATGGTGTCGAACTGGCTGGCGATCTGGGCGAAGTCGTCGTCGGCCTCGGGGAGCTCGCGCTCCTTGACGGCGGTCAGCGTGACCTCGATGAGAGCGGTCTCGCCCTCGCGGTCGCCGCCGAGCAGCTTCGACTCGAAGGTGGTGGTCTCGCCCGCGGTCAGCGAGTCGAGCGCCTCGTCGATGCCCTCGATGAGGTCGCCGGAGCCAATCTCGTACGAGATGCCCTTGGCGTTGTCGACCTCAACGCCGTCGATGGTCGCGATCAGGTCGATCTGACCGAAGTCGCCCTTGGCGGCGGGACGGTCGACGGTGATGAGGGTGCCGAAGCGCGTGCGCAGGTTGGCGAGTTCTTCGTCGACCTCGTCGTCGCTGATCTCGACCGAGTCGACGGTCAGCTCGAGGCCCTCGTAGGCAGGCAGCTCGAACTCGGGGCGGACGTCGACCTCGATAGCGAGGAGGAGGTCACCCGAGAAGTCTTTGGTGCTGGGCCATCCGACAACGTCGGCCTCGGGGCGGCCGAGGGGGCGGATCGAGCTCTCTTCGACCGCGGCACGGTAGAAGGTGTCCATGCTCTCGTTGACGGCGTGGTTCAGAACCTCTTCACGGCCGACGCGCTGGTCGATGATGGGCGGCGGAACCTTGCCCTTGCGGAAGCCGGGAATGGAAACGCTCTCGGCGATGTGGCCGTAAGCGTGCGTGATTCCGGGCTTGAGGTCGTCGGGGCTCACCGCGATGTTGAGCTTGACGCGGGTGGGGCTGAGCTGCTCAACCGTGGTCTTGACCAATGTCGTACTTCTCCTGTGTCGGTGTTCTGCGGTGCTTCTGGCGGCGCGCATGTGACGCCGCGCTTCTGACGAGCTTGTCTAGTGCGTGGATCTTGCTACTGCACGTTCTTGCTACTGCGTCGGGGCGACAGGACTCGAACCTGCGATCTTCCGCCCCCAAAACGGACGCGCTAGCCACTACGCTACGCCCCGGTATTCCTGTATCGCTTTGGGCCTTCCCTCTGATCCCCGTTGAGGTCGGGGCGAAAAGAACCTCGTGAAGTCTAGCCCGTTGCCAGGCACTGAAACTGAGCGGGTCGAAGAATGCCCTATGCTTGACCACGCACGACAGGTCAACGGCCTGTTTTTGCGGGGATGTAGCTTAGTGGTAAAGCCTCAGTCTTCCAAACTGATGATGCGGGTTCGATTCCCGTCATCCCCTCCCTTCAAACCGC
The DNA here is from genome assembly GCF_003814635.1 of Frondihabitans sp. PhB161. Lineage (NCBI taxonomy): Bacteria > Bacillati > Actinomycetota > Actinomycetes > Micrococcales > Microbacteriaceae > Frondihabitans > Frondihabitans sp. PhB161. The sequence goes on from NZ_RKQW01000002.1 coordinate 168,437, forward strand.
CGTCTGACCGGCATTTCTTCTCATCGTCTGCCTGACGAGGCCGCAACCGCGTGCCATTTCATGCCACTTTCGCATGTGTTGGGTTTCCTTCGTCGCCCGTAGAACACAGGTGGAGGAACCACAGATGACGACGAAGAACAACGGCATTCGGCAGCTCGCGTCGGGGCGCTGGCAGGCCAGGTACCGCGACCCCGAAGGCACGTTGCGAGCGCTCGGAACCTACGCGACCCGAAAGCTCGCGGAACAGGCTCTCACGGTCGTGCGCGCGGACGTATTGAGGGGCGACTGGCACGACAGCACCCGGGGCGAGATCAAGTTCTCCGAGTACGCGACACGAGTGCTCGAAGCGAAGAGGCCCGACCTTGCCGTGGGGACGTGGAGGAACTACCAAGTGCTGATGAGGAAGCATCTGCTTCCCGCATTCGGAGCGCGAAAGCTGAACGAGATCTCAGTGCTCGACGTGGACGCGTGGTGGGGTCGCCAGCGGGACCACCTCCAGAACCGGCGCAACGGGTATGGCGTCCTCAAAGTCATCTTCAAGGCGGCTCTGAGAGAGGGATTGATCTCGGCATCGCCTTGCATGGTTGTAGACGCTGGCAAAGACGTAGCGAAGCCGAGACCCGATTGGAATTTATCCCATGCGCTCGCCGTCATCGACGCGGCGTCAGAGGCTTTCCGTCCCATGATTTGGACGGTTCTCGGAGCACACCTGAGGCGAGGCGAGCTGTGCGCCCTCAATTACTCGGATTTCTGGATCGAGACCGGCCAGCTCGTCGTGAGCAAGCAACTCCAACAGATCGGGGGTACTCGCATCACCCCCACGAAAACCGGGACTCACAAGACCGTTACCCTCCTCGCACCCGCACAGGAGGCCCTGACGGCGTACGTCGAGGAGAATCCCGGACGACCCTGGGAAGCGTTGTTTCGCGGAGACAAAGGCCGCAGGATCGGTGAAGCCTACGTGCGCCGTGAATGGGAGCGTGCCACCGCCGCCGCTGGATTTGAGAATTTCCACCTTCATGATCTGCGTCACGTTGGCTTGACCCTGGTCGCCGATTCCGGCATCGGGGCGCACGCTGTCCAGTACCGGGCCGGGCACGCTTCGCAGTGGTCTACCCGCCGGTATCTGCACGCCACCGCCGCTGCGGACATCGAAGTAGCCGCCCGCGTGAACGAGCGCATTTTCGGCACGCCGGTCTCCCTTCGTTGACACAATGGTGTCTGTGCCTACGCCGAAATTTAGCCTCTCCGCCGAGCAGGAGACGGCTCTCCGGGACCGCTTTGGGCATTTGGTGATCGGCCTCGACGCGGCAGTGCGGGAGGACTACGGCCTAGCACTCGAAATGGCCCGCGCCGCCGCAACCGTCATTGAACGGCGAAAAAAGGCCGCTCAAAAAGTTCTTTGACCACGAGGCGTAAAAGCATCGTGTAGTCTTGCCTTGTCGGTTGCGGCAACCACCCGGCTTAGAAAATCGCCCCACCCAGGGAAACAGGACGCCCGGGGACCACGGGGCGATTTTCGCTTTTTCGGCGACTTGGATCCTGTAGCCTGATTCCGGTCAAACAGCGAGACATCCTCACTCCACCCCGTCCTGGGGTCCCGCGAAAGTTGCCCACGTTGCCCGAAGTCCTACTTCTTCCGCCTCCCGTCGAGAGGTCTCCTGCGGGGGTGCCGGATAACATGCCCCTGGGGGGCAGCTCGTCCCTCTCTCCTCGCTCCGCAGCAGCTCTCGCTCCGCAGCATCAGAAGAACGTCAAGCCGTGGAAGCTCATCCCAGAGTCGAAAAATCTCTCCTTTCCTCGGCTCGACGTAGTTCGGTTGCGTGCAGTCCGTGAGTACCGCACTGATGGGACTTACAAGGGAACGCATCACGTCTACGTGCCTCGCGAGGACGTTTTGTACTGCCACTTGATCTCGGTCTCACTGAGGTGGCTGAACGACGCTCACAAGCCCGCAGAAGCTCGCTTGTCATTCGAATGGCTGCAAGTCTCGACCTCACTCGCTCAAAGGCTTTGGGACTACGTGGGTACTCATGCGGGGTCGCTCATCGAGTCGGAGTACGACGCCGCGACCGGCGGGGGCAGTTGGCGTGGTCGCCTTCTTGCTTCACGTCTTGAACGCCTCACCCGGCGTGCCGCCGACTTCGCCCTTGAGGTGTGGGACTCGAACTACATCAGCCGTCGCCGGGCATGGGCCGCTGCTGGAGGCCGAAAGAGCAAGCGCCGTCGCACAGTTTCCTTGGATGGAATCGAGGGACTCAAGGTTGAGCAGCAGATGAAACTCCTCAACCGGTCGAGGTCGGTCGTGAAACGCATGCGCCGCGAGCTGAGGGAGCAGCAGAACGCCGACAGCACGACCGTAGAAGATCTCTCGACGGGCGAGAGCAACGCTCCTAGCCTGTGTGCTCCTCGCTGGATGGGGATCCGGCGCGTGCCGTCGCCGAGCGTTACCGAGCTGCGACACAATGTTGCACCTGTAACATGGTATTTCGTGGCAAGGTGTGAAGTGCCCGTGGTAGGGCCGAATCCTGGGGTCTCTGGGCCTCGGGGTTCGCTACCGCGTGGCATCCCCCTACCACGAAGGACACCCCATGACCCACAACCGCGACACCGCCACAGAGCTGGCAAAAGTTCTCGATCTCGTGCTGGACCTCCAGCTCCTCGAAGACGACGAGTCGGGGCGCATCGAGACGCTGGCCGACTACATCGCCGCGAGAATCCGCAGGCTGGGGTTCGAAGCCTCGCGAGAGATCACGCTCTCGCCCCGCCATGTCGCGCCTGCCGCGTCCACACCATCAGGTGACGCTCTCGCCTTCGACGACATCCTGGGCGGTCTCAATAAATGATCGCCGTGGTCCAGAAGATCTTTTCGGGCCTCCACCGCGAGCGCCGCGCGTACATGCAGGCTCGCGAACTCCTGGCCAGATGGGACGCCGACCGTGCGTGACCCTCTCACTGCGGAGTGTGCCGAACTCCTCGACCAGCTCCGCCCGCTGATCTCTCGCGAAGCTCACATGCACCTGACCTGTCGCGGCCCCTCTGCCACTTTGGCAGGCATGCTGCGAACAGTGCTTGACGCGCCTGACTCCGCGAGAGATGAGGCGAATGAGTATTGGACACAGTCCTTTCATGCCGATCCCATGGAAGGCCTGTCAGACGCGGCACAGAGAGAATTCGTTGCAACTGGGATTCGACGTTCAGAACTTCTTCTGTCACGGGATGCGCTGGCCTATCTGAAGTTGATGACGGGCAGGGATGCGGCGACAGCGCTCGCTATCCTCTTCACCGCCGACGATGCCGGACAGGGCGCACTGTCGTCACAGTGGGCCGCTGCCTTCCAGTCTCAGAACTGAGGAATCCTCAACTCCAGACATTGCGTGGCGGAACCTAACGCGGAACCCTGTCAAGCCTGGCGGAACACCCCTATGTGGCACCGGGATGGGAGTGAAACCAGTCAATCTGGGCAAAGTCGCTATGCCGCGTCTGTCTCGGTCGATAGTAAAGGGCATGACCGACCAAACTCCCCGCCGCCCCTTGGGGAGGCCGTGCACCGTGTGCTCTCACCCTGGTCGCGAACAGTTGGAAGCCGCCCTGATCGACGGTGACAACATCTCCTCCATTGCGCGTCGATTCGCGGTTTCTAGTGATGCCGTCTACAGGCACACCCGTCGTCACTTCAGCGCCGCTGCGCGAGAGGCAATGACCGGCCCCGCGGGCCTCGCACCATCTGATGTAGCAGCCAGGGTGCTCGCCGTTGCAGATGCGGCCCGGGATCTTCGCCTCACCTCAGCCACTTCGGGACGACGTGGAGATGCAGTGCGATCCATGTCAGTTGAGCTGAAGGCCCTTGAAACGTTGTCCGACCGCTTCGGGATTGAGAATTCCGATGTTCTGGCGGAAATAGCTCAGCTCTCGACCCTCGCAACCTCGCTCGCTCGACTCATGCGACGAGATCCAACCGTGGCAACAGCGCTAGCCAGTGAGCTGCGAGACGACGGTCACTCTGACCTCGCTGAAGAAATCGAAAGCGTCGCCGTAGCGCAGACGCAGATTGGAATGAATTGATGACCACCACCACCACAGGCAATCCGCTCGCTCGCCCCGGCGCATCCGTTCACTTTTTGGGCACTGTTTCCCTGGCCCGATCCCTCGCTCTCGGCTCAGTCGGGATCCTGGTCAACAGGGGCGACGTTGCCGTGCTCACAGAAGAACTTCTTCGGGCAAACCAGGATCGGAACGGCGCGTCGGTTTTCGACCTCATCGATGATCCTGACGCCCAGATCGAGAAATACGGACAGGTCTTGGTGGCCCCCGGCCCCTGGCCGGAAGACCAGCCGACGTGGGTCTACGGCACGCCTGAGTGGGCCGCGGCACGGGAAGAGGCTCGCCGCCGTGCGTGGCTTGTGGACACGGCAGAAGCCCGCTCAGCAGCGCTCGCAGCGGTCGAACGAGACTTCGGACCCGCCGCCCCCACGTCCAAGACCCTGAACGCTCGGGGTGCGCGCTAATGGCCATGGGAGACTCCTCGAACAGCAGTTCGGGCATGCAGTTCCGATCCGGCGTGGTCGATTTCCTGGAGGCGAGCGGCGTCCCCGTGGAACGAGTCAAAAGCCCGGGCCGGTTCAAGCTCAGCGAGGCGATCTCGGAAGACCGACCCCGGGGCGACATTCAGGGGGTTGAGGGATGGGTGATAAATACCCGTGCCCGTCCTTTGAACACGATCGCACAGGGAGACGACGAGGCAAAGAGAGACGCCGAACACGACGGCGCACCCTACGCAGCTACCATCTGGCGACGCCCGGGCGGAAAGCTCAAAGACAGTCTCGTCGTGCTGGACATCAGCGCATTTTCGGACCTCCTGCGCCGGGATCTCGAACGAGTCGAACTGTGAGGGTCAAACTCAGCCGCGAGCGGGGGCAGGGTGGCACTGAGCGGATCGTCGTCGGCGGCAAAACCTTTCGAATACCCGCTGGGAGCATTGTGGAGCTGCCCCGGGATCCTCGGGGTGCTTTCGGGTGGGTGCTCGATCCCCAGGGCCGCGTTCGGGCGTTCGTCGCGGCAGGCGAGGTGGACGTGCCAGATGAGATCGCCTCTACTGTCCGACGCGAGGTGTTCGGCCTCCAGTAGATCTTTTAAAGCTCCCGGGTTGCGCCACTTCCCGGGGTTGCTCGCACTTCCTCTGCCCCCGAGTGCAAGCACGATGCGCCCCTCTTTTTGGAAGGGAGGGGCGCATCTTTCGTGTCGGTCTGAGTCAGACGAATTCAAGGAATTAAGTGCGCTCGGGGCCACTAAGAATTTCGAAAGATTTGCTGCCTGTCGGGACGCCGCGAACGGTGAACGGTTTCGGGCGTCGGCCTACGGACTCCAGGGCCTGAGTCACCTGCTCAGACGTGAAATCCGAGAGTGCCGCATGCTCGAATATGGACGGTCCCGCACTCTGGAGGGCGCAAGTCGCTGCGTCACCGAGGAGATTTGGGCTGTGGTCGGCGATTTCTTGCAGAGCCATTAGCCAAGCATTCCAGTCACCTGGGTTTGCGAATGCCGACGCCAGCATGAGGCGCGAACGTTGCTGTTCGTCAGCCGTCGAGATCGCCAACCTCATTAGGGCGGGAGCGCAGAAATAATCTAGGTGGAGGCATCGAAGAACGCCGAGATCGTCGCCGACCACAAGTTCCATGGCCTCTTTCCACGCTGCCTCGGGGTGCCGTTCGGGTCCTGGAGTCCCTATTCGATTTCGTACGTCCGTGAACGCAAGCAGCTTCAGATTCCACTCCGGGTGGGCCTCTAGGTTGAGATCCCTAGCTTTCTCGAATTGTGCAAGGGACTCATCAAGGTCACCAAAGTAGAGGAGGGCATCCGCGTAGAACGCAGTGAAGGAGTCATCGCCTAGCTCGACGGCCTTGCTGTAGTGCGCCGCCGATTCTCGGTAGTCACCGTCGTGAAAGTCCATTCCTGCCAGGTCGGACCAGAAGTACGAACGGTCCTTGTATGCAGGGTCCACTTCCGATGCTTTGTTCAGGAGAGATCGGGCCAAATCATGGTCGTCTCCTTTGACGAATTGCGACGCATTGTAAAGAGCCTGTGAGTAGATCTCGTCCCGAGGGGCTTCGTCACGCAGGAGAAGGGCCAGCGTTTTTCGCTCATTCGGTCCAAGCTTGTCAAGCTCACCCATCACAACCGTCATTGCTTGGAGGCGTTGCAACATAGTTCCGTGAAGCGCGGAACGCCGAAAAAGTTCAGCCATAGCTGCGAATGAATGTGGTTTGGCTAGCTTTGCAAGACTTCCTCCGAGCGCTTTCTCATCCAGAATTAAATCCGAATCGCGGACGGCGGCGGAGAGGAAGTACGTCTCTAGCGCGAAGAGACGCAGGCTTTCTGTTAGGACTGCAAGGCCCGCAGCCACGTCGGCCAAGGTGGTGGACAGTAGACGATCACGATCTTTCTCTGGCGATGCATTGTTGAAGTGCAGCACGATCCCTGGATTACCAGAGATGCGGATCAAGATCGTTTTGCTCTCGATGATGATGTCGATGCCTACATCCGTTGACACGCGGCCAACGTGTATCTCATCCCGGGGAATTAGAAGGCCGCGGAGTCGAGCAGATAGCTCTGCTGTAAGACGTCCATCTCCCATCCAATCCTCGCGACGCTCAATGACGATGGAGAGAGGGAGCTGAACGTGTCCTCGAATCAGAGCACGACGGGATGAGATTTCCCGCTTGATAAGCGCGGCAGAACTGTCATCCCACTCTCGACCAATTGTGACTTTCCAGCTCTTAGCAGTCGGGCTCTTTTTGTATCTGTCGATGAGGTAACTCATCTCCCAGAACACTCGGTCGGTCCATTCATCCCACACGATGACTACGACCGGCACGTCACTTTCCCGCCAGTAATTAAGAGTCGAACGTCTTAGGGTCACTCGGGCGGGATCGTCCGACTTGACTTGACCTTTTAGTTGCACGCCAAACCGCATGCCGGTCGCCGAGTCTCCGTCGAAGATCTCTACGTCCAGGTCGATTCCGTAATCGTGCTCTCTAGGCTCGACTATCCAATTTCCCGGTAGGCGCTGCTCGAAGGCTTTACGCGAGTCAGACTCCAAGACGTGCTGATAGGGCCGCTGTGGCATGTCTTCGGTCAAGTGCGCCTCCTGGATCTTTAGCGGCTGTCTCGCCGCAGCAGGGAGATTACCCGCCTAGACGCCGGACACCGGGATCTGGAGGCGTGGGGTTGCCAGTGGACCTACTGTTTCTCGAAGCAATTGCGACACTCTCAAAAACGATCGATTGATGAGAGATCTCTAGGGACCGTGCAACTCCCCGAGGACGATCTAATTATTGTCTCAAAACTCGACTACGAAAAGTTGCCCTATTCCTTGCTTTCGCAAGTCGAGTATTGATAATCTCGACACATGAGCGAGACAGCAATTCCCGAAGGCCGACTGATCGGCTACGCCCGCGTTTCCACGTCGGAGCAGGACGAGACGATGCAAATCGACGCCCTCATCAAAGAGGGAGTGCAGCGGCGTGACATCTATGTGGACCGTGGGGTCTCCGGGTCGAAGACATCACGACCGGCCCTTGACCGCATGATCACTGAGATCGAACCGGGCGACGTGCTCGTGCTTTTCAAGCTCGACCGTCTCGGGCGTAACGCCGGACACCTCGTGACCCTCCTCGATGACCTCAAAAGCCGGGGCATCTACGTCCGCAGTGTGCAGGATGGCCTCGACTCCACAACCACTATGGGCGCTGCAATGATGGGGATGCTCGCCATCCTGGCCTCGGTTGAGCGGTCTTTCATCATCGAACGCACCAGGGCTGGACTTGCCTCCGCCAAAGCACAGGGCAACGTCGGGGGGCGTCCCAAGAAGCTCGACAGTCTCGCTGCCCGCACAGCTCAGGCGCACTACGACAAGGGCGAAAAGGTGGCCGACATCGCGAAGATGCTTCGGGTTTCAGTACCAACGGTCTACCGCTATCTGAACGCCGCCAAATAGGGGGCCTCTGCGGCCCCGCTCACATCGTCGGCCCCGCTCACCTTGCGCCCCTGCCTCACAGCGGGGGCGTTCTGGCGTCTACGCCCTACGACCTTTGACTGACCTCAGGCGGGCGGTCACGGGCCGCGCCTCGCTCACTGATCGGGAGAGTTCGCCAGCCGACTTCAAGGCCTGAGATGCCGTCGAGCGGACGTTGCACACCAAAGCGGCTTCGGCCCCCCTACCCCCTAGTACCAGGACCCCAACAGGGACTCTGGCACCAGAGACAGGCCACCCCAAAAATTTTGGGCAGGTCTAGCAGAGACTCGTCTAGAAGATCTTCTAGGACATAGATAATGACGGCACGCAAAGCCAACGCCTGTGAGCACCCAAAAGCACGGATGGAACAAACAAGTAGGTTGCCGAAAATCGGATGGAAGTGAAAGCAGGCCGACCTTCTCGCCGCCGAAGGAGAGGCGCTTCCGATCAAAGCGTGAGCGCGTTCAGTGACGCAGGCCTAACCAAGTACTTAGAACCACAACTGTGAGTCCCGCCACGACCGAAACGACTAGCGACGTTGCGTGGTTTCTCCAAGTGTTTCGCAACCATGAACCAGCGGGACGAGCGGTGGGATCGGCCCCGTCCGTCTCACTGGCCGGTTGCGCTGCCTCCAACGCGTCAGCGTGATCCTTCGCCCAAGTCACCAGGTATTCACGAAGTTCAGTCTCTATGCCCGCGACGAGGGAACGAGACGTACCCGATAAGTGAATGCGCACATCAAGTACCTCGACCTCACTCAAGAAGCTCGGGCGTTGCCGCCATACAGTGACATCTGCCTTCGCCGGGTCGTCAAAAGTAAAGCCCGTGCCTTCCCGTGATTTGGCATAAGAAGTGACTGTCAGATACTTGATGCTTTCCCGTTCGCTTTCAACAACTTCGCGCAGGTCCGCGAGACTCTTGCGTGTCAGACGAGAACCGCTGTCGAGGACCGCAGTGAACGGGCTGCGTTTAGCGTCAAATCCCGATGCAAGAGCAAGGTGCGCAAAGTGACCTCTAGCGTCGTTCAGCACGTCCCAAATGGCATCAAGATCCTGTACCTCGACGGAGACTGTCCGCTCCCACAAATCGCCATTCACCCGACGAACCTAGCTCGACGTTAGGGACCAGAGAGCGCGACACCCCCGCCGTGCCATTTCCGTGCCACATTCGTGCCACTTTTCTACTACTGTAAACACAGGCAGTCGGTGACCTAAAAGATCTTTTATGCCGATCAGGCCCGGTTTTGCAGGGTTCGGGAGAACCTCTTCGGTAGTCTTCCAAACTGATGATGCGGGTTCGATTCCCGTCATCCCCTCCGTAGATAGGCCACCCGGCGGTGTCCTCGCCCGACTCTTTCGCGTCGCTGTGACCCCCCTGTCAGGCGTCGCGACGGCCTCGAGAGAACCGCCATAATATTCTGGTGCGCGCGGTGACTCGGATCCTTGTCGGCGGTCTTCTGACTGCGACGATCGTCGTGCTCGCGGGCTGTGCCACGCTTCCCCACTCCGAGCCAAACGCCGGGGGCTTTTCGACCGTCGCACCGATGGCGACCGGTGCTCCCGTGCCCGAGGGCTCGACTCCCGGCGTGCGCGTCGCGATCGTCGGCGATTCTCTGACCGCCGGCGGAGGCCGCAGCTTGTCGGAGGGCCTCACCCCCAACACCTGGATTACCTACGCCAAGGGCAACGGGGTCGACTACGTGGGCGGCTGGGCCGTCGGCGGCACCACGATCCAGCAGATGGCCGCGGCGGTGAAGCCCATCGCCAAGGTGGATGTGCTCGTGCTGATGGCCGGTACCAACGACGTGCGTCACAAGATCTCGTTCGCCGATTCGCGGGCGAGCTACGAGAAGGTCATCGCGACCCTGCACCCGAAGCACGTCATCATCGGGGCGATCCCCCCCAATAATCGCCACCCTCGCCAGGCCGCCCTGTATGAGAAGCATCTCCACGCCTACGCGCTGGCCGCGGGCTACGACTTCGTCGATCCGTGGGGGTTCGCGCGCGACGGCGACGTCTACGCACCCGGCACCTCGCTCGACGGCACTCACCCGACCACGGCCGGATACCGACTCGTCGGGCTCGCCTACCGCGATGCGATCGTGCGCGTCATGGCGACCCCGAAGGTCGGCTGAGCGCCTTCTACGGGAGAAGGCCGACCATAGCTGGGCGCGCCTTCATGGCGTGAATGATCAATTCGTTGCCGCTATCGAAGACCAGTACGACGGTCTCGAGCAGACGACCATGGGTATCGAATCCCAGTCGCAGTTGCCGCGCGGGGCTGTCGTCGTCCACCTCGTCGATCCAGGTAGTCCACGTCGCCGCCTGAATTGCATCCTCCGGCAGGACTCCATGCTTCAAGGCGGATTCGTGAACCTTCACGCAGCCGAAACCGAGAGAGCTTGGCGGATGACCTCCGAACGAGTCTTGCCTTCTAGCTTCGCGCGAGCGTCGATGGCGGCCAACTCGTCAAGGGTGAGCCGCAGAGCCACGACCTGTGACGGCTGAGCACCACGACCGGGCCGACCTCGACCTCGTCTTTTGAGAGTCTCGACGTCATACCCCGCCTCGGCCTCCGCAGCCCACGCGGCGATCTGTTCTTCGGTGACGGGAACCCCGTCGATCGACTCGTCTTCACGCATGTTTTTAACGTAATACGAAATGGCTGTTCTGTCGATGGGAGCTCGCGAGGTGACGCGAATCGGCCGAGGTGCCAGCGCCGCGGCGCGCGAGGTTGGCCGATTCACGCGAGGTCACAGCCCGAATCGGGCAGAGACGCCGCTCAGCTCTGCAGGAACGCCAGCACGGCCAGCACTCGCCGGTGATCCGTGCCCGAGTCGTCGAGGCCGAGCTTCTGGAAGATCGCGGTCACGTTCTTCTCCACGGCACCCGTGCCGATGAACAGCGCCGCCGAGATGGCCGAATTGGTGCGCCCCTCGGCCATCAGCGCGAGCACCTCCCGCTCGCGCGGCGTCAGAGCCGCGAGAGGATCGCTGCGCCGACCGAGCAGCGCTCCGACGACTTCGGGGTCGAGCACCGTCGCGCCGTCCGAGATCCGATCGAGCGCCGACCCCAGCTCGTCGATCGAGGTCACCCGGTCTTTCAGGAGGTAGCCGACCCCGTCGGATCCTGCGCTCAGTAATTCTCGGGCGTACGCCACCTCGACGTACTGCGACAGCAGCAGGATGCCCGTCGACGGGGTGCGCCGCCGCAGCTCGATCGCCGCCCGCACGCCCTCGTCGCGATGGGTGGGCGGCATGCGCACGTCGAGAACCGCCAGATCCGGGCGCGCACGATCGAGATCGGCGAGCATCGCCTCGGCATCGCCGTACGAGCCGACCACCTCCGTACCCAGCTCGTCGAGCAAGCGCACGAGCCCCTCCCGCAGCAGCACGGAGTCGTCGGCCACGACGACCCGGCGGCGAGGTGTCTCGGATCCGGTGGTCACTCCCCCAGCCTACGAGTCGCGCTCGGCAGGCTTGGACAGCCGAACCGAAGGATCCAACGGCTCGTCACCGACCCTCGGCAACTCCTCGGTGGGGTACGGCCGCGTGTGCGCCTGGTCGGGCGGTGTCTCGCCGAAAAGGTGGTCCAGTTCGGCCGTGGCATCTGGGTCGGCGGCAGGCGCGTCGGCCTCGGCCTCGGGCACTGCCGGCGCCATCGGGATCCTGACGCTCGCGTGTGTGGGTCCGCCCTCGGGGCTCCGCAGTTCGAGACGACCGCCGAGCCCGACGAGTCGCTCTTCGATGCCGGCGAGCCCGTGACCCGGCCGGACCGTCGCACCGCCGGCACCGTCGTCCGTCACGATGACTCGGAGCTCGGTCGCCCCGGCGTGGGTCGGCGCTGACAGGATCAGCTCGGCCCGGTCGGCCCGCGAGTGCTTGCCGATATTGGCGAGCAGCTCGGCCGCGATGAAGTACGCATTCCGCTCGATCTCGACCGGGATCTCGATGCCGTCGGGCAGCTCGTCGGTGAAGCGGGTCGGCACCGTCGATCGGTCTACTACCGCGTCGAGAGCGGCAGCGAGCCCGCGGTCGAGCAGCAGGGGTGGAGCGAAACCACGCGAGAGGGCACGGAGCTCTTCGAGGGCCTCGCGGGCCTGGGCGCTCGCATCGTCGATCAGGAGCCGAGCCCGAGTGCCGTCGGTGTCGACGACGCGGGAGGCGGCTGAGAGATCCATCTGCAGCCGGATGAGGCGCTGCTGCGGCCCGTCGTGGATGTCGCGTTCGAGCCTCCGCAGGGCCGTGCCCTCGGCCGAGACGGCCGCGCTCCGCGAGACCTCGAGGCCCGCGACCTCGGCCTTGAGCTGCTCGGACCGGAAGCCGCCGAGCATCCAGGTGGCGACGGCGCCCTGGACGAGCACCATGCCGCGGGTGACGAACGGCAGGAGGGCCAGGGCTCCGAGCGCCACGACGAAGGCGACGACGGCCATCGCGGGCGCGTGGTCGATGAGTGCAGAGCTCACCCAGCCGCCGTTGATTCCGGAGAAGCCCCCCTCTCCGGAAACGACGAGGACGATGCTTCCTCCGACGATCCCACCGACGACGATCAGCAACATCCCGACGGTCAAGGCGACGACGAGGGCGCCCAGCCAGGGGAACACGATCGTCGTGAACGCGAAGTACAGCCAGTAGTGCGGATCGGCAGCCACCTCGACGAGGCGCTTGAAGCGCCCGGTCAAGGTCAGCGTTCGCCACGCGACCGGTCGAGGAGCCGGGTGGCGCGCCCACGACAGCCGAACGAGCTCGATTGCCCCGAACAGGCGACCGAAGTAAAGGCCCGCGAGCAGGAGCACGAAGAATGCCACGAAGGCGAAGAGGGCGTTGCCGGTGCCGACCAGGATCTGGCCGACGATGCCATAGGCCGCGAATGCCACGACGACGAGCACCCCGGTCAGCGCGAGATAGCCGATGTCTCGGGGGAAGGCCGCCCACAGCCGCCAGTACAGGGCGCGCGGCGGTGGTTCGGCAGCGGGGGCGGTGGTGGGTGGCATCGGGCTCGTCTCGGTGATCATGACTCCAGCGTGGCGCGATCCGGAGGCTCCCCCAATGGTGCCAGCGACCGAGCCTTTCGGGGGTTTACCCCCGATCCCGGCAAGGCAAGCCTCACTAAGCCGAGCCTCTGCTTGCTTGTCGGAATTTCGCGCGACCTCTAGCGTTGGGGAAACCGAGAGGCCCCAAGGCCTTCACCCGCAGAGGAGACACTCCATGTCCGAAGTCACCACCGTCACGCAGAGCTCCGTCGACCCCGACGTCGCAGCCGCCACCGCCCAGTTCCTCACCCCCATCGTCACGAACCTCACCGCCCTTGCCGTCAACGGCAAGCAGGCGCACTGGCACGTTCGCGGCATCAGCTTCATCGCCGTGCACGAACTGCTCGACGTGGTCGTCGGCCACGCTCAGGAGTACGCCGACCTCGCCGCGGAGCGCATCGTCGCCCTCGGCCTCCCCGTCGACGGCCGCCTCGAGACCGTCGCCGCCACCACGACCAACCCGCCGCTCAAGGCCGGCTTCCAGCAGATCGACGCCACGATCGCCGGAATCGTCGCCCAGATCGACTCGGCCCGCGTCTCGGTGCAGACCGCGATCGACGAGCTCGGCGAGATCGACGCCTCCTCGCAGGACGTCGCCATCGAGATCGCTCGCGGCCTCGACAAAGACCGCTGGTTCCTCTCGGCGCACGTCAGCCAGTAGTCTCCGGCACTCTGCCGCGAAGCCGTCGCTCCTCCAGGAGCGGCGGCTTCGTCGCGTCCGGGCTCGAAACCGGGTTGCGCGCACGCAGGCGCATGGCCGGACGCTCCACCGCGAGGTAGGTCGCCGTCGCCAGAGCCAGTGTGATGCCGCCGACGCATGCCACGGCCATGACGTAGGACGCCCAACCGCCTTCGCCGAACCGGGGAGCCCAGCGGTCGAAGCCCCGCACCACCGGCATGTGCCAGAGGTAGACGCTGTACGAGATCAAGCCAAGGCCCCGGAGCGCCGGGAGCTCGAGAGCGCGGCCCACCCAACCAGGGCGGCCCGAGGCCGTCGGAACGACCGAGACGAGAAGCAGAGCGGCGAGGCAGAGCGGCGCGAGCAGGTCGGCGACGTCGGACCAGGGGCGGGTGAGGCAGACGACGGCCGCGGCGACGGCGACGAGAGAAGCGGCGAACCGCAGGATCCTGCGCCCGGCCCCCAACAGTGCCCCACGTTGCACCGCGACGAACACGAGAGTCGCCACCATGCCGAGAGCGAAGAGCTGAGCGTGAAGCAGCAGGCTGCGACTTGCGACGGACTCCCAGTCGTGCGACCAGCCGTGCGGGTTCGTGCGGTCCTGCCAGATGAGACCGGCGGCCCCCACCAGTGCCAGGACGACGACCGGGATGCAGGCTCGCGCCCATCCGCCGACGCCGCGCCCCAGCCGAGAGGCCAGCGCCACCAGCAGGGGCAGGCAGGCGTAGAAGGTGAGCTCGACGGTGAGGGTCCATGCCACTTCGAGACCGGTGCGGATCGTGTGCGGCGAGAAGGTCTGGAGGAGGGTCAGATCGGCGACGAAGGTGCCGGGATCGACATGCCCCGTCCGCCCACGACCGAGGAACGACAGCCCGAGGGCGAAGTTCGTCACGGCGACGACCACGACGTATGCGGGCCACAGACGCAGCACCCGGTTCGACGCATAGCGCCTCGTACTCGGCAGTCCGCGACCGTCGATCAGGCGGTCGGCGAACCCGAGGAAGAGCAGGAATCCCGAGAGGATGAAGAAGAGGTTGAGGCCCTGGTGGAGGGCGAAGAACAACTCCGGTGACCGATGGCGGACACCCGGCGACAGGATGTTCGACACGTGATAGCCGAGCACTGAGAGCGCGGCGACTCCTCGCAGCCCGTCCAGCCCCGACAGATGCGCGCGTGATTGCTTCCCCATAGCAACCACACTGGCAGTACCGGGGAGGTCAAAATACCTCCCTGAGGACGAAAGAGGGGTCGTCCGGGTGAACAATCCCGCTGGGCTCAGAGCGCGGAGTGTGTGAATCGGCCACCGAGGAGGGTCGCCGCGACTGGCATACCCCGGAGGTCGTCCGTCGCCAATGGGTCGGCGTCGAGCAGAACGAGGTCGGCGAGGCTGCCCTGAGTGACGGAGTCACGGCCGTCGGTGGAGGCGGCGAGGGCCACGGCCACGGGCAGACTCTGCTCGGGATGCCAGGGCTCCCGGCCGTCGCGGCTTCTCGTGACCGCGGCGTCGAGCGCGATCCACGGGTCGAGCGGCGCGACCGGTGCATCGGAGCCGAGGCGCAAAGCCACACCCGCCGCCGCCAACGACTCGAGCACGAACGCCCGGCCCGTCCGTCCGGCCCAGTAGACCTCGGCGATGTCGCGGTCATCCATGGCGTGCTCCGGCTGCACGCTCGCGATGACGCCGAGCCGCGCGAACCGCGCCACGTCGACCGCCCGGAGCAGCTGCGCGTGCTCGATCGATCCCCCGCAGCCGACGAGTTCGAACGCATCGAGCGCGAGCGAGTTGGCATGGTCGCCGATGGCATGCACCGCCGGCACGAGACCGGCCTTCGACGCGCGGCGCATCAGCTCGGTGAGCTCGTCGAACGAGAACGACGGCAGACCGACTCCCCCGCCCTGCGCGTACGGGTCGTGGCAGTAGGCGGTGCGGGTGTTGAGCGACCCGTCGGTGATGATCTTCGCCGGGCCCATCGTGACGAGCCCGGCACCGCCCGGAACGGCGTCGCCCGTGCGGAGGCCGCGGGCAATGACCTCGTCGAGGTCGCCCGGGTAGACACCGGTGCGAACGCGGAGGGCGTCGGATCCTTCGGTCACTCGCTTCGCCCACGCGTCGATCGACAGGGTCATCTCGAGGTCGACGATGCCGACCACGCCCCGAGCTGCCGCGGCACGCGACGCCTCGTCGACCCAGTCGTCCATGCGCGAGCTGTCGATCGCGGTGATGACGCCGGACGCATCGAACGCGGCCTGTTCGCGCAGCAGCCCCGTCGGGTGAGTCGACTGGCCGACTAGCGCGAGACCCTTGCTGTTGAGCCAGACGGCGTGCAGATCGGCGCTGACCAGGGCGACCGGAAACTCGCCCGCACTGTCGAGCAACTCGGCCGTCGGGGTATCCGACCACAGCGCATCACGGAACCCGTAGCCGACCAGGAGGTCGCGGTCGTCGGGGCGGTCTTCAAGGATCCGGTCGCGCACCAGAGCGACCGTCTCACGAGCCGATCCCGCCGACGTGACATCGAGGCGTTGGCGCACGAGAGCCCACTGCTCCATGTGCACGTGGTTGTCCCACAGGCCCGGCGCGAGGAACCTCCCGCCGCACTCCACCGTCTCGACGGATCCCGGCGTGATGTCCGGTGCGAGAGCAGAGACGACGCCGCCCTCGACGAGGACATCGACAGGAGCGTGATCGCGGCCGACGACGCGGACGTCGCGGAGGAGGAGGTCGGGACCCGTCGCTGCGGGCTGGCGCTGCTGACTCGCGGTCACCCGCGGACCCGCTTCATCTCGGCGGCTAGCTCCGGGCTGGCATACTCGGCGCCGTTCTCGAGAGCGTCGATGATGCGATCGACGACGGCTGGATCCTTGTTCTGACTGAGCTTTGCTCTGGCGTCGAAGCGAGTGACCCTCAGGCGGATTCCGACCGTGCCCTTGGCGACCCGGCGGGAGCCGTCGGCGTCGAGCTCGAGCGACACGGGCTCGGGCATGCGGGCCTCGAAATGGTCGACGAGCTCGCCCAAAACGCGGAAGTTCTCGTCGTCGGACAGGATCTCGGGGGTGCCGTAGAGGTGCGCGGTGACGTGGTTCCAGGTGGGGATGATCTGGTCGCTCGGGTACCACCCGGGCGAAATGTAGCCGTGAGGGCCCTGCACGATGACGAGGAGTTCGTGCTGCCCCAGCTCATGCAGCTTCTCGTCGGGGCGCCCGACGTGACTGACGATGCTGATCTCGTCGCCCGCGGTCTCTTCGAGCACGATCGGGTAGTGGGAGGCCACAAGGCCAGCCCCCGTTGAGGAGACGATCGTCGCCCACGGATTCTCGCGGATGAGGCGCTTGACCTCGTCGACGTCTTCGAGAAGGAAGTGGGGTGTGTGCCGCATAGGGTAATTCTGGCAGAGGGCAGCTTCGGTCTCAGGGGTGCTTGGGCTTCAGGCTTGGGCTTCAGGCTCAGTCGGCGTCGGCTTGCTCGGGCTTTGGGGGCTCAGTCGGCGTCGGCTTGCTCGGGCTTCCGGCTTGGCAGACCGGGCACCAGTACAGCTTTCGGCCGGCCGCCTCCTCCATCACGATGTGGGTGCCGCACACGCGACAAGGCAGCCCTTCGCGGTGGTACACCCAGTGTCGATCGGCCCGGCTGCGCAGGGCCTTCGCGTACGCCTGCTTGGAGAGGCCGCTCATGGTCATCATCTGACCGAGCTCGACACCGGACTTGAGGAGTTTGGTCCA
Organism: Frondihabitans sp. PhB161; assembly: GCF_003814635.1. Classification (NCBI taxonomy): domain Bacteria; kingdom Bacillati; phylum Actinomycetota; class Actinomycetes; order Micrococcales; family Microbacteriaceae; genus Frondihabitans; species Frondihabitans sp. PhB161. Next base: position 185,881 of record NZ_RKQW01000002.1, read on the forward strand.
GTCTTTCCAAATCGCTCGCAAGGTGTCTTCGGAGACCTGGTTGCCGGGCGTGTGCGGGTTGAGACGGGCGCGGAAGAGGAGCTCGGCGCGGTAAATGTTGCCGATGCCGCTGACGATGGATTGATCCATCAACTGCAGACCGATCGGCGTGCGCTTCTTGTGGGCCGTCGCGACGAACCGATCGCCGCCCTTCTTAGGAGAGTCGACGAGCGGGTCGGGCCCGAGCTTGGCGATCTGCGCGTCGACCTGCTCGGCATCGAGCACGTCGCACTTCGTCGGACCCCGTAGATCGGCCACTGCCGTGTCGCTCAAAAGTCGCACTCGCACCTGACCAATGGGCTCGGGCGGGAAGCTCTCGACGTCGTCTTCTTGCTTCTCTTGCTCGGCCATGCGCACCCGCCGCTTTCGAGGTGCGCCGATGCTGCTCATCGAGTGCTCGCCGTCGTCGTCGGCCACCGGCTCGGGGGCGTCGTCCGCCTTGTGGGTCGCAGCCTCGTTGGGGGTCGCAGACTCGGCTTTGCGCGTGGCCGTGCGGCGGACTCGCGACTCGGCCATGGCGGCCCCGGTCGCGATCTCTCCCGCGAAATCCCACGCACCGTAGAGACCGAGATGAACGTGGAGGTACAGGCCGTTGTCGAACTCGAGGAACATCTGCTTGCCGACGGCCTTGGCGTCGACCATCGTCGCTCCGTCGAGCCTCTTCGCGCCGGAGGCGAACCGCCCCTGCGGACTCGACGTCTGGATGCGGTGGCCGACGAAGCTCTGCTCGAACTGGTTGGCGATGCGGTGGACGGAATGACCTTCAGGCATTGATCCAGGCTAGACGCGACCCCTGACAACGGGGCCGAAACGGTCGCCGATGGTCAGGCCCTGGTACCAGGCGATCTGTCTTGAGCTGGTCAGTCGACCGGGTGGCCCTTGATGGCAACGGTCGTCTCGTATTCGGCGAGCTGCGCGATGCGACGCTCGTGGCGCTCCTCGAACGAGAAGGGCGTCTTGATGAACTCGTCGATGAGTCGGATCGCCTCGTCTTCGGTGTGCTGACGGGCACCGATGGCGACCACGTTGGCATCGTTGTGCTGACGGGCCAGCTGGGCGGTGGCCGTGTTCCAGGCCAGCGCCGCACGCACACCCTCGACTTTGTTGGCGGCGATCTGCTCGCCGTTACCCGAGCCGCCGAAGACCACTCCGAGGCTCTCCAGCCCTTCGCTCTGATCGCGGACCACGGCTCGCGCCGCGGCAATGCAGAACGACGGGTAGTCGTCGAGCGGCTCGTACGACTTCGGACCGTGATCGGTGACCTCGTGGCCCTGGCCTTCGAGGTGCGAGATGAGGGTCTGGGCGAATTCGAGGCCGGCGTGATCGGTTCCCACGTGGATGCGCATGGCCTTCATTCTATTTCCGGTTCGGGGGTGTCTCTGCGCCGGCGGGTGCGCGCTGGGTGACGCGGTCGGTGTTGTGGGTGATGGGCGGGTGTTATGGGGAGTGGGCGGGTGTTCTCCGCAGTCGACGACGAGTGGGCGGGTGTTCTCAGCAGTGGGCGGGTGCTGCAGCACCCGCCCACACCCCACAACACCCGCCGACTGCCCCGGCGCGACGCCTCGAGCCCGACGCAGCCCGGCGCGGGCTACGAGAAGTCGGGGCCTCGGGTGCGGCTGCGCTTGAGCTCGAAGAACCCGTCGTACGACGCCGCAGCGACGACTCCGTCCCACAGGGTGAGAGCGATCTCGCCCTTGGGCGCCGGGCTGATGACAGGCCCGAAGAACGCGGTGCCGTTGACGGCAATGACCGGGGTGCCGACGTCCTGGCCGACCCGGCCGATTCCGTCGTCGTGGCTGGCGCGCATGTCCGTGTCGTACTCGTCGGTGTCGGCGTACTTGGCGAGGTCTGCCGGCAGTCCGGCCTCGGCGAGCGACTCCGCGATGACGGCGTCCTGGTCGTCTTTGCGTCCGTCGAGGTGAATGCGGGTGCCGAGCGCGTCGTAGAGCGGCTTCACGACGCCCTGCCCGTGCAGCTCGGTCGCTGCCGTCACGACACGCGTGTAGCGGATGAGCATCGAGAGGACGGCCGGGTCGAAGCCGTCGTTGTCTTCGTTCAGGAGCCCGAGGCTCATCACGTGGAACTGCACCTCGAGGTTGCGGTGCGCGGCGACCTCGTCGACCCACCGACTCGTCATCCAGGCCCACGGACACGAGGGATCGAACCAGAAATCAACGGCGGTGACGGAGGTGGAAGCTACTGTGTCGGTCATGGGTTGAGCCTAGAACCCAAGCCCGAGAGAAGAGCGCCCATGTCGACGTCCGTGTCATCCAGCCCCGGCCCCACGCCCGCCGACTCCGCACCCCGCGGGGTCGAGGTGAACGGCGTCAACGTCATCGACGAGTCGGAGCGCAAGGGCACGCCGCGCCAGCTGTTCTGGCCGTGGTTCGCTGCCAACATCTCCGTTCTCGGGATCGGCTACGGCGCCTACCTCCTCTTCTTCGGGGTCTCGTTCTGGCAGGCCGTCGTCGTGGGCGTGATCGGTATCGCTGTCTCGTTCCTCTTCTGCGGGCTCATCGCCCTCGCCGGAAAGCGCGGTAATGCGCCGACCATGACGCTGGGGCGCGCCGCGTTCGGTGTACATGGAAACAAGCTGCCGTCGGTCATCTCGTGGGTACTGACCGTCGGATGGGAGACGGCGCTGACGTCGCTCGCTGTCCTGGCCACCGAAACCGTTGTCACGACCCTGGGGTTCGACGGAGGCACGCTGACGAAGCTCATCGCCCTCGTCGTGATCGCAGTGCTCGTCGTCATCGCGGGCATCCTCGGCTTCGACTTCATCATGAGGCTGCAAAGGTGGATCACGATCGCGACCGCAGTTCTGACGATCGTCTACGTCGTTCTCACTGTTCATCGGATCGATCTCGCTACCGTCATGGCGCTCCCCCAGGGCACTGCGCCCTCGGTGATCGGCGGTTTCGTGTTCATGATGACGGGATTCGGCCTCGGCTGGGTGAATGCGGCGGCCGACTACTCGCGCTATCTGCCCCGATCCGCGTCAAGCCGAGGTGTCGTCTGGTGGACGACCTTCGGAGGCGCACTCGCCCCGATCATCCTGTTCGTCTTCGGCCTGTTCCTGGCGGGGAGCTCGACCGACCTGCTGAGCGCTATCGGCGCTAACCCGATCGGAGCACTCGCCACAGTTGTTCCTTCGTGGTTCTTAGTGCCGTTTGCCGTGGTGGCCGTGCTCGGTCTGGTCGGCGGATCAGTCATGAATATCTACTCCTCCGGTTTCTCATTTCTCAACATGGGCATAAGAATCCCGCGATACGCGGCCGCCACGGTGGATGGCGTCGTGATGATCGCAGGCACGATCTACGTCGTCTTCTTTGCCAACGACTTCATCGGGCCCTTCCAGGGCTTCCTCATCACACTCGGCGTTCCGATCGCAGCCTGGGCGGGGATCTTCCTCGCCGATGTTCAGTTGCGAAAGGCCGACTACTCCGTCTCAGAACTCTTCACGGCAAAGGGCCGTTACGGCTCCGTCCAGTGGGTCACAGTCGGCCTTCTCGTTCTGGGCACCGCCATCGGCTGGGGGCTCGTGACAAACGCAGCCGCGGGCTGGCTCGGGTGGCAGGGCTACTTGCTGGGCGACGGAGCATTCCTCAAGCAATGGGGCGGTGCCAACCTCGGCGTCCTGGCCGCACTCCTCATCGGCTACCTGGGAACGCTGCTCTTCATGCGCCCGGTAGTCCGGCAGCAAGAGGGCCTCCTCCAGCTCGATCGAGACATCGTATGAGCCTGACGTTCGCCACACCGCCCTGGCTGATGGCAATCGATATGCAGCGGGTTTTCGGCGACCCGGGCAGCGACTGGTTCACGCCCGACTTCGGGGTGGCCAGTACGCGTATCCAGCAGCTCCGGCCCGCCTTCGGCACTCGCGTGGCTCTCACACGCTTCGTGGCACCGGCCGAGCCCACCGGAGCGTGGATCCCGTACTACGACGAGTGGCCGTTCGCGCTCGTGCCCGACGCCGATCCGCTCTACGAGTTGATGCCCGAGTTCCCGGCCGGAGACGCTGTCGTGGTCACCCGCCCGACGTTCGGCAAATGGAGCGATGAGACCGCCAAAGCGCTCGGCGGTGCCACCGATCTCGTGCTCGCCGGGGTCTCGACCGACTGCTGCGTGCTGTCGACAGCACTCGCGGCGGCCGACGCCGGAGTTCGGGTGCGCGTCGTGGCCGATGCCTGCGCAGGACTCAGCGAACTTGACCACCAGCGAGCCCTCGACGTGATGGCGCTCTACGCGCCACTCATCGAGATCACAACGACCGACGAGGTGCTCGCAGCGCTCTGAGCGGCGCCGACCGTCGCCGACGGGGTGACCGCCCGAATTCGAAGGAGATCCTTGTCGGTGAGGCCGTCGGATCCTTGATTTTGCGTTGGCTGGCTCACGATTCTCCTTCGAATTCGGCAACGGGAGCGGGTCAGGCAGTGACGCGCGCAGGCAGACGGTGCACACGAGCCAGCCCGGGAGCGGCCACGCCCAAGCACACGAGCGCGCCGATTCCGCCGGCGAGAAAGGCCACGCCGGGAGCGGAACCGTCGATCAAGGCACCGCACCCCGCGACGGCGAGCGCCGCACCCGTGTTCACCGCCGTGTCGATCCAGCTCGACGCCTCGGTGCGCACGTCGGCGTCGGTCAGCTCGTCGGCGAGCAGGTAGCCAGTGACGAACGCCGGCGCGAGGAAGAACCCGACCACGACAAGTCCCACGGCCAGCCCGAGAAGACCGGGCACGAAGACGAGCAGGGCGCACGAGACGCCCATCCCCAGGCCGATGCCGAGGAGGCGACGACCGGGTGGCGACGACCAGGTGCGGTGTCCGTAGACGAGGCCGCCCACGGCCGAGGCGGCAGAGAAGACGGCGAGAAGGATCCCGGGGCCGAGAATCGACGCCGACCCCTCGCCCGCGGCCGGTGCGGCGACCTCGACAGCGCCGAGCGCGAGCCCGACACCCAGCAGCCCCAGCACGACCGAGACGAACCCCGGTTGCGCGAGCGGACGCGACGACCGTTTCGCCGGCACGGTGGCGGCGACCCGGGCGCGGGAGGCCGCGCCGTTCGTCATGAAGAGAGTGCCGACGAGCGACAGGGCGGCGGTCATGTACAGCGCGGCCGGAGGCGACCAGAAGGCGATGACGACCGCCACGACCAGCGGGCCGGTCGTGAACAGGATTTCCTGCGAGATCGCGTCGAGAGCGTAGGCCCGGGCTCGAAGCACCGGAGAGTCGGTCAGCTGCGCCCAGAGCACGCGCATGGCGGCTCCTAGGGGCGGGGCGAAGACGCCCGCGAGACCGGCAAGAGCGATCAGGATCCAAAGCGGCCGACTCCCCGACGACGCCAGAGTCGCCAGCACGGCCAGGCTCGCCGCGTGACCGACCGCGAGAGGGGCGAGAACTCGCCGCTGACCCCACCGATCGACCAGGCGCGCGCGAATGGGCGAAGCCACGACGTTGGCCACTCCGAACACCCCGGAGGCCGCCCCGGCCGCGCCGTACGACCCGGTGGCCGCCTCCACGGTGAGCAGCAGGGAGAGGGCGACCGTGGCAAACGCGAGCCGCCCGATCAAGGCCGGGAGAAAGACGCGGAGGGCGTGCGGGAGTCGGAGGACCGCGAGGTATCCACTCGACGGGGCCGGGCTGGATCCTGGGGTCTTTTCGTCACCCGGGGGCGCCTGTGGAGAACTCACACCCCCAATTCTCGCCCACCAGTAGTGTGGTCGAGGGCCACGAACCCACCACCTCACTCACCACCGACGGAGCACCCGATGCTCGTGGAGAAAACATGCCTGGAGAGAACCTCACCCGTGTCGAAGCGCAGGAGCGCAAGAGCATCGTCGACGTGCAGTCGTATGCGATCTCGCTCGACCTCACCCGCGGCGAGGAGGTCTTCGGCTCGACGACGACCGTGAAGTTCACGGCCACCGAGGGCGCTTCGACCTTCATCGACGCGTTCACCCGCACCGTGCACTCGGTCACTCTCAACGGGCAGGCGCTCGACGTCGCGTCAATCAACGACGGTGTGCGCATCCAGCTCGACGGCCTGGCCGCCTCCAACGAGCTCACCGTCGTCTCCGACGCCGAATACACCAACTCGGGCGAGGGCCTGCACCGCTTCGTCGACCCGGTCGACTCCGAGGTCTACCTCTACTCGCAGTTCGAGGTGCCCGACAGCCGCCGCGTCTTCGCCGTATTCGAGCAGCCCGACCTCAAGGCGACCTTCCAGTTCACCGTCACCGGGCCCGCGCGCTGGCAGATGGTCTCCAACTCGATCACGCCCGAGCCCGTTGTCGACGGCACGGATCCCGCTACGGCGACGGCTACGTGGTCGTTCGAGCCGACCGCCGTCATGTCGAGCTACATCACCGCGATCGTCGCCGGCCCCTACGACGTCGTCCGCTCGTCGCTCACCTCGTCCGACGGCCGCGAGATCCCCCTCGGCATCTTCACCCGCAAGTCGCTGTCCGAGTTCATGGACGCCGACTACATCTTCGAGAAGACCCGCCAGGGCTTTGCCTACTACGAGGAGAAGTTCGACTTCCCCTACCCCTTCGACAAGTACGACCAGCTCTTCGTGCCCGAGTTCAACGCGGGCGCCATGGAGAACGCGGGCGCGGTCACCTTCACCGAGACCTACGTGTTCCGCAGCAAGGTCACCGACGCCATCAAGGAGCGTCGGGTCGTCACGATCCTGCACGAGCTCGCCCACATGTGGTTCGGCGACCTCGTCACGATGAAGTGGTGGAACGACCTCTGGCTGAACGAGTCGTTCGCCGAGTGGGCCTCCACCATCTCGACCGCCGAAGCCACCGAGTGGACCGAGGCCTGGACGACCTTCCAGGCGATGGAGAAGAGCTGGGCCTACCGCCAAGACCAGCTGCCCTCGACCCACCCGGTCGTCGCGACGATCAACGACCTCGAAGACGTCCAGGTCAACTTCGACGGCATCACCTACGCCAAGGGCGGCTCGGTGCTCAAGCAGCTCGTCGCCTGGGTCGGTATCGACGCGTTCTATGCGGGTGTCGCCGCGTACTTCAAGAAGCACCACCACTCCAACACCGAGCTGAGCGACCTCCTCACCGAACTCGAGGTCACGAGCGGGCGCGAGCTGACCAGCTGGTCGAAGCTCTGGCTCGAGACGGCCGGCGTCAACACGCTCCGCCCCGAGATCGAGGTCGACGCCGAGGGCGCCATCACCTCGTTCGCCGTGCTGCAGACCGCTGCCGCCGACTACCCGACGATCCGGCCTCACCGCCTCGCGATCGGCCTGTACTCGCTCGACGGCGACTCGCTTGTGCGCACCGACCGTGTCGAGATCGACGTCGACGGCGAACGCACCGACGTGCCCGAGCTGGTCGGCCTCAAGCGAGGCGACCTGGTGCTGATCAACGACGACGACCTCGCCTACGCGAAGATCCGTCTCGACGACGTCTCCCGCGCCACGGCGATCGAGCACCTAGCGAAGATCCACAACCCGTTGGCTCGCGCGCTCGTCTGGGGTTCGATGTGGGATGCCACCCGCGACGCCGAGAGCGCCGCTCGCGACTACGTGAAGCTGGTACTCGCCAACATCGCGACCGAGACCGAGTCGACGACCATCCGCACCACGCTGTCGCAGCTCACGCAGGCCGCCCGCAGCTACGTCGACCCCGCCACCCGTGCGGCGACGATTACCGAGGTCGGCGACGCCCTGTGGGCGCTTGCGCAGGCCGCCGAGGCCGGTTCCGACGCGCAGTTCCAGTTCGTGAAGTTCTTTGCGAACATCGCGTCGACCGATGCCCACGGTGATGCCCTCCAGGGCCTCTCCGACGGATCGATCGCTCTCGAGGGTCTTGAGATCGACACCGACCTGCGCTGGGAGATCCTCGAGGGCCTCGTGCTCGTGGGCAGGGCCGGCACCGCCGAGATCGATGCGGCACTTGCCGACGACAACACGGCAAACGGCGCTCAGGCGGCGGCACGGGCTCGAGCAACGATCCCCACGAGCGAGGGCAAGCTCGCTGCATTCGCGTCGATCGTCGACTCCGACGAGCAGCCGAATGCGATCGTGCGGGCCACGACGATGGGCTTCCAGCACACGAACGACCCGTCGATCCTCGAGCCGGTCGTCGCGAAGTACTTCGACTCGCTTACGACGATCTGGGAGACGCGCAGCTACCACATCGCCGACACCCTCGTCTCGGGCCTCTACCCGGCCGGGCTCGCCGACTCCGCCCTCGTCGACGCTTCCCAGGCGTGGCTCGCGGCCAACCCGGAGACACCGGCCCTGCGACGCATCGTGACGGAAAACGTGGCCGGCACGGAGCGCGCTCTGCGGGTCCAGGCCGCCGACAAGTAGCGGCTGCGACCGGCAGCCTGGCCGGCTGGTGGGCTAGCCGGCTGGCGAGCTGCATCCCGACGCCGAGCGGCGGCACCCTTCACGGGTGCCGCCGCTTCGCTGTGTGCGGGCCGGATCGTGCGTTTCGCGGGCATTGTGCCGCGAGATGGCCTGATCTCCCGCCAAAGCGCTCCGATCGCGGAGATGAGGCCATCTCGCGAGGCCCGGCAACTCGCGAGCCCCAAGCACCTCGCGAGGCCCGGGTCGGGCGTCGAGATCGCAGTTGAGGTCGCCAGGGCCCGACCACAACTGCGATCTCGGCGCAGCAGGCCCGGGTCGCTCAGCAGACCCTTGAACTCTTCCTCGTAGCATTGGCCGAATGGTCACTCAACTTCTCGCAGCCGCTGCGACCAAGACGAGCGCCGCCGACGACATCGCGACCGGGGCCAGCGCCTTCTGGGACGCCTGGGGCACGCCGATCGCGGTCGCCGGCGTCATCGTCGGCGCGGTCGTGCTTCGCATCATCGTCCACTTCGTCATCCGTCGTGTGGTCGACCAGATCGTCACGGGCGTCAAGAAGAAGCAGAACGTCGACGACACTCAGGCGCTCAACTCTCCTCTGCGTGCGGTGCGGGTGGTCCAGCGCACTCGCACTCTCGGCAGTGTCCTCAACAACGTCGCGACGGTCGTCATCGCGGTGATCGCCATAGCGACGATCCTCGCCACGTTGAACGTCGCCACGGTCGGGCTCGTCAGTGCGGCCAGCGTGATCGCGGCCGGCCTCGCTTTCGGCGCGCAGAACATCGTCAAAGACATTCTCAGCGGGCTGTTCATGGTCGTCGAAGATCAGCTCGGAGTCGGCGACATCGTCGACGTCCAGCTGGCGACCGGCGTCGTCGAGGCGGTGGGCATCCGCGTGACTCAGGTACGCGACGTCAACGGCACCCTGTGGTTCGTCCGCAACGGCGAGATCCTGCGCGTCGGCAACATGTCGCAGGGCTGGGCTCGCGCCATCATCGACATCGCAGTTCCGTACGAGAACGACATCGACGAGGTCGAATCGATCGTGCTCACGACGTCGGCGGCGGTCGCCGCGCAGCCCCGCTGGAAGACGCGCATGCTCGAGAAGCCCGAGATCTGGGGCCTGCAGTCGATCTCGGAGTCGCACCTCGTCATCCGTCTCGCCGTTCGAACCCGGTCGGCCGACAAAGACGCGGTCGCGCGCGAGCTGCGCCTCCGCATCGTCCGCGCCCTCGACGCGAAGGGCATCCACCTCCCCTCGCTGCAGAGCGTCGTTCTGTCGGGCTTCGAGGAGGCCACCAACATCCGGGGGGCTCGCCCGATCGAGACGCAGCCGACACCGGTGCAGGGGCGGAACAAGGCGCCGCGGGCGCCACGTCGGGGCAGGAACGCCCCGCCCTCGGGAGACAATGAGGCATGACCGAAACGCACCCTGTCTCTTCTGGTGAGCCGGTGGATCCTCAGCGCTCTCTGCCTCTGGGCCAACCCGTCACGCTTCGGTCCGGCAGGGGCGACGACGACGCCCAGGGCAACTTCTGGGTGAAGGTCGGCGGTCGCCCGACGTTCGAGAAGCTCGTGCGACGCTTCTACGAGGGCGTGCAGACCGATCCGATCATCTGGCCGATGTACCCGGCCGACGACCTCGAGGGCGCCATTCAGCGGCTGACGGGGTTTCTCGAGCAGTACTGGGGTGGCCCGACGACGTACAGCGACGAACGCGGACACCCGAGGCTCCGCATGCGGCACAACCCGTTCACGATCACTCCCGCGGCACGGGACCGCTGGCTCGTGCACATGCGCGATGCGGTCGACTCGCTCGACCTCGCGCCCCTCGACGACGCGATGCTGTGGGGCTACCTCGATCGAGCCGCGCACGCAATGGTCAACTCGTTCGCCGAATGACTCACACGCGACCGAGCTGCGCGTAGCTCTGCCTTCGCGGAGGTCGTTGACGAGACTCGGGCGCGATGGCGACGGGCCGTGTTCGTCTCGACCCGAGGATCCGACGGCTAGAGCAACGAGGAGCGTCGCTTCACGAGCACGTGCCCGCGGCTGGTGGAGAGGCGCGTCCAGGCACCCACCGTGAAGACCCGGGTCGGCTCCTCACCGGAGAGGAACCCGAGCGTCAGCGCCGCAAAGGCCGCACCGGCCGGAACCCCGTCGGTGCCGTCGATCGGACGCGTCCAGACGCCCGAGCGGACCTTTTGCACGATCTGCTCGCCCGTTCCCGTCGGGATGACTCGGGCGACCTCGTCGATTCCCGCCTTGGCCGTGGCCTCGAGGACGGCCGCGTCGACTGCGGCCGCCGCCTGCCAGCCACCTCGCGGCGGGGAGATGGCGGCCCAGGAGGCCGCGATCACGACAGGTGGCAGCGCGACGACGACTGCGGCGGTGGGGTCGACGACCTCGTTCTGAAGCCGCACCAGTCGCTCCTGGACGGAGCGGATCGGCACCACGGCGTCGAAGGTCGCTTCGCTTCCTTCGGCCAGGGCATAGGTTCGCAAACCCAAGACCGTCGGGCTCGTGTCGAGGAGACCGGCCGGGCTGAGAACGCCGACGTAGGCGGCGAGCAACCCGCCCGCTCCGATGAGGCGCACGGCACCGTCGTCGACCGCGGCAGCCCGCGCGAGGAAGGTGTGCAAGTCGCCGAGCGAGAGCGAGTCGGGGAGCGTGAATGCGGTAGTCATGAGCGATCTAAACTACCGCTGATGAACTCCGACCCGTCGCACCCCGCGGCCGCCACCGACCCCCTGGCCGACCTTCTCCATGCTCTCGAACTCACACCGTCGGGCACCGACACCTTCGAGGGCTCGAGCCAGTGGATGCCCAACGGGCGTGTGTTCGGTGGGCAGGTGCTCGCGCAGTCACTCATGGCGGCCGCGCAGACCGTCGATGGCGAGCGCGTGCCGCACTCCCTGCACGCCTACTTCCTGCGCGCCGGCAAGGTCGAGTTCCCCGTGTCGTTCCAGGTCGACCGGAGCCACGACGGCCGTTCCTTCGCCTCTCGCCGGACCGAGGCCTCGCAGAACGGCGTGCCGATCATGACGACAATGTCGTCGTTCCAGACGATCGACGGAGGAATCGACCACCAGGTCGAGGCGCCGACCGGGTTGCCGGATCCTGAATCTCTTCCGACGCTCGCCGAGGGGCTCGAGGGCATAGACGATCCGTCGGCGAGGTTCTGGGCTCACGGCCGGCCGTTCGACATCCGGCACGTGCCGTCGCCGATCTTCCTCCGGGTCGAGGGGGCGCACGTCGCGCACCAGGCACTGTGGATGAAGACGGTGGGGCGGCTCCCCGACGACGACCTCGTTCACCGCGCTGCGCTCGCCTACGCCAGCGACCTCGGCATCCTGGAGCCGATCCTGCGGCGACACGGCGTTCCACTGTCGGCACCCGGTATCAAGATCGCCAGCCTCGACCACGCCATGTGGTGGCACCGGGCCGGGCGTGCCGACGAGTGGCTGCTCTACGCCATGGAGTCACCGAGCGCACAGAGCGGCCGTGGGCTGTCGACCGGGCGCTTCTACGATCGTAGTGGGCGCCTGCTCGCGTCGGTCGCTCAGGAGGGTATGACCAGGGTTCCTGGCGCGTAGCTCGGCGGTGTGAGTCAGCGAGACCTTAAAAACGACCGCCGATCGGCGCGATCGGCGGTCGTTTCAGAGGTCTCGACAGGTGACGAGTCAGCGACGCCGGAACGTCAGCGGTTCATCGACGAACGGCGACCAGGCGGTTCGCTCGGCGTCGTTGATCCGGCGCGGGCGCTGCGTCGAGGCATCGACCAAGACCAGCGTCGAAGCGGCACGGGTGTGCAGCACGCGTGGCTCGACGCCAACCGGCGAGAAGACCTCATAGAAGATCTCGAGGCTGGCACCGCCCATGTGGCCGATCCAGAGCTGGATGTCGAGGGGCAGACGCGTGTACGCGATCGGCGCGAGGTACTCGACCTCTTGCCGGGCGATGAGCGACCACGTGTCGGTTCCCGGGCTCGAGTCGAGGATGGCCGTCGCGGTCGAGTCGCCCGACTCTTCGCCTGCCGACCAGAACGCCTGGATCCTGGCCTCTTCGAGGAGGTGCAGCATCTCGGCGTTGTTCACATGGCCATAGGCGTCGAGGTCGCCCCACCGCAGCACGGTGGGAACGTGAAGCCTCGCCACGTCAGTCTCTCGTCAGCTTGCGGTACGTGACCCGGCTCGGCTTGGCGGCGTCGGCGCCGAGGCGCTCGATCTTGTTCTCTTCGTAGGCCTCGAAGTTGCCCTCGAACCAGTACCAGTTGGCCGGGTTGTCGGGGGTGCCCTCGTACGAGAGGATGTGCGTCGCGATGCGGTCGAGGAACCACCGGTCGTGAGTGATGACCACAGCGCAGCCGGGGAACTCGAGCAGTGCGTTCTCGAGGCTGCCCAGCGTCTCGACGTCGAGGTCGTTTGTGGGCTCGTCGAGCAGCAGAAGGTTTCCGCCCTGCTTGAGGGTCAGCGCGAGGTTCAGACGGTTGCGCTCACCACCGGAGAGCACGCCGGCCTTCTTCTGCTGGTCGGGGCCCTTGAAGCCGAACTGCGACACGTAGGCCCGCGACGGGATCTCGGTCTTGCCGACCTGGATGTAGTCGAGGCCCTCGGAGACGACCTCCCACAGGTTTTTGTTGGGGTCGATGCCGCCGCGGTTCTGGTCGACGTACGAGATGTCGACCGTCTCGCCGACCTTCAGGTCTCCGCCGTCGAGCGGCTCAAGCCCCGTGATGGTCTTGAAGAGCGTGGTCTTGCCGACGCCGTTCGGGCCAATCACGCCGACGATTCCGTTGCGGGGAAGGGTGAAGGAGAGGTTGTCGATCAGGACCCGCCCGTCGAAGCCCTTTTCGAGACCCTTGGCATCGATCACCTGCTGCCCCAGACGCGGACCGACCGGGATGATGATCTCTTCGAAGTCGAGCTTCTTCGTGCGCTCGGCCTCGGTTGCCATCTCTTCGTAGCGAGCGAGGCGGGCCTTCGACTTGGCCTGGCGGCCCTTCGAGTTGCTTCGCACCCACTCGAGCTCGGACGAGAGGCGCTTGGCAAGCTTCGCGTCTTTCTTGCCCTGAATGTTGAGGCGCTCGCCCTTCTTCTCGAGGTAGGTCGAGTAGTTGCCCTCGTACGGGTAGAGCCGGCCGCGGTCGACCTCGGCGATCCACTCGGCGACGTGGTCGAGGAAGTACCGGTCGTGTGTCACGGCGAGGACGGCGCCGTGATACTGGCTCAGGTGCTGCTCGAGCCACAGGACGCTCTCGGCGTCGAGGTGGTTAGTGGGCTCGTCAAGAAGCAGGAGATCGGGCTTCTGCAGCAGCAGCTTGCAGAGCGCGACGCGGCGCTTCTCACCACCGGAGAGATTGGCGATCTGGGCGTCGCCCGGGGGCGTCCGCAGGGCATCCATGGCCTGCTCGAGTTGGGAGTCGAGATCCCAGGCGTCGGCTGCGTCGATCTCTTCTTGAAGACCGCCCATCTCTTCGAGAAGGGAATCGAAGTCGGCATCGGGCTCGGCCATCGCGGCCGAGATCTCGTTGAAGCGGTCGATCTTGCCCTTGATCGGCCCCACGCCCTCCTGGACGTTCTCGAGGACGGTCTTGGACTCGTCGAGCTCGGGCTCCTGCATGAGGATGCCGACCGTGTAGCCCGGGCTCAGCTTCGCCTCGCCGTTCGAGGGAGTGTCGAGGCCGGCCATGATCTTGAGGATCGTCGACTTACCGGCACCGTTCGGGCCGACGACGCCGATCTTGGCTCCGGGGATGAACGACATGGTCACGTCGTCGAGGATCAGCTTGTCGCCGACCGTCTTTCGCGCACGGACCATCGAGTAAATGTATTCGGCCATGGGGTCCAGTCTATTTGGGGAATGGGTCGCGGGCGGCGACTCTGAGACGAGGTCTCACCAGTCGATGGCGCGAGTCGTTCCGATCAGGCATTTGCCGGTCTTCAAGACCGCAGAGGAAGTGCTGGCGAACCCGTGCTGACCGATCTGCCCGACAAGACAGTCGTCGCCCCGCCAGCGCACCGAGACCTCGATCGAGTCGACCTGACGGCCGATCGAGGTGGAGTCGGCGGTGACCTCCATGTTCTTCTTGGAGAAGCCGGCCGAGCTCAGGGCGTCGACGATGTCTCGACCCTGCGCGCCCGAATCGGCGTCGAGCTTCTTCTTCACCACGGAGTCGAAGAAGCGGAGCGCCTCGGCGGTCGAGGCGGTCTTCGAGAAGCTGGGCGCCGGCTTGGGCGTGGCAGTCGACTCAGCGGTGGAGGTGGCCGTCGCCGATTCCTGCGACGCCGAAGGACTCGTCGTCGGCTCAGGCGCCTGGGTGGTGCACGCTGTCGTCACGAGGAGGACGAGCAGAGTGAGCCCGGCGACCGCCCCGCCCGTGCCTCGGGATCGCTGGATTCGAAAGACCACGGCCCGAGTCTATTCGACCCGATCAGAACGGGGCCTCTTCGCCGACGACGTGCCACCCGGACTGCTGGTCGACCGGGGAGGGCGGCGTGGAGGCCGCCAGGACGAGGACTGGTGCGGCGGCGGGCACTGCGACGTTGGTCTGCTGAGGCGGCGCGCTCGGCACGCCCAGTTCGGAGCCGGAACCGGGTGCCGCGGTCGTGACGGGCGTCTCGAGGTGGCCCGAGGGATCCTGCGGGGGTGCCTGCTGCGGATCGGTCGCGTTCTCGTCGTGCTCGTCTGCCGCGCCGGGGGCCGGTGCCGCGCGACCTGCGGCCTTCGTGAACGTGGTCGTGCCGAACAGCAGATCGGGCCCGAGCGATTCGGCATCGATCTCGACGGAGGTGCCGGAGCGGTCGTCTTTCTGCCAGTTGCGAATTCGCAGACGGCCGGAGACGAAGACGCGGTCGCCCTTGTCGAGCGAGGCGTCGGCGTGGTCGGCCAGCTGGCGATACACGCTCACCGAGTACCAGTTGGTATCGGAGTCGACCCAGACGGCGCGCGAGCGATCGTAACGACGCTGAGACGACGCGAGGCGGAAGGTGACGAGCGAGATGCCCGAGGTGGTGCTCACCCGCTTGAGCGGGGTCGCGATTGTGCCGGTGAGGGAGATGGTGTCTGTCATGACCGAAAGTCTCGCGACGACGACAACGGCCCGAGACCGTCTCTCCCTCGTCTGGGGAGAAGCAGGCCGTCGGGCCGGTTGTGGAGACCAGGGCGCTCCCGGTCTTTCGCTCAGTGCTCGGTGAACTCCGGGCGATCCGCGCCGGGACCGAGCGCCGCGTGCATGGCGCGTTTCGCGACGTCGAGCGTCGGGTAGGCGCCGTGATAGTCGGCCTCGCGACCGACTCGAATGGCGAAACCGTCGCCGGTGCGGTGGATCGATCCCACGGCTCCGGCGGGGCCGCTGGCCACCCAGGTGCTTTGCGTGGTGGTGGCGGTGTCGTTGCTCATCGTTGAGCTCCTTTCGATGTGGCCGAGGCGCGGTGCCGCGACCTATGACGCCAAGACGTACTTGCCGTACGACTTGCGGATCTTGTTGACCTTGGGCAGCGCGACCGCGAGGCAGTAGCCCTGACCGGGATTCTTGGCGAAGAAGTCTTGGTGATACTCCTCCGCGTCGTAATAGACGCCGAGCGGCTCGAGGGTGGTCACGATTCCGCCCTCCCAGTACTCTCCAGCACGGTCGAGGGCCGCTTCGAACTGCGCCTTCTGCGCGTCGTCTGTGTAGAACATCGCCGAACGGTACTGAGTGCCGACATCGGCACCCTGGCGATTGAGCTGTCGCGGATCGTGAAGGGTGAAGAAGACGTCGAGGATGACCTCGGCCGGGATGACCTCCTCGTCGAAGGTGACCTGAACGGCCTCGGCGTGCCCCGTCGCGCCGGTGCAGACGGCCTCGTAGCTGGGATTCGACATCGAGCCTCCCGTATAACCGGAGACGACGTCGGTCACGCCCTGAAGGGTGCGGTAGACCGCGTCGAGACACCAGAAACAGCCGCCGGCAAGCGTGAAAGTGGTCATGACCTCACGGTACTCCCCGGCCCTGCGGGCGTCAGTAGGCTCAGCCCTATGACCTCACCTTTCACGCCCTACGTCGCCGACGCCGAACGGTACGAAAAGCTCCCCTACGACCGGATCGGCCGGAGCGGACTGCGACTCCCCCGCATCTCGCTCGGATTCTGGAACAACTTCGGCACCGACCGCTCCCTCGAGACACAGCGTGACATCGTGCTCCGAGCCTTCGATCGCGGCGTGACCCACTTCGATCTGGCAAACAACTACGGCCCCCCGTACGGCTCGGCCGAGGAGCAGTTCGGCCGGATCCTGAGTGCGAATCTCGCGCCCTACCGCGACGAGATCCTCATCTCGTCGAAGGCCGGCTACGACATGTGGCCCGGCCCGTACGGCGACGGCGGCTCGCGCAAATACCTGCTCTCGTCGCTCGACCAGAGCCTCACGCGCATGGGCCTCGACTACGTCGACATCTTCTACTCGCACCGCCCCGACCCCGAGACGCCCATCGAAGAGACGATGGGTGCGCTGGCCACGGCCGTCCGCCAGGGCAAGGCCCTCTACGTCGGCATCTCGAACTACGACCCTGCCCAGACCGAAGCGGCGATCACCGCCCTCGCCGCCGAGGGTGTGCCGCTGCTGATCCACCAGCCGCGGTACAACATGTTCGATCGCCGACCCGAGCAGGGCCTGTTCGACACCCTCACCGCCAACGGCGTGGGCTCGATCGTCTTCTCGCCGCTCGCGGGCGGGCTGCTGACCGGTCGATACCTGAACGGAAAGGCACCCTCAGGATCCAGGGCTGCCGAGGGTCGCTGGTTCACCGAAGACGTGCTCGATGAGACCTACCTCTCTCGGGTCGGCGCCCTCAACGACATCGCGTCGGCACGCGGGCAGTCGCTCGCGCAGCTCGCGCTGCTGTGGGTGCTCCGACAGGAGGCCGTGACGTCGGCCCTCATCGGCGCCTCGAGCGTCGCACAGCTCGACGACAGCCTCGACGCGCTGCACGGCGCGGATCTGAGCGACGCGGAGCTCGCGGCGATCGAGCCTCTCGCTGTCGACGGCACTGGGTCGGGTCGGTAGTCGCGCTCAGTATCACCGGTCGGTGAGACCTCAGAATCGCCCGCTTTTCTCCACGAAAAGCGGGCGATTTTGAGGTTTCGCGCCGGATGCGTGGTCGCGCGGGGTCGAATGTCGGTGGTCGTACGTACGTTCGATTTACACCCAGAGTCCAGCCGACCACAGCGAGGAGCACCACGATGACCACCCTGACCTTCACCCCCGATTCCGTTCCCGGCGCCCTCGCGACGGCGCCATCCGTGCGCGAGCAGCGGGGCGGGCTCACTCTCGTCCAACTTCACGACGGCCTCATCCGCGTCACCCGGCCGTCGGGTGAAGTGCTCGGGTACGTCGAGAGCTATCAGCACGCCGAGGGCGAGCGATTCCGCGCCAAGCGTTTCCTCCCGCGGCAGCGTCGGTTCGTGGAGATCGGCGAGTTCTGGAGCCGAAACGACGCCACCGACTGCTTCCGGTTCGCCTGAGTTCGCTGTCGCCTTGCCTGAGCGGAGTGGCGCTTTGCGGGCCGATTACGCCCCGATGCCTGTCGCAGCCCGGCCCGGGGCCCTGGAGCAGTTAGTGTGCGCGGCATGACCTGGTGGAACGCGCTGACCGACTGGCTGACTTCAACCGAAGGGCAACGCATCATCACGAACGTCGTTCTGCCCTTCGTAGCGATAATCGTGGCGGGTGTCTTAACTGCGCTCATCGCTCGCAGCATGGGCAAGCGGCTACTCGAGGCGCGTGACCGCGAAGTAAAGGCGAACACGGTCACGGCCCTGATTGCATCGGCCCGTCGTTCGATCGAGTGGAGCACGCTCGGCACCGACGAACGGGCGCACACGGCGCACCTCTCCGACGAGGCGTCCATCAGGCTCCGCCTGCTTCCCGTCGCGGGCGCCGACCTCGCCGCCGTCTGGTCGGAGCACGAGATCGCGTCGATTCGCAGCAACTCGGCCACCTTCCGATTCCAGGCCGAGCAGACCTTTGCCGACCTGCGCGACCGCCTTGTGCAATGGCAGACCAAGCCGACTCGGGCGAAGAAGCTGTTCCGCGACGAGGTCGAGCGTTGGAACGCCGAAAAGGCCGAAGACAAGGCGTCCCAACCCGAGTCGGCAACGACGCAGTCGTTCGTTCCGGTCGACGGCGAGTCCAGTCCGGAGCAGGCGCCCACAGCGTTCGCACCCGCACCCGTCGTTCCGGCTACGCCCCCGGCCGCGGCCACCCAAGACGCCGCCATCGCCGCGATGGAGCAAACGCCTGCCGAACCCCAGGTGGCAGCTGCGGCCCCCTCCGCGACCGCCACCGACGAGGCGTCGCCGGTCGAGACCGCCCCTCGCGAGGCATCCCCGAGCGAGGAGGGGCGCGTCGAAGCGGCCTACGCCGAGGCGGGGCGGACGAATGACGCTCACGTGCAGGGCGGGGCCGAGGTGAGCGGCGTGGGGGCGGATCCTTCGATTTCTGGCGGCGTACCCGCTCGCGCCTCGACCGGCATGGTGACGACGCCCGTGGTCAACGCGCCTGTGCAGGTCAGTGCAGAGTCGGCAGGTGCAGAGGCGGCGAATGCGGAGGCGGCGAGCGCGACGCAGGAGACCACCGCCGATACGGAGCGGGGCCTCGAGCCGGCCGACAGCGAATCTCGCGATGACGAGTCGGGCGACGATCGCGAGCCGGCGTTCAGCGCTCCGGTCAGCGCGCATCAGGTTCGTCGCCGCACGACACCCGACGAAAGCTGAGCGAACGGGCGGCGCGTAGTACCGTAGTCATCGATTGCGGTCGGTCGTCTCCCCCCGTAGCTCAGTGGAAGAGCACGTGGTTTCTACCCACATGGCCGGGGGTTCGAATCCCTCCGGGGGGACTCCTGCATCTCTGCGCACGACAGATTTAGTCGCGTTTCGCAGGTTTAGTCGCGGTAAATCGCGACTAGACCTGCGAAATGCGACTAGACGCAGTGTCGTCAGCGACTCGACGGGTGTCGCTAACCGAATCACGCACCGCCCACCGAAAAAACGGTAAGCGGTGCGTGATTCAGTTCGCGATGGTCGGGCTACTGGGTCAACGAACCCGTCAGGTCGTAGACGGTCACGCCGCCGACGGTCTGCGAGGCGAAGTTCGCCTTGACCCAGGCCGCGATCTTCGACGACGCGTTGCTTCCGCCGTTCGACGTGCCGACCGAGCTGCCCACGAAGTAGTGGATCTTGCCCGCGGCGACGTAGGCCTTGAACTCGGCCAGGGTCGGCGACGGATCGCTGCCGTTGAAGCCGCCAACGGGCATGACCGACTTGAGAGTCGCGAGCTGATAGCTGGCTGCCGTGTCGGAGCCGATCGCCGCAGCAACCCAGGTGTACTGGTCGGCATCGGTGAGCAACAGCTTCTTGAGGGCCGACGAGACCGTGGTCGAGCCTCCGAAGATGCCGCCCATGCCTCCGCCACCGCGAGCCATGCCGCCCATACCGCCGGTCGGGGCCGTGCGAGTGCCAGTGCCAGTGCCGGTGCCGGTGCCGGTGCCAGCGCCGGTGCCCGTGCCAGCCCCGCCGGGCGTACCACCGAAGCCACCGGGCGGCGTGCCCATTCCGGTGCCCGCTCCGGTGCCTGTCCCGGTCCCGGTCCCGCCCTGCGTGCCGCGAGCGCCACCGCCCGCACCGGGCGCGCCACCGCCGCCGCCGAACCCACCGCGAGCGGAAGCCACCGCAGGCCCGGCCGACGGGATCGACCCGGTGTGGGCGGTCGAGGCTGTCTCGATCGAGTAGGCGAGAGGCCCGAGCAGACCGCCGACCAGCATGAGCGACACGGTCGCCGCAGCCAGCCCGCGAGCGCGCCCGGCCGAGCGCCCCATAACGCCAGCAGCACCGGCAGCGACGCCACCTGCACCACCGACAGCACCCCCAGCAGTCCGACCGTCAGCGCCACGCCCGACGCCAGCACCAGCACCAGCACCACGAGGCACCAGCACGAGCACCGCAGCGGCCACGCACGCGACGACGACCACGAACTTCAGCCACGGCAGCCAGTCGGTGGCCCGGGCGAGCAGCGCGTACGACCAGGCCGCCGTCACGAGCATGGTGACTGCCAGGACGATCCGTGGCCACCAGCGCGTGCGGGCGGCGTTCCAGACGACGGAGCCGCCGATGGCGACGGTCCCGGCGAGCGGGGCGGCCAGTGCCACCGTGTAGTACGGGTGGAAGATGCCGCCGGCGAAGCTGAAGACGAGTCCGGTGACGACCAGCCAGGTCGAGAAGAGCAGCAGTGTGGCGCGGCGCACGTCGATCCGGTGGCGCCGACCCAGCACGACGAATGCGGCGACCATCACGATCAGGGCGGCGGGCAGCAGCCAGGTAATTTGGCCGCCGATCTCCGAGCCGAAGAGGCGGGTGATGCCGGTCGAACCCCAGGATCCGGCTCCTGCCGCCCCTGTTCCGCCCGTCACCGAGCCCGTCTCGTTGCCCGTCAACCGGCCGAAGCCGTTGTAGCCGAACGTCAGCTCGAGGAACGAGTTGTTCTGCGACCCGCCGATGTACGGACGCATCGAGGCAGGAACGATTGAGACGATCGCGACCCACCAGCCGGCTCCGACGATCACGCCGCCGAGGGCTCCGAGCAGGTGCAGCAGTCGCGTCTTCCAGCGGAGGGGCGCGCAGAGGAAGTACACGGCCGCGAGCTCGGGCAGGATCACGAACGCCTGCAGTTGCTTGGTGAGGAACCCGAATCCGACGACCACCCCGGCCCAGACGACCCATCGGATCCTGCCCGATTCGATGCCGCGCAGCGTCAGGTAGACGGCCAGCGTCATCAACAGCAGGAGCATCGCGTCGGGGTTGTTGAACCGGAACATCATCACCGCGACCGGCGTCAGCATGAGGGTGCCGCCGGCGATCAGAGCGGTCCCCGCCGAGAAGTGCCGTCGCACGATCACATAGACCAGGAAGACCGTGGCCACGCCCATGAGCGCCTCGGGCAACAGGATGCTCCACGACGAGAGGCCGAACAGGCGCACCGACAGCTCCATGATCCAGAGCGACGCGGGCGGTTTGTCGACCGTGATCGAGTTCGCGGCGTCGGAGGATCCGAAGAAGAACGCCTCCCAGTTCGATGCCCCGGCCTGGACGGCCGCCGAATAGAACGAGTTCGCGTAGCCCGAGATCGAGAGGTTGGTGATGTAGAGCACCGCCGAGGCGATGATGAGGCCCCAAAGCGACGGTCGCTCCCAGCGCGGCGAGGTCGCCGGGCCGAGAGCCAGCCAGCGCCCGGCCCGTCGGAGCCGTGACGGCGGCGATGCGGCAGCGGACGAAGGATCCGACGTGGCCGACGCGGGCGGAAGAGAAACGGTGGTCATGACTGGCTCGCCTTCGTCAGGGTCTCGGCGGTGCGGGGGTGAGCGTGCGCGCTCGGCTGGTCTCCGACCTCGAACGCCCGTCGCGGCTCGAGCGTCGGGGCGGGTTTCGCCTCGCGGCGAAAGACCCAGACGCGGAGCAGCACGAACCGGACGACCGTGGCGACGAGGTTGGCGGCCGTGAGGACGACGAGTTCGACGTGGGCTCCGGCATCGGGCGAGACCCGGTGCAGGCCGACGAGCGAGCCGGAGGTGATGACCCAGGCGATCCCGAACACGATGAGGCCCTGGGCCTGATGCTTGACCTGACCGCTCCCCCGCACCCCGAAGGTGAATCGTCGGTTTGCGGCGGTGTTGCCGATGGTCGTGATCAGCAGCGCGAGGAAGTTGGCCAGCTGGGCCGGCACGAACTGCTGAAAGAGCAGGTAGATGACGGCGTAGGCGGCTGTCGAGAGCACGCCGACGAGACCGAATCGGATCACCTGCCCGAAGAACGACGGCGCCGGTTGGGCATAGGGATGACGGCCGATCTGGTCGTAGATGGCGCCCACCGGAATGCGGCCCCGGGCGATCCCCGTAGCGACGCGGACCATTCCTCGGAGATCAGCGGAGGCGGTCGCCACGATGTCGACGGACGACTGTGGGTCGTCGACCCAGTCGACCGGCACCTCGTGGATGCGGAGGCCCGACCGTTCGGCGAGGATCAGCAGCTCGGTGTCGAAGAACCAGCCCGTGTCTTCGACGAGGGGCAGCAGGTGAGCCGCCACGTCGCTTCGGATGGCCTTGAAGCCGCACTGCGCATCGCTGAACGACACGCCCATGGTCCGGCGCAGCAGCAGGTTGTAGGTGCGCGAGATGAAGTCGCGCTTGCCGGCCCGGGTGATGCGCGAGGAGGGATCGAGGCGCGTGCCGATCGCCAGGTCGGAGTGCCCGGAGAGGAGGGGCGCGACGAGCGGCTTGAGCGCCGACAGGTCGGTCGACAGGTCTTCGTCGACGTACACGAGCACGCTCGCCGTCGACTCCGACCACACCTTCTTGAGGGCGCGGCCCCGGCCCTTCTGAGCGAGGTGGACGGCGATCACGCCGTCGAGTTCGTTCGCGAGCGTGTCGGCCAGCGCCGGCGTGGTGTCGGTCGACGCGTTGTCGGCGATCGTGATCCGCCACGTTTCCGTCAGGGAGCGCGAGAGGTACGCGTGCAGAGCGGTGATGCTGGCTACGAGGGTCGCCTGCTCGTTGTACACGGGCACGACGATGTCGAGGTCGAGGGTCTTCGTGATTTCGGGCATGGATCGAGAATGCGATCCGTCTCAATGAGGGCGACTGATGCACCCGATGAGATCCCTATGAAAACGAGCGGAGAGCAAAAAACGCAGGATCCGAGGAGGCGCTCCTCGGATCCTGCGTTCTGGCTCTGTGCTTTTAGTTGGTGCTCTCGCGGCGATCTTCGGGGTCGACCACCGGGTCGCTGTCTTTGGCGTCGAGGGCGTAGTGGACCTGGAGCTGCTCGCCCACCAGGTGTGCCTTCGTCGCCGTGTAGACGAAACCGGTCTCGGTTCCGTCGATGAGCACGTAATCGGTGATCTCGTCGTCGTAGGAGCCGTTCGTCGACACGCGCTTGTCGGTGCGGCCATCGCTCGGCCCGCCCTCGAAGAACACGACGTATTCGGAGCCTTCTTCGACCTGGAGCTTTTCGTCTGTCATGGGAACTGTCTACCAGGCGGGGCCCCCGGAATGTTCAGCGTCGACCCCCGCGAGCCCCTCGCTAGACTCGCGACATGCCTTCAAGCGACAGACTCGTGTGGATCGACTGCGAAATGACCGGGCTCGACCTCGGCGTCGACGAATTGGTCGAAGTGGCCGTCGTCGTCACCGACTTCGACCTCACTCCCCTTCACCCCGGGTTCGACATCGTCATCAAGCCCGACCAGGCCGCACTCGACAACATGGGCGAGTTCGTCACGAACATGCACACCTCGTCCGGTCTCATCGACGAGATCCCGAACGGCGTCAGCCTCGCCGAAGCCGAATACGAGGTGCTCAACTACATCCTCGAATACGCACCTGACAAGGGCAGCGCCCCGATCGCCGGCAACACCATCGGAACCGACCGCACGTTCCTCGCCAAATACATGCCCCGTGTCGACTCGCACCTGCACTACCGCTCCGTCGACGTGTCGTCGATCAAAGAGCTCTCGCGCCGCTGGTTCCCGCGCGTCTACTTCAATGCCCCTGCGAAAAACGGCGGCCACCGCGCCCTCGCCGACATCCTCGAATCGATCCGCGAGCTCGAGTACTACCGACTCGCCGGCTTCACCGCCGAACCCGGCCCGACCACTGACGACGTGCAATCCATCTCGAAGTCGGTAGTGGACAAATGGGCCCCGCGTTTGGGATAGACTTGTCGGGTCGCTTCGTTCGTCAAGCTCTCGCCAGCTAGGCGGGCGAAGTCGCATGGTGGGTATAGCTCAGCTGGTAGAGCGCCTGGTTGTGGTCTAGGAGGCCGCGGGTTCAAGCCCCGTTACTCACCCTCAGAAATGGTCGGGCCCTGCCCTCTCTCACGAGAGCAGGGCCCGATTTCTTCGTCGTGCCCATTGCTTTAGATGCGCAAGCGCATCTAAAGCGGACCAAAAATGGTCGGGCCCTGCCCTCTCTCACGAGGGCAGGGCCCGATTTCTTGGCCGTGCCCATGGCTTTGGATGCGCAAGCGCATCGGAAGCGGATCAGAAATCGTCGTGCTCGTCGGCTTGGCCCGAAAGGCTCAGGACCTTTTTGGGCTCGAGCATCTTATATATCTCTGATATTCTGGTGACATCAATCCGACCCGGGGGTAGATGTGCCCAGATCAGGCCGCAAACCAACAACCACTCTTGCCACCAGAAATGGCAGACGCTCCGATATTCAGGGCCTTCGTGCCCTGGCCGTCATCGGTGTCATCGCCAACCACCTGACAGGAGCCCCCTCGGGTGGCTTTCTCGGAGTCGACGTCTTCTTCGTCATTTCTGGCTTTCTCATCACGGGGCTACTCGTGCGCGAGCGTCAACAGACCGGGCGCATCTCTCTCGCTGACTTCTACCGACGCCGGGTCAAACGCATCGTCCCGCTGGCCCTGCTCGTCACGATGTCGACGTGTGTGGCCGCGTTCGCACTGTTCAACTCCGCACGAGCCGACTCGGTTCTGACCGACGCGAAGTGGTCCGCCGCGTTTCTTGCCAACTGGCATTTCGCCGCCTCCGGCACCGACTACTTCACGAGCCAGAACGCCACTTCCCCGTTGCAGCACCTCTGGTCGTTGTCCGTCGAGGAGCAGTTCTACGTGGGCTGGCCGCTTCTCCTCATCGCCGGCTTCTTCGCCCTCTCCTCGGCCCGGTTCTCGCTCCAGCGGGGTGCCCTCGTCGCTGTGGCGATCGCCCTGGTCGGGGCGTCCTTCTTCTACGCGGTCGCATCGACCAGCGCCGAGCCGATCGCGGCGTATTTCTCTACTCCAGCCCGAGCATGGGAGCTCGGGTTCGGTGCCGTCCTCGCACTCGCCCTGCCGCTTTGGGAGCGCATTCCCCGCGCGGTGAGCGGCCTCGCCTCGTGGATCGGCCTCGGGGGCATCGTGGCGTCGTTCGTCTTCATCGATGCGTCGTTCGCTGTTCCCGGCCCCTGGGCGCTCGCAGCCGTTGCCTCGTCCGGGCTCGTCATCCTCGGCGGGGCTGCCTGCACGGCGCCCCGGCTCGTGCCTCTGTCCAATCCGGTCACGGCATTCATCGGTGACATCTCGTACTCGCTCTACCTATGGCACCTGCCCGTGATCGTGTTCGTGGGGGTCTCGCTCGAGGCCGGCTCTCCGGCTCTGTATGCCGCGGCGATCGCACTCACGGGCGGCCTCTCGGTTGCGACCTACTACCTCCTCGAGCGACCTGCCCTGTCAGCGCCGCTCCTTACGGGCGAATCGGTCCAGAATCGCGCGGCTCTCTGGCGAGAATGGCGGAAAGCGCATGGAGCGACTTACCGTACTGGCGGCCTCGCCGTCCTTTCGGGCATCACTGTCGTCCTCTGCGCCGCGACCCTCCTCCCCTCGACGTCACCCTCGGTCACGCGTCCTCTCCCCGTGGCCGAAGCGGCTGGAGAATCCAGATCCGCTACCGACCAGGGCGGCCCCGTGCAGCAAAAACTCGCGAAGCAGATCGAGGCAGCGCTCGGGGCCAGCACCTGGCCAGACCTCGACCCCTCCATCGACGCGGAGATCAACGGCCCAGACGCGGCCTCCGAGGTGGCGACCTGCGGCCAACCCGGTCGCATCGATATCGGTAGCTGCAGTTGGGGGTCCCCCTCTGCGAAAAAATCCCTGGCGGTAGTGGGCGACTCCGTCGCGCTTGCCTACGCCAAGACGTTCATCGCCATGACGGAGGCGCATGACGATATCTCGGTCACGAGCCTTGGCCAGTTCGGCTGTCCACTCGCCGATCTCCCGCTTCACGAGAGCAGCACAGACAAAACCGAGTGCTCTCGGCATCGTGAAGAGACGCTGACGACGCTCGAAACGCTCAAGCCCGATGTCGTAGTCGTCACTGACACCTACGCTCCGCTCACCGATGCCACCACGAAGGCATCTGTCTCGGCGGCCCAGTGGAAGACCGGCATGAATGGTGTCACCGATCGCATGGCCGCTACCGGGGCACAGGTCGTTTTCCTGCCTCCGCCACCGCCCGGGGCCGTTCTCGAGACGTGCTTCACTCCCCGCAGCGTTCCGTCCTCCTGCATCTCACGCGTCAGCAGCACCTGGACGGCCCGGGCCGAGACCGAGAAGAGTCTGGCGAAGTCGGTGCAGGGCACCTTCGTCGACACGCGGCCCCTTTTCTGTGTGTCGGGCCTGTGCCCTGCCTTCGTTGGCCGCGACGTCGTCAAATCCGATCTCAATCACCTCACGGTCCGCTACGCCACCGCGATCGCACCGGCCATGTACGAACTTCTGAAGGAGGCGGGGGTTCTCAGTCCGGCGTGAGAGGCTGACCGCATGCTCGAGGTGGATGCGAACGCGTTTGAGAAGCTCGTGATCGACGAGCTCGACCTCCTTCCCGACGACATGTTCGAGGGTCTGGAGAACGTCGCCTTCGTCACCGAAGATCGCCCCGAAGACGGCTCCCTCGACCTCCTCGGCCTCTACGACGGCGTAAGCCTCACCGAGCGGGGCCAGTACGGCTTCGGCGAGCTACCCGACCGCATCATCCTGTATCGGGAGCCCCACCTCGCGGCGTGCGACACCGAAGACGACCTCCGCGACGAGATCCACGTGACGCTCGTCCACGAGATCGGTCACTACTACGGTTTCGACGACGACAAACTGCACGAGCTCGGCTGGGCGTAGTCGTTCAGCCCTCCACGACGACATCGGCGAGCTGGCGCGGGTCGTTCGCTACACGGTGCGCTTCCTCCTGCTCGGCCCAGACATCCCACCACGCACTGTCGGCGTAGTCCGCGGCGTCCACTACCGACCGTTCACGCACACGCGACCGCCGAGACTCATCGTCGAGCTCGACCCACACGCGCAGCGTAGCCAGAGGAGCCGAGGCACGGGTGAGGGCACCGGCACCCTCGATCACCAGCGGCCGTCGCGGGTCGAGGGAGCGCCAGGTGGAAGGCTCACTGGCGTCCCAGTCCCAGCGGCGGTGGCCGGGTTCAGCGGCGCGGAGCATGTCGCGGACGACGGCCTCGGAGGCGCGAGCGAGGCCGTGCCAACCGGGATACACGTCGTCGAGCTCCACGAGCTGAGCGTCGAGGAGTGGCGCCAGGGCTCGGCCGAGTGTCGTCTTGCCGGATCCTGATCTCCCGTCGATGAGCACGACCGGACGCGCGCTCCCAGCCTCCGCACGCGAGGCGAGCAGGGCGAGAGAAGTCGACGAAGACAACGACAGTGGCGAGGGCTGATCAGGCAAAGACGATCGACCAGGTTCCAGCGAGGCAGGCCGCGACGACCGCGACGGCGGCGATGGCGACGGCCAGGACGACGAGGATCCACTCAGCACGCCCGAAGGTCGACTCACGCGCCCACGTGCGGGGTGCGTCGGTGCCGAATCCCTTTGCTTCCATCGCCGTGGCGAGTTTGCTCCCCCTGCGCACCGAGAGCACCAGGAGGGCGAAGGCCATACCCGTGCCGCGACGGACCGCCCCGACGATGCCACCCTCGTCGGCGACGCCCCGGGCACGCCGGGCGAGCCCGAGTTGCCGCCAATCGTCGACGAAGAGGCCCACCAGCCGCAGGCCGGCGAGGCCGCCCAGTACGAATCGGGCGGGAAGACGCAGCACCTGGGCGAGGCCGTCGGCGAGGTCGGTGGGGTCGGTGGTGGCGAAGAGCACGATGCCGGGGATGCCGACCGCCAGAATCCTCAGCCCGATCGCGAACGCCAATGCGACCGACCCCTCGGTGACGGTGATGAAGCCGAGCCGCCACAGGGTCGCACCGGAGTCGACGCCGTAAAGGGAGGTCGCGATGACGGCGAGCGGCGCCGCGATCCAGAGCGGCAGCGTGCGCTTCACGAGCTGCCGCGGGCTCAGCCCCGCGAAGAGGAGCAGAACGGCCTCGAGCGCGAGTGCCGTACCCGCCGAAACCCAGTCGATGGAGAGCAGCAGTGTGATGCTGACGATCACGGCGGCCAGCAGCTTGGCGACCGGGTTGACGCGGCCGATCGCCCGGGTCGTCTCGATGGTGGAGAGGATCGTCACGCCGACACCGCCGCCCGAGAGGCCGAGATCCGAGGCACGGCGCGGGAGCCGGACGGCGCGAGGGTCAGCACGTCGTCGGCGAGCACATCCACGAACTCGGCGTCGTGCGTGACCGCCACGATGGCGCTGCCGGAGTCGAGCAATTCGGCCGCGAGCGCGACGAGCTCGCGCCAGGTGCGGGCGTCCTGCCCGAAGGTCGGCTCGTCGAGCACGAGCACCCGAGGCCGTGAGGCGAGCACCGTGGCGACCGACAGTCGGCGCTTCTCGCCGCCCGAGAGCGTGAACGGGTTCGCCTCAGCGAGGTGGGCGAGCCGGAGGCGCTCGAGCAGGTCGTCGACGCGCGCATCGACCTCGGTGGGAGCGAGGCGCAGAGCCCGCGGTCCGACAGCCAGTTCGGCCCGCACGCTCGACGCGAGCAGTTGGTGCTCAGGATCCTGGAAGACGGTTCCGATCCGGGTCAGCAGCTCCCGTGACTTCCAGCGGATCGGCTCTCGTGCCGCCCCTGCGGCGAGCGGGCCCGCGGCCTCGAGATTGCCCCCGGCCGGAGGCAGAAGCCCCGCGACCGTGAGCGCCAGCGTCGACTTGCCGACGCCGTTCGGGCCCGTGATGGCGAGGGCGCGTCCGGCGACCACGGAGGCGTGGATGCCGGTGGCGACGGTGAGGCCGCGCTGGCGTCCGACAGCGAGGTCGGACACGTCGAGGAGGGGCGTCGGCGTCGGCTGCGACGTCGAGCGCGGAGGGAGGACGGGCGGTCGCCCGGGCACCCAGACGCCCGCCTCCGTCAGCGTCGCGGCGTGGGCGCCGAGGACGGCGTCCGGGGTGCCGTCGGCGAGAACGCCGCCGCCGGCTGCCAGCACGACCACGCGATCGACCACGGGGAGCCAGACCGACACGCGGTGCTCGACCACCACGAGCGTCGCCCCGCTCTCCGCGGTGACCCGGGCGACCGCGTCGCGCACTTCGCGCACCCCCTCGGGATCGAGGTTGGCCGTGGGCTCGTCGAGCAGCAGCAGCCCGGGCCGCATGGCCAGGGCTCCGGCGAGCGCGAGTCGTTGCTTCTGGCCGCCCGAGAGAGCCGATGTGGAGCGGTCGAGGGGCACGTCGAGTCCGACGGATTCGAGGGCCTCGTGCACTCGCGACCAGATCTCGTCGCGCGGTACGCCGAGATTCTCCGGGCCGAAGGCGACGTCGTCGCCGACCCGGGCGAGCACCACCTGGGAGTCGGGATCCTGGAGGACGAGCCCCGCCCGCCCGCGCTGCGTCGCCGCGGGGCGACCGTCGATAAGGAGCTCGCCGGCCGAGTCGCCCTCCTCGTCACCCCCGAGGACTCCGGCGAGCCCCGCGAGGAGCGTCGACTTGCCCGCGCCGGAGGCGCCGAGGAGGAGGACCCGCTCGCCGGGTTCGATGACGAGGTCGAGGGAATCGACGGCGGGCTGGATCCTTGAGGCGTGCCGCCACGACCACCCTCGTGCATCGACCCGCGCACCCGACCCGGGCGCGCGGATCACGTCAGACCCGCTTCGTGGCCGAGCGGCCGCTCGCGAACCGGCTGAGTGCGCCGGAGGCGGCGAGGCCGCGGACGGCGAGCCAGGAGAGCAGCCCGGCCAGCACAGCACCGGAGACGACGGACGAGACGAGGTAGATGACCTTGAACTCGGGTGCGTAGGCCGCGACGCTCGAAAAGTTGGTGTCGAGGAGCCCCGCCGCGAGGCCGGCCCCCATGCCGGCGAGGAGCGCCGCGCCCAGCCGCCACGACCGGTAGAGGAGCACGGCAAAGAGGAGTTCGGCGCCGAGGCCCTCGAGGATGCCCCAGATGAGCGTCGAGAAGCCCCACTGCGTGCCCACGAGCATCGACACGACGGCCGCGACGATCTCGGTGTAGAGCGCGGCCCCCGGCTTACGGATCACGAGGCCGCCGAGCACGCCGGCGAAGAGCCAGCCGCCGGCCAAGAGACCCTCGAGGCCCGGCGAGAAGGTCAGCAGACCGCTGAGCGGGGTCCAGGCGAGACCCCAAGCCCAGAAGATGACGCCAGCGGCGACGCCCAAGACGCTGGCGACGACGATGTCGACGACCCGCCACCGTCGCGGCGGTGAGGCCGGGGTGCTGCTCGAGGTGGTGCGAGTGCTCGCAGAAACAGACATGCGTTCTCCTCCCTGCGCCGGCATGATCCGGATCAGGTTCGACGGTCGAAGCGTGGATCGCTTCCTCTCAGCCCGGCTCACCGGACTCCCGTGTGTTGTGGGTCGAGCATAACGCCTGCCGCGTCCGCGTGCCGGGGAGGGCCCGGACGCGATCAGCCGATCGCCCGTAGGCTTAGCCGAGTCCTGACGGAGGTTCGATGATCACCTGGCCCGGCAACCCCTATCCCCTCGGTGCCAATTACGACGGCAGCGGCACCAACTTCGCCATCTACTCGGAGGCGGCCGAGCTCGTGCAGCTCTGCCTGTTCGACGACTCCGGAGTCGAGACGAGGGTCGACCTCGTCGAGGTCGACGCCTACGTCTGGCACGCCTATCTGCCGAGCGTGCAGCCGGGGCAGCGCTACGGCTACCGAGTGCACGGCCCCTACGACCCGTCCAAGGGGCAGCGCGCCAACGCGAACAAGCTCCTCCTCGACCCGTACGCGAAGGCGACGAGCGGCGAGATCGACTGGGACGAGGCGCTGTTCGCCTACAACTTCGGTGCGCCCGATTCCCGCAACGACAAAGACAGCGCGGCGCACATGATGATGAGCGTCGTCATCAACCCGTTCTTCGACTGGCAGGGCGACCGTCCGCCGAAGTACACCTACGACGAGACGGTCATCTACGAAGCCCACGTCAAGGGCCTGACCGAGACGCACCCCGACATTCCCGAGTCGGAGCGCGGCACCTACGCGGGCGTCGCCCACCCGGCGATCATCGAGCACCTCAAGGGGCTCGGGGTCACCGCCATCGAGCTCATGCCGGTGCACCAGTTCGTGCAAGACAACACCCTGCTCGAGAAGGGCCTCCGCAACTACTGGGGCTACAACACCATCGGCTTCTTCGCACCGCACCAGCAGTACGCCTCGGTGACCGACCACGGCCAGCAGGTGCAGGAGTTCAAGACGATGGTCCGTGTGCTCCACGAAGCGGGCATCGAGGTCATCATCGACGTGGTCTACAACCACACGGCAGAGGGCAACCACCTCGGGCCGACCCTGTCGTTCAAGGGCATCGACAACGCCAGCTACTACCGCCTCGTCGAAGACGACCAGCAGTTCTACATGGACTACACCGGCACCGGCAACTCGCTCAACGTGCGTCACCCGCACTCGCTGCAGCTGATCATGGACTCCCTGCGCTACTGGGTGACCGAGATGCACGTCGACGGCTTCCGCTTCGACCTCGCGGCTGCCCTCGCCCGCGAGTTCTACGAGGTCGATCGCCTGTCGACCTTCTTCGAGCTCGTGCAGCAGGATCCCATCGTCAGCCAGGTCAAGCTCATCGCCGAGCCGTGGGACGTCGGGCCGGGCGGTTACCAGGTCGGCAACTTCCCGCCCCAGTGGACGGAGTGGAACGGCAAGTACCGCGACACCGTTCGCGACTTCTGGCGCGGCGAGCCGGCGACCCTCGGCGAGTTCGCCTCGCGGATCACCGGATCGGCCGACCTCTACCAGCGCGACGGACGACGGCCCATCGCGTCGATCAACTTCGTCACGGCCCACGACGGCTTCACCATGCGCGACCTGGTGTCGTACAACGAGAAGCGCAACGAGGCCAACGGCGAGAACGGCAACGACGGCGAGAGCCACAACCGCTCCTGGAACTCCGGGGTCGAAGGCCCCACGACCGACGAGGCGATCACCGCCCTGCGGCGCCAGCGGGTCAAGAACTTCTTGGCGACCCTGATGCTGAGCCAGGGCGTGCCGATGCTGCTTCACGGCGACGAGCTGGGCCGCACGCAGAACGGCAACAACAACACCTACGCGCAAGACAGCGAGATCGCCTGGGTCGACTGGGAGAACGCCGACGCCGAGCTCGTCGAGTTCACGACACGGGTGATCGAGCTCCGTCGCAAGCATCCGACCTTCCGCCGCCAGAGCTACTTCGACGGACGCAATGTGCGGCGCGGCGAGGGCGACCCTCTGCCCGACATCGTCTGGCTGACGCCCGAGGGCGAGTCGATGACCGCCGACGAGTGGGATTCCGGTTTCGGGCGCTCGATCGGCATGTTCCTCAATGGCAACGGCATCCACGGTCGCGACAAGCGAGGCGGTCGGGTCACCGACGTCAACTTCGTCGTGTACTTCAACGCCCACGACGAGGCTGTCAGCTTCACCCTGCCCTCCGACGAATACGCGGAGTGCTGGGAGGTCGTGCTCGACACGACCGATTCCCCCGAACCCACCCACGCGATCAAGGCCGGTAACGTGCTGCCCGTGCCGGGCCGCTCGATCGTCGTCCTCCGCGCCAGCACGGAAGACGCCGAATGACCCGCGCGCACCACCCTTTCTCCACCTACCGTCTGCAGATCCGCGAGGCGTTCGACCTCGACAAAGCCGCCGCCGTGACCAAGTATCTGAACGACTTGGGCGCCGACTGGGTCTACCTCTCGCCCGTGCTCGAGGCGGAGCCGGGCAGCGACCACGGCTACGACGTCGTCGACCACTCCCGGGTCGACCCGGCTCGGGGTGGCAGCGTCGGCCTGCAGAAGCTCTCCGACAGCGCGCACGGCCTGGGCCTCGGCGTCGTGATCGACATCGTGCCGAACCATATGGGCGTCGCCACTCCGGCGTCGAACTCGTGGTGGTGGGACCTCCTGAAGCACGGTCAGGAGTCGCGCTACGCCACGGCGTTCGACGTCGACTGGGCGGCAGGCGACAACAAGATCAGGATCCCGGTGCTCGGCGACGCGGGCGACGACCGTTTCGACGCTCTCGAGGTCGTCGGCGACGAGCTCCACTTCTACGATAACCGGTACCCGATCGCCCCCGGCACCGCTGCCGCCGGCGACTCGGCCGTCGACGTGCACAGCCGCCAGAACTACGAGCTGGTGTACTGGAAGCGCGCCGACTCCGAGCTGAACTACCGGCGCTTCTTCGCCGTGAACACCCTCGCCGGCATCCGGGTCGAAGAGGGCTGGGTCTTCGATGAGTCGCACGCCGAGATCGGTCGCTGGTTCCGCGAGGGGCTGGCCGACGGGCTCCGTGTCGACCACCCGGACGGCCTCGCCGATCCGGCTGGCTATCTCGACCGCCTCGCCGAGCTGACGGGCGGCAAGCACGTGCTCGTGGAGAAGATCCTCGAGGGCGACGAAGAGATGCCGAGCGACTGGGCGACCGCCGGCACGACAGGCTACGACGCTCTCGGTGAGTACGAGCGAGTGCTCGTCGACCCCGACGGACGCGACGCACTCGGCGCGCTCGATTCCGCCCTCCGTTCGGAGCCCGCGGGCGAGTTCTCCTGGGAGGAGATGATCCTCGGCACGAAGCGGGGCATCGCGGACGGCATCCTCGGCAGCGAGATCCGGCGGCTCGCCAGGCTGCTCGGTGAGAGCGGCGCTCCGACGGATCCTCGGGTCGTCGACGCCCTCGCCGAACTCGCCGCCGCCTTTCCCGTCTACCGCAGCTACCTGCCGCAGGGCGGCGAGCAACTCGCCCGCGCCGCGTCAGCCGCCGGGGCCGCTCGCCCCGACCTGACCGACGTGATCGCCACGGTCGTGCAGAGGCTCGGCGACCCGACCGACCCCGCGGCGGTGCGGTTCCAGCAGACCAGCGGAATGGTGATGGCAAAGGGTGTCGAAGACACGGCGTTCTACCGCTACAGCCGACTCGTATCGCTCAACGAGGTCGGTGGCGAGCCGAACGTGTTCTCGTTCACGGCCGACGAGTTCCACGCTCGGCAGCAGCGTCGCCTCGCGACGTTCCCCCACGCGATGACGACCCTGTCGACGCACGACACGAAGCGGTCAGCCGACGTGCGCGCCCGCATCACGGTGCTCGCCGAGGTGGCCGACGAGTGGGCCGCGGCGCTCGAGCGACTGCGGCAACTCGCCCCCGTCGGCGACGGACCGTTCGAGAACCTCCTTTGGCAGAGCATCGTCGGCGTCTGGCCCGCTTCTCGTGAGCGCCTCCACGACTACGCCGAGAAGGCGTCACGCGAAGCCGACCTGTCGACGCACTGGACGGCTCCCGACGAGGAGTTCGAGAAGCGGATGCACGCGCTGGTCGACGCCTGCTTCGACGACGACCGGGTCGCGAGTGAGCTGGAGCGCATCGTCGAGGTCATCCGGAGCGCCGGGTGGTCGAACTCGCTCGCCCTCGCGGCCTTGCAGCTCACCGGCCCGGGAGCACCCGACGTCTATCAGGGAGGCGAGCTGTGGGATTACTCGCTCGTCGACCCCGATAACCGTCGCGAGGTCGACTTCGACGAGCGCCGCCGCATCCTGGCGGCCATCTCGGCTGGCGAGACCCCTCCCGTCGACGAGACCGGCGCTGCCAAGCTGCTGCTGACGCACCGGGCTCTGACCCTCCGACGTGACCGGCCCGAACTGTTCGAGCGCTACGTGCCTCTACCCGTCTTCGGCGAGGCGGCCTCGAATGCCGTCGCGATCGACCGCGGTGGCGCCGTCGTCGTTGCGACGCGCCTTCCGGTCGGTCTTCGCGAATCCGGCGGCTGGCGCGGCACCGAGCTCCACCTGCCCGCGGGCGACCGTATCGACGCGCTCACCGGGCGAGGCTTCACCGGCTCTCGCATCGCTCTGTCCGACCTCCTGGCGACCTACCCCGTCGCCCTGCTGATTCCCGCCCCTCAGAAAGGCTGACGTGGCTCTCTACGACGTCTGGGCCCCCGAGCCCTCCCGTGTCCGACTCCAGCTCGACGGCACCGTGCACGAGCTGGCCCGAGGCGACGACGGCTGGTGGCGCGCGCCCGCCGACCTCGACCGCAGCCCGGGTCATCGCTACGGATTCCTGCTCGACGACGCCGAGACGCCCGTGCCCGACCCTCGGTCGCTTAGCCAGCCGGACGGCGTCCACGGGTTGAGCGAGACGTTCGACGCGACGACGTTCGCCTGGACCGACTCCGACTGGAAGGGCCGCCCGCTCGCCGGATCGGTGATCTACGAGCTGCACATCGGCACGTTCACCCCCGACGGAACGCTCGACTCGGCCATCGAGAGGCTCGATCACCTGGTCGACCTGGGTGTCGACCTGGTCGAGGTGCTGCCGGTCAACGCGTTCAACGGCACGCACAACTGGGGCTACGACGGCGTTGACTGGTTCGCGGTCACCGAGAACTACGGCGGCCCGGCGGCCTATCAACGCTTCGTCGACGCGGCTCACGCGCTGGGCCTCGGCGTCGTCCAAGACGTCGTCTACAACCACCTGGGCCCGTCAGGTAACTATCTGCCGCAGTTCGGCCCCTACCTGACCGACAAGCACGCCTCCACCTGGGGTACCGGAGTCAACCTCGACGACGCCGGCTCCGACGAGGTGCGCAGCTACATCTCCGACAACACGATGCTCTGGCTCGACACCTTCCACGTCGACGGCCTGCGTCTCGATGCCGTTCACGCGCTCGTCGACGACTCGCCGGTGCACCTGCTCGAAGAGCTCGCGATCCGCACCGACCACCTCGAAGCCGTCTCGGGTCGCAGCAAGTGGCTCATCGCCGAGAGCGACAAGAACGACGCCTCGCTCGTCACCCCGCGCGAGGCGGCCGGTCGCTCCGGTGCCGCGTTCGGAATCGACGCGCAGTGGTCCGACGACTTCCACCACTCGGTGCACGTCGCCCTGACCGGCGAGACCACCGGCTACTACTCCGACTTCGAGCGTCTCGCCGCCCTCGAGAAAGTACTGACTCGCGGTTTCTTCCACGACGGCACCTGGTCGTCGTTCCGCGAGACGTATCACGGCCGTCCCATCGACACCGAGCGCATGCCCGCCTGGCGTCTCGTGGTCGCCAACCAGAACCACGACCAGATCGGCAACCGTGCCATCGGCGACCGGCTTGCTGCGACCCTCGACGAAGGGCAGCTCGTCATCGCGGCGGCGCTCACCCTCCTGTCGCCCTACACGCCGATGCTCTTCATGGGCGAGGAGTGGGCCGCCTCGACGCCGTGGCAGTTCTTCACGTCGCACCCCGAGCCCGACCTGGGTGAGGCCACCGCGAAGGGGCGCATCGCCGAATTCGCCAAGATGGGATGGGACCCGAGCGTCGTGCCGGATCCTCAAGCCCCTTCGACCTTCACCGACTCGAAGCTCGACTGGAACGAGCTCGCCACAGGTCGTCACGCGACCGTGTTCGACGCGTACAAGCGGCTGACAGCCCTTCGTCGCGCCGAACCCGAGCTCGTCGACCCCGCGCTTGCCGGCGTGGCGGTCGACTACTCCGAAGACGAGCGGTGGCTCGTGCTGAAACGCGGCTCGCTGCGCATCGCCGTCAACTTCGGCGAGGATCCAAGAGAACTCCCGGTCGAATCGAGCGCCGTGCTCTTCACGAGTGACGCGTCGATCGTCTCCGGCCGAGCGCTTCGCCTGCCCGGGCATTCGGTCGCCGTTGTGCGATAAACAGAAAGCAGTACTCTTGTAGGAGAAATATCAATAAGGCATAATAGAACCGCCCGTAACCCGATCGGACGGAATTCTTGTGCCTTCTCTCTCGCGACTTCCCCAGCGCCCAACCGCACCCGGCCACCGCAGCGACATCCAAGTTCTCCGTGCCGTCGCCGTCGTAGCCGTCTTCGCTGACCACCTCCTCGCCTTTCCCGGCGGGGGGTTCTTGGGCGTCGACGTCTTCTTCGTGCTCTCCGGGTTCCTGATCACCGGGCTCCTCCTCCGCGAGCACGCCTCCACCGGCCGCATCTCGCTGCGGCGCTTCTTCGTCCGGCGCGTCAAACGACTGGCGCCCGCGGCGCTTCTCGTGCTCGGGGTCACGGTCGCGGTGTCCGCTCTCGTGTTCAACGCGGTCCGCGCGTCGTCGATCCTGACGGATGCCCTGTGGGCCTCCCTCTTCGGGGCGAACTGGCGATTCGGCAGTATCGGAACCGATTACTTCGCCGCCGACACCCCCGTCTCCCCGCTGCAGCACTTCTGGTCGCTCTCGGTCGAGGAGCAGTTCTACCTCGTCTGGCCGCTCGCCCTCATCCTCCTGCTCGCCCTCGGCCGCGCGTTCCACGCTCGCGGGCGCACGGCGCTGGTCGCCGGCGGGCTGGCGGCCCTGGTCGCGGCCTCGTTCGTCTGCGCCCTCGTGACGACCGGCGAGAATCCGACTTCCGCCTACTTCTCCACGTTCGCCCGGGCATGGGAGATCGGGGCCGGTGCCCTTCTCGCCACGCTGACGCCGCTCCTCGGGCGCATTCCCGACCGAGTGCGGCCGGCCCTGGGCTTTCTCGGCTGCGCCGGCATTCTCGGCTCGTTCGTGATGATCGACGAGGCGTTCCCCGTGCCCGGCCCGTGGTCGCTTGCTCCCGTGATCGCCACGCTCGTCGTCCTGGCCGCAGGAACGGGTCGGGCCGACCCCGATCTCGCCGTGGTCCCCTTCGAGACCAACCGGGTGGTCGGGTACGTCGGAGACATCTCGTACTCGCTCTACCTCTGGCACTTCCCCGTCATCATCGTGCTCGCGTCGGTGTTGCCGAGCGGACCTTTCGAGCTGGTCGCCGCTGCCGTGCTTTCGATCGGGTTCGCGATCGGCTCGTACCACCTGGTCGAGCGCCCCCTGCTCCTGTCTCCCCTCTTCACATCCGGGCCGGGCGTCCGTGCCCGATGGCGCTCCTGGCTCGCCGATGTGCGGCCCACCTACCGTCGCGGCAGCCTCGGTCTCCTCGCCGGCCTTGCTGTGATCCTGTCGGGTGCCGCGGTGGTCGGCTCGGCCCCGGTCACGCCCGCGTTGCCTCCCGAGCTCGCCCAAGCCTCTGAGAATGCATCCGACGCCTCGACCGCGGGGCCCGAGGTCACGGCCCTCCAGAAGAAGATCGAGGCATCGCTCAAGCTGACCTCCTGGCCCACGACAGACCCCAGCATCGAGCAGGTCTTGGCGGGTGATACCGGTGCCGACGCCGAGGTGGATGCCGCGTACCACTGTTCGGCCGTGACGGGGTCTCTCACCTCGACAACTGATCCCGCCTGCTCCTTCGGACCCTCCGATGCACCCAAGACCGCCTTCGTCGTCGGCGATTCCATGGCCGCTTTCGGATTCCCCGGCCTCGCCGACATCGTCTCCGACCCCAAATCGGGGTGGAAGCTGCAGAACGTCTCGAAATTCGCCTGCCCCTACGTCGACCTCGACGTCTCGTTCGACGGGACGGAAGAGAGCTGCCTGCAGCACAAAGAGGCCGTCCTCGACGCCATTCGGAGTGCCGAGCCTGACATGGTCATCGTCTCGAACGCGTACACCGAAGCGAAAGACCGAAACGGCAAAGCCATCACCGCGGCCGACTGGGACGCCGCGACAAAGCGGGCTCTCACCGAGTTGGCGAAGTCGACCGACAAAGTGGTGATCCTGTCGCCACCGCCCGCAGAGCAGAACATCAAGACGTGCTACACCCCGTCGAGCACCCCCGGCAACTGCCTCTCGCACGTCGTCGGCACCTGGCAGCATCGAGCCGCGTCTGACCAAGCTCTGATGCGCACCCTCAAGGGCTCGTGGATCGACAGCAGGCCCCTTTTCTGCGCGTACGACCTCTGCCCGGCCGTCATCGGTTCGACGGTGGTTCGGATGGACTTCAACCACATCACCCCCGGCGCGGCCCACCTGACTTCGGCGGCTCTGGCCGAGCTCCTCCGCAAAGCCGACCTCCTCAGCGCATGAAGCAGCGTCAGTCAGTCACGCATCGCCGCCGCGACATTCAGGCGCTCCGGGCCCTCGCGGTCTCCGCGGTCTTCGCCAATCACCTTGCGGATCGTCCTGCCGGGGGCTTTCTCGGCGTCGACGTCTTCTTCGTCGTCTCGGGCTTCCTGATCACCGGTCTCCTCCTCCGCGAGCACCGCACGACTGGGCGCATCGCTCTCGTCGCGTTTGCCATTCGACGAATCGTGCGGCTTGCCCCGGCGGCATTCCTCGTCCTTCTCGCAACCGTCGCCCTCTCGGTCTTCGTCTTCAGCCCCTCCCGTCTGGCGACGATCTCCGTCGACGCGGTCTGGGCTGCCCTGGCCGCAGCCAACTGGCGATTCTCGACAGACGGCACCGACTACTTCGCAGCGGCATGGGCGATCTCGCCCCTCCAGCACTACTGGTCGCTGGCTGTGGAGGAGCAGTTCTACCTGGTCTGGCCACTCCTGCTGGTTCTGCTCCTGTTCGTCGGCGGCCGACTGGGTGGCCGGGGCCGCGGCGCCATCCTCGTCGTCGGTATCGCGGCCGTGACGCTGGGTTCGTTCGTCGTAGCGCTCGACCTCACTGCCGATCACCCCAGCGAGGCGTACTTCTCGACGTTCGCCCGGGTGTGGGAGCTCGGGGCGGGCGCTCTCCTCGCGGTCGTGGCACCGTGCCTGGCCAGGATTCCCCACTTCGCCCGCCTCCCCCTTCGACTTGCGGGCCTCACGGGGATCCTCGCCTCATTCCTCCTGATCCCGGCATCGTTCCCGGTGCCGGGGCCCTGGTCACTCGCGCCGGTGGCCGCAACGATCCTCGTCATCGCTGCCGGCACCGGACGAGATTCAGCCCCTCTTCGACCGATTCCCCTTCGGATCGACCGAGGAGTCGTCGCTCTCGGAGACATGTCGTATTCGCTCTACCTCTGGCACTTCCCCGTCATCGTCCTGTTGGAGTCGTCGATGGGGCGATCCGTCTGGATCATCCTTCCCGCGACCGCTCTCACTTTTGCCCTCTCGCTCGCCACTTACCGCCTCGTCGAGCGTCCCCTTATTGCGTCCCCGATCGGTTCCGTGGGCCGCGGAGTCAAATCGACCTGGCGAGACTGGCGCCGGTCCGTCCGGGCGACCTACCGACGGGGCCTCCCTGTCGTCGCCGCCGGCGTCACCATCGTCGCTACCGCCGCGGGCCTCTTCATTGCGCATCCGCCCCAACCGCCGACACTTCCCGAACAGACGGCGTCAGATGCAGCCCTGGCCCAGAGAGAACCGGAGCGGGCTGTACTTCGCGATCGCATCATCGCCTCCCTTCGAGAGTCGACATGGCCCGACGTGAAGCCGAGCATGGAGACCATCTTGGCGAACTCGTATGCCACAGACCTCATCAACGGGTCGCCCGAGGGGAAGTACTACCGGTGCTCGACGAAGACCTCCGGATCAGAGGTCAGCCCCGACTGTCTGTTCGGGCCCCGGAATGCCCCTCGACTTGCCTTCGTGCTGGGTGACTCCATGGCGGCGTTCGAGTTTCCCGGCCTCGGTCAGTTCGCTGAAGCCTCCGGCTCGAAATGGAAAATCCAGAACGCTTCGAAGGTGTCGTGCCCAATCGGGGACAACACCGACACGAGCGAGGAATGCCTCAGACACCGCGCGGCGGTCGAAAAGGCGATCAGGGCGACGCACCCCGACGTGGTCTTCATCTCCAATATCTACGGCGACTCGAACGACCCGGAGAAAGAGCGGGCTTCCCACCGGGCGATCGCAGGGGCCGTCTCCCGCATCGCGCGCTACACCGAGAAGATCGTGCTCCTGGCTCCCCCTCCGTCTCAGAACAACATTCGCAACTGCTTCACTCGCTTCAGCACTCCGAGCAGTTGCCTGAGCCGCGTCACCGACGGCTGGAAGGCTCGCGCTCGGTTCGAATCAGCCCTGGCTCGGTCTCTTGGTGGCGTGTGGATCGACAGTCGCCCGCTCTACTGCGCCTACGACCTCTGCCCCGCCATCATCGGCACGACGCCGGTGCGCTACGACTTCAACCATCTGACCCCCGAGGCAGCGCACCTGACGTCGCCCGCCCTCATCGAGACGCTGAACGACGCAGGAGTCCTCGACTGAGCCGCGACGACGGCGCACCCGAACGGGCGCGCTACTCCGAGCGGGCCGACACGTAGGTGTCGACGTACTCCTGGGGAGTGAGCTTCTGCACGGCCGCCATGATCTCGTCGGTGACCGCACGCAGCCGCGCCGCGTCGTAGTCGCCCGTCACCTTCTCGAACGTCAGGGGTTCCCCGAAGGTGACGGTGACGCGGGCCCGTCGAGGGAGCTTGGATCCCTTGACCATCACCCCGTCGCTGCCGACGATGCCGAAGGGCACAACCGGCACTCCGGAGGAGAGCACGAGACGGGCCACCCCGGTGCGGCCCTTGTGGAGCTTGCCGTCGCGGCTGCGTGACCCCTCGGGGTAGATGCCCAGGGCGCCGCCTCGCTCGAGCACACCGATTCCGGTATCGAGCGCCGCCTTCGACGCCGACCCGCCGGCCCGGTCGATCGGGAGCTGCCCGATCTGCGTCAGGAACCAGCCGAGCAGACGCCCGCCGAATCCAGTTTTCGTGAAGTAGTCGCTGCCGGTCAGGTAGGTCATCGGCCGGTTGGCCGCCCCCGGCACGAACACCGAGTCGATGAACGCGATGTGGTTGCCCGCGATGATGACGCCGCCGCGTTTCGGAATGTTCTCGAGACCGACGACCCGCGTCCGGAAGAAGAGGAACATCACCGGGCGGACTGCGAAGAAGCGGAAGAAGCGATACACGAGGCCACTGTAGACGGCGGGCGGCCGCTGACGGTCACGGCGCGAGGGGTGGCTCGTTCGCCGAAGCGCTACGCCGCCTTCCGAGTCGACGTCAGGTCGGCGAAGACGATCGTGTTCTGGTCGTAGTGGCCGATCGAGGCGTCGAACGTGCCACCGCAAGTGATGAGGCGCAGCTGGGGCGTCGGCGACGTGCCGTAGACGTCGCTGGTCGGGAACTCGGTTTTGAGCGCCGCACGGCTGCCCGTGACGGTCCACGTCTGGACGTCGCCGTTTGAAAGCACGACCTCGACGGTGTCACCCTCCTTCAGCCGGGCGAGGTGCAGAAACACCCCGGGGCCCGTCGTCGAGTCGATGTGGCCGGCAATGATCGCCGGGCCGACCGCACCCGGCACGACGCCCTTCGCGTACCAGCCGGCGTCGGTCGCGTTCGTCGGCGGATCGAGCTCGCCCGCGGCCCCGATGGCGAGGTCTTGCATGCCGGCCGAGACATCCAGCGACGGGATGACGATCTTCGACGGGACCACCCCGGCAGCCGGGGCGTCCGAGAGCGACTCGGTGTCGGGATCCTGAATCCGTCCGGCCGCGCCTGCACCCGGCGTCGCGGAGGCGGTCGGCGACGCGGTCGTCTTCGGGGCGGAGCCATCGGCCTCGCCGGAGCCCGCCGAGCATCCGGCGACACCGAGCGCGACGATGGCGGCGAGCGCCGCAGCACCCAGGGCCGTCTTCATTCGGGAGAGCATCTACTGTCCTTTCAGGGGAGCGCACGCTCCGAGCGAGTCGGTCTGCAGCTGGAGCGCGCCGAGCGCATCCCATGCCGCTCCGTAGTACGTCGGCGTCGACTGCGCGAGTTCGTCGGCCCGCTGGAGGTCGCGCTGGGCTGCGCCGTCCTGCCCGTCGGCGGCCAGGGCGCCGGCCCGAGCGACGTAGCCGAGCGGACTCTGGTCCTGGCTGAGGGGCGAGCCCCCGAGATCGAGTTGCATCGGCAGCGGATCCTTGCCCGAGAGTGGTGCGGCGAGCTTCGCCGCGATCTTCTGGTCGGCGGGGGTGCACGACTCAGCGAAGCGAATGGCTACGCGGCCGGCGTCGTAGCCGTACTCGACGGTGCCCGAGTCGCCGGTGGGGCCGGGCAGGGGCACGACGGTGCCGTCGGTCTTGACCTGGGCCCAGTCGCTGGGAAGAGCGGCGGACTCCAGGATCCTGGTGGTCACCTTCCGCGACCCGCTCGCCAGCTCGCTCCACCGCGCGTCTCCGGTCGACTTCGCGAGCTCATCGAAGGCCGCCGGGGCCGCGTACGACGGGTTGTACGACCACGGGCCAGACCCCTGGGCCCAGACCCCGGGCAGCAGGATCCGACCGAGCGGTGTGACGGCCGTCATGTCGTCGAGCACGTGCGCGCCCAATGTCTTCCCCTCGCGGGTGTAGGTCGGTGAGTCGAAGGTCTTCCCGGCCAGCAGGAGCGCGCGGGTCATGTCCATGTCGGCGTCAGAGGCGGGCTCGTCGTCGACGATTTTCCCGTCATCCCAGCGCCAGGCCATGAGCCCGTCTTTCTGCTGCAGGTGGGTCGTGGTCCACGACCAGATGGAGTCGAACGTCTTCTCGTCGCCCAGGGCGACCGCGACGAGCATGCCGTAGGCCTGCCCCTCGCTGACGGTGTCGCCACCCTGGTCACGGCGGACCACGCGGCCCGCCGCCGCCCCGGAGTCGATGACGTAGTCGTCGAGGAACGCCCGTCCGATCTCGGTGGCCGACCGGGTGGGGTCGGCCGACTCGGACGGCTGCGGGGTGCTGGAGGCGGACGGAGCGGCGGTCGACGAGCCCGGGAGCCCGCCGATCGCCGCCGTGGCGATGCCACCCGTGACCAGGACGGCGAGAGCGATTCCTCCGGCGATGAGTGCTTTCGTCTTCGCGGTCATACAGCCCCTAGCGGGTTGCCTCGCTCAGGTCGGCGAAGCGGTCGAAGCTCTGGAAGCCTCCGAAGTACTCGACGTGAGTGGCCTCGTAGCCGCCGCCCGTCTGCACTCCGCCCTTCGGCGTGGTCGTCGTCGCCGCGCTGTCGACCACGGGAACGACCGTGATGCCGTTCTGGGAGTTGTCGAGCACGAAGAGAGTGGTGATGCTGCCCGAGGCGAGGTTGACCGTCTTCGTCGCGTCGACGGCCTTGTCGCGCCCCTGGATGTCGAGGGTCCACTTGCCCGCTCCGACCGAGGCGTAGCCGGACGCGCTGCCGAACGCCGCGTCTTTCGCGATCGCGACGCCGGTCGACGTCTCGATGCTGACGGTCTTCGACACGTTGGCCGCCTGGACGAGGCGGATTCGCGACTTGTCGGTGGCGGGCTTCGTGAGGTCGTCCTCGAAGACGGTGGTCTTCAGGTTGGCGTTGGTGCCGTAGGCCACGACGGTGATCGGCTTGCCGGTCGCCACGGTGATCGATGCGCTGATGACCGGCTTAGCGGTGCTGGAGGCACCCGCCGTCGTCATCGCGACCGTGTATTTTCCGCTCGGGAGCTGCTTGTACGGGCTGATCTGGCCGTACTTCACGTTGTCGAGCTCGTACACCGTCTGACCGCCCGAGAAGGAGGTGAGGCGGACGTCGACCGACTTGGTGTCGGGCGAGAGATGGCCGACCCGCACCCAGCCTTTGCCCGCGGTGGTTGCGTTGGCATTGGTGGCGGCGTTGGCAGCGGGCGCGGAGCCGAGGAGGGCGGTGCCGACCGCGATGGCGACGGCTACGACGAGAGCCAGCACGAGGGCGAGTCGGCGGTAGTGGAGGAGACGCGATTCGGTGTTCTCGGGGAGTTCGGACGTT
Source organism: Frondihabitans sp. PhB161 (assembly GCF_003814635.1). Lineage (NCBI taxonomy): Bacteria > Bacillati > Actinomycetota > Actinomycetes > Micrococcales > Microbacteriaceae > Frondihabitans > Frondihabitans sp. PhB161. Next base: position 230,697 of record NZ_RKQW01000002.1, read on the forward strand.
CCCAGGGCGGAGGCCATGGTGGTTCCTTTCTTCGGGTGGGTGCTGCTGCGGGTTGTGCGACGGGTTTTTCGGGTGGAGCGTGCGTGGGTGCCCATCAGCCGAGGAGGCCGGTCGGCTCGATCGCCGGGAAGACGACCTCGGTGCCCGCGCCCGTGGTGCGGATGGTCGAGGGGGCGTAGGTCGATCCCACGTTCTTCAGCCAGTCGGTGAGCTGCGAGCCGGGTTCGCCGGCTGCCGACTCGATGACGAGGCGGCGGAACGACGACCCCTCCTCGCCCGGGAGCGGCTCCAGGTCGGCGACAGTGACCTTGCCTGTGCCCAGCAGCTGTCCGAGCACGACGAGTGCCCGAGAGTTCAGCTGCCCGGCGGCGAGCTGCTTCTTCAGAGCGTCGGAGGCGACGAGGTTCGGGTTCTCCGAGATCTCGGTGCCGGCGGCCGTCTGTGCCGCTTTCTCGGAGTCGGCCGTCTGCTTCGCGGTCGCGGCACCCTCGGGGGTGATGCGACGGACGTCGACCAGCTGGTTGCCGGTGCCGAACGAGGCGACGATGGTCGAGTTCTTCAGCGCGTTCTGCACATCCGGGCTGCCCGCGGCGGAGGTCCGGATCGAATCGGTCGTGACGATGTAGTCGCTGTCCTTCCAGCCGTTCGGCGACTGCGCCTCGACGGCCCCGTCGGTGTCGATCTTGTAGAACCAGATGACGTTGTCCTGATCGAAGCCATCGTTCACGAGGTCGACCCACATGGAATCGTCGACGAGCAGCCGGGAGTCGTGCGGCACGTTGTCGTCGACCCACTGCTCGGCACTCACCATGGGCTGGTCGAGGTCGGTCTGCAGGAACCCGCGGAGCTGGACGGTCCACAACGGCACGAGTGCCGCGATCGCGACCGCGCAGGCCACGAGCCACGCGGTACCGCCGACGCGGCTGAGGGTCGTGGTGACCTTCCCCGCCCGGCGAGCGCGGTACGTCTTCACGGCCGCGTCGGCGACACCGGCGAGGAGGAGCGCGGCGAACGGGATCAGCATGATGACGTACGGCACCGGCACGTAGCTGTTCGGGCGGAACATGACGGCGACCGCGAAGAGCACGAGCACGGCCAGGGGGCGGAAGCGCTTGAGGAACAGCGCGACGACGGCCGAGAGGACACCCATCACGATGAACACCTGGTCGAGGACCCACCACTGGTCGACGACCTTGAAGAACAGGCTTCCGGTATCGAAGATCGATCCGCTGTCGGCGCGGGTGCCGAGCTGGAAAGTGAGCCCGGAGATCAGGCTCGTGTGGCCCGGGCCGGGGATCAGCTCGCCGCGCACGGCCGCCAGCACGACGTAGCTGAGCCCGACGAGGGCCAGGACGGCCCCCGAGGTCGCGAGGGTGTAGCGGCGGGTGCTCTTGTCGGAGTTCCGGATCATGACCCACGCTAGGAACGGCAGGGCAAGGAGGAACGTCTCTTTCGAGAGCACGGCGATCCCGAAGGCGAACGCCGCGCCGATGAACCCGGCCAGCTGGTTCTTCCGGCTCAGAGCCAGGAGGAAGGCCAGCAGCAGCCAGGGCACGGCCACGTTGTCGAGGTACACGGTGCGGTGGAACTGCACGGCCAGCGGCGAGACACCGAACACGAGCGCGGCGACGGCTGAGGCCGGACGGCTGAGGCCGAGACGACGACCGAGCAGCCACACCAGGAGCACGGAGACGAGGGCGAAGAAGAGCATTGCCTCGCGGCCGGCCATGACGGCCTGGTCGTAGCGCCCGAAGGCACCGGTGAGGCCGGTGTAGCCCGCGATCTGAATCCAGCCGAGCGGCGGGTGGTCGTACCAGTAGGTGTAATGCGTCAACTCACCCAGGTGGCCGATGGCCCAGGCTTGCGCCGTGTAAGTGCCCTCGTCGTCGATGCGCTGGGGCGACCCGGCCATGTTGATGCGCTGGACGATGCCGGCGAGGGCGAGGACGGGCAGGATCCAGACGAGGGAGGCTCCGTGACGAGCCAGCCAGCCTCGGATCCTTCGGTTCTTCGGCGCAGCCGCGGGCGGGCCCGCGAGGTCGCGGCTCGCCTGGCGCGGCGGGGCCTGGACCGTGGGACGTTCCTGCGTGGCGGTCATCGCTCGTCTCCCGACACCATCGCGAGCGCGGATTCGGGCTGCTTACGGCCCTCGCCGATCGGCACGACGTTCGATTCGGAGGTGGGCACTTCAGCGTCGCGGTGCAGGCCGCTGTGCTCCGTCTTCTCCCAGCCGTTCTGGCCGCGGAGCTGGCGGTAGACCGCCCGCACTGCGCCGAGCGCGAGGAAGATCTGGTACGGAATCAAGCCCCAGACGAGACGGAAGTAGTCGAGGGCGCGGACCTTGATGCCGTAGGTCCGGCCGAACTCGGCGAGTCCGGTGATCTCGACCGCGAGCAGCACGAGGGTCGGTGCCACCGGGATGAAGGTGATCAGGGCGATGCCGGTCGGAACCTTGATCGTGAAGATCAGCACGACCGAGATGGGGATCAGAAGACCCGTGACGGCCTGGATGAACGGCATCGTCAGGAGGTAACGGGCGTAGAAGCGCTGACGGAAGGTGGGCAGTTTGCGCCACTCCCCCTTGCCGAGCACCTGCATGAAGCCCTGGTTCCAGCGCGTCCGCTGCTTGAGCAGGGAGGTGAAGGTTCCCGGCGTCTCCTCGCGGGTGACGACCTCGGGCGTGTAGGCGACGACGACGTTGGCACCGGCGCTCGAGAGCCGCACGCCGAGCTCGCAGTCTTCGGCGAGACATCCGGCGTCCCAGCCCTCCGACCAGTCGAGCCACTTTTTCGTGACGAAGACCGTGTTCCCGCCCAGCGGGATGAACTTCGACTTGGCGTGGAAGTGCAGACGCGACCGGAACCAGAAGTAGTACTCGAGCACGTTGCGGAGGCTCCACCACGACGACTGGAAGTTCATCAGCTGCACGCCGCCCTGGACGACGTCGGCATCGGTCTCGGTGAACTTCGAGTCGACCAGTGTCAGCAGGCGCGGGTGCACCTCGTCCTCGGCGTCGAACACGCCGACGATCTCGCCGCGGGCCGTCTGCAGCGCCAGGTTCAGGGCCTTCGGCTTGTTCTTCGGCTCGGAGTCGTCGACGATCACCCGGATCAGCTCGGGGTGTCGGGCCGCCGCCTCGCGAGCGACCCGCTCGGTGCCCGGGTCGTCGTGGCCGACGATCGCGATGATCTCGAAGTCGGGGTGGTCTTGCAAGGCCAGACGGTCGAGCGTCTGCCCCATGACCTCCTCTTCATGCCGGCCCGGTACGAGCAGCGTGAACGAGTGGCGGGCATCCAGCGGGTCATCGCTGAACGACGTGCCCTCGAGGTTGTCCTTTGAGCGCCAGGCGTGGAGCATCCACCAGAGGGTCGACACGGCGACAGCCGTCAGAAGCAGCGACACGACGACGAGCGCCGAGTAGCCGATCCATTCCGCCGGCGTCCAGGCGGGGAACTGGAATCCGAAGACGGAGCCGTCGGCACCCGTCGAGACCCCGCGGTTGGGAACGAAGGATCCGTCGGACGGCGCCTGGGGAGTGAGCAGCGGCGCGGGTTCGCTGGCTGCGGGCAGGCTGAGGTGACGCGTCGGGTCAGTCGACACGGAGGTCTCCTTTTCGGGGGGAGATCGGGAATGATGCTCGGGTGGGTGAGATCGTCAGCGATCAGAGGGAACTTCCGACCCCCAACAAGGGGGCAGGGAGTCCGGCCATGCCCCTCGTTCGGGTACCCCCAGGGGAACGGTTTGGTCGGGGTACAGCAATTGGACGGGATTGCCAGACAAAGGTCACAAGTTGTTCATATGCGGGCCTTGGCCCGTGGCGCGTAAGTTGGGGGCCATGGAATTCAGATACCTCGGCAACTCCGGCCTCAAGATCTCCGAGATCACCTACGGCAACTGGCTGACGCACGCATCGCAGGTCGAGAACGACCAGGCGACCGCCTGCGTGCGTGCCGCTCTCGACTCCGGCATCTCGACCTTCGACACCGCCGACGCGTACGCCAACACCGCCGCCGAGCAGGTGCTCGGCGACGCCCTTAAGGGCGAGCGACGCGAATCGCTCGAGATCTTCACAAAGGTGTACTGGCCCACTGGGCCGCGCGGCCACAACGATGTGGGTCTCAGCCGCAAGCACATCCTCGAGTCGATCGACGGATCGCTGAAGCGCCTCGGCACCGACTACGTCGACCTCTACCAGGCACACCGCTTCGACAACGAGACCCCCCTCGAAGAGACGATGCAGGCGTTCGCCGACGTCGTCCGCCAGGGCAAGGCCCTCTACATCGGCGTCTCCGAGTGGAGCGCCTCCGAGATCCAGCGGGGCCACGAGCTCGCGCAGAAGCTCGGCGTCCAGCTCATCTCGAACCAGCCGCAGTACTCCCTCCTCTGGCGCGTCATCGAAGAGGAGGTCGTGCCCGCCTCGAAGCAGTACGGCCTCTCGCAGATCGTCTGGTCGCCGATCGCCCAGGGTGTGCTCACCGGCAAGTACAAGGCTGGCCAGCCGCTCCCTGCGGGCTCGCGGGCCACCGACGAGAAGGGCGGCGCCAACACCATCAAGCGCTTCCTCACCGACGAGGTCTTGACGGCCGTCGCCGATCTCGAGCCGATCGCCGCCGATCTCGGCATGTCGATGGCGCAGCTCGCCGTCGCCTGGGTGCTGCAGAACGACAACGTCGCGTCCGCGATCATCGGCGCCTCGCGCCCCGAGCAGGTCGTCGACAACGTCAAGGCGGCCGGCGTGAAACTGCCCGCCGAGGTGCTCGCGAAGATCGACGCAGCCGTGGGGCACCTGGCCGAGCGCGACCCTGCCAAGACGGTCTCGCCCGACTCGCGCCCGGCCTAAGCCCCGGGCCGAACTTCTTTTCTCGGATCCTTGGGAATTTCTCCCGAATCGATACACTTGCATCTATTCGTCCGGTCGGTGACACGTCACCGATCTCTCGGATCCCCTTACCGCTTCTCACTTACGGAGACACCACATGGCTATCACCACCGAAACCATCCCCGGCTACGTCGCAGGCACCTGGAACATCGACCCGATGCACTCCGAGCTCACCTTCTCGGTGCGCCACCTCGCGATCTCGAAGGTCAAGGGCAACTTCTCGAAGTTCGACGTGACCCTGACCACCGGTGAGTCGATCGTCGACTCCACCGTCGAGGCCGTCATCGACATCTCGTCCATCTCGACCGGCAACGCCGACCGCGATGGCCACCTGCACTCCGACGACTTCTTCTCGACAGAGACGCACCCCACCGCGACCTTCAAGTCGACCAAGGTCACCGAAGACGGCGACGACCTGCTCATCGACGGCGAGTTCACGATGAAGGGCGTCACCAAGCCCACCACGCTGAAGGCCGAGTTCGGTGGCATCGTCACCGACGGCTACGGCCAGACCAAGGCCGGTTTCTCGGCTAAGGGCAAGATCGACCGCACCGAGTTCGGTGTCTCGTTCAACCAGAACCTCGAAAAGGGCGGCGTGCTGCTCGGAAACGACATCTCGTTCGACCTCGAGATCCAGGTCGTTCTCGCCTCCTAGCAGTCACTCGCTCCGAGGCTGAGACCTCGAAAACGACCGGATCCTTGAGATCCCGCTGGTCGTTTTCGAGGTCTCGCTCCGTTAACGGGCGCGCGAGGTGCGTCGGCCCGACCAGAAGGCGAGCGAGGTCAGGCCGGCAGCGACGAGCGTGAGGCCCGCGCCGGAGACCCACCGGATCACCTCGAAGGGAACGACAGCGCTTGCGTCAGACGGATATGAGCTGATCGATGCCGTGTCGCCTGGCCCACCCGAGAAAGGGATGAAGGTGTCGACCGGCGAGTCGGACGGCAGAGCCGACTGGATAACGAACACGATCCCGATCACGAGAAGCAGCAGGCCGACGGGCACCAGGATCCGGGTGGCCCACCACCGAGACCGTGTCGCGCTGTGCTTTCGCCTCGCGTCGACGGTGAGCCCCGACCAGAACCCGAGCACGCCGAGACCGATCACGGCGAGAACGACACCCGGCGTGAAGTCGCTCGCGATATCCGGCGTGAACGTGGTGTCGCTCAGCGGCGCGTAGGCGAACCAGCCGAACGAGACGGGCTGCGCATCCGCCCAGATGACGGCGGCCACACCCACCACCGTCGCCGCTACCGAGGCAACCGGCCAGATCAGGCCGCGCCGTCGGATCCTGCGCTCTTCTCCCCCACCACCCATTCGGCGATTCTCCCATCAGCGAACGAGGCCCGGGAACACCTCGACAAGGGTCAGAGTTGCACCAAGCCCCGGGGCCGTGTGCCACTGCTCAGGGCCCGACACGAGAGGATCACACCGTGACCACCGACTGGATCGCCCTCCTTCGCCTCGCCCACGCCGAGTTCGCCGACCGCATCGCCGCTGTCACCGACTGGGATGCCCCGACACCCGACACCGACTGGACCACCCGCGACCTCGTCGCCCACGTGATCGACGACCAGCAGTGGGTGCCGCTCTTGCTTGCCGGCAAGACCACCTCCGAAGCCAAGCTCGCCGTCGCCCCGCTCGGCGACGACCTCGCACACGAGTGGCATCGCTACGCCGCTTCCGCTCTGGACGCGTGGCAACAGGCCGACCTCGACCGCGAAGTGCATCTCTCGTACGACACCGTGACCGCGTCCGACTACCTCGCCGAGCAGGTCGGTGACGTGACGATCCACTCCTGGGATCTCGCCCGCGCCACCGGCACCAGCGAAGAGCTCGACGACGCGCTCGTCGACGCCGTGTGGGGAGTGTTCGAGCCGCAGGCCGAGGGGCTCGCCGCGAGCGGCCTCTTCGCGCCGATCGTGCCGGTGCCCGATAACGCGCCGCTGCGGGTGCGCCTGCTCGCGCTGACGGGTCGCGACGCGAGCTGACCTCCGTGGCTCTGGCGAGCCAGGGCTTTCTGACGCGGATCGGCCAATCCGACCTGGCGCGCCGCGTCGGTTTGGCCGATTCGCGTCGCTCAGCGAAGCTCAGCGCCCTCGCCCGGGCTGCCACTCCACCACCGCACCCCCACAGCCACCCATGGTTGGCTTGGCCCATGTCAGCCTCACAGCTCCCGGTCGACGCCGACCGCCCCTGGCTCGCGCACTACGCCCCCGGTGTTCCGCCCGACATCGAGCCCTCTGACGCGACACTGGTCGACCTCATCGACGAGGCGGCGAGCACTTACCGCAGCCGAACGGCGCTGGAGTTCTTCGGGCGCGAGACCACCTACCGAGACCTGCACGATCGAATCCTGCGCGCCGCGGAGGGCCTCCGACGCCTTGGTGTCGAGCCTGGCGATCGGGTCGCTCTGCTGCTGCCGAACTGCCCTCAGCACGTCGTCGCCTTCTACGCGGTCCTTCGACTCGGCGCCGTCGTCGTCGAGCACAACCCGCTGTACACCGATCGCGAGCTTCGTCACCTCTTCGAAGACCACGAGGCGAAGGTCGCGATCGCGTGGGACACCCTCGTCGACCGCCTCGCGTCCATGCCGAGTGACATCCGCTTCGACCGGATCGTCGCCGTCGACATCACCCGGGAGCTGCCTCTGGGCAAGCGCCTGGCCCTTAGGCTGCCCGTGAAGAAAGCGCGCGACTCGAAGGCGGCGCTGACAACCGCCAAGCCCGTCACGAGCGGCAAGACGGTCACCACCTGGGCCGACCTCGTCGACCACCGTCCCCTGCGACGAAAGCACGATCGACCCGCAGCCGACGACATCGCGCTGCTGCAGTACACGAGCGGCACGACGGGCACGCCGAAGGGTGCGATCCTCAGCCACCGCAACCTGCGCAGCAACGTCGAACAGGGCCGGGCCTGGGTGCCGGGTCTCGACGACGGGGCCGAGACCGTCTACGGCGTCCTGCCGTTCTTCCACGCCTACGGCCTCACGCTGTGCCTCACGTTCGCGATGCGCATCGGTGCCCGACTCGTGCTGTTCCCGAAGTTCGACGTCGACCTCGTGCTTACCGCGGCGAAGAAGCACGCTCCGACGTTCCTCCCGGCCGTGCCGCCGATCTACCAGCGTCTGGCCGACGCCGCCCGTGAGCGGAAGGTCGACCTGACGGCCTGCCGAGCTGCCATCTCGGGTGCGATGAACCTGCCGGCCTCGACCGTGACCGCGTGGGAGGAAGTGAGCCGCGGGATCCTCGTCGAGGGATTCGGCCTGACCGAGACCTCTCCCGTCGCGCTCGGCAACCCGGTCGGCCCGTCGCGCCGCTCGGGCACGGTCGGCGTGCCCTTCCCGTCGACCTTCGCGAAGGTCGTGAAACGCGAGGATCCCACGGTGCCGGTCGAGCCCGGACAGCCAGGTGAGCTGCTCCTCAAGGGTCCGCAGGTGTTCCAGGGGTATTGGCGCAGGCCCGACGAGACGGCCGCCGTGCTGCTCGAGGGCGGGTGGTTCCGCACCGGCGACATCGTCACCATGAGCGACGACGGCTTCATCACTATCGTCGATCGCATCAAGGAGCTGATCGTGACCGGCGGCTTCAACGTCGCGCCCTCCGAGGTGGAAGACGCCGTGCGCGGCATCGACGGGGTTGCCGACGCCGCCGTCGTCGGTCTGCCGCGTGAGGCCGGCGGCGAGGATGTCACCGCCGTGGTCGTGCTCGAACCGGGCGCGTCATTCGACGAGGAGGCCGCTCGGGCGCAGTTGCGCGACAACCTCGCCGCCTACAAGGTGCCGAAACACCTGTTCGTGGTCGACGAGTTGCCGCGCAACCTGATCGGCAAGGTGCTGCGGCGGAAGGTGCGCGACGAGCTCATCGCCCGCTCGTGATCGCCGCGCGACCTCGCGTGGATCGGCCAAGGTAGCGGCGCCGCGGCGCGCGACGTCGGCCGATTCGCGCGACCTCGCCCTCGAACGCTACGCAGGATCCGCGATACCGAGCCGTGCCCTCCGCAATCGCGCGTGTTTGGCGGCGACCGGCTCCGGCCCCAATAGGGCGCCGATCCCGGCGAGCATGGCGCCCGCGGGGGCCCGCGTCGGTAGGTCGAGCGGGCCGACGTGGGGCGTGCGAAGCCCGAGTAGTTCACGATGGCGCGGCGATAGGGTGCTGACGGCGCCGTTGAACAGCACGGGGTAGCCGGCGCGCAGCACCGGAAAGAGCGGTGGTCGGCGCAGGAACTTCACGACGTCATCGGTGCGGGCCGAGCGCTCGAGGGTACCCGCTTCGTCGAAGGCCGCCAGTTGCGCCTGCATCTGAGCGACGGAACGCGGCGGATCCTGGACTCCCATGAGCTCGCCGGCTTTGGCCCACTCGCGCACGTACGCGTCGGGGCCGCCTGGGATGGGGTCGCCCCATGCCATGGCCGCCGCCAGGAACGAGTCGGCGAACGCCATGTGAACCCAGGCGAGCAGGTCGGGGTCGTTGGCCTTGTAGTCGTGCGAGACGCCGTGGCGGTCGTCGTAGCTGCCACTCACCTTCTCGTGCAGCCGGAGCACCCAGTTCGACGCGTGGGTCGCGGCCTCCTGCGAACCGTACGAGACGGTGAAGATCCAGCGGATCGTGCCGGCGAGACGGCCCAGAGGATCCTCCCGATACCGAGAGTGGTCGTGCACCCCGGCGAGCGCTCCCGGGTGAAGCGCCTGCACGAGCAGCGCGCGAACTCCCGCGGGGATAGTCGACATGCCGCCGTGCACGGCCCACACGGCCGATCCCGGCCCGAAGAAACCGGGGTCATCGCCCTTCTCGAGGTCGCTGACCCACTCGGGCGTGCCCGTGCGCTGACCGTTGAAGGTGTACTGAAGGCGCGAGCGGATCGGTTCGGTGACGCGGGCGAGACCCGAGGGGGCATCAGTCGAGGGGGCCCCGGACGAAGCAGTGGCTGGCATCCGTCCAGTGAATGCCAGCCACCTGACAGAGGGCCCCCTGATCGCTCGGGTCCGAGCGATCAGCGGGAGCGGCTGCCTGTGTTCAGTCGCTTTCGATCAGTTGCCGTGCGCCTCGACGGAGACGGGCTGCCATTCGTTCCAGGTCGCCAGACGGGACTCGTAGTCCTTCGTCGCGATCTCGATGGGCGCCTTGCCGAAGAAGATGCGCAGCGGCGGCTTCTCGGCGTCGACGACCTTGAGGATCGCCGTGCGGGTCGCCTTCGGGTCGCCGGGGTTGTTCGCCGACGGACGGCTGGCGGCGGCCTCACGGACATCCTTGTACTCGGGCAGCTCGTCGCTGCGCGAGGCCGAGGGGCCCGACCAGTCGGTCGAGAATCCGCCGGGCTCGATCAGGGTGACGTCGATGCCGAAGCCGGCGACCTCCTGCGAGAGCGACTGCGAGAACCCTTCGAGCGCCCACTTCGACGCGTGGTACGCGCCGACCGTCGGAAAGGCGCTGATGCCGCCGATGCTCGACACCTGGATGATGTGGCCCGAACCCTGCTTGCGCATGATCGGCAGCGCCGCCTGGGTGACCCAAAAGGCGCCGAACAGGTTCGTCTCGAGCTGGGCGCGGAGCTCGTCTTCGGTGATCTCCTCGATCATGCCGAAGTGACCGTATCCGGCGTTGTTGATGACGACGTCGAGGGCGCCGAAGTGCTCGGCCGCCTGCTGGACGGCGGCGAAATCGGCCGAGCGGTCGGTGACGTCGAGAGTCAGCGGCAGGACGCTGTCGCCGTACTGCTCGACGAGGGAGTCGAGCGTCTCGATCTTGCGGGCGGTGGCAGCGACCTTGTCGCCGCGCTCGAGGGCCGCCTCGGCCCACTCGCGGCCGAAGCCCTTGGATGCGCCGGTGATGAACCAAACCTTGCTCACTGTCGTGTTCCTTTCGATGAGTGATTCCTGGGTCAGGCAACTCCCTCGGATCCTCGGCTTCCCCAGGTTCGTCCCCCGAACCTTCTAGAGTGGTGCAGTGACCATCGACAGCGCCCGTCCCTGGCTGGGCTCCTACGCCCCCGGCATCCCTCACGACATCGAGCCCGCGACCGGCTCCCTCATCGATCTGGTCCGCGACACCGCTCAGAAATACCCGAAAGCCGTGGCGCTCGAGTACTTCGGCGCGGAGACGACCTACGAAGACATGGTCGAAGAGATCCAGCGGGCCGCCGAAGGCCTCCGCCGCCTCGGGGTGAAGAAGGGCGACACCGTCGCGCTGATCCTTCCGAACTGCCCCCAGCACGTCGTCGCGTTCTACGCGATCCTGCGTCTCGGCGCCATCGTCGTCGAGCACAACCCGCTCTACACGCCGCGCGAGCTGCAGCACCAGTTCGAAGACCACGGCGCCCGCTTCGCCATCGCGTGGGACAAGACGGTAGCGACCCTGCAGAAGTTCCCGGCCGAGGTGCCCCTCGACGGTATCGTGTCGATCGACGTGACCAAGGCGATGCTCTTCTCGATGCGCGCCCAGCTCCGCCTGCCGATCAAGAAGGCCCGCGAGTCGCGCGAGCGCCTCACGACGAGCGTCTCGGGCACGACTCCGTGGGAGAAGATCGCGGCGTCCCCTCGCATCGACGCGAACCACCCGCGCCCCGAGACGGGCGATCTGGCTCTCATCCAGTACACCTCCGGCACCACGGGCAGCCCCAAGGGTGCGATGCTCACCCATGGCAACCTCCTGTCGAATGCCGCGCAGTGCCAGGCCTGGATCCCGCAGATCCAGGAGGGCTCGAGCGTCGTCTACGCAGTGCTGCCGATGTTCCACGCGTACGGCCTCACGCTCTGCCTCACCTTTGCCATGCGGATGGGATCGCGCCTCGTGCTGTTCCCCGCGTTCGAGCCGTCGCTCGTGCTGAAGGCGATGAAGAAGCACCCGCCGACATTCCTGCCCGCCGTGCCTCCGATCTACCAGCGGCTGCAGCGGGCGGCCGACGATGCCGGCGTCTCGCTCAACGGCATCGAGATCGCCATCTCGGGCGCCATGCCGCTCTCGGCCTCCGTGGTCGAGCCCTGGGAGGAGCGCTCGCACGGGTGGCTCATCGAGGGCTACGGCCTCAGCGAGACCTCCCCCGTGCTGATGGCGAACCCGGTCGCCGACAGCCGCCGTGCCGGGACCGTCGGCATGCCCCTACCGAGCACCGAGGCCCGCGCCGTCGACCCGGACGACCCGACGAAAGACGTCCCGCTCGGTGAGCGCGGCGAGCTCGTGGTGCGCGGACCGCAGGTCTTCAGCGGCTACTACAAGCGCCCCGACGAGACCGCCGAGGTCTTCACGGGCGACTGGTTCCGCACGGGCGACATCGTCACCATCTCGGACGACGGCTACTTCACCATCGTCGACCGCATCAAAGACCTCATCATCACCGGTGGGTTCAACGTGTCGCCGTCCGAGGTCGAAGACACGCTCAAGCAGTTCGCGGGGGTGGCCGATGTCGCGGTCGTGGGTCTCGGATCCTCGTCGAACGAGCAGGTGACCGCCGCGGTGGTCGTCGAGCCCGGCACGACCCTCGACGAGGCGGCACTGCGCGAGTTCGCGCGAGAGAACCTCGCCGCCTACAAGGTTCCGCGTCGCATCGTCGTCGTCGACAGCCTGCCCAAGTCGCTCATCGGCAAGGTCATCCGCCGCCACGTGAAAGAGCAGCTGCTCAAGAAGTAGGGCTTGCCTACCGAGGGCAGCGCCGGCCGCGCGTCAGCGCCCGGCGCGCCCCTCGGCGAGCCAGGCGAGACGCTGCAGCGCCTCGGTGTTGCGGATGTTGAGCGCTATCGCCATGAGTGGTTTCGGCACCACGAGGCCGGGGCCCTTCGAGGCGAACTCTTCCATGCGGACGACGCAGCCGTCTCTGTGCCGCTTGACGTCGATGATCACGACCGCTTCGCCGATCGGCCAGCCTCGCGCGACGAACTTCGCGTGCCGAGGGGCATCCCACTCCACCGACGAGGTCGTGTCGTCGATCACGACCGGCCAGGAGCCGAACGAGTGATGGATCTCGGATCCAGGGGCCGGCCAGGCATCCGACACGTCGCGGATCCGGGCGGAGCCCACGACCCAGCTCGCGAACAGCCAGCCGTCGGCGAGCACCTCGAAGACGGCTTCGGGTGTGGCGTGGATCAGGCGGTGGCGAACAGACATGGCGCCCCTTTCAGAGTCCGAGGTGAGGAAGCGAGCGTATGCCGAATTCATGCCGGAGCGCACTCCGGGCCGCGTAGGCGCCACCGAGACCGTGCACGCTCGGGCCTGGCGGGGTCGACGACGACCCGAGGTAGATGCCCTTTTCCGGCGTGCGCCACGGGTCGATATCGACGATCGGCCGCGCGATGAGCTGCTTGACGCTCGGCGCCCCGGTCGCGATGTCGCCGCCGATGTAGTTCGGGTCGTAGTTCTCGAGGTCTTTGGCCGTGCGCGACACCGACGCGAGGATCGTGTCGCGGAACCCGGGCGCGTATTTCTCGATCTCGCGGGTGATGACCTCAGTCTGATCGATGTCGCTGTCGCGCGGCACGTGCGTGTACGCCCAGAGAGCCGCCTTGCCTTCGGGGGCTCGGGTCGGGTCGATCACTCCCTGCTGAACGACCAAGACAAAAGGATCCGGCGCATGGCGCCCCTGGGCCACCGCTCTCTCGGCGGCCGCCACTTGCTCGCGGGTGCCGCCGAGATGCACGGTCGGCGATCGGCGCACGTCGGCGTTCAGCCACGGCACCGGCTCCGAGAGCGCGAAGTCGACCTTCGAGGCGGCGTTGCCGTACTGGAACTTGTTCAGCGCGCGCGAGTACCAGGAGGGGAAGCGGTCGCCGCCGATCGCGGCCATCGCTCGGGCGCTGACGTCGAAGACGACTGCTTTGGCGCGGGCGACCTCGTCGAGCGACGTCACCTCGACGCCGGTCTCGATCTCGCCCCCGTGCGCGATCACGTCGGCGGCGAGAGCGTCGATGATGCTCTGACTTCCACCCTGAGGCAGAGGCCAACCGCGAGCGTGCGCGTGCACCGCGAGAGCGAGGCCCGCGGCGGACGCCGCGAGGGTCGGCATCGGACGGATCGCGTGCGCCATCACGCCAGCGAGCATTGCCGGCGCCTCTTCGGTGCGCCAGCGCTCGTTCCACCACGGCATGCCCTGGTCGAGCATCGCGAGGCCGAAAAGGGCTGCGGTGGCGGGATGGCGTGGAAGCTGCAGCAGCGATGACAGCGAGAACTGCGCGAGCTGGTCGTCGCGGGCGACGAGGTCGCCGAGCAGATGCTCGTACGAGCGGCCATCGGGGCCCAGGCCGGCCACCGTGTCGGCGAGACTCCGGTGCGCGATGCCCGCCCGGCCGTCAGCCAGCGGGTGCGCGTAGCTGATGACGGGGGTGAGCATCGGGATCCTGCGGTCGAGTTCGAACCGCCGGAAGAAGCCGGAGACAGCACCCATGGGGTGCACGGCAGAGCAGATGTCGTGCAGGAACCCTGGGAGCGTCAACTCGGCCGTGCGCGCGCCGCCGCCGATCGTGTCGTTCCGTTCGAGCACCCTTACCTTCAGCCCGGCCCGCGCGAGCACGACGGCCGCTGCCAGCCCGTTGGGGCCGGCTCCGACGACGATGGCGTCGTCGGTCACTTGCGCGCCTTGACGCCCGCCACCAGCGCCGTGAGCCCCGCCGCCGCCGCGCCGATCGCGGCGGCGTAGCTCACCGTCCGGTGCTGGGTGTACCAGATCTGCGGGCTCGACTCTTTGGCCTTGTCGCTGAAGATGCCGCGTGAGCCGTGATCGCCGGCCACGGGCTCATAGAGGTTCGTCGGCAGCATGGGCTCTGACTTCTCGGGGGCCTGCTGACCGGAGTAGCCCGTCTTGGCGAGATAGACGTCGAGGAAGCTCGCGACGAATCGGTTGCCGAGCACCGTCATGACGGTCGGCTCGCCGATCCAGCTGCGGCGGCGAGGTCGTTCGGCGACGTCGGCGACGGCACGGGCGCAGGTCTCCGGCTGGAAGATCGTGGGAACGGGCTGCGGGTGGTCGGGCAGCTGCGACTTGACCCAGTTGAACTGGATGGTGTTCATCGCGGGCATGTCGACCTGCGAGATCTTCACGTGACTCTTGTTGTGGATCAGCTCGGTCGTGACCGACTCGGTGAAGCCCGTGATCGCGTGCTTGGAGGCGCAGTAGGCGGCCTGGAGCGGAATGCCGCGGTGCGCGAGTGCCGACCCGATTTGGATGACGTGGCCACGGTCGCGGGGAACCATGCGCTTCAGAGCTGCGCGGGTGCCGTTGACGAAGCCGAAGTAGTTGACGTGCGTGGCCCGCTCGAAGTCGCCCGGGTCGGTGGTGAGGAACTCGCCGAAGACGCCCACCATCGCGTCGTTGACCCAGAGGTCGATCTCGCCGAGCTCGCCTTCGATCCGCTCGGCTGCGGCCTCGACGGCGTCGTTGTCGGCCACGTCGACGCTGATCGAAAGGGCTCGGCGGCCCGTGCTGCGAACGTCGGCGGCTGCCCCGTCGAGCCCGTCTTCGCCGCGCGCGAGGATCGCGACATCCCACCCGCGCTCGGCGAGTTCGCGGACGATGGCGCGACCCAACCCGGCGGTTCCGCCGGTGACGACTGCGATCTTGTTCGACATGGATCTCCTCGGTGCTGTTGCGTCGGTCGGCTGACCGCGGGATGCTTCACGGTAGTCGTGCGACCCTGAGCCCGCGCGGGCTCCGTCGTCAGGTACCCTCGTTTCGCCGCACTCGTGTCATCCGGGACTCGTGCGGCGTCACCACCAAGGAGAACCATGGGATCACTGATCTACGGTTCGACCTCGATCGAGATCGAGTTCGAAGACCGCACGCTCGAACACCTGCAGATCGTGATCGCCACCAAGCTCCGTCGTCGCGAGTCGTTCTTCTTCTCGTGGCGAGACCCGCAAAAGGTCGGCGACGGTCGGTCGAGCCTCTGGATGGATCCCGGCATCCCCCTCTACTTCAAGTACAACGGCGGGCGCGTGCCTTCGATCAGCCGGGCCTGGCTGGCCGAGCTGACCACGAGCGCGAACAGCTCGAGCGGCCTCGTGCTCTCGGACGAGCCGTCGCTCGACAACAGCGTCAAGTCGTAGGTCCGGCGCCTTTCGGGCGCGCCGCTCGGGGCTCGCCGCTCGGGGCTCGCCGCTCGTCGAGAGTGCGAAAATGGCCCTGCCTGCGCTAGCGGAGGGCCATTTCTGCACTCTCGCCGCAAGCCCGGCCGGTCGGTGGGCCGGCGGGCCGTCTGCCCTGCCGCTCGGGGCTAGGCAGCCGTCCGCTGACGCCGCTTCGCCAGTGTGATCGCCAAAGCTCGCCACCCGAGAAGAAAGACACCGAGCACGATGGTGGCCACGATGACGAAGCTCACCGCAACGCCCTGACCCGACGAGTCCCGCAGCAGCATCCCGACGAACACGGTCGCGACCCAGATCACCACTCCCGAGTGCAGCGTCACGAACGGCCACCGGAATCCGACGATGCCGAGCCACCCGATCACCAGCCCGCACGCGAACGGCCAGGCCGTCGTCAGCACTCCGACGAACGCGTCCGACTCCGCGTGACTGCGTCGACCGATCAGCACGAAGACCAGCACCAGCACCAGGTCAATTCCGAACGACCACCACGGGAACCGCCGAAAGACGGTCGACGACGGATTCACGATCCGATCGATGACACCCATCAGCGCGACCTCGGGTTTTCGAGGGCCCGCGACAGCTCCGCGAGGAGCTCGTCGATCTGCGGTTCGACCAGGCGGTCGATGGCGTCGGAGATACGGGTGCGGTGCTCGACGAGAGCAAGGCAGACGGCGGTGCCGACCTGCCGGGCGTGGTCGTCGGCGAGTTCGAGTTCGGTGCGCAAAGCGGCTTTAGCTTCTTCCGAGTAGCTGGCGGGGGCGTCGGCGAGCGACGAAGGGGCAGGATCCGTCGGCTCGGCACGAGCGGGCGGCACGACCCGGTCGGCTTCCGCGAGTTCGGCGAGGGTGAAGAGGTAGGGCTGCCCGGGCTCCGGCTCGGGGTCGATCTCGAGCCCCTGGAACTCGAGGGCGAGGCCCTCGTCGGGCTTGTAGCCGGCGGGCTCCGGCTCGGCGGCCCGGCTCAGCTCCCGCGAGACGAGGGGCAGGTTGCGCGCCGTGTACTCCTCGACCGCCTCGTCGATGATGACGCGCATGCGACTGAGCAGAGCGTGCTGCACGGTGTGCGGCACCTCGTGGTCGAACCCCGCCGCTGTCGCGACCGGCGAGCCCAGGCAGAGCCGGCACACTTTCGTCCGTGCCCGGGAGGTGCCGATCTCCCAGCGCGGCAGCCATCGAAGGAAGGCGTCGACGCCGTTGCGCACGCGCCCCTCGATCGAATCGGCCATGCGCACATCGTACGGCGAGGACCCCGTATTCACCGCTACGCCGATCGCGTGCCCCCTCTGCCGATCGCGTGCCCCCGCTGCAAATTTGAAGGAGAAACCGGGCGGCGACCCCGTCGGATCCTGATGTCTTCGTCGGCGGCGTGACGTTTCTCCTTCAAATTCGGGCGGGCCACAGCTCGGGTGGGCAGCAGACCGGGCGGGCCACAGCTCGGGCGGGCCACAGCTCGGGCGGGCAGTAGACCGGGCAGGCCTGTCAGGCGCCGGCAGCAGCCGAGTTGACCATCCAGTCGACGCCGAACTTGTCTTTCAGCATGCCGAACCGATCGCCCCAGGGAGCCAGCTCGTAGGGCGCGACGATGGTGGCGCCCGCGGCGAGCCCTTCCCAGTACGCGGCGAGTGTCTCGGAATCGCCGTCTCCGCCGCCGGACAGCGAGACGCTGATCGCACTGCCCGACTCGCCGGGCATCGACGACGGGGCATCCGCGGCCATCAGCGTCAGGCCGCTGTCGGTGACGAGTTGGCCGTGCATGAGCAGCTGCTCCTCGCCGGGGAACTGCTCCGCCATGCCGCCCTCGGCGAACGTCATCGTGGTGGGGGTGCCGCCGAGCACCGAGGCGTAGAAGTCGAGGGCCTCGCGAGCCTGACCGCGAAAATTCAGATACGGGTTGAGCGTGATAGCCATGGGACCCTCCCGGTCTCGATGTCACAGCCGTTGTGACGGCGCCAGTCTCCCGCCCGGAGGAGGTGCACCACAAGGTGCCCGTACGATTGGCAGATGCCGAAAACGAAGCGAAGGATCCGTCGGATCCTGCGCTTGGCCCCCGTCCTGGCCCTGCTCGTCGGTTGCGGCGTCGCTCTGCCCCTGCCCGCTACCGCGGCCACCTCGACCGCGAGCCCGGCGGACGGCCCCGAGTACGTCGCCCTCGGCGATTCGTATGCCGCGGGCTACGGCCTCGCTCAGCCGACGGGCCGCCCTGTCGCCGCGTGCGGTCAGTCCGCCCTCGACTACCCCCACCTCATCGCGTCGTCGTTGGGCCTCGACCTCACCGACGTGTCGTGCGCGGGTGCGACCACCGCCGACATCGTGTCGACGCGCCAGCACGGCGCCGCTCCGCAGGCTGAGGCCCTCGGCAGCCAGACGAAGGTGGTCACGGTGTCGATCGGCGGCAACGACGCGGGTCTCTTCTCGACGGCGTCGAAATGCATCGCCGTTGCGAAGGAGGGCCCCGTGATCAGCTCGGGGGCGTCGTCGTGCCGGTCAGCGCTCGTCACCGACGGCGTCGACTCGCTGGCTGCGGCGATCGACGGGCACGTCACCGCGGGGCTCCGATCGGCGTTCGCCACGATCGCGTCGCGGGCACCGCAGGCGAAGGTGATCGTGGTCGGCTACCCGGCCATCTTCCCGGACGCAGCCCACACTCCCCCCGCGGGATGCTTCCGCCCGGTCGTCTCGGCCTCGACCCTCACCGACGGGCTGCCCACGAACGGCTTCCCCTTCACCGCTACCGACGTGAAGTACCTCTCCGGTGTACAGGATCACCTCGACGACGCCCTCCGCTCCGCCACGAAGTCCGCCGGCTTCACCTACGTATCGACGCTCGCGGCGACCCGGGCGCACTCCGGCTGCGCAACCTCGGGGTCGTACATGCAGGGCATCACTCTGATTGCGTCGGCCGGGTTCGGCGACATCTCGTTGCAGCGCGGTGCCCTGCATCCGAATGCCGCCGGCGCTCGCTTCCTGGCTGCGCAAACGGGTGCCGCCGTCGCGGCTGCTCTCGCGCCCACCCCGTCCCCTTCGCCGACGTCGTCGCCCGCAGGGTCGGACGGCTTCACGATCGACCTCGGTTGGATCGTGTTCGGCGGGATCCTGCTGGTCTTCGCCGTGATCGTGCTGTTCGCCTGGCGGGGTATCACCCGCGCTCGCGCCGACCGACGCTAGCGAATTGCTGCTGCCCAGCCACCCGAGACGTCAAAAACGACCGGGCATCAGCGCCCCAAGAGGTCGATTCTGAGGTCTCACGCGGCGGGCGCCGTGACGAAGTCGATCAGCTCTTCGACTCGGCCCAGAAAGGCCGGCTCGAGGTCGGCGAACGTCCGCACCTGTCCGAGGATCCGCTGCCACGCCCGAGCGATGTCGGCCTGCTCGTCGTGCGGCCACCCGAGCGCCTGGCAGATGCCGTGCTTCCACTCGATGAAGCGGGGAATCGTCGGCCACTCCGTCATGCCGAGCCGCCCCGGCTTGACCGACTGCCACACGTCGACATACGGGTGCCCGACGACCAGCACCGAGCGGCCAAGCGGGCTGCGGCTGATCTGTTCGGCGATCCGGCTTTCTTTCGAGCCCTTCACCAGGTGATCGACGAGCACACCGACCTTGCGCGTGGGTGAGGGCTTGAACTCCTTGAGCACGTCGGCGAGGTGGTCGACGCCCTCGAGGTATTCAACAGCGACGCCCTCGATGCGCAGGTCGTGCCCCCAGACCTTCTCGACGAGCTCGGCGTCGTGCCGCCCCTCGACGAAGATGCGGCTCGGCAAGGCCACGCGCGCTGTGGCGTCAGTCACCGCGAACGACCCGGAGGCCGACCGGAGACGCCCCTGAGACGCGGCCCGGGGGTACTGCAGCCGCACGGGCTCACCGTCGACCGCGAAGGCCGAGGTGAGCGGAAACGCACGGACGCGGTCTTTCCAGTCGACGAGCTCCACTGTCTGGGCCTCGACGCGCACGATGGCGCCGGTGAACCCTGATCGAGTCTCTTCGACGACGAGGTCGCGCACGGCGTCGACGACACGGGGCGGTTTGCGCCCCGCATCTTTCCAGCCCTTCGCGAGAACGTCGTCGCCGTAGCGATCGAAGTCGGTCATGGCCCCTCCTCTAGCGGCGTCGCGCGGCCTTGGCCTCGGCCGGCTGGAATCCGTCGGCGAAGACCCACACCGCGAACACGAGCAGGCCGATGATGTACAGCGCCGAGACGACCACCGGGAGCCACGGCGATTCGAGCAGGCCGTTCTTCTGCGAGACGACCGCCACCATCACCTCGGCGGCGAGAAACCAGAACGTGATTCCGATGGCCCGCGACAGGTAGATGAAGTAGCGGTGCTTCATCTCGCGCACCCGCTCGCGTCCGCCCGACTTCCAGTAGGCGGCGTGCGGCACGAGCATGTGCCGCGCCGGGGTCACCGCGAAAGCGAGAGACCCGAGGATCCACGCCCCGAGCACGATGAGCCCGGCGATCGTGGCGGTGATCTCGAGATCGCTCCGTGACGCCGCCAGCCCCTGCTTGCCCGCCGACGTCCAGATGAGAATCGAGTGGGCGGGCAGCACCCGCGAAGCCACGATGACAGCGACCGCGAGTGCCACCAGGCCGATCAGGCCCGGACGCAGCGGCGTGAGCCACCAGGCCGTGCCCTTCGAAGCGGGGGAAGACACTGTGCCGGACAGCTCAGGCCTGCGCTCTCTCGAGCACGAGCTCGCGAACTCGGGCCGCGTCGGCCTGACCCTTCATCGCCTTCATGACCGCGCCGATCACCGCGCCGGCCGCCTGCACCTTGCCGTCACGGATCTTGGCCAGCACGTCGGGCTGGGCAGCCAGCGCGTCGTCGATGGCCGCGATCAGCGCACCGTCGTCGGAGACCACCTTGAGCCCGCGCTTCTCGACGACCTCGGACGGCGAGCCCTCGCCGGCGATGACCCCTTCGAGCACCTGGCGCGCGAGGCGGTCGGTGAGCTCGCCGGAGTCGATGAGCGTGATGAGCTCGGCGACCTGCTGCGGGGTGACCAGCGAGGAGGCCTCGACCTCGGGGCCGGCGGCGTTGGCAAGACGCGCGATTTCGCCGGTCCACCATTTGCGAGCGGCCTGGGGCGAGGATCCTGCGCTCACCGTCTCGACGATCTCACCGAGCAGACCGGCATTCTTGACGTCCTGGAACTCCAGGTCGGTGAAGCCCCACTCGGCCTTCAGTCGCGTCCGCATCACGGCCGGCGACTCGGGCAGCGCCGCGCGCAGCTCGTCGATCAGCTCGAGCGACGGCTCGACCGGGAGCAGGTCGGGCTCGGGGAAGTAGCGGTAGTCGTCGGCGTCGCTCTTGGGGCGCCCGGCGGAGGTGCGCCCGGTGTCTTCGTGCCAGTGGCGCGTCTCCTGCGTGATCGAGCCGCCGGCGGCGAGGATCGCGGCCTGACGCTGGATCTCGTAGCGGATGGCGCGCTCGACGGCGCGGAACGAGTTGACGTTCTTCGTCTCGGTGCGGGTGCCGAGCTTCTCCTGACCGCGGGGGCGCAGTGAGATGTTGGCGTCGCAGCGCAGGTTGCCGCGCTCCATCTTCGCCTCCGAGATGCCGAGACCTCGGACGATGTCGCGGATGGTCTCGACGTAGGCGGCACCGAGCTCGGGAGCGAGGTGCTCCGCGCCGATGATCGGGTGCGTGACGATCTCGACGAGCGGCACGCCGGCGCGGTTGTAGTCGACGAGGGAGTACTCGGCGCCCTGGATCCGGCCCGTCGACCCGCCGATATGCGTCAGCTTGCCGGCGTCTTCTTCCATGTGCGCACGCTCGACGGGCACCGTGAATAGGGTGCCGTCGGGCATCTCGACCTCGACCGAGCCCTCGAACGCAATCGGCTCGTCGGACTGGCTGATCTGGTAGTTCTTGGCGAGGTCGGGGTAGAAGTAGTTCTTCCGCGCGAAGCGCGACGTCGGGGCGATCGAGCAGCCGAGCGCGAGGCCCAGGCTGATCGCGTACTTCACGGCCTGGCCGTTGACGACGGGCAGCGAGCCCGGAAGACCGAGGTCGACCGGCGTGATGTTCGTGTTGGGCTCTCCGCCGAACTCGTTCGGGGCGTCGGAGAACATCTTGGTCTTGGTCGACAGCTCGACGTGCACCTCGAAGCCCACGACGGGCTCGAACATCTCGAGGGCCTTGTCGTAGTCCATCAGTTCTGGGCGGGCGGCCATCAGACGACTCCCTCGGTTGCGGCGGACTGTTCGGAGGCGCTGAGGCTCGGCGCCTTCGAGATGAGTGTGTGACCCCACGACTGCTCGAAGAGCTGCTCGAGCGCGGCGCCGTAGGTGTAGAGGCGGGCGTCTTCGCGGGCCGGAGCCATGAGCTGGATGCCGGTGGGCAGGCCGTCTTCGTCGGCGAGGCCCATGGGGATCGACATGCCGGGGATTCCGGCGAGGTTCGCCGGGATCGTAGTCAGGTCGTTGAGGTACATCGCCAGCGGGTCGTCGATCTTCTCGCCGATCGGGAACGCCGTGGTCGGCGCCGAGGGCGAGAGGAGGATGTCGACCTCGTCGAACATACGGGCGAAATCGCGCTGCACGAGCGTGCGCACCTTTTGCGCGCTGCCGTAGTAGGCGTCGTAGTAGCCCGCGCTGAGCGCGTAGGTGCCGAGGATGATCCGGCGCTTGACCTCGGGGCCGAAGCCCTGCTCGCGAGTCGCCGACATGACCTGCTCGACCGTGCCGCCGCCCTCGGGGTTGACACGGAGACCGAAGCGGACCGAGTCGAACTTCGCGAGGTTCGACGACGCCTCGGCGGGCAGGATCAGGTAATAGGCGCTGATCGCGTACTCGAAGCTGGGGGCCGAGACCTCGACGATCTCGGCGCCGGCACTCGTCAGCAAGGCGACGGCGTCGGCGAAGCGGGCCTTGACGCCCTGCTGGAAGCCGTCGCCGTTCAGCTCCTTCACGATGCCGATCTTGACGCCCTGCAGCGAGCCGGGAGCGAGGCCGGCGGTGGCCGCATCGGCGAACGACGGCCATTCGTCGCGCAGCGAAGTCGAGTCGCGCTTGTCGTGCCCCTTGATGACGTCGTGAAGCAGCGCTGAGTCGAGCACGGTGCGGCTGACGGGCCCGACCTGATCGAGTGACGATGCGAGCGCGATAGCTCCGTATCGGCTCACCGAGCCGTAGGTGGGCTTCACGCCGACCGTGCCCGTGACGGCGCCGGGCTGACGGATCGATCCGCCGGTGTCGCTGCCGAGGGCGAGCGGCGCCTCGAACGCGGCCACAGCCGCGGCCGAGCCTCCGCCTGAGCCTCCGGGGATCCGGTCGAGGTTCCACGGGTTGTGGGTCGGGCCATAGGCCGAGAACTCGGTGGACGAGCCCATCGCGAACTCGTCCATGTTGGTCTTGCCGAGCGGCACGAGGTCGGCGGCGCGAAGCTTCGCGACGACGGTCGCGTCGTACGGCGGCACCCAGCCCTCGAGGATCTTCGAGCCGGAGGTCGAGGGCATGTCGGAGGTGCACAGCACGTCTTTGATGGCGATCGGTACACCCGCGAGCGGGCCGAGCTTCTCGCCTGCACTGCGCTTCGCGTCGATCGCGGCCGCCGTCTGAAGGGCCGCCTCGCTCACGTGGAGGAACGCGTGCACGTCTTTGTCGACGCTCGCGATCCGGTCAAGGTGGGCTTTCGTGGCCTCGACGCTCGAGACCTCGCCCGAAGCGAGCTTCGAAGCCAGGTCGGCTGCCGACAGGCGAATAAGGTCGTCGCTCACTGCTCTTCTCCCAGGATCGCGCTCACCTTGAAGCGGCTTCCGTCGTGCTCGGGCGCACCCGCGAGTGCCTGCTCCTGCGTCAGCGTCTCGCCGACCACGTCGTCGCGGAACACGTTCGACAGCGGGATCGGGTGGCTGGTCGCGGGAACGTCTTGCCCGGCGACCTCCTGCACCTTCGCGATGCTGTCGACGATGTGCCCCAGCTCTCCGGTGAGTTTTTCGATCTCGTCGGGCGTGAGGGCGATGCGGGCGAGACCTGCCAGGTGCTCGACCTGCTCGCGGGTGATTTCAGACATGGCCCCAAGTCTATTCGGGCCCCGCCGAGGATCCGGCACGGCGCCGCTCTCCCCCGCGTTCGGAGGCGAGTCGGCGTTAGGCGCCCACCGACTCCCGGTTGATGTCCTGGGGCCGTACCAGCCCGAGCGACGGGCTGTTCGTGAGCTCGGGCGCGCCCGGGTCGGGCCGTCGGCCGTCGGCGAGGTCGCCGCGACCGATCCCGATGAGCGCCAGGCTGCGCATCGAGTGGCTGCCGGCCGTGAAGTACTCGTTGTGCGAGACGACGGCCGAGACCCTCTGCTCGGTGTACGGATCGACCATCGCCCCGAGATTGAGCTCCTTCGCCCCGAACGCCATCGATCCGGGATCGGCCCCGAACACCGCACTGCCCGCCACGGGGTCGAGGGCCGCCGCCGCGACGAAGACGTGACCGGCCGTGACGTCGAGCTTCGACGCCGTTGCGACCACGCTTCCGGGTGACCCCATGGCCACGAAGTCGTCGACCCGGATGCGACCGGACGACAGGGCGATGGTCGAGGTCGTCGATCCGTAGGAGTGCGCAATGAGGGTGACCCGCGGCATGTCCGTTCGGCGATCGGCGTCGAGCCCCTGGATGGCGTCTTCGAGTTGCCGTGCGCCCGTCGTGGCGAGACCGATTCCGAGCACGTTCGTCAGGCCCGGCGTCTTGTAGCCCATCCACGCGACCACCGCCGAGGTGGCGACGTGGTGCGAGACCGATGTCGAGAGGGTGTTCGACCAGAACGTCTGCGAGCTCTGCAGATCGGCGGCGGCCCCCGTGAGGCTCACCATCTGCGTCGTCACCGTGTAGAGCATGCCCGGCACGATTACGCTGACGTTGGCCGCCCGGTCGACATCGCCGACCGCCACGGCGGCCCGACCCGGAAATACTGTGTCGAGTGAGAGCAGACTCCGGTCGGCACCCGCTGCGAGTGCCGCCTGCACCTGGTCGAGCATGGCTACTCGTGGGGCCTCCGCCGACCTGCCGACGGCCCCGTGCGACTGCGCAGCCCGGGCACTCAGGCGCTGGAGGGTGCTCTCCAGGGTGAGTCGGTTGGCCGCGTCGCGGATCTTGTAGGGGATGCCCTCGAGGTTGCCGATAATCGACGGCAGTGCGGTGGCGAGGGCGGTGCGGCGCTCGAGCCCCAGAGATTGCCACCATGACCTCGTGGCCGTGGCGGATCCTTGGCGCCCAATGGCCGTCGCGAAGGCGACGTCTTCGCCGGTGTCGGAGTCGAGTGAACGGCCGAACCTCTCGAGCGTGGCGACGGGAGCTGTGCCGAGGCCGTCGAGACACGCGGCAGCGTCGGTGACCTCGCCCCGGCAGGCGGTCAGATCGCCGGCCGCGACGGCGGGCGCGAGCGAGACGGCCGCGCGGATCTCTCGACCGGGTGCGATGCGGCTGTCGACCAGGGAGACGGGCGTCGCCGTGGCCGACACGTGGTGGCTCGGCGCCGACACCTGCTGGGCGGTCGCGTCGCTTACGGGCACGGCTGTAGGCCCGGCCACACCAAGCACGTGGACCGAGGAAATCAGGATGGCTGCGGCAAAGAACAGCACGTCGGGGTTCCTCTACTAGCCCACCCGAATCTTGTACCCCTACAGACGAGATCGATGAGCTAGCACACAGCTTAGGAGCGCGATGCCTCCTGTGACCAGTACTGGGGTGGAATCACTCGGTATCGTCACCCGAACTGGGGATACCCTCATCCCCCTCACTGGGGTCGTCAAGCCCCGTCGGGCCCGTCGTGACAAGGATCGCGAATTCGGCGGCGTCGATGATGCGTACCCCGAGGGTTTCGGCCTTCGTGAGCTTCGAACCGGCGCCCGGCCCGGCCGCGACGAAGTCGGTCTTCTTGCTGACGCTGTTTCCGGCTTTACCCCCGGCCGCCAAGATGGCCTCCTGGGCGCCCTCGCGCGAGAACCCCTCGAGCGATCCCGTGGCCACGACCGTGAGACCCGCGAGGACTCCCCCGGCTGACACGGCAGCCCCGGGACCGGGGTGGCCGGGGGTCGCGAACTGCACGCCCGCGGCGGTCCACCGGTCGATGATCTCGACGTGCCAGTCGACCTCGAACCAGGCGAGGAGGGCGTCGGCGATGATGCCGCCCACTCCGTCGACCGCCGCGAGTTCGTCGCGGGAGGCAGCGCGGATCGCGTCGAGCGACCCGAAGTAGTCGGCGAGCGCGCGCGCGGCGACCGGCCCCACGTGGCGAATGCTAAGACCGACGAGGATCCGCCACAACGGGCTCGTCTTCGCCTTTTCGAGGTTTTCGAGCAGCACCTCCGCCCGCTTCGAAGGCGTCGGTGAGCCGTCTTCTTGCAGTTTTGCCACCCGGAACGGCGACATGACCTTCGGCTTGTCGCCGTCGAGCTTCTCCATGCCGGTCTCGGAGTCGCGCACGATCACGCGAATCGGCAGGATGTCGTCGATCGTCAGCTCGAAGAGGCCCGCCTCGGTGCGGAGCGGGGGCTCTTTCGGTTCGAGTGGCTGGGTCAGCGCAGCGGCCGCCACCTCGCCGAGGCCCTCGATGTCGAGCGAGCCGCGCGAGGCGATGTGCTCGACGCGACCGCGCACCTGCGCCGGGCAGCTCTTGCTGTTGGGGCAGCGGAGGTCGATGTCGCCCTCTTTGGCCGGCGCCAGCTTCGTGCCGCACTCGGGGCAGTTCTCGGGCATGACGAACTCGCGTTCGGTGCCATCGCGGAGCTCGACCACCGGGCCGAGCACCTCGGGGATCACGTCGCCGGCTTTGCGCAGCACGACGGTGTCGCCGATGAGCACGCCCTTCGCCTTGACGACCTGCTGATTGTGCAGCGTCGCCTGCCGCACCTCGGAGCCGGCGACCTCGACCTTCTGCATCACGGCGAACGGCGTCGCCCGACCGGTCCGCCCGACGCTGACAACGATGTCGAGGAGCTTCGTGTTGACCTCTTCGGGCGGATATTTGAAGGCGGTCGCCCAGCGCGGGGCCCGCGACGTCGCGCCGAGCTCTTCGTGCAGGCCGAGGTCGTCGACCTTGATGACGATGCCGTCGATCTGGTGCTCGACCGATGCGCGCTGCTCGCCGTACTTCGTGATGAACTTCTCGACCTCGGCGACGGTGTCGAAGACGCGGAAGTGAGTCGAGATGGGCAGGCCCCACGACCCCAGCAGGCCGTAGATCTCAGACTGGGCCGTCACATCGGTGGAGGCCTCGAGCTCACGGACCGGCCAGGCGCCGATGCCGTGGACGAGCATGCGGAGCCCCTTGAGCCGCTTCACCATGAGCGCCTTCTTCTCGGGGCTCTTGCCCTCCTCCTTCTGCCGGAGGGAGCCCGCTGCAGCGTTCCGCGGGTTGGCGAACAGACGCTCGCCTGCGGCGAGCTGCGCTGCGTTCAGCGCGTCGAACTCGGCCACTGGAAAGAAGATCTCGCCACGGACCTCGACGAGCGGAGGATGCCCCGTGCCCGACAAGCGCTCGGGGATCGTGCCCATCGTCAGCACGTTACCGGTGACGTCTTCGCCGACCACACCGTCGCCCCGGGTCGCCGCCGTGACGAGCACGCCGTTCTCGTAGCGGAGGTTAATCGCGAGACCGTCGATCTTGAGCTCGGAGAGAAACCGCACGCGCTCCGCCCCGGCGTCGCGCTCGACCTTGCCGGCCCACTCGGCGAGCTCGTCGAAGTCGAAGACGTTGTCGAGGCTGAGCATGCGCTCGGCGTGCTCGACGGGGGCGAACTGCGTGGTCTCGGCCCGGCCACCCACGGTCTGGGTCGGGCTGTCGGGCGACTGCAGCTCGGGGTGCTCGCGCTCGATCTCGTCGAGGCGGTGCACCATCTTGTCGTAGTCGGCGTCGGCCACCGTCGAGGCGTTGCCCTCGTAGTACTGGTCGCGCAGCTCGAGGATCCGGGTCGTCAGAGACTGGGCCTCATCGCGGGCCGCCTCGAGGTCTGTCGTCGGGGTGGCCTCGGCCATGCGGTACTCCTAGAAAGAGGGAACGGGAACCGGCACGGCGCTGACCGTGCGGTCGATCGTGCACTGACCGAGCACACGGGTGCCGACGTACACGACGGCCGTCTGGCCGGGAGCCACTCCGTTGAGGGGCTCGTCGGGTGTGACGACAAGTTCAGTTCTACCCTCGACCGCCGACACTCGGGCGACCGCGGGAACGGGATCGGCATGGGCGCGAATCTGCACGTCGCAGGCGAAGGGCTCCGTGGGATCCTCGGGAGCTTTTCCGGCCCAGGAGAACTTCGAGCCCGCGATCTCTCGGATGTCGAGGGCCTCTTTCGGGCCGACCACGACGGCGTTGTCTTTCGGGCGCACCTCGAGCACGAAGCGGGGCTTGCCGTCGTCCGACGGATAGCCGATATTGAGGCCCTTCCGCTGGCCGACGGTGAAGGCGTGCGCACCCTCGTGCTGACCGATCACAGCGCCCGTGCGGTCGAGGATCTCGCCCTGCTCTGCGCCGACCCGGTCGGCCAACCAGCCGCGGGTGTCGCCATCGGGGATGAAGCAGATGTCGTGGCTGTCGGGCTTCTGCGCGACCGTGAAGCCGCGGGCCGCCGCCTCGGCACGAACCTCGGCCTTGGAGGGCGTGGCGCCCAGCGGGAACATCGAGTGGTCGATCTGCTCCTTGGTGAGCACGCCGAGCACGTACGACTGGTCTTTGGCCCAGGCACTCGCCCGGTGAAGCTCTTTGTTGCCGTCGGCGTCGATCTCGATCGAGGCGTAGTGGCCGGTCGCGACGGCGTCGAAGCCGAGGGCCACCGCCTTCTCGAGCAGGGCGGCGAACTTGATCTTCTCGTTGCAGCGCATGCACGGGTTCGGGGTACGGCCGGCGGTGTACTCGGCGACGAAGTCGTCGACCACGTCGAGCTTGAACCGCTCCGAGAAATCCCACACGTAGTAGGGGATGCCGATCATGTTCGCGGCCCGCTGGGCGTCCATCGAATCTTCGATCGTGCAGCAGCCGCGGCTGCCGGTGCGCAGTGTTCCCGGCATCCGGCTCAACGCCAGGTGCACTCCCACCACGTCGTGCCCGGCGTCGACGGCCCGGGCTGCCGCTACGGCGGAGTCGACGCCGCCACTCATCGCTGCCAGAACCTTCATGCGAACCAGTCTACGTCTCGGGGCTCTGCCATCTCGGGGCTCTCCCGTCTCGGGGCTCTGCCATCTCGGGTCTAGAGTCGTCTTCGATGACCAGCGCCGACGGATCCTTCTCGATGCGATCCGTCGCACTCTCCGCCTTCCTCCCCGCCGCCCTCTTCGCGATCGGCGAGGGCGCGATCATCCCGATCATCCCGGTGGCGAGCGACAACCTCGGTGCGACCCTGGCACTCTCGGCGTTCGTCGCCTCGCTGATCCTCGTCGGCGAGCTCTTCGGCGACATCCCGAGCGGCTGGCTCGTCTCTCGCATCGGCGAGCGCACCGCCATGATCGGCGCGGCCCTGGTCAGCGTCATCGGCCTGCTCGTCTGCGTCTTCTCGCCGAACGTCGTCGTGCTCGCAATCGGCGTCTTCTTGATCGGACTCTCGACCGCGGTCTTTGCCCTCGCTCGCCACGCGTTCATGACCTCGTTCGTGCCGCCCGAGATCCGCGCCCGCGCGCTGTCGAGCCTCGGCGGAGTCTTCCGTCTCGGCTACTTCGTCGGCCCCTTCCTTTCGGCCGGGCTCATCCATCTGACCGGCGCCGTGCAGTCCGCCTTCTGGATCCACATCGTCGCGTGCCTGGCAGCAGCCGGCGTTCTCCTGGTGATCAAGGATCCGGCAGCAGCGCTCGCAACGAGGTCGCTGCGCCACCCCGGCGCCGCTCCCACCACCGGCGAGGTCGAGGTCGGCACCGAGTCGAAGGGCCTGTTCCCCACTCTCTGGAAGCACCGCGGCGTGCTCGTGAAGCTCGGCAGCGGTGCGGCGCTGATCGGCGCCATGCGCGCCGGGCGCCAGGTGATCCTGCCCCTCTGGGCGGTCTCGATCGGCATAGGCTCGTCGCAGACGGCGCTCATCATCGGTATCGCCGGGGCGATCGACTTCGCCCTCTTCTATACGAGCGGCCAGATCATGGATCGCTGGGGGCGGATGTGGAGCGCGATGCCCTGCATGGTCGGGCTCGGTCTCTCGTACCTCGTGCTGTCGGTCACGCATGCCCTCCCGAACAACGCGACGTGGTTCATCGGCGTCGCCATGTTCATGTCGGTCGCGAACGGGATCGGGTCGGGAATCCTGATGACCCTCGGCGCCGACCTCGCCGATAAATCCGACCCGGCACCGTTCCTCGGTGCCTGGCGCTTCACGGGCGACTTCGGCAGCGCGGCCGCTCCCCTGCTGATCGCCGGGATCACGGCGCTCGTGTCGATCTCGCTCGCGTCCGGCGTCATGGGCGTGCTCGGGTTCGTCGGGGCCGGGATCCTGCTCCGCTATGTGCCGCGGTATTCGCCGCACCAGCCGCATCTGAAGCGCTGACGAGGCTCCCGGTGCCGCGCTGCCGGGTACACTCGTCTCGCCGCGGGAGTGGTGGAATTGGCAGACACGCAGGATTTAGGTTCCTGTGCTTTCGAGCGTGAGGGTTCAAGTCCCTTCTCCCGCACTGTAAGCAGAGTTCCCGCACGAGCGTTCGGGCGGCCCGGAATACCGGAGAGATCCTCGGGGGTTACCCCCAGAGTCGCTGTCTTCCGTGTCCGATACGCTTGCCCCGATCACGAAGCGGGCGCACCGACCTCCTTCGGTTCGTTCTTCCTGGAGTTCTCCCCATGCTGCCGCTCGCCGCGATCCCCTTCCTCGATCCCGAGGCCCTCATTCACGCGTTCGGGCCGTGGGCAGTGCTCGGCATCTGCGCCATCATCTTCGCCGAGACCGGCCTTCTCATCGGCTTCATCTTTCCCGGCGACACCCTGCTCATCCTCGCGGGCGTCCTCGCGGCGACCACACCGGGCGGCCTCGGCATGCCCATCGTCCTGATCGCTCTCTTCATCGCGGTCGCGGCGTTCCTCGGGGGCGAGCTCGGCTATCTGATCGGGCACAAGTTCGGCCCGCGCATCTTCGAGCGGAAAGACAGCGGCATCTTCTCGTCCGAGAACGTCAAGAAGACGAACGAGTTCTTCACCCGCTTCGGGTCGGGCGCCGTCATTCTCGCGCGGTTCGTGCCGGTGATTCGCACGTTCCTGCCCCTTGCCGCGGGCATCGCCCACATGCACTACCGCCGGTACTCGCTCTTCAACGCGATCGGAGCCATCGCCTGGGGCTTCGGCATCACGATGATCGGCTTCGGCATCGGCCACATCCCCCCGGTGGCGCGGTTCGTCGAGAACTACATCGACCTGATCCTGCTGGGCGCCGTCGCGGCGACCGTCATTCCGATCGTGCTCAAGGTGCTGAGCTCGTCGCGCAAGGCGAAGAAGCTCGAAGAGGCGCACGCGTCCCCCCAGGCCTAGCCGGCCGCGGCCGCTCGGCAAGGCGGCATGAAACGGCCAACCCGACGTGCCGCGGCGCGTCGGGTTGGCCGTTCCACGTCGGATTGGCCTCGAAGTCGGAGTTGGGCCCTACGAGACCAGCGCGGCAACCCGCGGCGCGAGTGCCCGGAACGCCTGCGACCGGTGACTCGTCGCGTCTTTCTCGGCCGTGCTGAGCTCGGCTGCCGAGCGGCTCTCACCGGCGGGGCAGAAGATCGGGTCGTAGCCGAAGCCGCCGGATCCTGACGCCTTGTCGAGAACGTGCCCTGACCAGGTCGCGAGCTCCACGTATTCGTCGGATTCGACCGACTCGGCCGGGCCGTCGGGCCCGACGGAGGCGACCGACGGCGGTAT
Organism: Frondihabitans sp. PhB161; assembly: GCF_003814635.1. NCBI lineage: Bacteria > Bacillati > Actinomycetota > Actinomycetes > Micrococcales > Microbacteriaceae > Frondihabitans > Frondihabitans sp. PhB161. Next base: position 262,436 of record NZ_RKQW01000002.1, read on the forward strand.
GACGAGCGCCGCGGCGCACACGAACGAGGCGCTGCGATCGGCGCCGCCGAGGGCATCGAGATTGGTCAGCAGCAGGCGGAGGTTGTCGCCGTCGTCGCGAGTGCCGGCGTAGCGGGCGGAGTGGATGCCCGGGGCCCCGTCGAGGGCTTCGACGGCGATACCCGAGTCATCGGCGAGGGCCGGCAACCCGGTGTATTCGGCGGCGGCCCGCGCCTTGATGAGGGCATTGGCCTCGAAGGTGTCGCCGTCTTCGACCGGTTCTGGGCCGTCGTAGGTGAGGAGCTCGACTCCGTCGAGGGCATCGCCCAGGATCCGACGGAGCTCGGCTACTTTGTGGGCATTGTGCGTCGCCAGGACGACTTTCACGGTCGAGGGTGCCACGGTCACACCTCCAGGGTGCGCTTCTGGATCGCGCTGAGGTCGACGGCGCCCGCCAGCGCGAGGTCGAGCAGCGAGTTGAGCTCGTCGCGGTGGAAGGGGGCGCCCTCGGCCGTGCCCTGCACCTCGATGAAGGTGCCCGAACCGGTGACGACGACGTTCATGTCGGTCTCGGCGCGCACGTCTTCGACGTAGGCGAGGTCGAGCATCGGTTCGCCGTCGATGATGCCGACGGAGACGGCCGAGACGCTGTCGGAGAGGGGCGTGGCCTTCTGGGCGATGAACTTGTTGTCTTTGCCCCACTGGATCGCCTGGGCCAGCGCGACGTAGGCGCCGGTGATGGCAGCCGTGCGGGTCCCGCCGTCGGCCTGGAGCACATCGCAGTCGAGCACGATCGTGTTCTCGCCGAGGGCCTTCATGTCGACGACGGCGCGGAGGCTGCGGCCGATGAGGCGGGAGATCTCGTGCGTGCGCCCGCCGATCTTGCCTTTGACGCTCTCGCGGTCGTTGCGGGAGTTCGTGGCGCGCGGCAGCATGGCGTATTCGGCGGTGACCCAGCCCTTGCCCTTGCCTGCGAGCCAGCGCGGCACGCCGTTCGTGAAGGACGCCGTGCAGAGCACGCGGGTGTTGCCGAAGCTGACGAGGGCGCTGCCCTCCGCCTGCGGGCTCCAGCCGAGCTCGATGGTGACCTCGCGGAGCTGGTCTGTCTGTCGGCCGTCGGCGCGTACTGTCATGCGGTGTTCTCCTTGGTTCGGTTCGCCCGGAATCCCGGGGGAAGATCGATCGTTCCGGTCTCGAGGTGGCTCACCGTCGAGACCTCGGGGCCGAGGAAACGCTTGGCGAGCCGGATGAAGCCCGCCTGGTCGGCGCCGGTGGCCTGGAAGTCGTAGAAGGGCGTAGCGCCATCGCGACGGTCGAGGTCGTGGGCGACCAGCGTCGAGTAGACGTCGTTGGCGGTTTCTTCGGCGCTCGAGACGAGGGTCACGTCGGGGCCCATGACGTACTGGATGGCTGCCGACATGAGCGGGTAGTGCGTGCAGCCGAGCACGAGGGTGTCGACGCGGGCGTCGCGGAGCGGGGCGAGGTACTCCTCGGCGACGGCGCGCAGCTCGGCGCTGGAGGTGTCGCCCGCCTCGACGAACTCGACGAAGCGCGGGCAGGCCTGCGTGAAGAGAGCGAGATCGGGGGCGGCCGCGAAAGCGTCTTCGTAGGCCCGCGAGTCGATCGTGCCGGAGGTGCCGATCACGCCGACTCTTCGGGTGCGCGTCTGCTTCATCGCGGCGCGCACGGCCGGCTGGATCACCTCGACGACGGGGATGCCGTGCGGGCCGGTGTAGCGCTCGCGAGCATCGCGGAGGACGGCCGCGGATGCCGTGTTGCAGGCGATGACCAGCAGCTTGACTCCCTGGGCAACGAGGTCGTCCATGACGGCGAGCGCGTACTCGCGCACCTGGGCGATCGGCTTGGGGCCGTAGGGCATGTGCTCCGTGTCGCCGACGTAGCGGATCGACTCCCGCGGCAGCTGGTCGATGATCGCCCGGGAGACGGTCAGGCCGCCGACGCCCGAGTCGAAGACTCCGATGGGTGCGTCCGTCACGATGGTCGAGTCTACCGGTCGGGCCGCTGCCGAATTTGAAGGAGATCCGCGCGCTCGACCCCGCGCGATCGGCATGACTTCGTCGGCGTCCGCGGGTTTTTCCTTCGAATTTGCAAGAGGCCCGCGGCACGATGGCGGGGCCTAGGCTGGCTGCGTGACCAGTGCACTCCTGACCGACCGGTACGAACTCACCATGCTCGACGCGGGCCTCCGCGACGGCACCGCCCTTCGCGAGAGCGTGTTCGAGGTGTTCACCCGGCGCCTCCCGCCGGGCCGCCGTTACGGTGTCGTCGCCGGCACCGGCCGGTTCTTGGAAGAGCTCCGGCGCTTCCGCTTCGGCGAACCGGAGCTCGAGTGGCTCCGCGAGCAGAACGTCGTGGGCGCCCCCACGATCGACTGGCTCGCCGACTACCGGTTCACTGGCAACATCTGGGGCTATCGCGAGGGCGAACTCTTCTTCCCGAACTCGCCTCTGCTCATCATCGAGTCGACATTCGCCGAGGCGGTCCTCCTCGAGACGCTCGCGCTGAGCGTCTTCAACTACGATTCCGCCGTCGCCAGCGCTGCGGCGCGCATGGTCGCGGCGGCAGACGGGCGCCCCCTCGCCGAGATGGGTTCGCGGCGCACCGGAGAGTGGAGCGCCGTTGCGGCGGCACGGGCCGCGTTCATCGCCGGCTTCGGAGCGACGAGCAACCTCGAGGCGGGTCGCACCTGGGGAGTTCCAACGATGGGCACTGCCGCCCACGCCTTCACGCTCCTCTACGACACCGAAGAGGCCGCCTTCACCGCGCAGGTCGACGCCCTCGGCCCGTCGACGACGCTTCTCGTCGATACCTACGACATCGAGGCTGCGGTCGAGACGGCTGTGCGGGTGGCCGGGCCGGAGCTCGGCTCCGTTCGCATCGACTCGGGCGACCTCCCCCAGCTCGTCGCGCAGGTGCGGCGCCAGCTCGACACGCTCGGTGCCACCGGCACGAAGATCACCGTCACCAACGACCTCGATGAGTTCACGATCGCGGCGCTGCGGGCAGCCCCCGTCGACAGCTACGGCGTCGGCACCAGCGTCGTCACTGGCTCGGGCCACCCGGCCGCCTCGATGGTCTTCAAACTGGTGGCGCACCGTGACAACAGCGGCGAGTGGGTGTCGGTCGGCAAGAAATCCGCCGAGAAGGCCACCGTCGGCGGTCGCAAGTTCTCCGTCCGGGCCCGGCGCAAGGGCATCGCATCAGAAGAGATCGTCCGGGTTGGCTCGACCGAAGTCGGCCCCTCCGAACGCACGCTGCTGGTGCCGCTCGTCACGGACGGCACGATCGACGAGCGCTGGACCGGCCCCGAGGGCGTCCTCCGTGCCCGAGCGCACCGCGAAGCCGCCGTGGGCGAGCTGCCGCAGGCGGCGTTCAGCCTGGGCCGCGGCGAGCCAGTCATCCCAACCCGTTACGAGTGAGCGGGGCCGGACGGGCCGAGACCCCGGGTGCGTCAGCAGAGAGTCGAGCCGGCGAGGCCTCTACTCGGACTTCATCTTCTCGTAGATCGCCTTGCACGTCGGGCAGACCGGGAACTTCTCCGGGTCGCGACCCGGAGTCCACTTCTTGCCGCAGAGCGCCTTGACGGCCTTGCCCGAAAGCGCCGACTCCATGATCTTGTTCTTCGGCACGTAGTGCGAGAAACGTTCATGATCGCCCGGCTCGATGGCCTCCTCGTTGAGGAGTTTCTCCAACTCGCGGTCGAGAACGTCCGTTCCGCCGCCGGTAATTTCGCTTCCGCTACCCGTGTCGCTCATGCCAACCATCGTACGCCGCCCGCCGCGTCCTCTGAAGGGCGACCCGAAGGATCCTGCACCCCGGCACCCGGCGCGGGTCAGCTCCGCAGCGCGAACGCCAGCAGCTCGGGGGCTCGGCGTGAGAACACCCACGACCCGATGGCGACTCCCGCCACCAGCACGATGACTCCGGTGCCGAGGCCCGTCCAGAGAGCGGCCGACGCGAGGTCGCTGCGCCCGTCGAGCGTTGCGACGATCGCCATCACGCCGGTCGGCACGCTGAGGAGGACAGCCCCGCCGACGAGCAGCGATTGCGACCAGCCAGCCGCCGAGCTCGTCGACTGGGGTTGCTGGAACGGGTCGTCACCGGGGCGGACTGCCGCGTAGGGCAGCGCTGCCGACAGGATGCTCGACAGGCCGAGACCGCAGAAGAGCAATGAGACGCAGATGCCCAACTCAGGGCCGTAGGCGGTGTAATCGCCCCGCAGAGCCACGGCCACCAGCGAGCCGACGAGCGCCAGAGGGATGCCGATGACGAGGGCGGGGGTCAGCCGTCCGAGGCGATCGGGGAGCCCGCGCGTATTCGCCGAGATGTGCATCCACAGGGCCGTGTTGTCGTAGGCCACGTCGTTGTGGGGCAGGAAGCCGAGCAGCAGGCACATGACCGGCACGGGGATGAGAGCGAGCAGACGCCAGTCGATCCCCGCGATTCCGAGAGGCACGATGAGCACCGGGAGGAACGGGAGGATCACGAGCGACCAGCGGTACCGGGCGTCGCGCACCCAGTACGTCAGGCTGCGCGCGGCGATGGCACCGCCCGGTGTTCCCCGAGTGAAATCGAACCAGCCGAGGCTCACTCGCTCCGCCTCGAGAGTGGGCGCCGGCGGGCGGTGCAGAGCGCGACCCACCAGCATCCGCCAGACCCACCACAGCACGGCGAGCGTGAGCAGGGCAACAACGACGTCGGCGACCACGCGACCGGTGCTGCCGGTGGCGGCGTGGCCGGGAAGGGCAACCGCGGCACCGAAGGGCGTCGCGGCGAGGAGAGACGCGACGGTGCCGGATCCTCGGTATCCGCCCGGAAGCACGACGCGGATGAGGTCGATCACGAGAGGCACCAGCACGAGGGCGACGACCACGCCTCCGACCGCGAGGAGGTCTCGAGCACGGCGCCCGGTGATCATCGTGTTGATCGTCGAGGCGACCAGCGCGAGGAGGAGCGCCGTGAGCCCCGCGAGAACGGCGGACACGATGGCCAGAGCGGCGATGCCCGAGCCTTCGCCGAACGACCGGACGTAGCCGGCGCCGAGGATCAGCAGCGACAGCGTCGGCAACCCGATGGCCCCGGCGAGAGCGAGACCGCCGGCCGCGGCGTCGGTGCCGATCGGGTAGCCGTACAGGCGACGCGGGTCTCCCCACGGTGGGCGTGACGAGGCGAACGGTGCGACGAGGAACGCCACCAGCAGAAGGGCGCCACCTCCGACGACGAGCGCCTGGACCTCGGGCAGAGGGTCGAAACGAAGCCGGCTGGTGAGCGTCGCAACGGCGATCGAGGCCGCGAGCACGATGACAACTCGCACGACCGTGGCGAAGGCCGGACGCAGGCCGAAGCGCACGAGGTTCGCGATCGAGAGCAGCCTCAGTCGGAGAAGCTGTGCAACCATTCCATCCCCTCCGTCGCTGCTCCCCCGCCGGCCAAATCGACGAACCGCTCCTGCAGCGAGCGACCCGCCCGCACGTCGTGGACCGTTCCCTGGGCCAGGACGTGCCCGTCGACGATCACGGCGACGCTGTCGCAGATGCGTTCGACGAGATCCATGCTGTGGCTCGACAGCAGCACGGTGCCGCCGCCGCGCACGTAGCGCTGGAGGATCTCGGTCACGGTCGCGGCCGAAACGGGGTCGACGGACTCGAACGGCTCGTCCAGGATCAGCAGTCGGGGCGAGTGGATGATCGCGGCCGCGAGTGCGACCTTTTTCGTCATGCCGACCGAGTAGTCCATGACGAGGCGTCCGAGGGCGTCCTGCAGGCCGAACGCCTCGGCGAGGTCGGCGGTCCGCTTGCGAGCTGTGGCACCGTCGAGGCCCCGGAGCGTGCCGGCGTAGTAGAGGAATTGCGCCCCCGTGAGCCGATCGAACAGCCGCAGCCGGTCGGGCAGAACGCCGAGCGATCTCTTGGCCTTCGATGACTCCTTGGCGCTCCAGACGTCGTCGCCGAGGATCGTCACGGTTCCTTCGTCGGGGCGGAGCAGCCCGGTCGCTATCGACAGGGTGGTGGTCTTGCCGGCGCCGTTCGGCCCGACGATTCCGTAGAACGAGCCCGCGTGCACGTCGAGGTCGATGTTCTCGACGGCCGTCGTCGTGCCGTAGCGCTTCACCAGGCCCTTGATCGAGAGCACGACGGGCGCGCTCTCGCGAGCGGCATCGGCTGAAGGATCCGACTCGGGCAGCGGGGTCTCGTCGACCTCCGTCTCGGGATCGTCTTCGGCGATCGGGGCAACGGTCGCGTCCGCCTCGGGAGCTTCGTCCGGCTCCGGCTCGACCTGGAGTTCTGCGGGTGCCTCCGGCTCTGGGGACGCGATCACGACAGGCGTCTCGGCCGATGCCGTCGGCGACTGCGACGGCGACGTGCGCCTTCGCGTCGCGGCGGATGCGCGCGGTGCGCGGGCCGGCGTCACACGGACGACCGGCTCGGCCTCGTCGGCGATCGAGTCGGAACCGGCGACGGCTTCGCTCTCGTCGGCTGCAGCCTTGGCCGCCTCGGCCTTCACCTTCGCGGCTGCTTCCTTCGCCGCGGTCGCCTTGGCTGCGGCCGTCTTGGAGGCGGCCGTCGTGCGCGACGCCCCCGCCGGCTTCGAGGCAGTGGTTTTCGCGGCAGCCGTCTTCGCGGCAGCGGCCGTGCGGGCGGTCGCGGGCGCCCGTTTCGGCGTGGGCTTGCGAGCGCCCGGGCTCGCCGGGGTCCGCTTCGCAGCCGGTGTGCGCGTCACCGGAACCGCCTTGTCGGCGGGTGCCCCGCCGGTCTCGATCTGGTCGCCCTGCCCGTGTGCGACCCCGCCGTCTGCGCCTTCCGTGTTGCTCACGGTGTCCCCCAATGCACGAGTGGTCGTCGTCCTTCTTCCCGGACGCTCAACCGTAGCAACCGGTCGAGGATCCCGGTCCCCGCCTCCCCGAGGCGAGTCGCCGACGTCACGAATAGGCGACAAACACCTGACAATCCGTCCCCCTATCACGCTTTGCCGGTACTCTCAGATTGCACATCGCTGTGCCGCAGACGACAAACCCCAGGTGTGACGACGACGAACAGTCGGTAACGCACGGGCTGCTCTCGCCCCGGGCGAAGCGCCCGGCCGGGTTCGAACCAGAGGAGACACGCATGAGCACGCAGATCGTTATTTTGGCAGCAGGTATGGGCACGCGCCTCGGCCGCTCGCTTCCGAAGTGCCTCACCGAGCTGGCCGACGGCCGCACCATCATGCAGCAGCAGATGGAGAACATCCGCAGCGCCTTCGGTGCCGACGTGAAGATCACCGTCGTCGTCGGGTACAAGTACGAGCACATCGTCGAGGCCTTCCCGACCGCGAGCTTCGTCTACAACGAGCAGTATGACCAGACCAACACCTCGAAGAGCCTCCTCCGCGCCCTCAAGGCGACCGGCTCGTCAAGTGTGCTCTGGATGAACGGCGACGTCGTCTTCGACCCCGCAGCCCTCACCCGCGCCGTGCCGTACATCTCGTCCGACCAGTCGTTCGTCTCGGTCAACACCTCGAGCGTCTCCGACGAAGAGGTCAAATACACCACCGACGCCGAGGGCTTCATCGACGAGCTCTCCAAGCAGGTCAAGCACGGTCTCGGTGAGGCCGTCGGCATCAACTTCGTCTCGAAGGCCGACAAGGCCGACCTGATTCGCCAGCTCGGTCGCGTTGACAGCCAAGACTATTTCGAGCGCGGCATCGAGCTGGGCATCGAACAGAATGCCCTACGCTTCGTACCGGTGGACATCTCCGACCTCTACGCCGTCGAGGTCGACTTCGCGGAAGACCTCGAGCGCGCCAACCTGTTCGTCTGACGCGTTCGGCGGGGTGTCCTGACGACATAGGACTCCCGTGACGACTTTCTCTCCCTCTTCGAGCACGATCGCCCCGCCCCGAGCGACCGGTTTCGCGCGCTACCGGCAGGTGCTCTGGCTGCTGACTTCGCGCGACCTCAAGGTCCGTTACTCGACGAGTGCGCTCGGCTACCTCTGGTCGATCCTCGACCCGTTGCTGATGAGCGCGATCTACTTCTTCGTCTTCACCGTCGTCTTCAAGCGTGACGTCGGCGAAGAGCCGTACATCGTGTTCCTGCTCAGCGGGCTCCTCGCCTGGCAGTGGTTCACCGGTGGGGTGTCGGATGCCACGAAGGCGTTCACCTCCGACGCCAAGCTGGTCCGGTCGACGAAGATCCCTCGCACCATCTGGGTCAACCGGATCGTGGCCTCGAAGGGCATCGAATTCCTGTTCAGCCTCCCCGTGCTGGCGATCTTCGCTCTGATCACCCGGGCCCCGTTGCACTGGGAGGTGGTGTTCTTCCCGCTGGCGATCATCCTGCAGGCCATCCTCGTCACTGGCCTGGGCCTCATCATCGCGCCGCTCGTCGTCTTTTTCCGCGACCTCGAGCGCGCCGTGAAGCTCATCCTGCGCTTCCTCTTCTACGCGTCGCCCATCATCTACGGCACGAAGAACCTCCCCGAGTCCTTTCACGTGGTCGCGGCGTTCAACCCCCTCAGCGGCATCTTCGGGCTCTACCGATCGGCGTTCTTCCCCGATCAGCTCCGACCGCTGGAGGTCGTCGTCGCCGCCCTCATGTCGGTGGTGATTCTGTTCGTCGGGATCCTCGTCTTCCGCGCCTCGGAGCGCGCCGTCTTGAAGGAGATCTGATGGGCGAGAACCATCCCGTCATCCGGGTCTCGGGCGCCGGCATCCGGTACCGCCGCAATCGTCGCGCCCGTCGGTCGTTCAAAGACCTCTTCGCCGACAGCAGCCGTCGCACCAGGCCGGGCGAGTTCTGGGCCCTCCGCGACGTCTCGTTCGAGGTGCAGCCCGGTGAGTCGATCGGGGTCGTCGGCCGAAACGGCCAGGGCAAGTCGACCCTGCTGAAACTCGTGGCTGAGGTCGTTCTGCCCGACGAGGGACGCGTGTCGGTCGAGAAGGGCGTCGCGCCGCTCATCGAGATCACCGGCGGCTTCGTGGGCGACCTCAGCGTGCGCGACAACGTCTACCTGACCGCGGGCCTCCACGGCATGCGACGGGCCGAGATCGACGAAGCCTTCGATGAGATCATCGACTTCGCCGAGATCGCCGATTTCGTCGACACGCCCTACAAGCACCTGTCGAGCGGCATGAAGGTGCGAATCGCCTTCTCGGTGATCTCGCGCCTCGAAGAGCCCATCATTCTGGTCGACGAGGTGCTCGCGGTCGGCGACCGAGCGTTCCGGGAGAAGTGCTACCGCCGCATCGAAGAGATGCTCAGCGCGGGTCGCACGCTGTTCTTCGTCTCGCACAACGAGAAAGACCTCCGGCGCTTCTGCACCCGCGGTCTCTATCTCAACAAGGGGGCGCTGGTGTTCGACGGCCCGATCACCGAGGCGCTGGCGAGGTACAACGCCGATCTGGCTCCCAAGACCAAGGCGTAATGTCACGAGGATGCGACGATCCAAAAAAGCAGCTCTCGAGAAGGCCGAACTCGACCGAGCCTCACTCGAGAAGGTCGATCGGGCCGATTCCCGTTCTTCGGCGGTCGACGAGACCTGGGCCGTTCCGATTCAGGGTCAAGAACTGCGCGAGGTCGGTCGTGAGTTAACGCGCGACACCGACAGCCCCAAATGGCAGCGCACTCTGAACCGGGTCTTGACGGTTCAGCACCCGGTCGTCGTCAGTCACGTGCGCCAGCTTCGACGCCGTCACCCGAATCACACCCCGGCGCAGATCCTCCGCACTCTCGAGCGCGAATACCTCGCCGCCGTGACGACGGGTGGGGCCGCGGTGGGAGCGAGCGCCGTCATCCCCGGCATCGGCATTCCGCTCTCCCTCGCTCTCTCCGGGGCCGAGACGGCGTACTTCCTCGAGGCCAGCGCCCTCTATGCCCAGTCGGTGACCGAGGTGCACGGCGTCGCCGTGACCGACCCGGAGCGCGCACGCACCATCGTCATGGCGATGATGCTCGGCGGGCCGGGGGCAGACCTGGTCAAGCAGCTCGCGGGCGAGGCCATCGGCTCGGGCCCCGCGCGATCGGCGTTCTGGGGCGACCTCGTCGCCGAGCGCCTGCCCAAGGCGTCGCTCTCCGGTCTCTCCGGGCTCGTGCGCAAAGAGTTCACCAAACGCTTCCTCCGCTCGCAGTCGACGTCGATCATCGGTCGCGCGATTCCGTTCGGCATCGGTGCCGTGATCGGTGGCGTGGGCAATCACACGCTCGGTCGCCGGGTCGTGACGAGCTCCCGTACCGCCTTCGGGCCGCCGCCCGCGTCGTTTCCGGTCGAATTAGGATCCTGACCGCCGTCTGCAATCACCCAGCACACGGGGTCGTCCGCGCCTCCACAGACCCCCGCCCTTGGGGTTATCCCCAGCAATTGCGCCCTCCACAGGGGTGCCGGGCCATTCGTCGTAGGCCCCTTTTAGGGTCGTCCCATGAGAAGCCACGCCCCTGCCTACCCCGTCCCGTTCTGGATCGACCGCGACGATGCTCCGCACGTCATCCGCCTCGTCAATATGAGTGACGAGAGGGTCACCAACGTCCGAGCGACCCTCCTCGGGTCGGGCCACCTGGTCCCGCTAGAACCACTGACCCTCGAGCCGGGCAGAAGCGCCCGACTCACCCTGATCGGGGTGGAGAGCACCGACTCGATCGTCGTCGTGCGCTGGTTCCGCCCCGATGGCGAGGAGTACCTCTGGCGCATCAGCTTCTGAGGCCGGTGGCGTCGCCGCCGGGTCGCTCCGTCAGTTGGGCTGGCGCCCGGCTCGACGGCGCTGCTCGGCGACATAGTCGGCGGCGCTGAACGCCTCGAGAAGCGCCGGGAGGTGATCTGCGGTGAGTCCGGCGACGAGCTGCGCCGGGTCGATGTCGAGAACTGCCGAGATGCGCACGAGCGTGTGCAGCACGGGGTTGCCGATGCCGCGCTCGATCTTGCCGTAGTTCGAGACGTTCATGCCCGCCAGATGGGCGACCTCGTCTTGACTGAGGGCAAGCCGTAGTCGTTCCGCCTTGATCCGTTCGCCGACGAGGCGTGACGCTTCAGAACTGGGAGCAGGCATACCCTACGAATACGGCACCCACGTCAGCATGTCCAGACTATATAAAGAGGCACTCTTTATGCCTCATTTGTATATGCCTTATTTGTGACTAGTCGCGGAGAGAGTCTTCGCCGTCATCTGGCCCCGCCTCAGAAGCGTCACCCGACGGTGACGCCTCCGGGCGCGGGCTCTGTGCCGCGAACTCGTGCCACCGGCTCTCGAGAAGCGCGACGGCCGACTCGAATCGGCGGGTCGCCACCCCCGGAGTCGTGTCGCCGAAGTGGTGTTCGGCCCAGAAGTCGAGGCGCTCCCGCGCATCGGAGTCGAGAAGCACCCGGTCGACCAATCGAACGATGTCGCTAGCCTGATCGGCCGTCACCCACTCGGCCGACCCGAGATAACCCCCCTCGTCGACTTCGGCCTCGGGTGAGACCGGTCGTGCAATAAGCAACGGTCGCCCTGTGGCCAGCCGGTCGTAGACCATCGCCGAGATGTCGGTGATCGCGACATCGGCCGCAGCGAGCTGCCAGCCGAGGTCGGGTCCGTCGTCGAAGAGGTGACCGGCAGCGGGATCCTTGCGGTTCGCCTCCTCGATCAGACGCTTGATGCCCTCATGAGCCGCGCGATAGTCGGGGTCGCGCACACCGCTGCGCGGATGCGGCCGATAGACGACCCGGTGCCGGCCGGTCGCCAGCAGCGCCGGCACGAGCGCCGAGTGCGACGCGATCGACCCGTATGCGGCGGCGGGACGGTCGCCCTCCCAGGTCGGAGCGTAGAGGACGACGATGCGGCCGTCGGGCGTGTAGGGAAGTGCGCCAGCGAAGTGGTCGGCCTGGGGGCGCCCGATCAGAATGGCGCGACGGTCGAGGTCGTAGTCCCAGAGCTTCGCGCCGAGCCGCTGCAATGCCGCCTTGCCTGCGACGAACGCGTAGTCGTACGTCTTGAACTGGTTGGTCGTCATGTACATCTTGTCGCTCTCGCCATGGTTGACGAAGACGTGCCACATGCGCGCGTATCGCATCATCTGGAAGTTGCGAGAGTTCTGGTTGACGTACAGGGTCATCGCGATCGGCTGCGATTCGACGAAGGCCTCCAGGTCGGCGACCTGGCGCGCATAGGCCACCGGAACCGGCGACTCGTCCAGCAGCGCCAGCATCGTCGCGGGGCTTCGCACGACGATCGCAACCGGGGTGGTCCTGTTGAGATGCGCCAGGGGCGCGTACCACTGCCGAATTTGGTAGAGGTTCACCGGCCCGTCGGCGAAATAGACCGCGACGCGCACGACACCTGGCCGAGGCGCTGTCAGGGTCAGGTCGCGTTTCGCCAGCTGCTTGCGCGTGCGACGGGCGCGCACCGAGCGTTTGACCAGCCCGAGGGCGAGACCGAGATCTCGAACGATCGGCATCAGGCTCCTTCGAAGTGGATGACAGCGGTGGCGGCACCTGAGACGGGCCAGTTGGCCCGACCGAGTCCGCTCTCTCCCAGCATTGCAGAACCCGCCTTAGAGAATCGGAGCGCGCCCGGCGCGGGTCATCCGAATGACCGTCCGCCAGCCCATCGACCGCCGCCCCCCGGGAGCCGAAGACCACCCCTCTCGGAATCCAGCGAGCCAGGGGCGCATGCGGTCGGGTCGACGACCCCACCGCACCAGGGTCACCAGAGTCCAGGATCCGACGTAGACCGGCACGAGAGGCCACGGCAGATTGCGCTTGGCCAACCACACGCGGTTGCGGGCGTTGAGCCGGTAGTACTGGCTGTGCCGCGCCGGGTCGATGGCGGGGTGGTGAGCCACCAGGTCGCCCGCGTACCAGACGCGCAGGCCCTGCGCCCAGACCCGCCAGGCCAGCTCGATGCCCTCGTGGGCGTAGAAGTAGGGCTCTCCCCAGCCGCCGCACGCGTCGAACACGCTCCGACGCAGGAGGGTCGCGCCCTCCCACACCGAGAAGACGTCGCTCGAGTCGGTGGCCGACCCCTTCTTCAGGCGAGGGATCCATCGGCGCGGGTCTCCGAGACCGCGCGGGTCGGTCACGCGCGGCTGAAGCAGACCGATGTCACCCGCCGTCTCGACGAGGGCGATCGCGTCGGCCAGGAAGGTGTCGGAGGCGAGGGCGGCGTCGTCGTCGAGGAAGAACACGTAGTCACCGGAGACCGCCTCGGCGCCCCGGTTGCGCCCGGCCGAGATTCCGACGTTCTCAGGGAGCACGAGCGACCGCACGCCGCTCGGAAGCGCGCCGGGATCAGCCCCGTTGCCCACGCAGACGATGTCGAGCTCGACGTCGATCTGCCGCAGGACCGACTCGAGCCCGGCCCGCAGGTCGTCCGGTCGACGCCCCTGGGTCAGGCTGACGACGCCCACCGTCGGCCGGACAGGCGGCGAAACGCTCAGGATCGCACCCGCTTCGACGACATGATGGCCACGAAGTGCCCGACGAGGGCGAGCAGCGACAGCGGCGTGAGGATCTGGAGGAGAAGACGGTCGGCGTGCATCTGACCGACGAAGATGCCGACGATCGACACCACGAAGATGATCATCGTGAGCTCGACCGAGTGATACAGCCGATGGAACGGCACGAAGCGGGCAGCCCGCCGCAGCCGCGCCAGGAGGCGACCGCTCGGCACGGTCACTCCCCCGCGCTTGTCTTCGAGCTTGTCGAGACCGGCGTTCGCCCGGGCGACGTGCACCATGTCGTTCAGCGCCTTGTTCAAGACGATGATCAGCGCCAACGTCAACCCGAGGGTGGTCCAGAGGAAGTCAGCCGGGGCCTGGAACGGGAATCCCGCCGCCCGGAACCCCAGCATGACCGGAATGAGCGCCTCGGTCGTGTAGTGCCCGACCTTGTCGAGGAACACCCCGGCCGGCGACGACGTGCCGCGCCAGCGGGCCACCTCTCCGTCGCAGCAGTCGATCAGCATCTGCACCTGCCCGAGCACGAGAGCGAGCAACGGCCCGGCAATACCGGGAATCAGCAGCGAGAAGGCGGTCGCCCACCCGGCGAGGATCATCAGCCCGGTGACACCGTTCGCCGAGATGCTCGTGCGCAGCAGCACCCAGGTCAGGTACGGCGAGATGTCACGCAGGTAGAGCGAGGCGGTCCAGTGCTCGGCATTGGCCCGACTCCGCACCTCCGGTGGTTGCGCGACGCGCTTGAGCTCGGCGATCGACGAGGGTCTCGATCCGGGCGAAGGCGACATTCTTACCTTCCGACGTGGGCGGTGATGTTCTTGGTCAGCGAGAGGAACCCAGCGACGAAGCCGAGCCCCCAACCGAAATGGATGCAGGGCAACACTACGAGAAACCACAGTCTCGTCCTTGCGTCTTCCTCGCGGGCGGCCGTCAGAGTGGCCACGACGACGAACACGAGATAGACGGCCGGAACGGCAAAGCCGACGAGCAACCACCCCGCCCAGGATCCGAGGACGGCGCCGATGATTCCGACGATCCCGACCAGTGCGCCGACACCCACCCCGAGCACCATCGCGGGCGGTACGAGGTAGCGGAGCGAGTTGGCGAGCTTGAATCGGCGCACGAGCTCACCGCGCCAGATGCCCGTGGCGACGAACTGGCGGACGAGCTTGCCGAGACTCGGCCGGGGCCGATACGTCACGGTCAGGGCGGGAGTGAACCACACGGTGCCGCCCGACGCACGAAGGCGCCGATTGAGCTCCCAGTCTTGACCGCGCTTGATGTCTTCGTCGAACAGGCCGACCTCGATCAGGCGACTGCGTCGGAAGACACCCAGGTAGGCCGTCTCGGCCGGACCCTCCTTGCCTCCCACGTGATGGGGAGTGCCACCGAGACCGACGCGGCTGCCATAGGCGCGCGCAACGGCCTTCTCGAAGGGGGTGCGGCCCTCGGCGTGCATGATGCCGCCCACGTTGTCGGCCCCGCTGCGGAGCAGGGTCTCGACGGCCAGCCGCGTGTAGTCGGTGGGGAGCACGGAGTGCGCATCGACGCGGACGGTCACGGGGAACCTCGAGGCGAGGATCGCGACGTTCAGGCCCGCGGGAGTCGAGCCGATCGGATTCGGGACCGATCGGATCCTCGGGTCGGCCTGAGCCAGTCGCGCGACGACCTCGTTCGTGCCGTCGACGCTCGGCCCGAGGGCGAGGAGCACCTCGAAGGGGCCCTCGTGATCCTGGGCGATGAGCGACGCCACCGCCGACTCGATCTCGTGCACCTCGTTCAAGACGGGCATCACATACGAGACGCCGACGGTGCGACTGTCGACCGAGTCGCCGCCGAGGGCATCGTCACGATCGTGGGTGCTCATGTCGTCCTGGCATGGGTTTGACGGTCGGCCGGGCGCCGTCCGGGGAAATCCGGACGAGCTTACCAGGGCGTCTCCGTCCGGTTGCCGGGCGTCATCCCTTGAGCGTGCCGAGGGTCACCGTCAGCGACTTGGTGCTGCCATCGCGGATGTACGTCAGCGAGGCCGTTGAACCGCCCGCGAGAACGCGCACCTGGGCCGAGAGATCGGTGCCGCTGGTCACCTGAACGCCGTCGAACTTCGTGACGACGTCGCCGGCACGGAGGCCCGCCTTCTGAGCGGCGCCACCGGAGGTCAGCGTCTTGATAAGGGCACCGGTCTGCGTCGCCGACGTGTCGCTCGTTGCGTCGTCGACGGAAGCCCCGAGAAGGCCGTGCGTCGCCGATCCGGTGTCTTTGATGTCGTTCGCCACGCGCTCGACGAGCTTCGACGGGATCGAGAACCCGACCCCGATGCTGCCGGCGGCACTGCTCGACGACGACGATCCGCCGGCGCTGGCGATAGCCACGTTGATGCCGATGAGCTTGCCGTCGGTGTCGAGCAGGGCACCGCCCGAGTTACCCGGGTTGATGCTCGCGTCGGTCTGGATCACGGGGAGTGCGATGGTCGAGGTCGTCGAACCGGAACTGCCCTGGCCGTTGTCGAAGCTGAAGGGGCCCTGGCCGTTGTTGTCTTGCGAGCCGCCCGAGGTGTCGCCGCCCGTGTCGGGGACGGCCGACGAGGCGACCGTGATGCTCCGGTTGAGGGTCGACACGATGCCGTCGGTGACGGTGTTCGAGAGCCCGAGGGGGGCGCCGATCGCCACGGTCGTGTCGCCGACATTGAGTTTGGACGAGTCGGCGAACGTGATGGGAGTGAGGCCGGTCGCGTCGATCTTGATGACTGCCAGATCGACGAGAGGATCCGTACCGATCACCTTGGCGGAGTACACCCGGCCGCCCGAGGTCGTCACCGACACGGTTCCGGTCGAGCTCGCTCCGTCGAGGGTGACCACGTGGGTGTTCGTGACGATGTAGCCGTCGCTGGTGAGGATGACGCCCGAACCCGTTCCACCGGAAGAGCCCGACGTCACGCCGATGGTGACGACGGACGGGGTCGCCTTCGCCGCCACCGCGGTGATCAGCGACGCGTCTTTGTAGTGGCCGATCGAGAGGGTGTCGCTCGTTCCGCCGGTGGCCGCGGTCGCCCCCCGACCGAGCAGGGCATAGCCCCCGGTGGCGACGAGAGCGCCTATGACGGCGGCCACCGCGGCGACCGCGACGAACCCGCCGAGGCCGCTCCGCTTGCGCCGAGAGGAGGCCGGACGCTGCCAGACATCGTCGGAACCTGCTTCGGCGGCCGGCTCGGGCTCGCCGTTCTCTCGGAGCGTGCCGAAGGCCGAGGAGTGAGCTCCCGCGTACGGGGCGTGCGACAGCGACGGCGGAGCCTGGTGCACACCGGAGGTCGGCGCGGGTGCGGGGCGTGTGTCGGCCAGAGAAGAGGGGGTCTCGCCGGGGAGAGCCGGAGCGCCGACCGGGGCCTGCCACGGCGAGCGCTGCTCGGGGACGACGGGTGCGGTCGTGTCGGCGAGGGGCTCCGTCGGATTCGTCTCAGACGAACCCGGGTTGTCGGAAGGGCCGGCGTTCTCGGATGAACGGTAGTTCTCGGAAGAGCTGTCGCTGCCGGGGAACTGACTCATGCGCGGAGGGATCCTTTCGTGTCTCGACGGCCCTGCCGGCGATCCTTCTGGACCTCCGACACACCGCGAGCGAACTGATTTCACATCATAGGCTGGCTCTGTAAGGGTCAGCCGAGAACGCCGACCCCGGCCACGAGCGCTTTCGCTCCCAGACCTGACGAGGATGCCATGACGACACCGGCCCCCTGGGAACGCGCCGCTCGCGGCGCCATGCTCCTCGACAGCCGCGGCCATCTCGCGCCCACGATCTTCGCCGAGATGTCCGCCCTCGCCGCAGCCACCGGCGCGATCAACCTCGGTCAGGGCTTCCCCGACGAGGACGGGCCCGAAGAGGTTCTCGAGGCGGCCCGCCGAGCCATCACCGACGGCGTGAACCAGTACCCGCCCGGGCGGGGCATGCCGGTGCTCCTCGAGGCCGTCGCCTCGCACCAGAAGCGCTTCTACGGCCTCGATGTCGACCCCGTCACCGAGGTACTCGTGACCGCCGGTGCGACCGAGGCCCTTGCGGCGACGCTCCTCGCTTTCGTCGAGCCGGGCGACGAGGTCGTGACCCTCGAACCGTTCTACGACTCATACGGCGCCGTCATCGGGCTCGCCGGTGGCGACCACCGCACTGTCGCCCTTCGCGGCCGCGACTTCGAGGTCGACGAAGACGAACTGCGTCGAACCATTACGGACCGCACCCGAATCATCCTGCTCAACGACCCGCACAACCCGACCGGCAGCGTCCTCAGCGACGCGACCAAGCGTCTGCTCGTCGAGCTAGCCCACCAGCACGATGCCCTCCTCGTCTCCGACGAGGTCTACGAGCACCTGCTGTTCGACGGCGCCGAACACCGCCCGATCGCGACCCTGCCCGGAGCGGCCGAACGCACCGTCACGATCTCGAGCGGCGGGAAGACGTTCTCCACCACCGGCTGGAAGATCGGGTGGCTCACGGCCCCGGCTGAGATCGTGACCCGGATCCTTGCGGTCAAGCAGTTCTTGACATTCGTCAACGGGGCCCCGTTCCAGCCCGCCATCGCCGTCGGCCTCGGCCTGCCCGACACCTACTTCAGCGGAATCGCCGCCACACTGCAGAGCAAGCGCGATCTGCTCCGGACGGGGCTCGAGGCGGCCGGCCTGCCGACCTCGACGCCGCGCGGGTCGTATTTCGTGGTCGCCGACGCCGCGGGGCTCGGTTTCGACGATGCTGTCGACCTCTGCCGCCGTCTCCCGTCGCTGGCCGGGGTGGTCGGCGTGCCGATCTCGGCGTTCTGCCACGCCGATCTCGCCGAGGAGTACTCGTCGCTGGTGCGGTTCGCGTTCTGCAAGAGGTTCGAGGTGCTCGAGGAGGCCGTCGGGCGGCTGTCGCGTCTCGGCGCTTAGTCCGCTCGCCGCTCGCCGCTAGTAGCACGCCGCTAATTTGAGAGCGATCCGCCGCTGCATTCCCACCCGTTACTGCCGTGCGGGGGTGTCTGCCCCGGATCGCTCGCAGAATGGCGCCCGTGCCCCCGAAGTCAGGCCGGAGTCACCCGAAAGCGACGCAACGCCAGCGCCGGGTTGACCTGCCGAACATGCTCGAGCCGTGCGCGCGAGATCTCGGCGACCGCGATGCCGGTCTCGTCGCCGAGGGTCGCGATCTCGACACCGAACGGGTCGACGATCATGCTGTTGCCCACACCGATCGGCGGCACGTGGTCGGCTGCGGCGATGTAGATGGTGTTCTCGATGGCTCGCGCCGTGACGAGTGTGCGCCAGTGGTGCTCTTTCAACGCCCCCCGCACCCACTCGGCGGGCAGCAGGACGACCTCGGCGCCGGCGTCGACCAGAGTGCGAGTCACCTCGGGAAAGCGCACGTCGTAACAGGTCTGAAGCCCGACCCGGAAGCCCTCGATCTCGAACGTCTGCGGGGCCTCGATATCGCCGGCGACGACCCACTCCGACTCCTTCGATCCGAACGCGTCGTAGAGGTGCAGCTTCGAATACGTCGCGACTACTCCGCCCTCCGTGTCGACCGCCACGAGCGTGTTGGCAAAGCGACGAGGATCCGATGGCCGCGTCTCGACCAATCCTGCCACCACGTACAGGCCGTGCTTCGACGCGATGGAGCCCAGCCCGCGCACGAACGGTCCGTCGATCGGCTGAGCGCCCTCGACGAAGTTCACCCCGAGCTGCGCCTCGAAGAACGAGGAGTACTCCGGAAACACCGCCACGCTCGCCCCGCGCGCCGCGGCCTTCGCTGCCAGCTCGTCGATGACCCGCAGGTTGGCTTCGAAGTCGGCCGTCGGCGCAAACTGGGCCACTGCCGCGAGCATGGTGTCGGTCATGTCGCCACCCTAGCCGCGCTCGGCGAGGCGCTTTCTGACACGATGACTATCGGAAAGCATCCGTTCGGGTTTGGGGGAACACTTGGCGCACCACGGCTATGCAGTGATCGACTTCGAGACGACCGGCCTTTGGCCGGCCCGGCACGATCGTGTCATCGAAGTCGGCATCGTTCAGGTCTCGCCGAGTGGCGAGATCGAGGGCGAATACGAGACCGTCGTCAACCCGGGTCGCGACCTCGGCCCGACCCATATCCATCGACTCCGTGGCAGTGACGTGGCGGACGCTCCGTCCTTTCGCGACGTGGCCGGCGAGCTCCTCGACCGGCTCGCGGGCCGAGTCGTCGTCGCTCACAACGCGCGCTTCGAGGTCGACTTCCTCCGCGCCGAACTCGACCGAGTCGGCCTCGAGTCGCCACTCGACACCGATCGTGCACTCTGCACGATGAAGCTGGCGTCGCGATATCTGCCGGGGTCGGGCCGGAAGTTGGCCGACTGCTGTGCCGCGTTCGACATCGATCTGACCGACGCGCACGAGGCGCTGGCGGATGCAAGGGCGACGGCGCAACTGCTCGGTCAGTACCTGAGAGTCGGGCAGGAGGACACGCGGGAGTGGGCGGCATGGGGCGACCGGGCAGCGACACTGCGCTGGCCTCTGACTACGTGGCCGGGATCCTCGTGGACTCCTCGGCCCCGCCTTGCTGTCGCTGACGTCGAGGCGACCGCGAACCACGTTGCACCGCAGAAATCCACCGCTCTCGCCGACGCCGCGACCCACCTGCCGTCGCTAGAGACAACCGACAGCGAATCGGAATACGCGGCCATGCTCGACCGGGCCCTCTCGGACGGCTACCTGTCGCTCGACGAAGCCGATGAGCTGCGGGAGCTCGCAGCCATGCTCGCGATCATGCCCGCGCGTCGCCGTTCTCTTCATGAGGACTACTTTCGGGCGCTTGTCGATGCGGTGTGGATGGACGGCATCCTCACGGCCGAAGAACGGAGCGAGCTTGACGCAGTCGGCCGCATGCTCGACATCCCCGCCGAGATGCAGGAGGCCGCACTCGTGCCGCCGGTGGCCGGATCCTTCGCCGGCGCGACCCTCCTTCGGACCGATTCGGTCACCCTCAATCCCGGTGACGTCGTGGTACTGACCGGAGATATGTGGCTGCCCCGGGCCGAGATCGAGCGACTTCTTGCGATGGTTGGCGTCGTCGCATGGCCAGCGGTAACCAAAAGGACAACGCTGCTCGTCGCCGCCGATCCAACGTCCCTGTCGGGCAAGGCCCGGAAGGCACGCGATTACGGGGTGCCGGTTGCGGCTGAGGCGGATCTTCGGCGTGTGCTCGCTGCCGGGTAACGCATGCCGCCGTGAGAAGCCGCGACCGGGCTCGTCTCAACGGCTGAGCTAGCCAGCGGGTCTGCCAGTCAGCGAGTCAGCGGATCGCTCAGGCCGAGCGACCACACGACCACGCCGCCGATGCGCAGCTGCTTCGCGTAGGCGAGACGAGCACGGTACGACTTCGCATCGGACCACCACACGACCGTGCCGTTCGACAGGGTTGCGTGCCACTCGAGCTGGGTCGTGCTCCAGACGGCCTTCGCGTTGGCCCGCTTGACGAGTGCGCGAGCCGCGCCATCCGACACCTGCGTGCCGTCGCCCTTCGCGGGCCAGGTGTAGCCGTACCCGGCGATGCCCAGTTGGATCCTCGCCGTGGGAACCGTGTGCACAAGCGGCGCCATCGTCTTCTTCACCCAGGGAAGGCCGCCCACCGGGCCGGCTTTCGTCCAGGTCGGACCGTGCTGGTCGTAGGCCATGAGGACGACGTGGTCGGCCACACGCCCCAGGCCGCGCACGTCGTAGCCGAGATCGGCGTAGCGACCCGTCGTCGCCATCAGGCAGATCGAGACGCTCTTGCCCGCCCCCAGGGCCGAATTCAGTTTCGAGACGAGATTCGTCAACCCCGTCGGGTACTTCGACGACAGGCTCTCGAGGTCGATGGTGACGCCGTCCCAGCCGTGCTTCTGCACTTCGGCGGCCAGCTGCGCCACGACAGAGTCGATATTCGTCGGCGAGCCGAGGAGCGCGTCACCGATGGCCGGAGAGAAATCGCCGAGATCCCCGTCGAAGTTGCCGACGAGCAGCTCCGCTTTCTCGTGCCGCGCGTGGGCTGCCTTCAGGAGCGCGAGTGCCTCCGGCGAGACGGCGCTCAGGCTCGCTCCCCCGCGCTCGACGTTGATGCCGTCGACCCCGACCGTCGTGAGAGCGGTCTTGGATGCATCGAGCCTGCTGGTCGGCGTCGAACCGGCCTCGGCATAGCCGACGACCTGCATCGTCGTGGCCGCGCTGGCCGGTGTCGCGGTGCATCCGGAGACCACCAGGCCGAAAACGGCGGTCACAGCCATCAACACGAACAACCGGGAGTTTCGAGAGACGTTCACCCGCTGAGCCTAACCAGCGAGAACCCCCGAGACGGTTGGTCTCGGGGGTTCGAGGCTAGCGACGGACGGCGTCGATCTTCAGCATGCGCGC
This sequence comes from Frondihabitans sp. PhB161, assembly GCF_003814635.1. Taxonomy (NCBI): domain Bacteria; kingdom Bacillati; phylum Actinomycetota; class Actinomycetes; order Micrococcales; family Microbacteriaceae; genus Frondihabitans; species Frondihabitans sp. PhB161. The sequence continues at coordinate 284,216 of NZ_RKQW01000002.1, forward strand.
GATGACCGAGTCGAGCTCGCTGTCGTCGAAGATCTTCTTCCAGTCGTCTTTGACAATCGACTCGCGGCCGTAGTCCATGGCGATGTGGCAGGCGTCCGAGAACGGGTTGGAGCCCCGCAGACCGTTCGTGAGGGCGATCCAGGTGTGGCCGTAGAGCATCGCACGAGCGGCCTCGTAGGGAACTCCGACGCCGTCGATGGTCTCCTCGAGGGCCTCTTTGAGGAAAGCCCCGACCATGCACGCGATGGTCTCGACGAGGGTCGGCTCGAGCACAGCGAGCTGCTTGACGGTGACGTAGTGCACGGCGATGACGGGAGCGTAGATCGTCGAGATGACCTGGGTGGCGAGCTCGCGCACCGGCGACGACTCGTCGACGCCCTCGAGAGCCGCAATGACCTCCTGCGGAGCGGCCACGCCACCAAAGGTATCGGCCCACTCCTCTTTGGTCGTGCGCTCGAGGAACACGCTGGGGTGGCAGGGGTGCGCCACGGCGTAGTGGATGTCGTCACGCGCGGCCAGCAGCCCTGCGTAGGCGGCGGCGGGGTCGAGCGTGAGGATGATCGCCCCCGACTTCATGGCGGGAACGACGCTCTCGGAGACCTTCCCGAGCACGACGTCGGGGACCGCGAGGATCACGACGTCGGCGCCCTTGACAGCCTCGTCGGTGGCGGTGACGGTGCGGCCGAGCGACTCGATGTGGGCGACGCCGGCCGGCGAGGCCTCCGCATACAGGGTCGTGTAGCTGCTCTTGGCGAGGTTGTTCGAGACGCGCTGGCCCATCTTGCCGCCGGCGCCGATGACGGCGACGGTGATGTCGGCCGAGCCCTGGCCGTCCGCGTAGGTCACTGCCGGGGTCGTGAGGATGTCGGTCATGAGTTGTTCTCCTTGAGGTAGTTCAGGTTGTTCTTCGTCCACTCCGCTTCGACGCGGGTGGTGGTCTCGCCGTCGCCCTGCCAGGGCAGCCAGTGCTCGATGATCTGGCTGATGCCACGGCGAGCGGGATCGATCGCCCGGCGCATTCCGTCGTAGTCGAGGCGTCCGGCACCGAGGGGCGCACCCAGTAGCGAGAACCCGACCCAGCCGGCCTCGCGGCTGAAGTCGAAGTCTTTGACGTGCCAGTTCACGATGTGAGGCAGGCAGCGTCCGGTCACATCGCCGGGCAGCTCGAGGTTCGCAACGGTGTTCGCGGGATCCAGGCAGATGCCGAGGTTGGGGCTCCCGATCACCTCGACAAGCGCGACGAGGTCGACCGACGACACCTGCTCGTACGTCTCGAGCGCCAGAGTGACGCCGGCCTCCTCGTAGCGAGGGAGCACGGTGCCGAGACGGGTGACGTTCTCGCTGGCAGACGGATTGTCGGATCCTTGGCTCCACATGCTCCGCACCAGCGTCGCACCGAGGGCGACGGCGATTTCAAGGTAGCGGAGCAGGTGCGCAGGATCCGTGCCGCGCGTCCCCACCTCCAGCGTTAGGCCATGGCTCTCGGCGAGTGACCGCGCGCCGGCGAGGCGCTCGTCGGAGTAGTCGTCGAGGGGCGCGTAGTCGCAGATCTGAAAGACTTCCGCGCCGAGCTCGGAAGCATCGCGAAGCATGTCGTCGAGAGACATGGGCCGGGCGACCCGGTCGCTGAACCGCCAGAAATAGGCGTAGGTGCTGAGACCGATGAGACCTCCGGCCGTGGTCGAGGCGGCGGTCATGCCTGCACCTCGGCGCCGCACAGCACGAGCACCTCGTCGAGGATGGTGGCTACGGCCCCGGGGTCATGTGCGAAGCGGCCGAGGAACAGGCCCTTGACGGTGCCGCCGAGATCGGTGAGGAGTCCCGGACCGGCGCTGCCACCGTAGATGACCCGGCTGCCTTCGCGGCCGTCGAGCGTCAGGACGAACGACTCCAGCTCGGCGACCACCGCGGCGATGTAGTCGGGCGATGCCGGTGCGGGCGCCCCGATGGCCCATTGCGGCTCGTAGGCGACGACGACAGGGCCGGAGCCGGAAGCAGCCAAGGCGGCCTTGATCTGCTCCGTCACCTCGAGAGCTGCGAGGGCTGGCGACGACTCCGCTTCCTCGCCGACGCAGAGAAGGGGTGTCAGCCCGTTGCGGAGAGCGGCCGCGGTCTTCCGCGCGATGACCTCGTCGTCTTCGTGGAACAGCGAGCGCCGCTCGGCGTGGCCGACCTCGGCCAGGGTGCAGCCGATCTCGGCCAGCTCGACACCGGAGACCTCGCCCGTGAAGGCGCCCTCGTCGGCCCAAGCGAGATCCTGCGCGCCGAGACGCACGGGAGCGCCCGCCAGTGCCTCGCGCACGGGTACGAGCGAGGGGAAGGTCGGCACCATGAACACATCGACGAGGCCCAGCTCGATCGCCGGGTGCCTGCGGGCGAGAGCGCCGATCGCAGTCGCCCACTCCACGGTGCGGGCGTGCCCGAAGTACATCTTGAGGCTCACCCCCACCGTGTAGGGAGCGGTCGTCAAGAGGGTCATGCGTTCGAGCCCACCGCCGCCGGCGTCGACGCGTCGGTGTGGGAGTGCTCGTAGGCGGTGATGACGTCGACCTTGTCGGCCGACGCGCTGGTCTCGTCGAAGGTATAGGTCAGCCATTCGCGAGCCAGGCGACGGGCCAGCTCGATGCCGACGACTCGCTGGCCGAACGTGAGCACCTGGGCGTTGTTGGACAGGACGCCGCGTTCCACGGAGAAGGAGTCGTGCGCGGTGACGGCACGGATACCGGCCACCTTGTTCGCCGAGATGGCGACGCCGAGGCCGGTACCGCAGACGAGCAGGGCGCGGTCGGCCTCTCCGCGGGCGATCATCTCGGCTGCCGCGATCGCGACCGACGGGTAGGGGGTGTGAGCCGAGGCATCGACTCCCACATCGGTCACCGACGCTACGAGATCGTTGCCCGCGAGGTCCTGTTTGAGGATCTCCTTGTAGTCGAATCCGGCGTCGTCGGATCCGACGACGATGCGCAGTGGCTCGGTCATGGTGTTCTCCTTCGTAGGTGCTGCTTCAGATGGTGCGAGTGGGTGGGGCCCGGGTCAGCGGGCAGGTGTCGTGCGCGCCGACGCATCGGCCAAGACACCGGCAACGGTCTGCACGATGAGACCGAGCGACACGGCACCGGCATCCGGTGTTCCGAGGCTCTTTGCCGCGTGGGGCCGAGCACGGCCCATCTTCGGCAGCAGATCCGCGGTCTGCCGAGCTGCGGCAGAAGCGACATCGGCCGCGCCGTGCCACGCATCGACGAGTCGCTCCCCGGCCTCTACGCGTTCGGTCAGCACCGTGCTGAACGGGACGAGCACGTCGACCATCGTCTTGTCGCCGACGACGGCACCGAAGTCGAGGATCTCGGTGGTCGCCTTTGTGACCCCGGCGGCCACCCGCTCACCGGACGCCGGCGCGACGTCGGTGAGCGCGGTACCGAGCGCGGTCAGCGCCGAACCCCAGAGCGCACCGGAGGTTCCGCCGGCGCGGTCGGACCAGGCGTCGCCGGCCCGAGTGAGGACCGTCTCGGATCCTGCGCCCCTCTCGACGGCCTCCCGAGCCGCGGCCACCGCTGCCGTCACCCCGCGCTGCATGCCGATACCGTGGTCGCCGTCGCCGGCTACCGCGTCGATCCGGCCTAGCTCGTCCGCGTGCTCGTCGACCGTGACCTTGACCGCTTCGAGAGCGGAGAGCACGAGTGCGGCCGAGCGGCGGCTCTCTTCGGACGCCTCGGGGATCACCAGGGTCGAGGCCTCTTCATCGTGGAAGTCGGCGTCGAGGGCAGCCAGGTCGACCGACCCCTTCTTGTAGCCGGGGGCGTCCGCGGGGGCCCTCCAGAATGCCTCGAGTTCGTCGTCGAGCCAGAACAGCGTCAACGAGGCGCCCGCCATGTCGAAGCTCGTCACGAGCTCCCCCACCTCGGGCTCGACGACCTCGATGCCCGCTTCGGTGAGCAGGGCGTCTACGGCTCCATAGACGACGAAGAGCTCCTCGTACTTGATCGAGCCGAGCCCGTTGAGGATCACGGCGACCCGCTGCCCGCGGGCCTCGGCAACGCCCTCGGGGAGCTCGGCGAGGAGCGCCTCGACGAAGAGCTGGGCGAGACCGGATGCGCTGGGGACGTCCTGCTCTGAGATGCCAGGTTCGCCATGAATACCCAGACCGACCGCCATGCGCCCTTCGGGCACGGTGAACAACGGCTCATCGGAGCCCGGCAGCGAACAGCCGGTGAAGGCGACGCCGAGGGAGCGGGTGCGCTCGTTCGCCTTGCGGGCGACACGGACGACCTCGTCGAGCGCATAGCCCGCATCAGCGGCGGCGGCGGCGGCCTTGAAGACCGTCAGATCACCGGCGATGCCCCGGCGTTTGCGTTTCTCATCGAGGGAGGCGCTGGCGATGTCGTCAGTCACCGTGACCGTCTCGACGCGGAGTCCCTCGTCGCGGAGCTTCTCTTGAGCCTTATCGAAGTTCAGGACGTCGCCGGCGTAGTTGCCGTAGCTCAGCAGCACGCCCCCGCCGTTCTGGGCCGACTTGGCGACCGAGCGGACCTGCTGCCAGCTCGGAGAGGCGAAAAGGTTGCCGAGTGCGGCGCCCGACGCCAGACCTTGGCCGACGAGACCGCCGAACGCAGGGTAATGACCGGATCCGCCGCCCGTCACGAGAGCCACCGACCCCGGCGAGGAGGCCGTCGCCCGGACCACTCCCCCGTGCACCTTGCGCACCCAGCGGCGGTTCGCGGCGACGAACCCGTCGATCATCTCGTCGGCGAAGTCGGTCGGCTCGTTGTAGAGGCGCGTCATCAGCCGAGACCCGCCGCAGTGGCTGCCACCGGACGGTCGTCCGTCGGGGCCGCACCCGTGTCGGCCCCCGCCTTGCGTTTGCGCGAGAGAAGCACCATCAACAGAGCCGAGACGAGGAGGAAGAATCCGACGATGAACATCGGCACCCGGTACGTTCCCGTCACGTCGGTGACGGCGCCGGTGATGTAGGGGGCGGCGAACCCGGCGAGGTTGCCCATCGTGTTGATGAGCGCGATCCCCGCCGCGGCGGCGGTGCCGGTCAAGAACTGCGTGGGGAGCGTCCAGAAGTTGGGCAGGGCGGCGAAGATCGCCATGGCCGTGATCGTGATGACGGCGATCGTGGCCGCGGGCGTGTTCATGTACAGGGCGACAGGAATGCTGACGCCGCCGACGACCGCGGGGATCGCAATGTGCCAGGTTTTGAGTCCGCGCTTCGTCGCATCGCGCGACCAGAAGTACAGGGCGGCTGCGGCGGGCAGATAGGGGATGGCCGTGATGAGGCCCTTCTCGAACAGGCCGAAGCTGGTGCCGAACTGCTCCTCGAAGGTGCCGATGATGGTCGGGAGGAAGAAGGCGAGGGCGTAGAGGCCGTAGATGAAGCCGAAGTAGATGAACGAGAGCATCCACACGCGCCCGCTCTTCAACACGCGGCCGAGGCCGACCCCGTGGCCGCCGATGCCCGTGGCGCTTGTCTCCGTGCCGATCTTTTCCGTCTCGAGCGTGGTCTCGAGCCAGTCGCTCTCCTCACGGGTGAGCCACTTCGCATCGGACGGCTTGTCTTTCAGGTAGAACCAGGCGATGACACCGATCAGCACGGCCGGGAGCGAGACGCAGAGGAACATGAACCGCCAGCCTTCGAGGCCGAGGGCACCGTCGTTCTGAAGGAGGAGGCCGGCAAGCGGCGCGCCCACCACGCTTGTGAGCGGCTGCGCGAGGTAGAACAGCGCGAGGATCTTGGAGCGGTGCTTACCGGGAACCCACAGGCTCAGGAACAGGATTGCCCCGGGGAAGAAACCGGCCTCGGCGACTCCGAGAAGAAAGCGGAGTCCTGCGAGCTGGGCGAAGTCCTGCACGAAGGTGAAGAGGAACGCGACGATCCCCCAGCTCACCATGATGCGGGCCAGCCAGCGACGAGCGCCGAAGCGGGCCAGAGCCAGGTTCGAGGGCACCTCGAGCAGGATGTAGCCGATGAAGAACACGCCCGACGCAAAGCCGAACTGAGCTGCCGAGAGACCGAGGCTCTGCTCCATGCCGTTCGGAGCTGCGAATCCGATCGCGGTGCGGTCGAGGTAGTTGATGAAGAACATCAACGCGACGAACGGCACCAGCCGGATCGAGATCTTGCGGATCGCGGACTTCTCGATCGGGTTGGGGGCAGTATCGGCGCGGTTTGCGCTACGACCTGTGGTGCGGGTGGGGGCGTCCACATCGACTCCTGTTCATTCAACGACATCGTCGGATCGCGTCGGTGAGATCACCAGCGCGTCCCATCAGCATGACTCTTTCGATCAAATCTGTCAACCGGTTGACCAATTTGGCTGGCGAGATCGAATTTCGCCCACTGGGGCCGAGATCGTGCCCGGCTAGGCTGACTGCGTGCCCGCCTACCCCGACGACGATCCCGCCGCCCTGAGGCTGGAGCTCGAAGCCGTCCCGCGAGGAACAGCCGTCGCCGAGGTCGTCAAGCAGCTCATCTCCCTGCTCACGTCGGGCGAGCTGGCTCCCGGGTCACGCCTGCCGCCCGAGCGGCAACTCGCCGAGAAGCTGGGCGTCGGGCGCTCGGCCGTCCGCGAATCGCTAGCGGCACTCGAGATCCTTGGCATCGTCACCGTGCGACCAGGATCCGGCACCTACCTGCGCGACTCCACGTCGGAGCTGCTTCCGACCACGCTGAGCTGGGGCCTCATGCTCTCGGCTTCTCGTACCCGCGAGCTCATCGAGGTACGAAGTGGGCTGGAGATCCAGGCGGCCACCTATGCCGCCAGCAGGATCACGGACGCCGAGATCGCGGCCCTCGGCAGTCACATCGAGACGATGAAGGCGACCCTCGACGACCTCGACCGTTTCGTGGAGGCGGACGTGCGCTTCCACCTGCAGATCGCCGCAAGTGCCGACAACGTCGTGCTGCGCGACCTCTTGCAGAGCGTTCGCTCACTCCTGCGACTCTGGGTCGAGCGCGGACTGCGCGACCGAGAGCAGGGTGAAGTCGCCCTGCGAGAGCACATCGGCATCTACGAGGCGATCGCCGCCCGAGACCCGGCCGCCGCCGAGGCCGCAATGCGCGTGCATATGAGCACTGCCGGCGACCGCGTCGCCAGCCTCGACCTCGACACCTGACCTGGGCCGCGTAAGAGCGCGTCGAGCGCGCTCCGGCAGGCGTACAACCGAGCAAAGCAAAAGGCCCTCGACCAGACAAATGCTGGTCAAGGGCCTTTCTCTTGTTGCGGGGGCAGGATTTGAACCTACGACCTCTGGGTTATGAGCCCAGCGAGCTACCGAACTGCTCCACCCCGCGGTACAAGAAATGACTCTAGCACGGGATCCGGCACGGGTCTAATCGAGGCCGGATCGGCTCGCGTGCAGGTGAGCTCCGGTGCCCGGGCGAAGCACTCCTGACTGCAGGCACGCGCCCGGCGCGACCCTGAATTCAGGTGGCCAAGCAGCCGGCACACCTGACGGACGCGCGCTGATCGCCCCCACTCCTGCATTCCAAGCCCCTTCACCTGACTTCAGGATCCGGCCACCCGACATCACAACGAAACTTCTGCATCCGCGCCCTGCCGCTCCGCACCCGACCCCGCGATTGCAGCGGCCTCAACGACGAACGCCCCCGTGCACCCGAACTTGGGTGCACGACGGCCTTCGTGCGGGGCAGCTAGTAGCTGGCAGCTAGTCGCCTAGTCGCCGGGATCTACTCCGACGCCTTCACGGCCGCCTCAACGGCTTTCTGGAGCGCGGCGTCCGCCTCGGCAGCCGCCACCAGGTCGTTCGAGGCATAGGCGGCCTTGCGGTCGTTGAGGGCCTGCTGTGCGTCTGCAAGCGCCGAGTCGAGGGCTGCACTGGTGCCGGCCCCGGAGCCGGTGCTGCCCGACGTCGCGCCGGATCCTGATGCGGACCCTCCACCGGTCGAGCCGCTGCCGCTGCCGGTCGAGCCGCTACCACTGCCAGTCGAGCCGTCACCCGTCGTCGGAACTCCGCTGTCGCCCGTCGAAGCCCCCGCGTTGCCACCGAAGATCGAGTCGAGCGCCTCTTGGAGGGTGTCTTCGAACGCGATTTTGCCGCCAAAGGAAGCGAGGACCTTGCTCAGGATCGGGTACGAACCGGAGGAGTTGGACTGGACGTAGACAGGCTGCACGTAGAGGAGACCTCCACCGACGGGGAGGGTCAACAGATTGCCTCGTTTGACGGAGGTGTCACCCTGCCGCAAGAGCGTGAGAGTGTTCGCGACCGCCGTATTCGAGTTGAAGTTTGCCTGCACCTGGTTGGGCCCTGGCACGCTGTCGTCTTTAGGCAGGGTGAGCAGAGTCAACTTGCCGTAGTCGCTCGAGACCTGCCCCTTGGTCGACCCGGCGTCGGAATTCGCCGCGAGATAGCCCGTCAGCACATTTCGCGCGTTCGCCGCGGTCGCCTGTTGGGGTTGATACGTCGTGTAGAGCTGGAACGCCGCGTCTTGACCCGGGAGCTTCATGGTCAGGTAGTAAGGCTGCTGCTCAGCTGATTTGGTCGAAGTCGTATCGGACGCGTCGGTCGGAATGGCCCAGGCGTCGTCGCCCGAGAAGAACGACCCAGCGTCTGTCACGTGGTACGTGGCCAGAGTTGCGCGCTGCATCTTGAACAGGTCTTCCGGGTAGCGCACGTGACTGAGCAGCGTGCTGCTCATCTCACTCATCGGCTTAACCGTCGAGGGGAAGACCTTCTGCCAGGTTTGGAGGATCGGATCGGTTTTGTCCCACGCGAAGAGCGTGACCTTTCCCGAGTACGCGTCGACAGTTGCCTTGACCGAGTTGCGGATGTAGTTGATGTTGTCAGAGGCGAAGGCGCTCTGGGCACTCTTATCGGCCGCAACCGTGTTCGACAGGCTCTGCTGATCGGAGTAGGGGTAGTCGTCGCTCGTCGTGTAGGCATCGACGATCCAGAGGACCTTGCCGTCGACGACAGCCGGGTACGGATCGCCGTCGAGCGTGAGATACGGGGCGACCTTCTTCACGCGCGTGGCGGGATCGCGGTCGTAGAGAATTTGCGAGTCGTTGTTGACCGCGTCGGAAAGGACGATCTGCTCGGACTGGAACTTGATCGCATAGATCAACTTCTTGAAGACGTTGTCGAGCTTGGGCCCACCATCGCCCGTGTAGTTCGTGGTGGGGTTTCCGCTTTCGTCGTTCGAGCCGGACGGATAATCGAGCTCGATGTTCTTGCTCTGATTGCCCCCCACGATCGAGTAGGCGGGATTCTTCTCTCCGAAGTAGACGCGAGGCTGGTAATCGGACGAGTCGCCGAGCTTGCCCTTGACCGGGATGTCGGATTCGAGGAACACCGGCTCACCTGAACCGTTGCGCTGGTTGCCGTAAGCGGCCACGACGCCATAGCCGTGCGTGTACACGAACGTGGAGTTGTAGTCGTTGTTAGCCGAGCCGAGGCCGGCCGTGTCGAGCTCGCGCACGCCGATGACGGTGTCTTGCACCTTGCCGTCGATTCGGTAGCGGTCGACGTCGAGCTTGTCGGCGAACGAGTAGTACTGGCGCAGCTGCTGCAGCTGCGCGAAGGTCTCGGTCACGAGCGCCGGGTCGATGATGCGGATGTTCTCGGTGGTCACCGCGTCGCTCGCCAGAGCGCCCTCTGTCGCACTCGATTTCGCCTCGTACTTCTCCTCTTTCACATCGGAGACCCCGTAGGCATCGCGGGTCGCCTCGATGTTGCGCTGGATGTACGCCGACTCCACGCTCTTCTCGGACGGGACGACGGTGAAGCGCTGGATGATCCACGGGTAGATCGCCCCGATGAGGAGGCTGATCACGAGCAGCGCGACGGTTCCGATGATCGGGAAGCGCCAGCGGCCAATGACCGCAGTGACGATGAAGAGGATCGCGACGACCGCGGCGGCGTAGGCCAGGATCTGCTTGCCGGGGATGCCCGCGAAGACGTCGGTGTACGTGGCGCCGACGATGCGCTTGCCCGAGCCGTCGGTCAGGGTGGCGTACTGGTCGAGCCAGAGGCTGACTGCCTGAAGCGCGAGGTAGAGGGCTGCGGTGACCGCGATCTGAATGCGGGCGACGCGAGAGATGCGCACCTCGCGACCGGAGAAGCGCAGGGCGCCGTAGAGGTAGCTAGTCGCGAGCGCGGCGATGACGGAGAGGAGCACGACCGCCGACGCGAAGCCCACAAGCCCCTGATAGAACGGGAGCGAGAAGACGTAGAACCCGACGTCGAGACCGAATTGCGGGTCGGTCTTGCCGAACGGGGTGCGGTTCAACCACTGCAAGACCATGGCCCAGTGCGTGGAGGCGGCGATGCCCCCGAAGAGCCCGAGCACGATCGGAATGCCGAACATCACTGTGCGGCGGAGCGGCTCGATGACCTGCTGGTAGCGGTCGAGCTGCGAGTTGAGCTTGGCGTAGACGGGACGGAAGCGGAACGCGATGTCGATGCTCGCGTACACGGGAAGCGCCATGCCGAGGAACCCGATGAAGAAGAGCGCGGTGCCGGCGATCCACTGCGTCATGATCACGCTGGTGAACCCGAGCTGCTGATACCAGAGGTAGTCGGTCGCGAGCCCCGAGAAGAGGAAGAAGAGGATCACGAGACCGGCGAGAATGCCGATGGTGACGAGGACGGGAACTCGCGGCGAACGACGACCGGTGACGGCCGACGACGCTGATGCAGAGGAAGTCAAGAGGTTGCTCCTGGCTGATGGAGAGGTGGAGTGGCCATCCTATGTGCCCAACCTCCGAGCTACGCCGAGTGGCGAACAGCCTGTGGAGAACCCGTGCATCGGGTGCCGACCGACCTCATGGCAGGCCGAGTCGCGCCGGTCAGGACGCGGGGCAGGTCGGCAGCGCGGCAGTGTCGCCCTTGTCGGCGATCGTCTCCAGCACCGTGACCGAATCGTCGAGATCGGACACCGCGTAGACGTCGAGACCCGACGGGATGTGCCCGGTCACCTCGGAGCAGTTGCTCTTGGGCGCGAGGAACACCGTGGCGCCCGAGTCGCGCGCCCCGTACATCTTCTGCCGGATCCCGCCGATGGCACCGATCGTGCCGCCCGCCGTGATGGTGCCCGTGCCGGCCACCTTCTTGCCGCCATTGAGCTCGCCCGGAGTGAGTTTGTCGATGATTCCGAGCGCGAACATCTGACCCGCGCTCGGCCCTCCGACGTCGGCAAGTTTCAGCGAGACCGTGAAGGGGAACGTGTAGGCCACGCTGGCGCCGATGCCGAGGAGGTACGTGCCGCTTTGCTCCACGGGGGTGACGGTGGCAGTGCGGAGGGTCGTGCCAGACGAGCCACTCGAGGATCCTCGGGTGTACGTGATCTTCGCGGGTTTCGTTCCGTTCTCGGCCACCAGTGCTCGGAGGGAATCGACGTCGCTGTTCTTCGACAGTGAAGTCCCGTTGATCGACCGGATCACGTCGCCCTTCTTCAAGACCCCGTCGGCCGGGCTCCCCTTCTCGACCGCGCTCACGGCGATCTTCGTCGTGACGTCGAACCCTTCGTGTGCCAGGGCGGCCGTGATGGCGGACTTCTGGCTCTGTTCCATGTCGATCGTGTTCTGCTGATCGACCTGCTTGTTCGAGACGCCCGTCGGGTAGATGGCCTCGACCGGGATGACCGCCTTGCTGGGATCGAACCAGGCGCTGACGATCTCTGCCCAGTTCGGTCGCTGCGCCTGGTTGCCCAGAACGCTCACGGTGAGAAGGTCGAGCGAACCCGCGGTCGGGTAGGTCTCGTGGCCCTCGATCGTGATGAGGGGCGTCTGCTTACCGTCGAACTCGTTCGTGCCGAGGGTGTCGAAGACCGGGCCCGGCTGCTCGATGAGGTACGGCGCCGGGAGGACGGAGAGGACGATGCCGATGAGGAGGGCGATAGCCAGCACCACTGGGCCGAGCCACCCTCGTCGAGCCGGGGTATTCGGGCGGGAGGCGGGGGCGACGAATCGAGCCAACTCGGTACTGCCTTTCGGGGAGCGACGAACAGCTGCGGGCTGTTCGCCCTGGGCGCAGAGGCGGACCTTGCGAGAAGCGGGCGAATCCCAGACTGTTCGTGTGGCCAGGAGATAGCGTAGTTGCCATGTCTGAAGATTCGCAGCCGGGCCCCGAAGACGAGTTCCGCGACATGCTCCGGCAGTTCCTCTCGGGTGATTCCGAGATCGACCCGTCGAAGCTCGTCGGGGCAGCTGGCCTGCCCAATGATCCCGCTTTCATGGCACGGCTCATGAGTCAGCTCCAGTCGGCCGTCAGCCGCTCGGGCGACGGGATCGACTGGACGCTCGCCACCGAGCAGTCCGCCAGCATCGCCACGCAATCGGCGATCGAGACGTCTCCCGGCCAGGTGAGCGCCCTTGAGCAGGCGTTCCACGTCGCGGCCCTCTGGCTCGACGAGGTCGCGCACGTGGCCGAGCTCACTGTCGAGCCCCGCCTGATGACCAGGGCCGAATGGGCCTCGGCGACGATGCCGGTGTGGAGCCAGCTCGCCGAGCCGGTGGCCGACTCCATCGCCGACTCGCTCACCAGCGTGCTCCGCGACCAGGCGCCCGAAGAAATGCGCGAGATGCTCGCGGGCGCCAGCCAGGTGATGCGAAACGTGGGCGGCGCTCTGTTCGCTATGCAGCTCGGCCAGGTCGTGGGTCAGCTCTCGACCGAGGTCGTCTCCGGCGGCGATGTCGGAATCCCCCTCCTCGACGACCAGCAGGCCGCTCTCGTTCCGCAGAACGTGGCCGCGTTCGGTGAAGGTCTCGATATTCCAATCGATCAGGTCCAGCTGTATCTGGCTGTCCGTGAACTCGCGCACGCTCGCCTGTTCCGCCACGCCCGGTGGCTGCGCCTGCACCTCATCTCGTCCATCCGGGAGTTCTCGCAGGGCATTTCGATCGACACCGGTCGGCTCGAAGAGCTCGCCGCCGACTTCGACCCGTCGAATCCCGAAGAGCTGCGCGAGGCCATGGCGAGCGGTGCCCTCATTCCGCCGAAGACAGAAGAGCAGCTGGCCGCGCTGGCTCGCCTCGAGACGACCCTCGCCCTGATCGAGGGGTGGGTCGACGTGGTCACGGCCAAGGCCACCGAACGTCTGCCGAAGTCGTCGTCGATCGCCGAGACCGTTCGCCGGAGGCGCGCCGCCGGAGGCCCCGCCGAGTCGGCATTCGCGACTCTGGTCGGGCTCGAACTCCGTCCGCGCCGACTTCGCGAGGCGGCCGCCATGTGGCAGGCCGTCAGCGACGCCGCCGGTGGCGAGGTTCGCGACTCGCTCTGGGCCCACCCCGACATCGTTCCCACCAGTGACGACATCGACGATCCCCAGGCCCTGATCGCGCGACTGACGGGCGGCCAGCCCGAGCCCGACGACGTCGACCGCGCCATCGAAGACCTCCTCAACGACGTGAGCGACGACCGCCCCCGCGAGGCCGAAGACGGAACTGCCGAGGATCCGCAGAGCTAGCTCGACTCGGCCCCGCTGGGCCTGTGGATCGGGGCCTGTGGACAACGCCAGCGCGAACTGCGCGGATTGTCGATGCTTGTGGGCATGGACATCCGACTCGATCCCCGTCTTCCTCTCGTGTGGCGCGATCCGCAGACTCTGCAGATCGGCGTCGACCGTCCCCGAGCCGTACTCGACGGGGTGACGACCAAGCAAGAGCGCATCATCGCCGCCATCGCCGCCGGCCACGGCCGCTCCGGCACACCGCCGATCGCGCAGCGGGTCGGCTGCCCCGATCACGAGGTCGCGGAGCTGGTCGAGCGGCTCCGGCCCGCACTGGTGTCACCCGGCCCCGGCGAGGGGCCGATCGTCGAGGTGCCGGGATCCTCGGGTCTCTCTGCCTCGATCGCCGCGATGCTCACCGCCGAGGGGGTGAGGGTCGACCGCGATCTCCCCCACGACGACGCCGACGAGACGCCCGGCCTCGCCATCGCGGTGTCGTCGCACGTTCACGACCCGGTCGTGACGGCAGGGTGGCTCCGGCGAGACGTTCCGCACCTGTGCGTCGTCACCGGAGACTCGTTCGCGCGGATCGGCCCGGTAGTCGTGCCCGGGGTGACTGCCTGCTGCCGGTGTCTCGATTTGCACCGGGCCGACGTCGACTCCGCTTGGGGCGCCATCGCCGGTCAGCTCTGGGGGCGCCCGCCTCGCGAGCACTCGCCACTCCTCGTCGGCGAGATCGCCGTTCGGGCGAGTCGGCGAGCGCTGAACCGGCTGACGGGCAGCGCCGATCGCCTTCCCGACGCGGTGCTCGAGATGCTCGACGTCGACACCGGGGAGGTCACGACGTCGGTGAGCCGACCTCATCCCGACTGCGGATGCGGAGCTCCTCCAAGAACCGGCTCGGTCGACGCTCCTGCATCGATCGGCCCTGGCCTGTCCGGCTCCACGAAAGATTCAGCCGTTGCCGAGCTCGTGTGACGCCGACGTAGAGGAGGCGCCGCTCTTCGTCGATGCCCTCGAACGTCTTCGCATAGCTGATCGGCATGAGCCCCTCGCTCAAGCCAACGATGTAGACGCTCTCCCACTCGAGCCCCTTCGCGGAGTGCAGGGTGGCAAGCGTCACGGCCGACATCGTGGGCTCGTGCTGGCCGACCTGGCGAGCGAACAGCTCATCGACGAACTGGCGCAGGGTGGTGCCCGGCACCGCCGACTCCGCCAGACCCATGAGGGTGTTGAGCGACTCCCAGCGGTCACGGACGGCGCCCCGTTGCTCGGGGGGTTCTTGCGCCCAGCCCAGCGAGCGAAGCACGTCGCTGACGGTTTTGAAGAGGGGTTCGTCGACGATGCTCACCGCGGCGCCCTTCAGCATCATGAGCGCCTGCTTGACCTCGCGCAGATCGAAGAACCGGGTCGACCCGTGCAGGCGGGTGCTCACGCCCGCGTCTTCGAGCGCGCGCTCAAGAGCAGCGGTCTGCACGTTGACGCGAAAGAGCACGGCGATCGACTCGGGTGGCGTTCCCCCACGGATCTCGGCGGCGATCGACTCGGCGACGGCACGGGCCTCCGACGAATCCGACGAGTGGTCGGTGATGCGCGGCAGGGGGCCGGGGGCCGACTGGGCGGGATGCAGGTGGAGGGCACCGGGCCGACCCCGCATCAACTCGTTGGCGGTCTCGACGATCGGCCTGGCCGAGCGGTAGTTCTGTTCGAGTCGAAGCACGGTCGCGTTGTCGTAGCGAGAGCCGAAACCGAGCAGGTACTCCGACGACGCTCCGGCGAACGAGTAAATCGTCTGGCTGGCGTCACCCACGACACAGACGTCGTTGCGATCGCCGAGCCAGAGGTCGAGCAGATCCTGCTGCAGGGGCGAGACGTCCTGATACTCGTCGACGACGAAGAAGCGGTACTGCTCGCGCACCTGCTGCGCGACTCGCGCTTCGAGTTCCAGCATCCCCGCCGTCGCCAACAGGACGTCCTCGAAGTCGAGCTGCCGGCGCGAATCCTTGATGTCTTCGTAGGCCTGGTGAAGGTCGAGGGCTTGCTCCGGTGTCACGTTCTGAGGCAGAGCCCGGCTGGCGAGGGAGTGCGAGTACTCCTCCATCGTCAAACGCGAGACTTTTCGCCACTCGATCTCGGCCGAGAGGTCGCGAAGACTGGCGGTGTCGAGCCGAAGCCGGAGGGTCTCCGACGCGTGCGCGACGAGCTTGGCCTTGCTCTCGAGCAACCGCGGCATCGTGCCACCCATGGTCTGCGGCCAGAAGTAGGCGAGCTGGGAGAGCGCGGCGGCGTGGAAGGTGCGGGCCGCCACTCCCCCGGCGCCCAGCACTCGAAGACGCCCTCGAAGCTCGGCCGCGGCCCGTGAGGTGAAGGTGAGTGCCATCACTCGGTTCGGCGCGTAGACACCGGTCGCGACACCGTAGGCGATGCGATGCGTGATGGCTCGGGTCTTTCCCGTGCCGGCCCCGGCGAGTAGGCAGACGGGCCCCAAAAGTGTCTCTGCGGCGACGCGCTGCTGCTCATCGAGACCTGCGATCAGGTCGGCGGCCTCCATCGGTCGTTCGCCGATCAGTCGTCGAGCTCGGCGCCGAACCAGTCCTCGATGATCGCGCGCGCGATCGAGGAGCGGCCGGGAAGAATCACGCTGTCGCCGGCGCCGGCCAGTTCGTCGCGGGTAAACCAGCGGAGGTCGATGATCTCCGCGCCGTCGGGCTCGAGGGTGCCGGGGTCGGCCGGATCGACGGTCGCGCGGAAGCCCACCATCAACGAGGCAGGAAAGGGCCAGGGCTGCGAACCGAGATAGACGGGGTCGACGACGCGCACACCCGACTCCTCGAAGATCTCGCGCTGGACGGCGTGTTCGAGCGACTCACCGGGCTCGACGAACCCGGCGAGAAGCGAGAACCGGTTCTTCTCCCACAGGGCATTGGAGCCGAGCAGCAGGCGATCGTCTTCGTCGGTGACGCCGACGATGATCGCGGGATCGGTGCGCGGGAAGATCTCGTGGCCGTCATCGGGGTCGATTCGCACCCAACCACCCTTCGCCGGCACGAGGGGCCGCCCCGTTCTCGGCGAGAACCGGTGCGAGGCGTGCCAGTTCGCGATGGCGATCGCCTCGGTGGCGAGCCCGGCATCCCGGTCGCTCAGCCCGGTCGCGAACATCCGGAGGTTGCCCCATTCCTCCTCGGACGCGAGGGTCGCCGCCTGGTCGTCGTCGAGAATCGCCGCGACGATAGGAGTGCCGACGGGTTCTGGGGCATCGGGGTCGAGAGAGCGCCCCAGGTAGACGAGAGTGGACTGCGTCGGAATCGCATCGGGTGACAGCAGCGATATCGACGAGCTCCCGGCGAAGAGCGCACGCCCGTGCCACACCGGCACCACGCGCGTCGCCGAATCGGCGAGCAGTTCAGGAAAAAGGCCCTCGCGCTCCCGGGTGAGGTAGTCACGATCGATCTGGTGCCGAGAGAGCGGGAGCTTCGCCGCGAACGACTCCTGGCTTCCAGAGGAACGTTCAGGCATCCGACCACCAATCGACTCGAGGAACCAGCGTGGCGCACGAGGCAGGCCGCGGCTGTCGGCCTACCCTTACGGCATGGCCAGATCCCACTTCACTCTAGCCGCGTTGGCGACGGCTGCCGTCGCTGACCTCGACGTCCGCCGGGCCGGCCCGCACGGCTCCATCGGCGCCGGCGATTTCGACTCCGCTCGACTCTCCGGCTCGGGTGGCGAGGAGTGGATCATCCGGGTTCCGAGAACGACTCGCGCCGAAGCCCAGCAGTCCGCCGATCTCGTGGCCATCCGCGCGCTCAGCCAGGGAGTCCGCAGCCGGCTCTCGTTCGGAGTGCCCTCGTATCGCGGCCAGGCACCCATCGCCGAGACGCGAGCGATTCTCTACGACTACCTCGAGGGCGAGCCCCTCGACGTCTCCGAGATGATCGCAGGATCCGGCCTCCCGTCGTCGGTCGGAGCCGCAATCGCGGCCATTCACTCGCTCCCCACCAGCTTCGTCACCGACTCGGGGCTCACGAGCCACACGCCCTTCGAGGCCATGCGGTCGTCCGCCAGCGTGGTCGACCGCGCCGCGGCGACGGGGCTCCTCCCCGCCGCGCTCGTCGAACGATGGGAGTCGGCGATTCAAGACTCTCAGCTCTGGCAGTTCCAGCCGACGGTGATCAATGGATCGCTCGAGGCCTCGTCGGTGCTGGTGTCGGGCGACCGGATCAGCGGAATTCTGGGGTGGCACGAACTGCAGATCGCGGATCCTGCGCGTGACCTCGCCTGGGTGCTCGGAGCCCCCAACGACGACAGCGTCGATGCGGTCTTCGATGCGTACGCTGCGGCCCGCGGCACCAGCGAGCGCCAGCTCCGCAACCGCGCGACGCTGTACCACGAGCTCGATCTCGCGCGGTATCTGCTGCACGGCAGCCACACGAAGAACACCGAGGTCGTCGACGATGCCGTCGCGATGATGTCTCGGCTGGTCGACTCGGTGCAGCAGTCCGACGAGCGTCCGCTAGTGTCGGGGTCGACCGAGGCACTGGACGTCGCCGGTGTCGAGAACCTGCTGGCGGCGACGGAGCGACACCGGAGCGAGTCCGCCTGACGCGGTGCCCGTCCTGACCGGTTGCCGCCGGCTGAGGCCAGTTTGGCGAGCCCGCCGGCACGGAGGCCCGTGGCTCGGTCAGAGCCTCGCTTCGACGCCACCCCACAGCTTCTCGAGCTCGTCGCGGTCGCTGACGTGGCTCGGCTCGAGCTTCTCGTCGTCGGCCACGAAGTAGAACACCGCGTCGATTTGACCCGGGTCGATACCCCGGAATGAGGCGTACGCCTCCCGGTAGAGCGCGAGCTGGAGCTGCTTGAGTTGGAGCTCGTCGGCGTCGCGCGGTGCCTTGCCGGTCTTCCAGTCGACGACCTGAAAGCGGCCGTCGCGTTCGAACACGGCGTCGATCTTGCAGATGACGGTGCGAGAGCCGAGGGGCAGGTGAATCTCGAGCTCGACGTCGACGGGTTCGAGCTCAGCCCACTCCGACGCCTCGAAGGTCGCCTGCAGCTCTGCCAGCCGACGGGCGTCGTCGACATCGACCGGGACTCCCGCGGCGAGCACACCGCGTTCGCCCTCGTCGAGGTCGAGATCGAGCCCGCCGGAGTCGAGGGTCTCGAGGCGGCCGGTGGGTCGGTATCGCGCTTCGACCCAGTCGTGGAAGAGGGTGCCGAGACGCGTGGCTCGATAGGGCCGCTCGGGCAACGGCCGCCGAAGCGCAGCGACCACTGCCGCCGGGTCGTCGACGTAATCTTTGAATCGCGACGCGGGGATGCGCTGCGGAAGGGCCGTCACCACCGCGTTCTCTTGAGCTGCCTGCCGTTCGCGGAGCAGGAGCTCGATGTCGGCGTTCCAGCGGCCCGCGTCGTCGTCGTGTCGCTCGATGGCGGTCTTCACGAAGGCGGCGGCGTTCTCGACCGCGGTTCGCCGGGCACCGAGCGGGTCGAACGGCCACTCGGGGGTGCGGTACTCCGCCGCCAGGGGGTTCTCCTCGAACGCCGACGCGTCGGGCAAGAGACCCGCGTCGATGATCTCCGCCTCGGCGAGCTCGCGCAGATAGAGGCTCGCCGTTCGCGGTCGCTTCTGCGTGGCCCAGAACGACCCGGTCAGCAGCAGGGCCTCTTGAGCACGGGTGAGAGCGACGTAGGCCAGTCGACGCTCTTCGGCGAGGTGTCGCTGCTTGAGCTCGTCACGGAACACCTCGACGGCTTCGTGGAACTCGTTCTGGTCTTCGGCTCCCCGCCAGGCAAGCACCGGGAGCTCCATCGCGTCGCCGCGGAACTCGTAGGGCAGTTCGCCGAACGCGACCCAGCCGTTGCCCTCGCGAGCTGTGCCGGGCAGCTCGCCCTCGACGAGCCGGGGCACGGCGACGAGCTGCCATTCGAGGCCCTTCGACCCGTGCACGGTGAGCAGTTGAACGACCCCGGCCTCGCTGGCGTCGGAGCGCGGTCCCATGTCGTCACGGCGCTCGGCCGCGCTGATCCAGGAGAGGAACCCGGCGAGGCTGGCCGACTCGTCGGTGGCCGCATAGCCCGCGACCTCATCGTCGAACGCCTGCAGGTACGCCCGGCCGTGAACGGAGCCGCTGACCGCCGCCACCTCGATGTCGAGGAGCATCTCCTGCTGCACCAGAGCCACGAGGTCGACGAGATCGAGCCCGACCCGGTTGCGCAGGAAGGCCAGCTGTCGGGCGAGCGCCCGCAGCCTCGAAAGGCCCTCCGGGCTGAATCGCCGCAGCTGCCCGTGCGATTCGGGAGCCGTGCCCACGAAGTCGAGGGCGTCGACGATCGACCCGTCTTCGCCCGCGGCGACGGAAGCCCGCAGTCGGGCGCGCACCTCGTCGGGGAGCTTCTGCTGGGCGTGGTCGTGCTGGAACAGCCATGACGACACCTCGCGCAGCATCGCGATGTCGTGGATGCCGATGCGCCATCGGGCCCCGGCCATCAGCCGAATCAGTTCCGACCCGGCTGCCGGATCGTGCAACACGCGCAGGCAGCTGACCAGGTCGACGATTTCGGGCCTCGACAGCAGGCCGCCCACCCCCAGGATGTGGAACGGCACCCCGCGCGCACGTAGGGCTGCAGCGAAGGCCTGCACGTTCTTCTTGGAGCGGAAGAGCACGGCGGCGGTGCGCTTCGTACCGTCGGGATTCAGGATCCGCAGCTCCCGTTCGAACCATTCGGCCACCGCGGCTGCCTCTTCGGGCAGGGTCTCGGCGAAGGCCGCGCTGACCTCACCGAGCGGCGCGTTCGGGCGGGCCGCGAGCGTGCCGACCGCGACGTCGGACCTGCGGGACAACTCGTCGACGACCACGTTGGCCGAGTCGAGGACCCTGACCGGGTTTCGCCAGCTCGTCGAGAGCGTGTACGAGGCATCGGGTCGCGCGTCGAAGTCGACCGGGAAGCGCCCGAGGTTCGCTGCGCTCGCGCCCCGGAACCCGTAGATCGACTGGTGCGGATCGCCGACAGCCATGACCGCCGTGCCGCCGAAGAGGCGCGAGAGCAGGCGAGTCTGGACGACGCTGGTGTCTTGGTACTCGTCGAGCAGCACTATCTTGAACCGGTCGCGGTACTCCCCCACCACGCTGGCGGATGTCTCGCACACCTCGAGGGCGAGGGCGACCTGGTCGGAGAACTCGACGAAGCCTCGACGCGCCTTCTCATCGGCGAATGCGGTCGCGAGGTCGACGAGCGGGGGAAGCGTCTCGAGTGCTGCAGCTGCCCGTCGCACGTGGGGACGAGGTGCTCGACCACTGAACGGCAGGGAGGCGACGTCGAGGAATCGGTCGGCCATTGCCGACACGGCAGCGGGGTCGGCGACGTTCTCGCCGAGGGCGTGGCTCAGCGACAGGACGGCCTCGGTGATCTGGTCGACCGACTTGCCGAGGGTGGCGAGACGCTCGTCGGTGCTCCGGACGACGAGGGAGCGGGCGAGCTGCCAGGCCGATGCCTCGCCGAGCAGTTGCGACTCGCTCTCACGGCCCACGATCAACGCGTGATCGCGGAAGATCGCGTTGGCGAACGCGTTGTAGGTCGACACGGTCGGCGTCTCGAACGGGTCGCCCTGCGTGTCGAGGAGGCCGCGCTCGACGAGGAGGTCGATCCGCCGGCCGATCCTCTCGCCGAGCTCGCCGGCCGCCTTGCGTGTGAAGGTGAGCCCCAACACCTCGGGCACTGTGACGAGTCCGTTGGCGAGCAGCCAGACGACACGACTCGCCATCGTCTCGGTCTTTCCGCTGCCGGCGCCCGCGACGACCAGGGCTGGCTCGAGCGGCGCCTCGATGACGGCGCGCTGCTCGATCGTGGGCGGAGGCAGCTCGAGGGCCTCGGCGATGTCGATGGCGAAGTACTGAACAGGGAGCGTAGACAGGGCGACACCCTCGTCAAAAGAATCGCTCACTGGGTGACCTCTCCGACCACGTGGATTCGGCACGAGCCACCGTGTCGTTGGAGGCAGTGCTCGTCGATCCGCGCCTCGAACACCCGCTTCGCCATGCCGCGGGCGTCGTTTTGCACGCGCTCTCGGAAGGCCGCAAGGGCCTCCCCGTCGAATGCCGTCTGCGATCGCTCGACGTAGGGCTTCTTGGCGGTCGACACGGCGACGAACAGGAGTTTCGCACCACCCCGGGGCGAGTCGGCCGAGGCCGCCTCGAGCGCGCCCTCGGCGAGCGCCAGCTGGTAGCTGCCGAGCTGCGGGTTCTTCTCCGCCTCGGGAGCCGAGGGGGCGTACTTGCCGGTCTTGAGGTCGACGATGACGACGCTGCCGTCGGCCTGCTGCTCGACCCGGTCGATCATCCCGCGGAGCAGGGCGGGCGCCGCGTCGAGCTCGAAAGCCGACTCGGCGCCGAGCAGCGTGGAGTTGCTCGCGACGAAGTCGGTCAGGTAGGCCGAGAGGCTCTCGGTCATGGCGCGAGCGCGTTTCTTCTCCGCGGCTCCAATCCACTCCGACTCGAATTCGAGCTCGCCCCAGCGCGCCTCGACGCTCCTCCAGAGCGAGTCGGCGTCAATCTCGACGGCGTTCTCCATCACGTCGTGGATCACCGTGCCGAGCCCCATGGCTGTGCTCGACGACGAGCCGCCGAACCGGTCGACGAACCAGTGCAGCGGGCATTCCTCGAAACTGCCCATGGCCGACGGCGAGACTCGCACGCGGGCCTCGGGATCGTCGAGGTCGACGAGCTCGTCGAGGGTGGAGGGCTCGTGGAGGCCGTACCACTCGTCGGGGGCAGCGCCCGCGACGTCGGCCGCCGCGAGGCGCGCCAGGCCGATCGCGGCATCGGCCGAGTCGACGGCGCTGCGGGAGGCGAGCTGCGCGTGTCGGAGGTGGCCCACGAGGCCCCGCAGCGACAGTGGCGGCCGTACGTCGACTACCGGGGTGGTGGGCGGCAGCAGGCGGAGGAACATCGACGGCGACTCGTCGTCGTTGGCCGTGCACGACAGGATGACTTGCTGACGGGCCCGCGAGGCGGCGAGCGCGAACATCCGGAGCTCGTCGGAGAGCACGCCGGCCCGGCGGTCGACGACGGACGCCCCGGTGGAAGCCCCCGCGAAGGACCCGGCGGTAGACGACCCGGCAGGAGCTCCGGCGGGAGGTGCTTCACCGGCGGACGACGCCGAAGGATCCCCCTCCGCCGCTTCGACCAGAGCGTCGGGAGAGAGCAGCCCGCCCCGCACCCGCAGGTTCGGCCACACCCCGTCTTGCAGTCGGGCCACGACCACGACGTCGACCTCGGCCGCGATGGCCCCGGACGGGGTCGTCACGAGCACGGTCTCGGCGAGCGCCTGCGGCGACAGCGTGTCTTCGGGCACATCCGCGTCGATCATCGCGTCGAGAAAGGCGAGCGCCGAGGCCTCGGGCGACCGCTCGACGAATCGCTTGGCCGAGGTGAAGAGCGCCACGACCCCGTCGAGCTGTCGGTCAGACTCGGAGGCGACGATGCCGTGCCCCCGCGACTGCGCGCTCCACTCGTCGGCGAGGCCGCTTCGCTCCCAGAGCCCCCAGAGGATCTCTTCGATGCTGAGGCCTTTCGACGCGTCGGCGCGAGCGCGGTCGAGGCTCGTCGCGAAACGCCCGGCGCGCGCGGCGAAGCGGGAATCGATCGTGGCGAAGCGGCCCGGGCCGGAGAGCGCCTCGACCAGCAGTTCGTCGGCGGATCGGGTGCCGCCGCCCGCGAGCTCCTCCGCCCGGAGAGCGAGGCGAAGGCGACGAAGGCTGAGGGAGTCGAAGCCCGCGAGCGGCCCGGCGAGCAGTTCGCCCGCGACGAGCGGCGTGAGGGCGTCGCGTCCCGTGGCGACCGAGGCGGCGAGAAGGAGGTGCCGGGCACCGAATTCGTCGCGCACCGCTCGACCGGCGATCGGCGTGCGGGTGGGCACCTCGGCCAGGTGCAGTGATCTCGCCACCGCGGGCACCAGAGCACCGCTGCGGACGACGACCATCATCTTCGACCACGGAACCCCGCTGAACAGATGATGTTCGCGGAGCGCCCGCGCAACCGACGCGATCTCGTGCGCGGGGCTGTCCGACTCGATGCGCTGCAGCGCAGCAGGGCCCAACGACTCGGGCGCCGCCGAGAGTGCCGCGTGCTGCCGCCCGGCACCCGCCGTGCCGATTCGCTCGGTGATCGACGAGACGAACCCGCGCAGCGAGGGCTCGTGCCGGTGCACCGATTCGAGCGTGATAGTCGTGACCCGGGAGAGGCCCAGCCGGGTGGCGAGGCGGCCGAGAACATCGGGCGAGCCCCCGCGAAAGGCATTGGTGGCGAGATCGGGGTCGCCGAACGCGACGATCGCCACTCCCCGTCGGGCGAATGCTCGCAACAGCGCGAGGGTCGACTCGGTCGCCTCCTGGGCGTCGTCGACGACGATCACCTTCAAGTCGGCCACGAGAGGCGACGACTCGCCCCGGTCGAGCGCTGCGACCGCGTAGTCGACGAGTTCGGCGGCGTCGAGGGCCGACACCTGGAGGCCGTCAACAACGGCGTGGTATTCGTCGGCGAAGTCGGCGACGGCGCTCCATTCGGGACGACCGTTCGTTGCACCCAACTCGCGAAGCCGGTTCGCGTCGATGCCGTGCTCGGTCGCGCGCATCAGCACCTCTCTGAGCTCGGTGCGGAACCCCCGCAGACCTCGGACGACCGGGCCGAGCTCGTCGGGCCAGGCAGGCCCGGTGCCCTCGTCGAGATGCCCATCGAGAAGGTCGCGGATGATGGCGTCTTGCTCTCCGCCCGTGAGCAGCGTGGGCGCGGGGCTCGACGCCAACCGCGCCGCGTGCCCGACGATGTCGAAGGCGAGTGACGAGATCGTTCGCGCAAGAGGGCCGGGCGACGGGATGTCGAGGCGCCCCGCGAGCGTGTCTCGGAGTGCGGTGGCCGACCCTCGCGTCGGCGACAGAGCCAGCACGGCTGCCGGGCCCCACCCGTCGCGATGCACCCGATCGAGCACGAACTCGATCAGCGCCGTCGTCTTGCCCGACCCGGGGGCGCCGATCACGGCGGCACTCTCGCCGTCGGCAAGCTCGAGGACGAGGCGCTGGGAAGCATCGAGGGGTGCGATCACGCTGTCGACGCTAGCGGCTGCCGCCGACATCGAAGCGCAGGATCCGACGGCTGGCGACCACGGGGATCCCCGGCTCTTCTGCCCAGAGTGAACGCCGCCCGCGGGCTTCGACGAAGTCGGATATCGTCGTGCTCGTGGACATTCGTATCGGTATCGCCAACAGCCCCCGTGAGATCACCCTCGAGTCGAACGACTCCCCGGCCGACGTCGAGAAGGTCGTCGCCGAGGCCCTCGACGGAAGCAAGACGTACTTCACCCTGAAAGACAGCAAGGGCAAGGTCTACATCGTGCCCACGTCGGGTCTCGCCTACGTCGAGGTCGGCAGCGTCGAGCGCGGCCGCGTCGGCTTCGTCAGCTAACCGTGGAACTCCTCTTCGCCGCTCTCGGCGGTGCCCTGATCGGCCTCATCGTGCACTTCGCCCTCCCCGGGCAGGCGACGCGCGGGTTGTTCTGGGTCGCCGGCTGGTCGACCTCGGCCGCCATCGTGGTCTGGGAAGTCCTGACCTGGCTCGAGTGGAAGTCGGACGCCGGGTGGATCTGGATCGTGACGCTCCTCGTCGCCGCCTTGACCGCCGTCGGCGTCGCGCGCGTCTTCGCCCGGCGCCGCGAGGCCGCTGATCGCGAGTTGCTCGAAGAGCTGTTCCAGGGTCGCAAGACCGCCTGAAGCGCGCTGAGCGGGTGCGGCGGTGTGCCGGATCCTGCCGTGTTGCCCGCGAGCCAGTCTCGCTGACGACTAGGCCGTCAGGCCGAGGGCGTCCATCCGCCGGGTGTGAGCGGCGATCAACTCGGTGAAGACCGGTTCGAGCCGCTCGTCGTCGGCCGACTGGTGCGAGGCCGCGATCGCCGCGCGGGCCACCAGAAGGGTGTCGCCGACGAGACGACGACCCCAGAGTGCCAGCCGTGAAGCCAGGCGAGGATCGGCTCCGATCCCGAGCGACAATTCGGCGACGATCGCGGTCTCATCGCTCTCGGCATCGACTTCGAGACCGGCGACCACGCGATCGCGGTAGTCGCCCGGCAGACCATCGGCGAGGCGGACGAACACGTCGTCCAGCAGGCCGGCTGCCACGTAGGTCGCCAGCATGGCCTCGTGCCAGTCGCGGCCGGCAGTGCGGCGCTGGAAGTCGTCGATCAGATCGGCGTGCGGCTGCATCACGTCGGACGCGTCTTTGTCGGCGCGCTCTATCAGGGTGAGCATGGCCTTGTGCCGCTCGAGGGTCGACGTCGCGATCACGCCGGTCAGCGCCTTCGTGCGGGTAGACGGGGCCAGGCTCGACGCGTGGCCGAGTGACTCGAACAGAGCGAGCTGGAAGTAGGCCACGAGGCCGAGATAGACGTCGAGATCGGGAGTGAAATCGCCCAGCTCGACTCGGCTCACCGGGATGGGCCTCGGGTCAGGTCGGGGACGCTGACCGGCGGTCGACGACCGACCGAACCGGAACCCCCTCCACGACACCACGGCACCACCTTAGAGGGTTGCGGCCCGGCGTCCGGTGAGGGCTTGCATGCGACCGGCTAAACTGTGGGCTTACCCCTCTATATGAAACAGGGCCACACTTGACATTCAGCGACCTCTCCATCGACCAGGACATGGTCGATGCACTGGCGGCAAAGGGCATCGTCGAGCCCTTCCCGATCCAGACCCAGACCATTCCGCTCGCTCTCTCCGGCCAAGACATCATCGGCCAGGCGAAGACCGGCACCGGCAAGACCTTCGGTTTCGGCCTCCCGATCATCCAGCGCATCGGCCACCACCCGGCGCCCGGCGTCAAGGTGCTCGTCGTCGTGCCGACGCGCGAGCTGTGCGTGCAGGTGACCCAAGACCTCGAGATCGCCACGGCGAACCGCCCCGACACGAAGATCGTCTCGATCTACGGCGGCAAGGCGTACGAGGGCCAGGTCGAGCAGATCAAAGACGGCGCGCAGATCGTCGTCGGCACCCCGGGTCGGCTCCTCGACCTCGCGGGCCAGCGTCTGCTCAACCTCAAAGACGTCACCGAGGTCGTGCTCGACGAGGCCGACAAGATGCTCGACCTCGGGTTCCTCTCCGATATCGAGAAGATCTTCGCCCAGATCCCGCCGACCCGCCACACCATGCTCTTCTCGGCCACCATGCCCGGGCCGATCGTCGCCCTCGCGCGCCGCTTCATGACGAAGCCGATCCACATCCGCGCCACCGACCCCGACGAGGGCCTCACGCAGGCGAACATCAAGCACGTCGTCTATCGCGCGCACTCGCTCGACAAAGACGAGGTCATCGCGCGCATCCTCCAGGCCGAGGGCCGCGGCAAGACAGTCATCTTCACCCGCACCAAGCGCGCGGCTGCCAAGCTCGTCGAAGAGCTGAACGACCGCGGGTTCAGCGCTGCGGCCGTGCACGGCGACCTCAACCAGGAGCAGCGCGAGCGCGCCATGGCCGCCTTCAAGGCCGGCAAGAAAGACATCCTGATCGCGACCGACGTCGCGGCCCGAGGCATCGACGTCAACGACGTGACCCACGTGATCAACCACACGGTGCCCGACGACCACGACACCTACCTGCACCGTGCCGGCCGCACCGGCCGTGCCGGCAAGACCGGTATCGCCGTCACCTTCGTCGACTGGGACGACCTGCACAAGTGGGCCCTCATCAACCGCGCCCTCGAGATGAACATGCCCGAGCCGGTCGAGACCTACTCGTCGAGCCCGCACCTCTTCACCGACCTCGACATCGCCGAGGGCACCCGCGGCCGTCTCAAGCCGACGTCGCGCGAGGTCCCGCCCCGCACGGCACCGTCGACCGGCGGCCGTTCGTCGGGTGGGCGCTCCGAGGGGCGCTCGTCTGAGGGCCGCTCCTCCGACGGTCGCTCGGGTCGCTCGCGCACCCGAGGTGGCGACAGTGCAGGATCCTCCTCCCCCGCCACCGAGACCAGCGCGCCCGCCGAGTCGACCGAGGGCGAGGCTCGCCCCGCACGCTCACGCAGCCGCAACCGCCGACGTCGCCCGGCCGGCGAGCAGTCGTCGACCTCGCAGGCTCCTCAGGAGTAGCGAGGGGCCCAGCTCGACCGGACTCCGTCCCCAGCCCTGTTCCGAATTTGAAGGAGATCCGCGCCGTTTCGCGAAAGTGAGGCGGATCGGCGCGGCGTGTCGCCAGGATCTCCTTCGAATTCGGCGCAGGCACAGGGCGCGGGCCCCAACGCCGAGACTCGTCTGGCGAATCAGCCGACGAACGGCGCCGACCCGGTGGCTCGGTCGATAATGCGCTTCAGTTGCTCAGGCTCGGTCGTGTTCTCGCCGAGCCGGTTGGGCTTGCCCTCGCCGTGGTAGTCGCTCGAACCGGTCACGATGAGGTCGTACTCGTCGGCGAGCGCGCGCAGCGTCTGCTTGCCGCCCTCGGTGTTGTCGCGGTGGCTGATCTCGACGCCGCCGAGCCCGGCTTCGACGAGCTCGAGCAAGTGGGACTGCGGCAGGTTCGCCTCACGCCCGCGGGTGGCCGGGTGCGCGAGCACCGGCACGCCACCTGCCGCGCGGATGATGCGGATGCCGAGCAGAGGCGAGGGTGCCTCGTGAGGTTCGTAGTAGCCACTGCGCCAGTGCAGGATCCCGGCAAACGCCGCACTGCGATCCCGGGCGTAGCCTTTCGCCACGAGGGCATCGGCGATGTGGGGTCGACCGAGAGTCGCCCCCTCGGAGGCCTGGGCGAGCACGTCGCCCCAGACGATGTCGTAATCGGCGCCGATACGCGTGACCATCCGCTCCGCGCGGTGCAGCCGGTCGTTGCGGAGACGGGTGGTCTCCTCCACGAGTTCGGGCGAAGCCGGGTCGAAGAGATACCCCAGCATGTGCACGCTGTTGTAGCCGACCCGGGTGGAGAGCTCCATGCCGGGGATGAGGGTCAGGCCGGTGCCCACGATCGCCGCTCGCGCCTCATCCCAGCCACTCGTCGAGTCGTGGTC
Source organism: Frondihabitans sp. PhB161 (assembly GCF_003814635.1). Classification (NCBI taxonomy): domain Bacteria; kingdom Bacillati; phylum Actinomycetota; class Actinomycetes; order Micrococcales; family Microbacteriaceae; genus Frondihabitans; species Frondihabitans sp. PhB161. The sequence continues at coordinate 312,650 of NZ_RKQW01000002.1, forward strand.
GGTGAGAGCCACGGCCGCGAGGCCGGCTGCCACCGCGCTGGCGATCAGGTCGGCGGGAGACTCTGTGCCGTCGGAGACGCTGCTGTGGGTATGCAGGTCGATCGGCCCGGTGATCATGGACTCCATCGTAGGCGGTGCGGGAGAGGTCGAAGTCGGCGGTGTCCCCTAGGCTCGTTCCACCGTGATCCGTCGACTCGTCTCCTTCGTCCTGCTGCTGGCCCTGGCCGCGGCGCTGTTCGTCGCGGCGTTCCCCCAGGTCCTCGGGCTGGAACAGCGCTATTACGTCGCGCAGGTGATCGCGTTCCGCGGGATCCTCGTGGTCGTCGCCGTCGTCGTGGCGGTCGTGTTCCTCTTCGCGGGGCTCGCCCTCCGTGCCGCGCGGAGTCTGCTTGCTGCCGCGGCCGTGCTGCTGCTGGTCTTCGCGGCGATTACCGGCGGGGTGCTCGTCGAGCGCGGCACCGGGTCGACGAAGTTCGATGCCAAGGCCGCCGGAGACGTTCGTGTGCTCGCGTGGAACACTCTCGGCGGGGCTCCGGGCGCATCGACCATCGCGAAGCTCGCCGTCAACTCGAAGGCCGACATCGTGAGCCTGCCCGAGACGACCCGCAAGACCGCCAACGCCGTCGCCGCGAAGATGAAGGCAGCCAAGCGCCCCGTCAGCGTGCTCGTGCTCGCGTACGACAAGACCGACAGCGCCAAGTCGACGGCCCTGCTCATCTCGACCAAGCTCGGCACCTACCGGGTCGTCGCCGACGATGAGGGCGGCACCACGCCCGTGCTCCCCACGGTCGTGGCACGCCCGGCCGACGGCTCCGGCCCGGTGATCGTGGCGGCCCATCCAGCAGCGCCCGTCAAGGCGCTCATGACCGACTGGCGTGCCGGGCTGCGGTACCTCGCGAAGCTCTGCTCGGGCGAGAGCATGATCATGGCCGGCGATTTCAACTCGACGCTCGACCACCAGTCCGGCCTCGGTTCGAAGCCGAGCACCACCCTCGGCAGCTGTCGTGATGCGGCGAAGGCGTCAGCCAACGGGGCAGTCGGCACCTGGCCGACCACGGTTCCCGCCCTGCTCGCTGCACCGATCGACCACGTGATGGCGACCTCCGACTGGAGCGTCTCGGGCTTCCGCGTGATCACGACGCAGGACGGCTCGGGCAGCGACCACCGACCGGTGCTCGCGCAGCTCACCCCGGCGTCGACCGACTAGAGCGCAGCCACGGGCACGACGCGACCCTGTGGAGAACGCAATCCGCTCTCGGGCGGCGGCGACCATAATGGTGGGCATGGCTGATCAGAAGGCACCTCGCGCCACCTCCAATCGTTCGACGACCCCGGGCTCCGATACGTTCAAGGAGTACATCTCGTCGCAGTGGGCCGATCGTGCCGACTCGGTCTCGACGCCCCGCGAGCAGACGGCTTTCACGGCCGATCGACGTGCCCGCCTGTCGGCTCTCCACCCGGGCAAGCGGCTGATCGTGCCGGCCGGGCAGGCCAAGGTGCGGTCGAACGACACCGACTACCCCTACCGCCCTCACTCCGCCTTCGCGCACCTGACGGGCTGGGCCTCCGACAGCGTCCCCGGCTCCGTCCTGGTGCTCGAGCCCACCGCCGACGGCCACGAGGCGACGCTCTACTTCCGGGCGAGCGCGGGCCGCGACTCCGACGAGTTCTACGCCAACTCCGACATCGGCGAGTTCTGGATCGGGCCTCGGCCGTCGCTCGCCGACGTGGGCGTCGACCTCGGTCTGGCCACGCGCGATCTCTCTGACTTCGAGTCGGTCGTCGGCTCCGTCGATGCCGACACGCTCCTCGTCCGCGAGGCCGACGGCGATCTGACGCGCCGCGTCGATGCCCTGCTTCCCGTGCCGGCCGGTGAGGCGACCGTCGACACTGTGGCCGATCGGTCGGCGACCACCGACGTTCTCGCCCGCGACCTCAGCGAGCTGCGTCTCGTCAAAGACAGCTACGAGATCGCCCAGATGCGGCAGGCGGTCGCCGTCACCAAGAAGGGTTTCGACGACGTCATCGCCGACTTCGACGGGGTTCTGGCACACCCTCGGGGTGAGCGCATCGTCGAGGGCACGTTCAACCGCCGCGCCCGCGCCGACGGCAACACGGTCGGCTACGACACGATCGCCGCGTCCGGCGAGCACGCCTGTGTTCTGCACTGGACCACCAACGACGGCCGCGTCTCCCCTGGCGACCTCATCCTGATCGACGCGGGGGTCGAGCTCGACAGCCTGTACACCGCCGACATCACCCGCACCCTGCCGGTCTCCGGTCGGTTCACCGACGTGCAGCGCCTGGTGTACGAGGCGGTCTTGGAGGCGGCCGACGCCGCCTTCGCGATCGTGAAGCCCGGCATTCGGTTCCGCGAGATCCACGCCACGGCCATGGCCGTCATCGCCGAGAAGACCGCCGAGTGGGGGTTCCTGCCCGTCTCGGCCGCCGAGTCGATCAAGCCCGATGCGCAGTACCACCGTCGCTACATGGTGCACGGCACGAGCCACCACCTCGGCATCGACGTGCACGATTGTGCCGCTGCCCGACGCGACCTCTACCTCGACGGTGTGATCGAGGCCGGCATGGTCTTCACCATCGAGCCCGGCCTCTACTTCCAGCCCGACGACCTCACGGTGCCCGAGGCGTTCCGGGGCATCGGCGTGCGCATCGAAGACGACATCCTCGTCACGGCCGACGGCGCAGAGAACCTCTCGGTCGGCATTCCGCGGACCGCGTCCGACGTCGAGGCCTGGATCGCCCGGGCCTGAGTCCCTGCACCCAGGGGCCGCTACTTCTGCTCCCGCGTCCGTAGCCGCTGCGGGACCGCGTCTCGCCGCCGCGAGTGCCGCTGAATGTCGCTCCGGGCGCGGCAAGTCCGGCAATTGGCGGCACTCGGTGACTCCTGCCCACGCTGCCTCCGCCGCGCCGGAGAGCGAGTGCCGCCAAATGTCGCACCGGGCGTGCTCGGTCCAGCATTTGGCGTCAGTCGGTAGCCCATCCCCGCGCCGGTCCCCGACGGTCACCGGCACAGGCACTGAATCCCCGCGCCGGTCCCCGGCGGCCACCGGCACAGGCTAAATTGGTCGGGTGAGCGCCACGAGAGTTTTCGTCGCCCGGCTCGCCGGGTGCCTCGTTTTCGACCCCGCGGGCGATCGCGTCGGCAAGGTCCGCGACGTCCTCGTCGTCTACCGCAACGACGAAGCTCCGCGGGTCGTCGGTCTCGTCGTCGAGGTCCCCGGAAAGCGACGCGTGTTCGTGTCGATCGGCCGGGTCACCAGCATCGGCTCCGGTCAGATCATCACCACCGGCACCATCGCGCTCCGTCGGTTCGAGCAGCGGGGCGGCGAGGTGCGGGTGATTGCCGAGATCCTCGGCCGCAAGGTTCGACTCCGCCACGACGACTCGCTCGCCACCATCGAAGACGTCGCGATCGACGAGACCGACGAGGGCGGCTGGGAGGTCGGGCAGGTCTTCCTGCGCAAGCCGAAGGCGAGCCCCTCCCCCTTCGGCAAGGGGCCGACAGTCTTCGCCCTGTGGACGGACGTCCGCGAAGAGAGCGCCCCCGGCGAGGCCCAGAGCGCCGAGCACGTCATCGCCGCCTACGCCGACCTGCTTCCCGCCGACCTGGCGAACACCCTGCTCGATCTGGGCGAAGAGCGTCGCTACGAAGTCGCCGAAGAGCTCTCTGACGACCGTCTGGCCGACGTCCTCGAAGAGATGCCCGAAGACGAGCAGGTGTCGATCCTCAACCGCCTCGACGACAATCGCGCGGCCGATGTGCTCGACCAGATGCAGCCCGACGACGCGGCCGACCTCATCGCCCAGCTCACCGATGAGCGGGGTGAAGCGCTGCTGGCTCTGATGCAGCCCGACGAGGCCGACGACGTCCGCATGCTCCTCAGCTACGACTCCGACACGGCGGGCGGTCTGATGACGACCGACCCAGTCATCGTGTCGGGTGATGCCACCGTCGCCGAAGGCCTCGCGCTGATCCGACGCCACGAGATCGCTCCGGCGCTCGGCGCAGCCGTCTGCGTCGTGCTGCCGCCCTACGAGCCTCCGACCGGCCGCTTCCTCGGCATGGTGCACTTCCAGCGGATGCTCCGGTATCCGCCCAACGAGCGTCTGGGCACGCTTCTCGACGCTCAGACCGAGCCGGTCAACGTCGGCGCGTCCGCTCTCGAGGTGACGCGCGTCATGGCGCGCTACAACCTCGTCAGCGTCCCGGTCGTCGACGACAACCACCGACTTGTCGGGGTGGTGACTATCGACGACGTCCTCGACCACGTACTGCCCGACGACTGGCGAAGCCAGGATCCCGAGCAACCCTTGGGCCACACCCGGCCCCGCCTCAGAAGAGCAACCGCGACCGTAACCGGAAGGAGGACGACCAATGGCACGCGACAGCCGTAGCGACGTCCGTCTCGACTCGCCCAAGGGCCTCCGCACCCGCGTCCTCTCCGGCCGCAAAGGGCCGAGCCGTGATCGCTTCGGACGAGCGACCGAGTCGATCGCCCGCAACATGGGCACGCCCTACTTCCTCATCGCCCTGACGCTCTTCTGTGTCGCCTGGATGGGCTACAACACGCTCGCTCCGCTCAATCTCCGCTTCGACTCGGCCGCGATCGGGTTCACGGCCCTGACCCTCATCCTGTCGCTCCAGGCCTCCTACGCCGCGCCGCTGATCCTCCTCGCACAGAACCGTCAAGACGATCGCGATCGAGTGCAGGTCGAGCAGGATCGCCAACGTGCCGAGCGCAATCTCGCCGACACCGAGTACTTGGCCCGCGAGGTCGTGGCACTGCGCCTCGCGATGAAAGACATGGCGTCGAAAGACTTCATCCGCGACGAACTCCGGTCGCTGCTCGAAGAACTGGACCGTCGAGACGAACCGGAGGCATCGCCAGAGACCCCAGGATCCGCGCGTGACTGACCCGCTGCCCGCCCCCGAGGGCGTGTCAGCGCGCATCCGCACCGCCCTCGCCGGCGTGCTCGACCCCGAGATCCGCAAACCCATCACCGACCTCGACATGGTCGGCGACATCGCGGTCGACGACAGCGGCGCGGCGACCGTCGGCGTCAAGCTCACGATCGTCGGCTGCCCGGCGGCCGACACCATCGAACGCGACGTTCGCGCTGCGACCGCCCGCGTCGCGGGGGTCACCGCGGTCGACGTCGACATCACTGTCATGACCCGCGAGGAGCGGGCTGCGCTCACCGAAAAGCTGCGCGGCGGCCGCGCTGCGCGTGTGATGCCCTTCGGCCCCGGCTCGCTGACGCGGGTCTACGCCGTGACGAGTGGCAAGGGCGGCGTCGGCAAGTCGACGGTCACTGCCAACCTCGCGGTCGCTCTGGCCGCCCGCGGGCTCGCGGTCGGCATCGTCGACGCCGACGTCTACGGCTTCTCGATCCCCGGCCTCCTCGGCTTGGTCGACGACGCGGGTGCGAGTGTGAAGCCGACGCAGGTCGACGACATGATCCTGCCGCCCGTCGCCTACGGGGTGAAGGTGATCTCGATCGGCATGTTCGTCGACGACACCTCGACCGCAGTGGCGTGGCGTGGCCCCATGCTGCACCGCACGATTCAGCAGTTCTTGACCGACGTCTATTTCGGCGACCTCGACGTGCTCCTGCTCGACCTGCCGCCCGGCACCGGCGACGTGGCGATCTCGGTCGGGCAGCTGCTACCGAACGCCGAGGTCATCGTCGTCACGACGCCCCAGCCGGCGGCGGCCGATGTCGCCGAGCGCTCCGGGTTAGTCGCCCGGCAGACCGGTCAGAAGCTGCTCGGAGTCGTCGAGACCATGTCGGGGATGCCCCAACCCGACGGCTCGGTGCTCGAGCTGTTCGGCTCGGGCGGCGGTGCGGAGACCGCGCGGCGGCTTTCGAAGGGGCAGGAGTCTCCCGTCGAGCTCCTGGCGAGCGTGCCGCTGAGCCTGGCGTTGCGCGAAGGCGGTGACGCGGGCGAGCCGGTCGTCGTCGGCCAACCGGGTGACCCGGCGGCACAGGCGATCGAGACCTTGGCCGCGAGGCTGGCGAGCCAGGGGCGCGGGCTGGCGGGCCGCCGACTCGGGGTCACGGTCTTCTGACGCGTTCAGAAGTCTGGCAAAAGCGAGCCGAAAGGCCCCTGCCGCAGGCAAAACAGCCGGTTTTGCCAGAGTTCTGAACGCGCGCCTACCCCGGCCGGGCCGTCGTCCTGCGAATTCGGCCTGATCCGGCCGCTTTGGGGCCGAGACGCGCAAAACCGGAGGCTAAAGGTTCGGGCGACCCGTCGGATCCTGAGCCACGAAAAGGACTGCACCCGACAGACTGCGCCGTTAACAGCAAAGGCGACCTCCCGCTGCTGCGAGGGTCGCCGTGGGCTGCTGCTGGTCGCGCGAGCGCGTGGGCTCAGTCGAAGGAGCGCGTGGGCTGACGACGGTAGCCGTCGGTGCTGGTGCTGACGACGGTGCCGACGATACCGGCGAATGCGGCGACTGCAAGAACGGTGATTCCGATGAACATGATGCCCTCCATGGCGATGTGGTTGTTGTGTGTAATACCAGTATGAAGAGGCACATTGCAAAGGACAATCGACCTTTTCTGGGGTGACAATGTAGATTTGCTTCATGGATGTCAAGCGTCTCGAGCTCCTCCGCGAACTCGCCGAGCGGGGCAGCATCGCCGCGGTCGCCAAAGCCACGCACCGCACCCCGTCGGCCGTGTCACAGCAGCTGAAGGTGCTCGAACGCGAGGCCGGCACACCCCTCACCGAGCGGCAGGGGCGGGGTCTTGTGCTGACCGGGTCGGGGCGCGTACTGGCCCAGACGGCGGCCGATGTCGCAGTCGCCCTCGAGCGCGCTCAGGCCACCTGGGACGACTTCCTCGTGGCACCCCAGGGGGAGGTCACGCTGGCGACGTTCCCGACGGCCGGTCAGATGCTGCTTCCCGGGCTTCTCAAGACCGTGGCCGAGACGCCGGGCCTGGTCGTGCGCGCGTCCGACCACGATCCGGCCACCCTCGCGTTCCCCGATCTCACGGGCGACTTCGACGTGGTCATCGCCCACTCCCCCGACGGCGAGCGAAGCTGGCGCGGTCGAGGGCTCATGATCGTGCCCCTGCTCCGCGAACCGCTCGACATCGCGCTCCCCGCCGACCACCGCCTCGCCGGCCGCGCCTCGCTGGCCCTCGAAGACCTCGTCGGCGAGAGTTGGATCGGCGTGCCGAAGGGCTACCCGTACGACTGGGTGTACCGCGAGATCGAGCGCATCACCGGCACGGCACCGCGCATCTCGCAGCGCTTCAGCGACACCCGCATCACCGAGTCGCTGGTCGGCGCCGGCCTCGGCATCGCCGTGCTCCCCCGCTTCACGTCGAGCGGCGTCCGCGACGACATGGTGCTGCTGCCGCTCGAGGGGATGCGCGCAGTGCGCTACGTGTCGGTCCTGCTCCGTCCCGATCGCGCCGAACGGCCGTCGGTTCGCCGCGTCGTCGACGCCCTTCGCGCCGAGGCCTCACGAGTGGCTTCGCTGCACGGCACGGTCTAAAGAGACGAGGATCCGTGCAGGGCCTACGTCGCCTCGTTGTCGTAGGGCGGCGCCTCGCCTGCAGACAACGGCACCACCGTCGCGCGCGAGCTGCGGGTGGGCAGCCCCGCCGCCACAGCCGACGCCGCGGCAGCCGACGCCGGGGTCGAGATGACGGTCGTGGGCTCGTCGAGGAGGGCATCGCGGATGATGCGACGGGGATCGTACTGACGCGGATCGAGCTTCTGCCAGTCGACGTCGTTGTACTCCTCGCCCATCTCCTCTTTCATGCGCGCCCGGGCCGTGTCGGCCATGCCCCGAACGGTTCGGACGAGCTGGCCGAGCTTCTGCGCGTAGATCGGAAGGCGTGTGGGCCCCAACAGCATGACCGCGATGAGCGCGATCACGAAGATCTTGTCGAAGGAGGGCAACACGTGAAGAGACTAACGGCTCGAACCTCGGAGCGCCCCCTAGAGTTGACCGACGAGGAGTAACGAGTGCCACACAAAGAGTCCAGTTGGAAGTTCGCCGAAGAACTGGTCACCGAGAGCGACGCCATCGGTCTTGCGCGCCAGCACTCCCTCGAGGCGGGTGTCGAAGCGGTCTCGCCTGGTGTCGGTGCGCAGCTGGCGCTGACCACCGCCCTTATCGGCGCCAAGAACATCATCGAGATCGGCACGGGTCTCGGCGTCTCCGGCCTGTGGCTCATGGCGGGAGCGCCCTCCGCCACGCTCACGTCGATCGACAGTGAGGTCGATCATCAGCAGACGGCTCGCGAGACGTACGTGCTCGCCGGCATCCCGGCCAACCGCGTGCGGCTGATCGCCGGTCGTGCCCGCGAGGTGCTGCCGCGGATGAACGAGAACTCCTACGACGTGGTCTTGATCGACGCCGACCCCGAGGGCGTCATCGAGTACGTCGAGCACGGCCTCCGGCTGGCCCGCACGGGCGGAATCGTCCTCGTCGCTCATGCCCTCTGGAACGGCCGCGTGGCCAACCCCGCCGCCCGCGAGCAGATCACCGCCGACTACCGCACGCTTCTCACCGAGGTCTCGACGTCACCGGCCGTGATCAGCTCGCTCGCGACCGCCGGCGACGGACTGCTCCAGCTCGTCAAGCGCTGACGCGGGCACGCAAAAACGCCCCGCACGTTCTGTGCGGGGCGTCTTCTGGGGGCCGTTAGGAAGCGGCTTTGACGACGCCGGCTAGGGCGTCGTGCAGCTCTTTGGCCTCGTCATCGTTGACCGAGACCACCAGGCGCCCTCCGCCCTCCAGCGGAACGCGCACGATGATGAGCCGACCCTCCTTCACGGCCTCCATTGGTCCGTCGCCGGTCCTCGGCTTCATGGCTGCCATCAGATAGTCCCCTTTCGCGGAATGCTCATACCTATTATCGGTGATTTGCAGGCCAGTCCCTAAACGTCGGCCGTCAGGCGTCGCCGAACCGCCTGTCACGGGGGTGTCCAGTCGTACCCGTTCACCCACCAGCAGTAGTAGAGCCAGATCCACTGGGCGACGACGAAGACGGCCACGAGGCTCACGCGGAACACCTTCGACCGCGGAACGGCGAGCGCTCCGAGCAGCGGGAAAATCGGCATCAGCACACGGAACGTCGACGACTGCGGAAAGAACACCGCCAACAGGTAGAGCACGTAGGCAACCACCCAGAACCGCAGGTCGATGGGCAGACGCCGTGCCCATGGGGTGACGAGGAACAGCCCGAAGAGGACTACCGCCACGACGAGGAAGACCACCCCCGCACCACCCGGCACCCACCAGTTCGCCCCCTGGACCCACGAGGTAAAGGGCAGGAGGTGGCCGTAGCCGATGTAGTCGGCGCGCCATGACAGCTCGGTGGCCGTGTAGGCGTCGAGACGGCCGGTGACGATGGCCGCCACGACGGGCCAGGCCAGACCGAAGACTCCCGTGGCTATCGCCACGACTCCGACTTTCAGACGCTCCCGAGGCGAGAACGGCTCGCTCTCCCGCCGGATGTACCGGTGACCCCAGTGGAGCGCGAGCGCCAGCGCGAAGGCGATCACACCGGGCCGGGTGAACGACGCCACCGCGAGCACGAGCAGCATCAACCCGTAGCGCCGCTGCAGTAGCAGAAGAAGCGCGACCGCCAGCAGCAACAGGAACAGCGACTCGGCGTACGCCACCTGCAGCAGCGGTGACAGCGGGGCCACACAGAAGAGCAACACTCCAAAGAGGGCCGACCCGCCGGGAAGGAACCGGACGAGGATCCGAGAGAGCACCAGGGCGGTCGCTGCGGCCGCCAGCACCGACACGAACACTGCCGTCGGCGCGAACGATGCTCCAGTCAGCTCCATCAGCCCACGGGTGACCACGGGGTAGACCGGGAGGAACGCCCACTGGTTCTGCGCGACGTGCCCGTCGGCGGTGAGCGGCAGCACGCTCGGATACCCGATCTGGGCGACGATGTAGTACCACTGGCCGTCCCAGATCTTCGCAAAGCTCGCGTAATCGGGTCGAGAGACGGTCCAGGGGTTGGTCGCCTGAGCGCCGGCGAACCCGAGCAGAAGCGCCGTGCTGACGAAGCGCGACGCCACGAAGATCAGCAGGACCTGGGCCCACCACGGCAGCCGGTCGACGATCGCGCGAACGCGTGACAGCGGCGTCGCCGCACTCACCTTGCTTCGCGCCGAAGGACGGCTACCGGTGATCAGGCCGTCAGCCACGCCCTCAGCCCGCGCTCGCACTCGGTGATCTGCTCGAGCGCGACGCGCTCGTCGTCGGCGTGGGCCTTCATCGGGTCGCCGGGGCCGTAGTTGACCGCGGGGATGCCGAGGCCCGAGAAACGCGCAACGTCGGTCCAGCCGTACTTCGGCTTGGCCTCGCCGCCGACGGCCTTCAAGAATTCCTGCGCGAGGGGCGCGTCGAGGCCCGGGCGAGCGCCCTGTGCCAGGTCGACGATCGCGACGTCGTACTCGCCGAACAGCTCGTGGATATGCGCCACGGCCTCGTCGGCCGAGCGGCTCGGTGCGAACCGGTAGTTGACGTGCACCATGCACTCGTCGGGGATCACGTTGCCGGCGACGCCGCCGCTGATTCCGACGGCGTTGAGACCCTCGCGGTAGACGAGGCCGTCGACTTCGACCTGGCGCGCCTCGTAGGCGGCGAGCTTCGCGAGAATGGGCGCGGCCTTGTGGATGGCGTTGTCGCCGATCCAGGAGCGAGCGCTGTGCGAGCGGAGGCCGTAGGTGCGGATCTCGGCGCGGAGGTTGCCGTTGCAGCCACCCTCGACGCTCGAGTTCGACGGCTCCATGAGGATCGCGAAGTCGGACGCGAGCATCTCGGGGTACTCGCGAGTCAGGCGGCCGAGACCATTGAGCGCATCGGAGACCTCTTCGTGGTCGTACCAGACCCAGGTGATGTCGACGTTCGGCTCGGTCAATTCGACGGCGAGCATGAGCGCGACCGCGCAGCCGGCCTTCATATCGACGGTGCCGCGGCCCCAGAGGTAGTCGACACCGTCGATCGTCTCGTAGCGGGTCGGAACGTTGTCGTTGATCGGCACGGTGTCGATGTGCCCGGCGATGACGACCCGCTTCGCCCGGCCGAGGTTCGTCTTCGCGACGATGGCATCGCCGTCCCGGAAGAGCTCGAGGTGATCGCACCCCTCGAGAGTGGCCCAGATGTCGTCGGCGATCCGCTTCTCATCGGCCGACACCGAGGGGATATCGCACAGCTGCCGGGTGAGGTCGATCGAGGAGACGGTCAGGTCGAGGGCTGGCATGCGCACAGCCTAGCCGGGCGGCGATAACGGGACCTCGGAGACGAACGCGACCCCGTCGGATCCTCGATACCCTTTTGCCATGAGTGCTTCTTCCGCCGCCTGGGGCTACGGCCTCGCCACCATCGCCTCCGACGGCACGATCCTCGACACGTGGTTCGGCTCGCCCGTTCTCGGCGAGTTTCCCGCCGATCGCGACCCGGCTCTCGCGCCGGCCGAGATCGGCGAGCAGGCCGGCCCCGACGACCGCCGAGCCGTGACGCTCGAGCCCGTCACGGTGCGAATCGACCTCGAGGCGGCACCCGCGTCGACCCCCGACGCCTATCTGCGCCTGCACCTTCTCAGCCACCTGCTCGTCAAGCCGAACACGATCAACCTCGACGGCATCTTCGCCCACCTGCCCGCGGTCGTATGGACGAACGCCGGCCCCGTGCACCCCGACGACTTCGGCCGGCTGCGCCGAAGCCTGCAGCGCGCGGGAATCCAGGCGACCGGCGTCGACAAGTTCCCCCGCCTGCTCGACTACGTGCTGCCCGAGCGGGTGCGCATCGCCGACGCGTCGCGCGTGCGCCTCGGCGCTCACCTGGCACCGGGCACGACCGTCATGCACGAGGGCTTCGTCAACTTCAACGCGGGAACGCTCGGCGACTCCATGATCGAGGGTCGCGTGTCGCAGGGCGTCGTCGTCGGCCACGGCTCCGACGTCGGCGGTGGCGCCTCGATCATGGGCACGCTCTCGGGCGGCGGCACCCAGCGCGTCTCGATCGGCGACCGGGCCCTGCTCGGGGCGAACTCGGGCATCGGCATCTCGATCGGCGACGACACCGTCGTCGAGGCGGGCCTCTACGTGACGGCCGGCACGAAGGTGGTCGTCGTCGGGTCAGCCTCCGACACGAACGGCAAGCAGCAGACGGTCAAGGCCGTCGAGCTGTCGGGCCGGGCCGGGCTGCTGTTCCGCCGCAACTCGCTGACCGGGGCCGTCGAGGTGCTGCAGCGCAAGGGCACCGGCGTGACGCTGAACGAGGCGCTGCACGCCTGAGCCAGGCATCCGCGTCAACTAGTCGCGAAACGCGAGTTTAGTCGCGGTATGCCGCGACTAATCCTGCGAAACGCGACTAGACGTCACACGCCTAGACGGTCAGCGACCCTCGGGCCAGTCGCGCTCGGTCGCTCCGACGTACAGCTGCTGCGGTCGGCCGATCTTGGTGGCCTTGTCGACGTTCATCTCACGCCAGTGCGCGATCCACCCGGGCAGCCGCCCGATGGCAAAGAGCACCGTGAACATGCGGGGCGGGAACCCCATGGCCTTGTAGATGATGCCGGTGTAGAAGTCGACGTTCGGGTACAGCTTGCGTGAGATGAAGTACTCGTCGCTGAGCGCGACCTGCTCGAGCTCGAGGGCGATGTCGAGCAGCTCGTCTTTCACGCCGAGGGCCGCGAGAACCTCGTCGGCGCTCTCTTTGACGAGCTTGGCGCGCGGGTCGTAGTTCTTGTAGACCCGGTGGCCGAAGCCCATGAGCTTGACGCCCTCCTCTTTGTTTTTGACGCGCTCGACGAAGCGGGCGACGCCCTGACCGGAGTCGCGGATCTCGGCGAGCATCTTGAGCACGGCCTCGTTGGCGCCGCCGTGCAGCGGGCCGTAGAGGGCCGAGATGCCGGCCGAGATCGAGGAGTACATGTTGGCCTCGGTCGAGCCGACGAGGCGGACCGTCGAGGTGGACGCGTTCTGCTCGTGGTCTTCGTGGAGGATCAGCAGGCGTTCGAGGGCTTTCGAGAGCACCGGGTTGACGACGTACGGCTCGGCCATCGTGCCGAAGTTGAGCTTCAAGAAGTTGTCGACGAACGAGAGGCTGTTGTCGGGGTAGAGGAACGCCTGCCCGAGGCTCTTCTTGTGGGCGTAGGCGGCGATGACGGGCAGCTTCGCCAAGAGGCGGATGGTCTGGAGTTCGACCTGCGCCGGATCTTTGACGTCCATGGTGTCTTCGTAGAACGTCGACAGCGCGCCGACGGCCGACGACAGCACCGACATCGGGTGAGCCGAGGCGGGCAGCGCATCGAAGAACCGGCGGAGGTCTTCGTGCAGAAGGGTGTGGCGCCGGATGCGCGCGTCGAACGAGGCGAGCTCGTCGGCGGTCGGCAGCTCACCGTAGATCAGCAGCCACGCGGTCTCGAGAAAAGTCGAGTTCGCCGCGACCTGCTCGATCGGGTACCCGCGATAGCGGAGGATGCCCTCGTCGCCGTCGATGTAGGTGATCGCGCTCTTGGTGGCGGCCGTGTTCACGAATCCGGCGTCGAGAGTCGAGTAGCCCGTCTGCTTCATGAACGTCGAGATGTCGACGCTCGATGCCCCGTCGCTCGACGGGACGATCGGGAACTCGGCCGTTCCGCCCGGGAACGTGAGTTTCGCCGTCTGCTGCGTGGCCTTCTGGGCGTCGTTGGCAGTGTCAGTCACTCGTTCAGCCTAGTAGGAGGGGCACCGGGCGCGAGCACCCCCGAGCGCAGGATCCGACGGCTCAGCCGGCGAGACGACTCACGGCCGCATCGATCCGCTCGTCGGTCGTGGTGAGAGCGATGCGCACATGACGTGCACCGCTCACCCCGTAGAACGTGCCCGGCGCCACCAGGATGCCCCGGTCGGCGAGCCACCCAACGGTCGCCCAGGCGTCTTCGTCGCGGGTGGCCCAGAGGTAGAGGCCTGCCTCGCTGTCGTCGATGCGGAATCCGGCGGCGACGAGGGCTCGCGAGAGCCGGTCGCGCCGCCCTCGGTAGAGCGCCTTCTGGGCGCGGACGTGGTCGTGGTCACCCAGGGCTGTCACCATGGCCTGCTGCACCGGCGCCGGAGGCATGAGACCCGCGTGCTTCCGCACACCGAGCAGCTGCCCGACGATCTCGCCGCAGCCGGCGATGAACCCGGCGCGGTAGCCCGCGAGGTTCGACTGCTTCGACAGCGAGTAGACCGAGATGACGTTTCGGCGGCTGTCGCCGATCACTCGCTCGTCGAGGATGCAGGGTGTCGCCGTGTCGTCGTATTCCGCCTCCCAGCCGAGCTCGGCATAGCATTCGTCGCCGGCGATGAAGGCCCCGAGGTCGCGGGCACGGTCGACGGCGGCCTTGAGCTGCTCGATGGAGAGGACTCGACCGTCGGGGTTGCCGGGGCTGTTGAGCCAGACGAGCTTCGTCGACCGAGGCCACTCGGCGGGGTCGTCGGAGGCGAGTGCGGTGGCGCCTACCAGGGCGGCGCCGAGTTCGTAGGTCGGGTAGGCGTTCGTCGGGTACACGACAGTGTCGCCCGGGCCGAGACCGAGCCAGAGGGCCATGCCTGCGATGAGCTCTTTCGAGCCGATCGTCGGCAGCACGTTCGCGTCGGTGAGGCCGGTGACGCCGCGCCGTTCGGCATACCAGTCGATGATGGCGGCGCGGAGGGCCGGGGTGCCGGCGACCTGCGGATAGGCGTGCGCATCGGTCGCCTCACGCAGGGCGTCGCGCACGACGGCCGGGGTCGGGTCGACGGGCGATCCGACCGAGAGGTCGACGATGCCGCCCTCGTGACGGCGCGCAGTGGCCGAGGCGTCGGCCAGGGAATCCCACGGAAACTCGGGAAGAGTCAGAGCCACGCCGAGACGCCGATCAGTGCTCGGCGGCCTGCGGCGGCAGAACCGAGATGACCGGGTGGTCGTGAGCGATCACGCCGATCTTGGCGGCACCGCCCGGCGAGCCGATCTCGTCGAAGAACTCGACATTGGCCTTGTAGTACTCGGACCACTTGTCGGGTAGATCGTCTTCGTAGTAGATCGCCTCGACGGGGCAGACCGGTTCGCAGGCACCGCAGTCGACGCATTCGTCGGGGTGGATGTAGAGCGAGCGTTCACCCTCGTAGATGCAGTCGACCGGGCACTCGTCGATGCAGGCGCGGTCTTTGACATCGACACAGGGGAGGGCGATCACATACGTCACGGGCTAAATCTGTTCCTTCGCTTCGGGCAGGTCGGTCGGACTCTGCGTCGAGTGTCCCAGTCTATCGACCCGCGCGGCCCGTGCGGCCCGCAGAGCCCCGAACCGGGGCCAGCCCAAGACGAACAGGGCGATCACGACCGGGCCGAAGAGCCACGCGTAGCCGAGCGCGTTGCCCGGAACGAGCACGGTTCCGCTCGACTGGGGAAGGGACAGGAGGCCGACGACGCCGACCACTCCCAGGGCGGCGAGGACGCCGACGAATCGTGAGCCGAATTGGATCCTGAAGCCGATCAGCAGTGCCGCGACCATGGCCAGCGCCAGCGTCGCCCCGACCGGGAAACCACCCGCCGTCTCTTGATGGGCGATCGTGCCGATGGCCCCGAAGAGGGCGCCGGCGACGAGCGAGGCGCCGTAGGTCAGGCCCTTGCCCAGCGGGCCGAGCTCGTCCAAGCCGGCACCCTGCGGGAACGACGCAGGCTCCGGCTCGGCCACGTGACGGAAGGTCTCGACGACGCTGACCGGCTCGATGGCGCCGTGGGGAAACTCGAGGGCGGGCCCGCCCGGTGTGCGGACGACGCGCACCTGCGAGCGGTAAGCCTCGAGGGCTCGGACCTTGCGCTCGAGCACGGGGGTGCCATCGACGACGACGTCGGCGCCCGCCAAAGCCGGCACACCGGACGGCCTCCCACCGGACGAGGTCTCCATCTCGACGGTGCCGCCTGTGATCGCGAAGAACGGAACACCCGCGATCTCGGCGGTTCGTGCTACCGCGCGGTTGACCCGGACGTGGTCGGGGTGCCCGTACCCGCCGTCGACGTCGTAGCTGACGATGGCGGTCGGCTGCACGTCGTCGACCACGGCCGCCAGGTCGGAGACGATCTCGCCGAAGGACGCGGAGCAGAACGCGGCCGGATGCACGTCGGCCACGGGGATGGGCATGCCGTCGCTCCCCCACTCCATGCCGGAGTCGCGGTAGGCGCGGACCGGAAGACCGGGCGTGCGAGCGCTCTCGGTGCCGAGGAACCGGTGGTCGGTCACCCCGAGAACGGCCATCGCCTCGGCGATCTCGTTCTGCCGGTGCGCGGCGAGCGCGGCGTCGCGGCCGCGCAGGGCGGCGAGGTCGTCGGGCATGACCTCGCCGAGCTCTCCGCGAGTGCAGGTGACGACCGTCACGTGGGCGCCGTCGTCGACGAGGGTCGCCAGCAGCGCCCCTGTCGCGATCGTCTCGTCGTCGGGGTGGGCGTGCACCACGAGGACGCGCTCGAGGTCGCTCCCTCGGTCTCTCGATGTCGAGGCAACAGGGGCTGGAGGGTCGGTCTCGGAAGTGCTCATCACTGGACAGGATAGGCGAGCGGCCATTATTGTCATCCGTGGTTAGGCAAGGCTTACCAACATAAGTCGACCTCACCCGGCCAGGGCCATCGCCCCGCCGACCGGCTCCGGCCCATCCGATTCATAAGGCTCGCCCGTGCTCGCCAACTTCCTCATCGGCCTCCGCGAAGGCCTCGAGGCCTCCATCGTCGTAGGCATCCTCATCGCCTACCTGGTCAAGGTCGGGCGGCGCGACGTGCTGCCCCGGATCTGGGCCGGCGTCGCCCTCGCCGCAGTTCTCTCGCTCGGCCTCGGTGCCCTGCTCACCTTCGGCCGCTACGGCCTCAGCTTCCAGGCGCAGGAGATCATCGGCGGCGGGCTGTCGATCATCGCCGTCGGCTTCGTCACGACGATGACCTTCTGGATGGCAAAGACCGCCGGCAGCATGAAGCACGACCTGCAGTCGAACCTCGACAAGGCCCTCCTCGGCGGCGCCTGGGCGATCGTCGGCCTCGCGTTCCTCTCGGTCGGCCGCGAGGGCATCGAGACGGCGCTGTTCGTCTGGGCGACCGTGTCGACCGCGGGAGGCACCGCAATTCCCGCCATCGGCGCTCTTCTCGGCATCGCCGCGGCCATCGTGATCGAGATCGGCATCTACCGCGGCTTCGTCCACCTCAACCTGGCGAAGTTCTTCACCATCACCGGGTTCTTCCTGGTCATCGTCGCCGCCGGCGTGTTGCTGTACGGCATCGGCGACCTGCAGGAGGCCGGAGTCCTGCCCGGCGCGAGCGTCTACGCGTTCGACATCTCGCGCGCGATCCCGCCGACCAGCTGGTACGGCACCCTTCTCCAGGGCCTCGTCAACTTCACCCCGCGCCCGACGGTGCTGCAGTCCGTCGTCTGGCTCGCCTATCTCGTGGTCGTCCTCCCGCTCTTCCTCCGCGCCACACGGCGCCGCCCGGCCAAGACGACCTCCCCCTCGACCACCACCGCCGACTCGACGCCCACCCCGGGTTCGCGCGAGTCCGTTCTCAGCACTGGAGCACCCGAATGATCGTTCGCCCCCTCGGCCTCGCGGCCGGAGTCGCCGTCGCCGCCCTCTCCCTGACCGGCTGCGTCGAGAACAACCCGTCCGCGGGATCCTCGTCGAACGGCGCCACGACCGTCAGCGTCACCGGCAAAGACTCGAGCTGCGAGGTCTCGACCACGACCGCGCCGAGCGGAACGGTCACCTTCACGATGGCGAACGAAGGATCCGACAACACCGAGTTCGAGGTCCTCGCCTCGGACGGGCTCCGGATCCTGAGCGAGAAAGAGAACATCGGGCCCGGAACGTCGGGCACGCTGACCACGCAGCTCGCGGCCGGCGACTACTACACGGCCTGCATCCCGGGTCTCGTCGGAGAGGGCGTTCGCGCCAAGTTCACGGTCACCGACTCGGGCAAGACCATCAAGGCGACCGGCACCGAGCAGCAGCAGATCGACGCGGCCGACAAGGCCTACGTCGGGTACATCAAAGATCAGACCGGCCAGCTCGTGACCGGCACGCAGGACTTCCTCGACGCGTGGCTCGCGGGCGACGACGCCGCGGCTAAGAAGCTCTACCCCGAGGTGCGTGCGCACTACGAGCGCATCGAGCCCGTCGCCGAGTCGTTCGGCGACCTCGATCCCCAGCTCGACAACCGCGCCGCCGACCTCGAGAAGGGTGAGAAGTGGACGGGCTGGCACCGGATCGAGAAAGACCTGTGGCAGCCGACCGCGGCCGTTCCCGGCCGCTCCGACTACAAGACCGCTCTGACCGCCGTTGAAAAGAAGACCCTCGCCGCGCAGCTCACCAAGAACACCAAGCAGCTCTACGACGAGGTCACCGCCTCCGACTTCAGCGTCGGGCTCGACACGATCGCCAACGGCGCTGTCGGCCTCCTCGACGAGGTCGCGACGTCGAAGATCACCGGCGAAGAAGAGACCTGGTCGCACACCGACCTCTACGACTTCCAGGCCAACCTCGAGGGCGCGCAGGTCGCCTACGAGGGCGTGCGCTCGATCCTCCTCACGAAAGACAAGTCGCTCGCGACGGAGCTCGACTCCGAGTTCAAGTCACTCGACGCGCTCCTCGCGAAGTACGGCAGCCTCGACACTTCGTACCCGTCGTACACGAAGCTCACGGCAGCCGACAAGAAGGCCCTCTCCGACGGCGTCAACGCCCTCAGCGAGCCCCTGTCGAAGCTCACCGCGGCGCTCCTCGGCTAGGGCGCAGGGTGAGAGACAGGCAGACGAGCGTGCCCACAGACGACGAGACCGCTCCGCGCCCCGGACTGTCGCGGCGCGGGCTGCTCGGCCTGGCCGGAGTGGGCCTCGGCGCTGGCGTGATCGGTGCAGGCTCCGCACTCGGAATCGAGTCGGCGGTCACGAGCGCCGCGGCCGCCTCGAGCGGCGCGAACACGACCTACCCCTTCTACGCCACGCACCAGTCGGGCATCGTCACCGCGGCGCAGGACCGCCTGCACTTCGCGGCCTTCGACATCGCGTCGGGCGTGACGCGCGAGGAGCTCATCGACCTCCTCAAAGACTGGTCGTACGCGGCCGGCCGCATGACCCGTGGGCAGGACGTGTCGCCGACCGGCGCCACCGGCGGCTCGCTCTACGCTCCCCCGGACGACACCGGAGAAGCGCTCGGTCTGCCGGCTTCGGGCCTCACCATCACGATCGGCTTCGGCCCCTCGCTGTTCGACGATCGCTTCGGCCTCGCCTCGAAACGCCCGCCCAAGCTGATCGACCTGCCCGAGTTCCCCGGTGACAACCTCAACGCCGCGGCCAGCGACGGCGACCTCTGCATCCAGGCGTGCAGCGACGACCCGCAGGTTGCCGTCCACGCCATCCGCAACCTGTCGCGCATCGCGTTCGGCCGCGCCTCGCTCCGCTGGTCGCAGCTCGGATTCGGCCGCACCTCGTCGACCACCCGCGGCCAGACCACACCCCGCAACCTGTTCGGCTTCAAAGACGGCACGGCCAACCTCAAGGCCGAAGACACGGCGCTCGTGCGCAAAGACGTCTGGGCCCGAGGATCCGACGGCGCGGCCTGGATGGCGAACGGCACCTACCTGGTCTCCCGCAAGATCCGGATGCACATCGAGACCTGGGATCACCAGTCGCTCAAAGAGCAGCAGGTCGTCGTCGGTCGCGACAAGGGCGAGGGTGCACCGCTTTCGGGCGGCACCGAGTTCAGCTCCGTCGACTTCACCAAGAAGCAGCACGGGGTGCCGCTCGTCGCGACGACGTCGCACGTGTCGCTCGCTCACCCCGAGCACAACGGCGGCGCTCAGCTGCTGCGCCGCGGCTACAACTTCGTCGACGGCAACGATGACCTCGGTCGCCTCAACGCCGGGTTGTTCTTCATCAGCTTCCAGCGCGACCCCGAGGCGCAGTTCGTCCGGATCCAGAACGCCCTGGCCGCGAACGACGCGATGGGCGAGTACCTGCAGCACGTGTCGAGCGGCATCTTCGCGGTGCCGCCCGGAGCCCGTGCCGGAGGGTATGTGGGCGAGACGCTGTTCGCGTAGTTCGCGCCGCTTGCGTTCACTCGCTCTGACGCTGTGAAGCACGGCGGAGCGACGCGAAACGGTCAATTCTGAACACCGTAGGGCGTCCCGGTGGCCGTTTCACGTCACCCTCGGCCGCTACGAAGCAGCGACGGGGAGGTGTTCCGCCCACCAGCCGAGGATCTCGTCGAACCTCTGCACCCGGTGCCGCGGGCGACCCGACCGCGACAACTCGTGGTTCTCACCCGGGAACACCAGCATCTTGGTGTCGACGCCAGCCCGCACGAGGCCGAGGTAATACCGCTCAGCCTGCGGCAGCGGACAGCGGAGGTCGTCCTCCGAGTGCACGACGAACGTCGGCGTCGTCACCTGCGACACGAAGGCCTGCGGGCTCTGCGCGGCCATCGCCTCGGGGTCGGCCCCGGTGTACTGCTCCACGAAGAAAGTGCCGATGTCGGAGGTGCCGATGAAGAACTCCGGGTCGAGGAACCCGCGCTCGACGATCGCACCCGCGAACCGGTGATCGTGCGCGATCGTCCAGGCCGTGAGGTAGCCCCCGTACGAACCGCCCATGATGCCGACGCGCTCCCCATCGAAGCTCGGGTTGGCAGCCACCGCGCCCTCGAGGAAATCGAGGACGTCGGTCATGTCGATGGTGCCCATACGGTTCTGGATGGCCCGCCCGAAGGCCTGACCGTATCCGGAGGCGCCCCGCGGGTTACACATGACGACGCCGTAGCCCGCGTCGGCATAGACCTGAGCCTCGTCGAAGAGCGACCCGGTGTACTGCGAGTACGGCCCACCGTGGATCACGAGAAGCACGGGGTGCGGCCCCTCCCCCGACGGAGTGAGCACCCAGCCGTGGATGGGGGTTCCGTCTCGAGCCTCGATCGTGGTCTCGACGGCCTCGCGCAGCCCGGTCGCGCGAACGGCGGCGGAGAAGTCGGTGACACGGTCGAACGACCCACTCTCCACCACCGCGACGTCGCCCGCTGTCGACTCGTCGATGTAGGTCACTGCCGTCGTCGCCCCGGAGACGGCGTACCCGGTGACCTCCAGGCTTCCCTCGGTGAGGCGCGTCGTCACGCCATCCGCAGTGACACGCAGCAACTGAACCGTGCCGCGTGTCGTCTCCGCCACGAGCACTGCGCCGTTTCCGGCGCCCACCAGCCTCGACGAGGAGAGGTCGACGTTCTCCGGGTCGGTCAGCCGCGTCAGCGCGGCCCCAGCCGCCGCCCGGACGTAGAGCGCCGCGTTCGTGCCGACGAACTCGAGCCCGGTCGGACCGGTCTCGGAGGCGAGGACGAACGCACTCCCGCTCGGCTCGACGAGGATGTCGTCGACGCCGAGGTCGAGCTCGGGGCCGACCAGGGTCGTGATGTCGCCCCCCGCTGCGGGCACGGAGTACGCCCCGGAGCGGAGATCCGAGTCGCTGCCCTCGTGCAGCGAGGCCACGAAGGTGATCTCGGAGCCGTCGGGCGTGAAGCGCGGGTGAGCATGGTCGGCAGCCGCCGAGGTGAGTTGACGCGCCGTCGGGAGCCCGGACGGCTCGCCGTCCGGCCGCCCTGCGTCGTTGTTCGCACCCGGATACGGGGCCGACTTCACGAAGGGCTCTGCGCCGATGTCGGGGACGTCGACGACGAACAGCTGCGCATGGCGGTCGATGGTGTAACCGACGCCGTTCGAGAGGTACCGCGTCGTCGTGATGGTGCGGGCCGGCTCGGCGCTCGACGAGATCCCCTCGACCGTGCCGTAGCGACCCTCCTCGGGCACGCGTGACACGAAGACGAGACGAGAGCCGTCTGGCGACCAGGAGAAGTCGGAGACGCCGAGCTTCCGATCGGTGACCTGGAGCGGCTCTCCACCCGCGGCTCGGACCACCTGCAGCTGAGGAGCACCGTCGCTGGTGGCTCGCAGAAACGCAATAGTCGAGCCGTCGGGCGAGAACGCCGGGCTGAAGTCGTGGAAGCCGCGGGTCAGTCGCTCGGGCGGAGAGGAGGCGTCTGCCGGAGCCTGCCACAGCTGGCCGACGTAGGCGTCACCGTCGATGTCGGGTCGCGTGACGGCGAAGACAATGCGCTTGCCGTCCGGCGAGATCGTGGGGTGAGAGGTGGACACGAGCAGATTCAGGTCGGTGGACTTCACCCCTACGACCCTACGCGGGGTGGAGTCGTGGCCGTTGCCACGAGGCCGCAGCGGCTCCGGTTCAAGCCGAGCCGGAGTGAACGACGAACGCCCCCGGATCCTGAAGACCAGGATCCGGGGGCGTTCCGTCGAGCGGGAGTCGTACGACTACGCGTTCTGCTTCTTCAGGCGAGCGGTCGAGCGCTGGCGAGCCGACGCGTCGAGCTCCACCTTGCGGATGCGGATTGCATCCGGGGTGACCTCGACACACTCGTCGTCGCCGGCGAATTCGAGGGCCTCTTCGAGCGAGAGCACCTTGGAGGGCGTCATCGACTCGAAGTTGTCAGCCGTCGACTGACGCATGTTGGTCAGCTTCTTCTCTTTGGTGATGTTGACGTCCATGTCGCCGGCGCGCGAGTTCTCGCCCACGACCATGCCCTCGTAGACCTCTTCGGTGGGCTGCACGAAGAAGGTCATGCGCTCCTGGAGGTTGATGATGGCGAAGGGCGTGACGACACCCGAGCGGTCGGCGATGATCGAGCCGTTGGTGCGGGTCTGGATCTCGCCGGCCCAGGGGCCGTAGCCGTGGCTGATGCCGTTGGCGATGCCGGTACCGCGCGTGTCGGTGAGGAACTGCGTGCGGAAGCCGATCAGGCCGCGGGCGGGGACGATGAACTCCATGCGGACCCAGCCCGAGCCGTGGTTCGCCATGTTCTCCATACGACCCTTGCGCGAGGCCATGAGCTGCGTGACGGCACCGAGGTACTCGTCGGGCACGTCGATGGTCATGTGCTCGAAGGGCTCCTGCAGCTTGCCGTCGACGCGACGCGTCACGACCTGCGGCTTGCCGACGGTGAGCTCGAAGCCCTCACGGCGCATCTGCTCGACCAGGATGGCCAGAGCGAGCTCGCCACGACCCTGGACCTCCCAGGCGTCGGGGCGCCCGATGTCTTCAACCTTGAGCGAGACGTTACCGATCAGCTCGCGGTCGAGGCGGTCTTTGACCATGCGGGCGGTGAGCTTGTGGCCCTTGACCTTGCCGATGATGGGCGAGGTGTTGGTGCCGATCGTCATCGAGATGGCGGGGTCGTCGACCGTGATGGTCGGCAGCGGACGCACGTCGTCGGGGTCGGACAGCGTCTCACCGATGGTGATGGTGTCGAAGCCGGCGACGGCGACGATGTCACCGGGGCCCGCGCTCTCGGCGGGGTAGCGCGAGAGAGCCTTGGTGACGAGGAGCTCGGTGATGCGGGCGTTCTGAACGGTGCCGTCGTGCTTGACCCAGGCAACCGTCTGACCCTTCTTCAGCGTGCCGTGGAAGACGCGCAGCAGGGCGAGACGACCGAGGAACGGTGAGGCGTCGAGGTTGGTGACGTGCGCCTGGAGAGGGTGCTCGTCGTCGTAGGTCGGAGCCGGAACGTGCTTGAGGATCGCATCGAAGAGCGGCTCGAGGTCGTCGTTGTCGGGCAGCGAGCCGTTTTCGGGCTTGTTGGTCGACGCGGCGCCGGCGCGGCCGGAGGCGTAGACGACGGGGACGTCGAGGATGGCGTCGAGGTCGAGGTCTTCGACCTCGTCGGCCAGGTCGGACGCGAGGCCGAGAAGGAGGTCTTGCGACTCGGCGACGACGTCGTCGATGCGCGCGTCGGGGCGGTCGGTCTTGTTGACCAGGAGGATGACAGGGAGCTTCGCGGCGAGTGCCTTGCGAAGGACGAAGCGGGTCTGGGGCAGAGGGCCCTCGGACGCGTCGACGAGAAGGACGACGCCGTCGACCATCGAGAGGCCGCGCTCGACCTCGCCACCGAAGTCGGCGTGGCCCGGGGTGTCGATCACGTTGATCGTGATCGGACCGTCGGTCGCGTGCTCGCCGTTGTAGAGCACCGAGGTGTTCTTCGCGAGGATCGTGATGCCCTTTTCGCGCTCGAGCTCGTTGCCGTCCATCATGCGGTCTTCGGTGTCGAAGTGCGCGTCGAAGGAGTTGGTCTGCTTGAGCATGGCGTCGACGAGAGTCGTCTTGCCGTGGTCGACGTGGGCAACGATTGCCACGTTGCGCAGGTCACTGCGGATGGCAGTCGCCATAGTTGTACGTCCTTTTTCGAGAGGGAGGAGAGAAAGTCGATTGGGGGCAACCATGGCCCCGACCTCAAGAGTCTACCCGGAGCGGGGTGAACAGCGGGAAACGTCCTCCCAGAGCGGAACGAGGAGCACCCCGCGGCCTGCGTCGCGGGGTGCTCCTGACTGCCGTGAGCGGTCGGCTACTCGTCCGAGCCGGCCGCGAGGATCTGGGCGCGCAACTCGCGTCGCTCGCGCTGCACCTCCGGATCGGGCAGGGGGACGGCCGCGATGAGGCGCTGCGTGTAGGGATCCTGCGGGTGGCGGAGGATCGCGTCGCGCGTGCCGACCTCGGCCAGTCGACCCTTGTGCATGACCGCGATGCGGTCGGCCAGGATGTCGATCACCGCGAGGTCGTGGGTGATGAACAGGCAGGCGAACTGGAACTCGCGCTGCAGCTCCTTGAGGAGCTGGAGCACCGTGGCCTGCACCGAGACGTCGAGGGCCGAGGTCGGCTCGTCGGCGATGAGCAGCTGAGGTCGGAGAGCCAGCGCACGCGCGATACCGACGCGCTGCTTCTGCCCACCCGAGAGCTCGTGCGGGTAGCGGGTGCGGTAGCTCTTCGGCAAGCGAACGCTGTCGAGGAGCGACTCGACCTCGTTGGTGAGCTCCTGCCCCTTGAACTTCTTCGCGAGCAGAAGCGGCTCACCGATGCTGTCGCCGATGCTCATCCGGGGGTTGAGCGACGACGAGGGATCCTGGAACACGATGCCGGCGTTCTTGTGCACCTGGCGCGTCAGCGCACGCGAGTGCTTTGACAGGTCGGTGCCGACGACGGAGAGGTGCCCCTCGGTGATGGGGAGGAGGCCGATTGCGGCTCGTCCGAGCGTGGTCTTGCCGGATCCTGATTCCCCGACGAGGCCGACGACTTCGCCCCGGCGAACGACGAGATCGACGTGGTCGATGGCCCGGAACGCCTTGACCCGACCCCGACCGGGATATTCGATGACGACGTCTTTGAAGTTCAGGACGGCATCCGTGTCGTCGCGGTCTTCCACGTGAGGCCGTCCGTCGACGGGAGACGACTCGTGAGTGACGGCGGCGACGGTCTCGGCCATGGCCTCCGTGATGTCGACGACATCGTCTTCACCACCGCCCTGCCCCAGGTGCGGCACGGCCTCCAGGAGGGCCTTCGTGTATTCGTGCTGCGGGTTGCGGAAGATCTGGAGTGTGGGGCCGGCCTCGACGACCTCGCCCTGGCGCATGACCGCGATGTGATCGGCGATGTCGGCGACGACGCCCATGTCGTGCGTGATGAGCAGCACGGCACTGCCGAGACGGTCGCGGAGACTACGGATCAGGTCGAGGATCTCGGCCTGGACCGTCACGTCGAGAGCGGTCGTGGGCTCGTCGGCGATCAGGAGGCCGGGGTCACACGAGATCGACTGGGCGATCATGGCGCGCTGGCGCTGGCCGCCCGAGAGCTGGTGCGGGTATGAGTTGAAGGCCTTTTCAGGATCCGGCAGCTCGACCATACCCAGGAGTTCGATGGCCCGCTCCCGTGCTTTCGAGGGTGCGATCCCGTAGTGCACGCGGAGCGTCTCGACGATCTGCGCGCCCACGGTGAACACCGGGTTGAGAGCCGTCATCGGCTCCTGGAAGATGACCGCCACGTCTTGACCGCGGACGCCCCGCATCTGCGCCGGCGAGATGCCGCGGAGCTCCCGGCCGTTGAGCTTGATGCTGCCGCCGACACGGGCGTTCCGCGGCAGGAGATCGAGGATCGACATGGAGCTGACGCTCTTGCCCGACCCGGACTCGCCGACCAGCGCCATGACCTCGCCGCTCTTGATTGAGTACGACAGCTTCTTGACAGCCGGTACCCAGACGTTGTCGACCGCGAAGTCGACGTCGAGGTCGGTCACCTCAAGGATGGGCACACCGTCGTTCGTCGTACGGGCGGGTGTCTCGTTGACCTGGGACATCAGTCGGTGGTCCTTTCTCGGCCGGCGCTAGCCGGTGTGCACTCTGTCACGGGCACCTCTGCGACGATGGAGTCATGTCGGACCCCGGATCGCCCACAGACGCCTCTTTTGTCTCTCGCTTCAACCGCGGGCTGGCCATCGCGATCTGGGCGCTGCTTCTGTTCGTCGCCGTGAGCCAGGCTGTCGGCAACCCCGAGTCGGCGGCGGCAGAGATACTGACGGCCGCGGCTATCGCCGCTCTGACGTGGATCGCCCTGTGGCGCCCCCGCGTCGAGGTCGATGCCGACGGCGTCACCCTCACCAACGTCGTTCGTCGAATCCACGTGCCCTGGGCCGCGCTGATCGACGTGAGCACTCGATTCGCCCTGACTCTTCACACGCCCGGCCACACCTACGCGGCCTGGGCCGCACCGGCGCCCGGTCGCACCGGAGCCGCCATGGCGCAGCGTCGCGAGAAGGGGACGCGCAGCAGCCCCCGCGGCGACCTCGGCAGCACCGTGCGGCCCGGAGACCTGGTGACGACCGAATCGGGCGCTGCCGCTGACCTCGTCCGCGAACGATGGGAGCACCTGCGCGAGAACGGTGCGCTGGAACTCGGCCTGGCCGACAAGACGGCTGTTCGCGTCGAGTGGCTCTGGCAGCCGCTCGCGGCGGTTGCCGTTCTGGCTGTCGCGGGAGCCGTGCTGCTCGGTCGAGTCTGAGCTGGCGCTCTTCGCCCTGCGCGGGGCTACGACACCGGCGAAGCGGGTCGCCATCACTTGGTGACCGGCGGTGTCGGAGACACCTGGGTCGACACCTCGGCTGCGTCGGGCTCGGCCGTCTTGCGAAGGCTGAAGCGCTTGGAGCGCGGGTCGAACGCGTCGCGGAGGCCGTCGCCGACGAAGTTGGCACACAGGGCCAGGATCACGATGAAAGCGGCGGGCCACCAGAACAGCCAGGGCCGGGTGGTGAAGGCCGACTGGTTGCTGCTGATGAGTAGACCGAGAGACGAGTCGGGTGACTTGATACCGAAGCCGAGGTAGCTGATGGCTGTTTCGAGCAGGATCGCCGAGGCGACCAGCAAAGTCGACGAGACGATGATCACGCCGATGGCATTCGGCAGGATGTGGCGGAAGATGATCCGCGCGTCGGAGGCGCCGGCGACCCGGGCGGCCTCGACGAACTCCCGCTCTCGCAGGGAGAGGAACTCACTGCGCACCAGACGGGCGATGACCATCCAGGACACGACTCCGAGGAGGGCCGCGAGGCCGAATGCACCAAGGCCTCCGGCACCGGCGGACTTGCCGACGATCAGGCCGATCACCAGCGCGGGGATCACGATGAAGACGTCGGTGATCCGCATGAGGACCGAGTCGACCCAACCGCGGAAGTAGCCCGCGAGAGCTCCGACGACGACGCCGATGACCGTGGCCACGAGACCGATCACGATCATGACGAGGACGGAGTTCTGAATGCCTCGCATCGTCAGGGCGAAGTAGTCCTTACCGATGCGGTCCTGGCCGAACGGGTGGTCGCCGAGGCTGAAGGGGAAGAGCTTGAGGCTGGGTGCGCCCTCGTTGACGAGAGAGTTGAGGCTCTTGTAGTCGTACTTCCACCAGCCGGGAATGGGTCCGAGGCCGATCGCGGAGATCGACAGCACGATCAGGAGGACGTAGACGATGATCGCGACGACGGCGACCTTGTTCGAGACGAAGCGCTTGTAGACGATGCGCCCCTGGCTCTCGCCCGGATTGTCGTCTTTGCGCGAAGCCAGATCGACGCCGTCGCCGATGCTCGGCTCAAGCGGGTTGCCTTGAATCGTGCTCATCGGGGGGCCTTTCGGTGGTTCGGATTGACGGCGGAACGCAACGGAAGGCTCAACGTGCACGCACCCTCGGGTCGAGGGCGGCGTAGGCCAAGTCAGCGAGGAAGTTGAAGGCGATCGCCGTGATGGCGATGACCAGGAAGTACCCCATGACCGGGTTGACGTCGGTCGCATTGAGCCCCGTGATGAAGAGGTTGCCCATGCCGCTGATAGCGAAGACCGACTCGGTGATGACGGCACCGCCGAGCAGCGCCCCGACGTCGGTCGCCACGAGCGTCGCGATCGGGATCAGCATGTTGCGGAACGCGTGACGCACGATGACCGTGCGCTCGGGAAGGCCCTTGGCCCGCGCCGTGCGGACGTAATCCTGGTCGAGCACCTCGAGCATGCCGGAGCGGGCGTATCGCGTGTATCCCGCGAACGAGATGAGCAGCAGGCTGATGGTCGGAAGCAGGAGGTGGGTGTATGTATCGATTCCCGAGATCCAGAAGTCGCCGCCCAGCCCCGGTGTCTGCGAGCCCACGGTCGCAAGCGGACGCCCGCCGACGGCGTCGACGTAGTTTCCCCACGACGCGACGAAGCGATCGAGGAGGACGACGGCCGCCGACAGCACGGCGGTCAGGGCGCCGATGCGCATCATCAGGCCACGGTCGTAGCCGCCGACCAGGAAGCCGCTGATGAGCCCCACCGCCAGCGTCGCCACCGCGAGGGTGAGGATCGTGCCGAGAGTCGAGATGTTGAAGAGGCCCTGCAGCGTGAAGTAAGCGATCACGGCGAGCACGACGTTGATGCCCGCGGTGATCCACGCCCGACGGTTGTTGAGACCGGCGAGAAGGGCGACGACCGCGAAGGCGATGCCGAGGGAGAACAGGATGACGGCAAAGGGGCCGAGTGCCGGACGGGCGAACCAGTTCGACGCCGAGAGAGCGGCGAGGACGACCACGGTGGCGCCTCCGGAGATCACGAAGGCGATGAGGCGCCGACGGATCGTTCCGCCGACGACGAGTTGGATTATGACGCCGATCACTACCCCGGCTATGAGCAGCGTAGAGAGCGGGATCTTCGGATCCTGAAGGAAGTTGTTGTAGCCGAGGGCGACGAACGTCTTCAGCAGGACCGCCATGAGGAACGAGGGCAGCGAGAAGAGGAAGAAGCTGAACAGCGTGATCGTGTAGTCGAAGCCGCTGTAGACGCGAAGCGCGGTGATGATACCGAGCGCGATGCCCAGCACGATGGCCAGGAGGAACGAGAGGGTGACCAGCTGGAGGGTCGAGCCCATCGCCGCCGGCAGCAGTGCCGTGATCGGCTGGTTCTGGAAGTTCACACCGAGGCTGCAGCTGCCGCCGATCGGAACCACACAGCGGGCGACGCCGCCGAGCCAGATACCCCATCGCAGGACGGGGTTCACGTCGAGGTGCTGCTGTTGGATGCGCGCCTCGATGAGGGCCTGCTTGTTCGGCGAGTTGCCGGTCTGCAGCTCTCGGAGCGGGTTGTCCGAGTTGGCGACCAGCACGTACATGATGAACGACGCGGCGACCAGGACGAGGATCGAGACGAGAATTCGTCTCAGGATGAAGCTGACCATTGATTCGGGACCTTTGCGATGCGGACGCGCCCGTTCATGCCGGACAGGAGCATGACGAGGCTACTACGGGACTCGGCAGACGACGGGCGTCGAGTTCTTGTGAGAACCCGACGCCCGCCCTGTCGAGGTGTGGAACGAGATGGCCGTCAGACGGCCAACCCGGTCACGCTCTTCCTATTTGGTCCAGTCCCAGATGTTCCAGACGATTCCGGTCTGGCCACCGAAGAACTTGACACCCTTGAGGTTCGAGTTCGTCGCGAACAGGCCCGGCGTCTGGAAGAGGGGCAGGCCGTAGGCGTCGGCGAACGTGCCGGCGTCGATCTGCTCCTTCTCGGTCAGGAGCTGGTCAGCGTCAAGAGTCGTCTGCGTCTTGACCGCGAGGTCGCTGACGGTCTTGTCGTTGTACTTGTTGTAGTTTCCGCTGTTGTTGGTCTCGAACAGCTGCGGAAGGGCGGCGTTACCGGCACCCGGGTTGACCCAGCCGAAGATCGACGCGTCGTAGTCGCCACCGGCGAGGAGTTCGCTCCACTTGGGCGAGCCACCGTCGGTGACCTTGATGCCGGCCTTGGCAGCGGAGGCCTGGATGGCCTGGAAGGAGTCGACGCGGTTGGGGTTCAGCGTGTTGTAGAGGATCTTGACGGTCGGAGTCGCACCGTTCAGGAGCTTCTTGGCCTGGGCGATGTCGACCTTGTCGTAGTCGCTCGAGCCGTTCTTCGAGACGGACTCCTCGTAGCCCTCCTGGCCCGGCAGGAAGACCTGCGAGTCGAGCACCTTGGCGCTGGAGTTGATCGGGGTGACGATCGACTTGAGGATGTCTTCGCGAGGGATGGTCAGAAGGAACGCCTTGCGCACGTTCTCGTCTTTGAAGACCGACGAACCGAAGTTGAGGTCGAGGTGGTCGTAGGCGACCTGGCTGCCGTCGATGACGGTCGAGTTCGCGGCCTTGAGGGCCTTGACCGTGTCAGCGGAAGGCTGCGGCTGGATCGCGTCGACCTCGCCGTTCTGGAGAGCCGTCACCTGAGCGTTCGCATCGCCGATGAAGCGCATGACGAGCTTCGAGAACTTGACGGTGTGGTCGCCCTTGTATTCCTTGTTCGGGACGAACGTCATCGACTGCTTCGGGGTCCAGGCCGAGACCTGGAGGGGTCCGCCGGAGACGAGGAGGTCTTTGTCGCTCGGAAGCGACGTGGCGTCGTAGCCCGTGTTGATGAGCTTCGCCGCGGCGAGGATCGTCTTGTTGGGCGAAGCAGGCTTCGCGGTGTCGCCCTTGGGCGTGTCGAGAATGGCCTTCGTGAGGTCTTCGGTCGAGACGCCGGCCTTCTTCGCGACGATGTGCGCCGGGAACTGGATCGGGTTCACGAGCTCCCAGTCGACGTAGGGCTCGTCGTAGGTGTACGTGATGGTGTGGTTGTCGTTCGAAACCGTCGGGAGGTTGGTCGAGAACGGCGCGCCAGCCGCGGTGGAGAAGTACTGCGTGCCCTTGGTGACTTCACCCGCGTCGTTCAGGGTGG
Organism: Frondihabitans sp. PhB161; assembly: GCF_003814635.1. Classification (NCBI taxonomy): domain Bacteria; kingdom Bacillati; phylum Actinomycetota; class Actinomycetes; order Micrococcales; family Microbacteriaceae; genus Frondihabitans; species Frondihabitans sp. PhB161. Next base: position 343,777 of record NZ_RKQW01000002.1, read on the forward strand.
CCGAGTCGTAGTACCCCGAGGCCTGAGCCCATCCGAGGAGAAGGTCGTCAGCGGTCATCGCCGTGCCGTCGGACCACTTGTCGTCGTCGTTCAGCGTGTACTCCACCTTGAGCGGGTTGTCGCTGAGCTTCTTGTACGAGCCGAGATCGGAGTTGTGAACGATCTTGTACTGGTCGTCGAGAGTGAAGAACTGCGGCTGGGTGAGGTAGTTCACCATGCCGTTCGTGTCGAGGTTGCCCTGGGGGGTGTTGTAGTTGAACGACGAGACCTCGTTGACCTGGGCGATCGTTACGTTGCCGCCGGTCTTGGACGTCTCGTTGTCGGTGGCACCCGAGGTGGTGCAGCCGGAGAGGACGACAGTGGCCGCCCCTACGAGTGCAATGGCCCCGACGAGCGGGCGCAGTCGCTTACCAGTGATTTTCACTGAATGTTCCTCCTGATGGAATGTGACGCACAGCGGCTCCGGGCAAGGGGCACGGCGGACCGCTCTGGATAAGAAGACACTAAGGAACGGGTTGCAATTCGCCAAACCGCCGAACAAAGCGTTACGACTTGGAAACACGCCAAGCGAGTTTCTTGCACGGGTGGCCGGTAATTAGCGCGGGGCTACTGCGTGACGCAATAATCGTGCGTTTCAGGCAGCATGCAGGTGCGTCCAAGTATTTCAAGCGGGGTAACTCGGTCTGACATCATTGCCCGGTGACCCGCCGCCCGTTCTTCCGTGCCCCGCTCGATTTTCCGGTGGCCGTTCCTCTGCCGTCCGGCACCACGCGAGGTCGCCTGCGCGCCGAGATCCTCCTCGTCCTGGGCCTCTCCCTCGGGGCCAGCGCCGTGTACGCCGTGGTGCAGATCCTCGATCTGCTGACCCGGCCCACTCCCCTGTCGAGCCAGACGGCCAACCTCAACAACTCTCTCGACAGCCGCGAACTCTTCGACTTCGTCTATCAGGTGCTCGGCATCGCCTTCGACCTGGTGCCGGTCATCCTCGTCGGGTTCCTCCTCTGGCAGGCCGCCTCGCCGCACCTGGCGCGTCTCGGCCTCGACTTATCGAGCGGTCGCCGCTTCGGGCGCGATGCCCTCGGCGGTGCCGGTCTCGCCCTGACCATCGGCATCCCGGGTCTCGCCCTCTACTTCGCCGGACGCGCCATCGGCATCACCGTCGACGTCGTGCCGACGAACCTCGCAGCTCACTGGTGGACCGTGCCGGTGCTGCTGCTCTCTGCGCTGCGCTCCGGTGTGACCGAAGAAGTGATCGTCGTCGCCTACCTGTTCGCGAGGCTGCGCGACCTCGGGTGGCGACCCGTCTGGATCCTTCTGTCCGCCGCCCTTCTCCGCGGCACCTATCACCTGTATCAGGGCTTCGGAGCATTCGTCGGCAACGCCGTCATGGGCCTCGTCTTCGGGTGGCTCTACCTGCGATTCGGCAGGATCCTGCCGCTCGTGATCGCGCACTTCCTCATGGATGCGGCGGTCTTCGTCGGCTACCCCTGGGCCGCCGCCGCTTTCCCGGCGCTGTTCGGGACGCCCGGCTGACGTCGTGCCGGGCCCGCTGATTCCCTGCTGACTCGCGGGCCGGCGGCACTACCGTTGCGGCATGAGCATCCCCGATGTCGGCGCCGCGGCCCCCGACTTCACCCTTCCCGGCATCCAGCTCGTCGACGGCGAGGTGGTCCGGTCGGAGTACTCCCTGTCGGCAGCCGCCGGATCGCCGTTGATCCTGGCGTTCTACCCGGGCGACGAATCAGCCGTCTGCACCGCCCAGCTCTGCAGCTACCAGACCGAGCTCGCGGGCTTCACCTCGCTCGGAGCCACTGTCTGGGGCATCAGCAAGCAGGGCCTCGACAGCCACGAGCGGTTCGCCCGCAAAGAGGGGCTCAACTTTCCACTGCTGTCTGACGAGCAGGGCAAGGCCGTCAGCGCCTACGGTATCGGCCTCGCGGGGATCGGCCTGCGCCGGTCGGTGTTCGTCATCGACGCTGCGGGTGTGCTGCGGTGGAAGCACGTCGCGCTCGTCGGCGCGCGTTTTCGGAAGCCCGAGGTCTTGCAGAAGGCTGTCGCCGAGACTCTCGCCGCGTAACCCCCGCTTGACACCGCTTTTCGGCCCAGGCACCGCCGATGGGCGGTGGGGGCACCGAAAAGCGGTGTCATGCCACTAGGCGAAGGCCTCGACGGGTGGGCACGCGCAGAACAGGTTGCGGTCGCCGTATGCCTGGTCGATCCGGCGCACCGGCGGCCAGTACTTCGAGCGGACCAGCGACTTCAGCGGGTAGACGGCTTCTTCGCGGCTGTACGCAGCCGTCCACTCCCCCACGATCGCCGATTCGGCGGTGTGCGGGGCGCCACGGAGCGGTGACTCCTCGGCCGACCACTCGCCGGCGCCGACCCGATCGGCCTCGTGCTTGATCGCGATCATCGCGTCGACGAAGCGGTCGATCTCGGTCAGATCTTCGCTCTCGGTCGGCTCGACCATGAGAGTGCCGGCGACCGGGAACGACATTGTCGGCGAGTGGAATCCGTAGTCGATGAGGCGCTTGGCCACGTCGTCGACGGTCACACCGGTCTCGTCGCGAAGCGGCCGGAGGTCGAGAATGCACTCGTGCGCCACCAGCCCGCCGTCGCCCGAGTAGAGCACCGGGTAGTGGTCGCGGAGACGCGCCGCCACGTAGTTGGCCGACAGCACAGCTGCCCCGGTGGCCTCGGTCAGGCCGTCGGTGCCCATCATGCGGACGTACGCCCACGAGATCGGCAGGATGCTCGGCGACCCGTAGGGTGCGGCCGACACGGGCACGCCGGCGTGGGCGAGACGGTCGGTGCCGACTGCCGCGGGAGCGCCGGTTCGACGATCGGCCTGCTGCGCGAGGGGATGCCCGGGCAGGAACGGCGCGAGGTGCGCCTTCGCCGCGACCGGCCCGACTCCGGGCCCGCCACCGCCGTGCGGGATGCAGAACGTCTTGTGCAGGTTGAGGTGCGACACGTCGCCGCCGAACTCGCCGAACCGCGCGAAGCCGAGCAGCGCGTTGAGGTTGGCTCCGTCGACGTAGACCTGACCGCCGGCGGCGTGCACGGCGTCGGTGATGTCGCGGATGTCGTGCTCGTAGACGCCGTGCGTCGACGGGTACGTGATCATCAGTGCGGCGAGCTCGTCGGCGTTCGACTCGACCTTCGCCCGCAGGTCGGCGAGATCGACGTTGCCCTGCTCGTCGCAGGCGACCACGACGACCCGGAGGCCCGCGAGGACGGCGCTGGCCGCGTTGGTGCCGTGCGCCGACTGCGGAATGAGGCAGACGGTGCGCGCGTCGTCGCCGTTCGCCAGGTGGAACCCGCGAATGGCCAGGAGGCCCGCGAGCTCGCCCTGGCTTCCGGCGTTCGGCTGCAGCGAGACCGTGTCGTACCCGGTGACCTCGGCGAGCCAGCCCTCGAGCTGCCCGATGAGCTCGAGGTAGCCCCTGACGTCTGCCGCGGGTGCGAACGGGTGGATGTTGGCGAACTCCGGCCAGGTCACAGCAGCCATCTCGGTCGCCGCGTTCAGCTTCATCGTGCACGAGCCCAGCGGGATCATGCCGCGGTCGAGCGCGTAGTCCTTGTCGGCGAGGTGCTTCAGGTACCGCATCATGCTCGTCTCGCTGCGGTGCGTGCGGAAGACGGGGTGCGTGAGGTAATCGCTGGTGCGCAACTGGGCCTCGGGAAGCGGCGAGCTGGATCCTTCGGGCACCTCGATGCCGAGCAGTTCGCCGAGCACCACGAGGTCGTCGCGGGTCGTCGTCTCGTCGGTCGAGATCGAGACGGTGTCGGCGTCGACCTCGAGCAGCAGGTAGCCGCGCTCGTGGGCGGCGCTGACGATCGCGCCGGCGCGTCCGGGAACCGTCACGGTGACCGTGTCGAAGAAGGGCAGAGCCGAGGATCCGAGGCCTCCGGCCTCCGCGCCCGCCGCGAGGTCGACCGCGTGCTGGTGTGTGCGCTTCGCGATGTGCTTCAGCCCCCACGGCCCGTGGTAGACGGCGTACATGGAGGCCATGACGGCGAGGAGCACCTGCGCCGTGCAGATGTTGGAGGTGGCCTTCTCGCGGCGGATGTGCTGCTCGCGGGTCTGCAGGCTGAGGCGGTAGGCGGGGTTGCCGACGGCGTCTTGCGAGACGCCGACGAGACGGCCGGGAAGCTGGCGCTCGAGGCCGGTGCGTACGGCCATGTAGCCGGCGTGCGGGCCGCCGAAGCCCATGGGCACGCCGAAGCGCTGGCTCGTGCCGACAGCGACGTCGGCACCGAACTCGCCGGGTGCCGTGATCATCGTCAGCGAAAGGAGGTCTGCGGCGACTACTGCGAGGCCGCCGCCCAGGTGGACGCGATCGACGACGGGCTCGGGGTTCCAGACCGCTCCGGACGCGCCGGGGTACTGAACGAAGACACCGAACGCCTCGGGGATCTGATCGACGTCGATTCGCGCGAGCGGCAGTTCGACGAGGTCGATGCCGACGGCCTCGGCACGGCCGTGCAGGAGAGCCTTGGTCTGAGGGAGGGCATCGGCATCGATGACGAAGACGTTCGCCTTCGACTTCGATGCGCGGCGAGCCAGAAGCATGCCCTCGACCACCGCGGTGGCCTCATCGAGCATGGACGCGTTGGCGGTGGTGAGGCCCGTCAGCTCGGAGACCATGGTCTGGAAGTTGATGAGCGCTTCGAGACGCCCCTGCGAGATCTCGGGCTGGTAGGGCGTGTAGGCCGTGTACCAACTCGGGTTCTCGAGGACGTTGCGCTGGATCACGGCCGGAGTGACGGTGCCGTAGTAGCCGAGACCGAGGAACGAGCGGTTGACCGTGTTGCGATTCGCGATGGTGCGGAGCTCTGCGAGTGTCTCCCGCTCGCCGATGGGCTCCGGGAGCACGCTCGAGGCGAGGGTTCGGCCGTGGATGCTGTCGGGGACGGCGCGCTCGACGAGCGAGCGGACGCTCTCGGCGCCGATCGCGTCGAGCATGATGCGCTGCGACTCCGGGGTCGTGCCGATGTGGCGGTCGACGAAGCCCTCGGCCGCGGTGCCCTCGATCAGGCCGCTAGCCCGCTGCTCGGCGCTCATTCGGCGGTGAGGGCGACGTACTCGTCGCGGGTCAGGAGGGCGGGGAGGCCGCCCGAGAGCGAGATCTTGACGAGCCAGCCGTCGTCGAACGGCGAGGAGTTGACGAGGTCGGGGCTGTCGACGACAGCGTCGTTGATCTCGGTGACCGTGCCGAGCACGGGGGCGAAGAGTTCACCGACCGACTTGGTCGATTCGATCTCGCCGACGACCTTGCCGGCCTCGACGTCGGTGCCCACGGCGGGGAGGTCGACGTAGACGACATCGCCCAGCTTGTCGGCGGCGTAGTCGGTGATTCCGACGGTGGCGGTGTCTCCGTCGATCAGGAGCCACTCGTGCTCGGCGGTGTATTTCAGGGTGGTCAGGTCAGACACGGGGGTGGCCTTTCGACGATCTCGGCTTAGGAGCGCTTGTAGAACGGGAGTGCGACGACGGTCGCGGGAATGACGGTGCCGCGGACGTCGACACCGAGCACGGTGCCGACTGCGGACGAGGCGGGTTCGACGTAGGCCATGGCCACGGGGTGGCCGAGGGTCGGCGAGAGCGCGCCGCTCGTCACGACGCCGACGACGGCGCCGGCCTCATCGACCACCGAGTACTCGGCACGTGCGGCGCGGCGCCCTTCGAGGGTCAGGCCCACCAGGACGCGGGCATCATCGGACGCGGCGACGCCGTCACGGCCGACGAAGCTCGCCTTACTCGCGTCGACGACACGGCCGAGACCGGCCTGCGCCGGCTTGGTGTCGAGACCGAGCTCATGACCGTAAAGGGGCATGCCCGCCTCGAGACGCAGGGTGTCGCGGCTCGCGAGACCGGCGGGCACGACGGCGCGCGGAGCACCTGCCTCGGCTAGGGACTGCCACAGGACCGGAGCGGTCTCGTTGTCGATGTACAGCTCGAAGCCGTCCTCCCCCGTGTAGCCGGTGCGGGCGATCAGCACGGGCGCATCGTCGAAGGTGCCCTGGAGCACCCGGTAATAACGAAGCTCGGAGAGGGGGGCATCGGGGGCGAGCCGATCGCGGGTGATGAGTTCGTCGAGCACGCCGACGGCCTCGGGCCCCTGGATCGCGATCAGCGCGATGTCGTCGCTCTCGTCGTCGACCGTCACGTCGAAGTCGTGGGCGCGGGTGGCAAGAGCCGAGAACGCGGCGTCACGGTTGCCCGCGTTCGCGACCACGAGGAAGTCGTGCTCGTCGAGGCGGTAGACGACGAGGTCGTCGATGATGCCGCCCTCATCGGCGAGCAGCAGCGAGTACTTTGCGCGGCCGACCGCGATCGTCGACAGGGTGCCTGCCAGGGCGTGGTCGAGAAAAGCCCCGGCGCCCGGCCCCACGACGGCGATCTCGGCCATGTGCGACAGGTCGAAGAGCCCCGCTGCCGTGCGCACCGCGTGGTGCTCCTGCAGGTCGGACGAGTAGCGGACCGGCATCTGCCAGCCGGCGAAGTCGGTGAAGCTGGCTCCGGCCGCGACGTGCACCTCGTGCAACGGGCTGTAGCGCGGCTCGACCGCGTCTTCGGCGGGAGGGACGATGGCATCGGTCATTCAGGACTCCGGGGGCGATGTTCGCGTGTCAGCTAGGGAGTCCCCCTCTGTCATGGGCCTGAGAGTTTCGCCGCGCCCAGGGGCGCGGCTTTCACCGTCGGCGAGGCGCGATGGTGTGCTCCTGCTTTTCAGAGTGGCCAGTGTGCTGCTACTTCGCCGCGGTACGTGTACCTGAGAGATTGGCGGGGATGCTTGCTCCTTCGGTGGCCGACCGGTGTGGTCGGAGGCTCTCCCGCGGCGTGTGTCTGGCCCGATGTTCGATTGTGATGTGCCTGGTGGATCGCGGTCGAGCCTAGCAACGGGATGTTTCCCGCGTGTGACTTCGAACCGATCGGCCTAGAAGTTCGGAATACCCGACGGGTCGACCTTGCCGGGGGTCGTCGTCGGAGCGGCGGGTTCGTCCGCCTGCGCCTGCTCCATCGCGGCGACCATATTGCGCACATCGTTCGCGAGCTGCTGCACTCCCTCGGCGAGCATCTCGAAGCCCTCGGGGTTGCCGGGGTTGACGACGAGCCCGGTTTCGGCCGGGATCGCCTGGACGAGCTCCGCTGCGGGCAGTTGCACGGCATACGACGCGACGTCGGCGACCTGCGGAGGAATGCGGTCGATGTGGGTGAAGACAGCCAGCATCGGCATGCCCTCGCGGTCGAACAGCACGGGCTGCAGCTCGTTGAGGTCGTCGGTGACCTCGGTGGCGGTCGGAACCACGATGAGCGCGTTGACGAACTGCGCGATGACATCGTTCATGTCGCCCTGACCGGCCTGGCCGTTGGCGATCGCAGCCTCGAGCGGCGTGGACTCGCGCGCTTCTTCTTGCGTGTCAGCCGTCTCGCCGGTGGTTGATGCGTCGATGTTCTGGGGCTCGTTCGTGTCGGCACCCTCGGTGGAAGTCATCAGAACACCTTGCCCGCCCAACCTCCGTAACCCCTCAATCGACGGCGGCGAGTCGGGGGACGTCCGCGGTACCCCGCGACATCGGCGCGGAGGCTCCGTCCAGGCTCGACTGACTGACTGGGCTCCTCGGCTCGACGACGCGCCCCCGACTCCCCCCGAGAGGACACCCCCGTGCGCCCGATCGTCCGCAGCAGCCTCGCCCTGCCGCTCCTCTTATTGGCCGTCTGCGTGCCTGTCGCGTGGATCCTGCTCTCGCCCGCCGCTGCGGCAGCCCTGACGGCCCTCGCGCTGCTCGAGATCGCGATGGCCGCCGACACGTCGGTGCCGATGGCCGGGATCGCGGCAAGGATCCAGCATCCCGCCCGACGACTCTTCCTCTCTGTCGGTCTGGTCCTCGGAGTCCTCGCCATGAGGTTGCTGCTCCCGCCGACCGCCGTGGCCGTGACGCAGGCCGAGTCGCCGGCCGACGCCGCGGCGGAGGCCGTCCTCCAACCCGGCCTCTTCGCAGCGCATCTGGCGGCGGCCCGACCCGGCATCGCCGCGTTCGGCGCCGTGTTCATCTGGCTGGTGTTCTCGGAGTACCTCTTCAACGTCGAACGGACGAGCCGCCGGGCGTGGCTGGGCCGCGTCGAAGCCGCCCTCGCGCGAGTCCGCTTTCCCCGCGCAGCCGCACTCGGCGTGGGGGTGGCGGCCGCCGCGGTCTCCGTCGCTCTGGCCGACCCGTCCGTCCGGGGCGCAATCGCGATCGGCAGCGCCACCGGGATCGCGGCCTACCTCGCGAACAAGGTCGTGGCCGCCTGGGCGACCCGCGACGGGGCAGCGGGCTGGAAGCTCCACCTGCATGCCGCGACAGTGGTCTTCGAGCGCGGCCTGACCGTGTTCATGCTCTTCGAGATCCTCGACGGGTCGTACACGCTCTCGTCGACGAGCTCGTCCCCCGGGTTGAACTACCTCGAAGAAGCCGCGGTGGCCGTCGTCGGGGTGGCAATCGGAGCCGTCTTCCTTGCTCGCCTCACAGCGACGGTCAACGCCGAGCGCGGGCTCAAGCGCCTCCGCTATCTCAAGGCGGGAGCGGCCTACGTCCTCGGTGTGCTCTCCGTTCTCCTCTGGGCGAGCCTCGCCGTACCCATCCCCGGCGGACTGGCCGGCTGGTTCGGCAGCGTCATCATCGGCCTCGCGCTGCTGACGTCGATCCCTCGCAGGCGCTCGCTCCGCAACCAGGATCCGGTCGCTCCCGCTTCGTGAGTATGTCTCGATGGTCACGGCTCGGTAACAACGGAAAATCGAGCAAACCATTCCAGGGGTGGTGGCGAACACATGACATCGGGCAAACGCCCACTGAGTACCCAAGAGGCATTCACAATTTATCCACGTAAGGAACAGCTCATGCGCAAGTTCTCGAAAGCTACAGTCGGATTCGCTACCGCCGGCCTCCTCGTCGCCGGCGTCACCGGCCTCGGCGTCTCCACCGCCTACGCCGCCCCCTCGTCCTCGAACGTCCACCTCGCCGCGTCCTCGTCGACCGTCCCCGCCCCGGCCGCGGCCGTCCCCGAGATCTTCGGCGGAGACACCTCCGTCGCCCTCGACAGCGACTTCCTCGCCGCGTTGAAGAGCCTCGGCCTCACCCCCTCCACCGAGGGCAAAGCCACCCTCACCGGCAGCGACATCGCCTTCCCCATCACCGGCGGATCGCTCGTCTACTGGAGCCCTGACGGCTCCTACCGCCCCTACGTCCAGGGCATCGTCGAGCACGACGGATCCGGCCTGAACCTCACCGCCGGCTCCACCAAGGTCACCCTCGAGAACTTCACCGTCAACCCGGGCAACTCCAAGCTCTACGGCGACGTCCTCGTCAACGGCAAGATGGCCGTCCAGCAGGCCTACATCTTCTCCCTCCACGGCGGCAGCCTCAAGCCCCTCTCCATGGACGGCAAGAACGGCGTCCTCACCGGCACCACCGTCCACGTCTCCGGCGTCGCCGCGAAACTCCTGAACTCCACCTTCAAGACCGACGCCGTCAAGGCCGACCTCCTCGTCGGAGTCGCCACCATCAGCGCCCAGATCACCGAGTAACACCCCCTCCCAGCACCATCCGAACGGCCCGTCGCACCCTGTGCGACGGGCCGTTCGGCGCGCGCCCAGCAGAAACCGGCGTGCGGGCCTCTGTCGGAGGCCATAGCTAGGCTGGAACGACACCGACTGAGTGAAGGGCCGACTGTGAAGCCGCTGACCGAAGACGACATCCGCTCGTCGTTCGTGAACGCCCTCCCCGGCGATCTCGACCGTCTGCCCATTCCCGGGCTGCACGAGATGCTCTGGGAGGAGCGCGAATTCCTCGGGTGGCGCGACAGCCAGGCCCATCTGCGCGGGTACATCGTCGTCTGGATGGACGACCGGCCAACCGGCCTCGTCGTCCGCACCGCCTCCACGACATTGCGCCCCGGTATCGCCGCCATGTGCTCCCTCTGCCACTCTCCCCAACCCGCCACCCAGGTGCGACTGTTCACAGCACCCCGGGCTGGCGAGGCCGGGCTGAACGGCAACACCCTCGGCACGTACATCTGCGAAGACCTCGCGTGCTCCCTCCTCATCCGCATCGCACCGCCCCATCTCAATCCTCCGGAGCGGATCGCCGAACGCGCCGCCGGGCTTCTGGCGCGCGTGCAGAGCTTCACGGCCGGGGTCATGAAGACGGCAGGCTGACGCCTGTCGACCGAACACTGCTTCTCGGAGTCGGCTCGCAGACTCGCGACGTAGCCTGCCGAATCACATGAGTCGCATAAGAAGGTCGTAGCAATGCTGCAGAAATCGAAGCTCCGGTGGATCCCCGCGATCGCCGTACCCGCCGTCGTCATCGCGGGCGCGGTCGCCATTCCCAGCATGGCCAACGCCGGTGTCTCGTTGCCCTCCAAGTCAGCGGCGCAGATCGTGGCTCTCGCTGAGAAGAGCGCGGGCACGTCGTTCTCCGGCACCGTCGAGCAGACGGCCAACCTCGGTCTTCCCGACCTCTCGTCGTTCGCCGGGGCGACTTCGAGCGGTGACGGCTCGGGCGTCTCCGACATCGTCAGCCAGCTGAGTGGCACGCACAAGGCCCGAGTGTTCGTCGACGGCTCCTCGAAGTCGCGCGTCCAGACGCTCGACCAGCTCGCGGAGCGCGACGTCATCCGTAACGGCACCTCTGTCTGGGCCTACGACTCCAGCGACAAGTCGGCCGTGCACCTCGCCCTCCCCAGCCGAGACGGAGACACGCCCTCGGCCGGCGCGACGCCCTCCACCGGTGCTGTGCCGACCGACCCGGCCACCGCCGCAGCCTCGGCCCTCAAGGCAATCGGTCGCTACACGACGGTCTCGACCTCCGACAACGTTCGCATCGCCGGCCAGAAGGCCTATCAGGTCACGCTCGAGCCCAACGACTCGAGCAGCCTGATCACGACCGCAACCCTGGCCGTCGATGCCACGACCGGGGTTCCGTTGCGAGTCGCGGTGACGGCCAAGGGCCAGACCGACCCGGCCTACTCCGTCTCGTTCACCTCGATCGACTACTCCACCCCGGCGGCCTCGACGTTCGCCTTCACGCCCCCGCAGGGCGCCACCGTGAAGAAGATCGCGGTGCCCGACCGCTCGGCGCACGCGGGCGGCACGACCACGAAGTCCCATCCCGGCATCACCAGCCGCAACGACCGCATCGCGAAGGCGAAGGCAGAAGCCCAGCCGACCGTCATCGGCACCGGTTGGTCGACCATCATCGGCGCGAAACTTCCCACATCGGCGATCAGTGCGCTTTCCAGCGACGACACGCTCGGTCAGGTCTTCACACCGGTCGACGGCGGACGCCTGCTGAAGACGGCACTGGTCACCGTGCTGATCACCGACGACGGCGAGGTGTACGCGGGCGCCGTGACCCCCTCTGCCCTCCAAGCCGCCGTCGCCGCGCAGTAACCCCCGCTCTGCCACCCGTGACCGCCGACCCCCTCGTGGCGACGACCGAACTCGCAATCGAGACGACGGGCCTCACCAAGGCCTTCGGACGCCAGCGGGCCGTCCACGACGTCGACCTCGCGGTGCCTCGCGGAAGCGTCTACGGCTTTCTCGGGCCGAACGGCTCGGGTAAGACGTCGACCATCCGCATGCTCCTCGGTTTGACTCAGGCGACCGGCGGCGACATCCGGCTTTTAGGATCCCGCATGCCCGACGATCTTCGAAGCGTCCTGCCGCGTGTCGGCGCCCTGGTCGAAGGTCCCGCGTTCGCGCCCTACCTCTCCGGTCGGGCCAATCTGCGCCGGCTCGACACGGCCGACCGTGATGCGCCCGGCGCGACCCGCAAGTCCCGTGTCGACGAGGCCCTCGACCGGGTCGGGCTCGGTCATGCCGCCGACAAGAAGGCCCACGCCTACTCGCTCGGGATGAAGCAGCGGCTCGGAATCGCCGGCGCACTACTCATGCCGCGCGACCTGCTCATCCTCGACGAGCCGAGCAATGGCCTCGACCCGCAGGGCACGCGCGAGGTGAGGTCGCTCATCGGCTCTCTCGCCGCCGACGGCACCACGGTGTTCTTGTCGAGCCATCTCCTCAGCGAGATCGAGCAGATGTGCACGCACGTCGGCGTGATGAGTGCGGGGCGCCTGCTGCTTCAGGGCACGCTCGACGACGTGCGGCGTCAGGGTGTGCAACGCGTCACCGTCGTCACACCGGATGCCGAGGCGGCGCAGCGGATCCTTGCGTCTCTCGGCCTCGAACCCGAGCTCCTGCCGACGGGTGTCTCTGCTGCGCTGCCGACCACCGAACAGGAGCCGGAACGCCTGAATGCGGCCCTGGTCGCCGGTGGTGTGCGCGTGCGCGGCTTCTCGGTGTCGGGAGCGACCCTCGAGGATCGCTTCGTCGACCTGACCGGAGAGGGATTCGCCGTTGCCGAATGACACCGTGCCCGCTGGCACCGCGCCGAACAAGACGGCCTCTCGACCCGCGGGCGGAAGCTCGCTGGGGCTCGCGCTGCTCGGGTCCGAGATCCGGACGCTCTTCCGTCGAGTGCGGACCATCGCCATGCTGGGCGCGCTGGCGGCCATCCCCATCCTCTTGGCGATCGCCGTGCGGGTGACGTCCGACGGAGGAGGAGGCGGGCCGGCGTTCCTCGGCGACATCACCCAGAACGGTCTCTTCGTCTCGCTCACGGCCCTCGTGGTCGCCATCCCCCTGTTCTTGCCCCTCACCGTCGGCGTCGTCGCGGGCGACACGATCGCCGGTGAGGCCGGTGCCGGAACGCTGCGCTACCTGCTCGTCGCCCCGGCCGGACGCGTGCGCCTGCTGGTCGTGAAGTACCTCGCGACGGCGCTGTTCTGCCTCACCGCGACCCTCGTCGTCGTGGTCGTCGGCGGAATCATCGGGGCGATCCTCTTTCCGGTGGGGCCGGTCACGCTTCTCTCCGGGCAGACCGTCTCCTTCGGCGAGTACGTGCTCCGCCTGCTGCTCCTGGCCCTGTACGTCAACGTCTCACTGCTCGGGCTGTCGGCGATCGGTCTCTTCATCTCGACGCTGACCTCGGTGCCCGTCGGAGCCATGGCGGCGACCATCGTGCTGTCGACGGTGGCGCAGATCCTCGGGTCATTGCCCCAACTGGAGTTCCTCCACCCGTGGCTCTTCACCGATCACTGGCTCGAGTTCGGCGACCTCCTCCGCACACCGCTCTCGTGGGAGTCGTTCGGCGACAACGCCCTGCTTCAAGCGGGCTACATCGTTGTCTTCGGCTTTCTCGCGTGGGGTCGCTTCTCGACCAAAGACATCCTGAGCTGAGGCGACCTCGGCGAGCGCCGCTGTCCCCCGCAAGCTGGACTCGGCACGACGTGGCGAGACTACGGTCACGGTCGTAAGGGTCGTCGGAGTCGACGCCCGGAAGGAGCCCCTCATGACCACCGATCTCACCGGCCGCCGCGTTCTGGCCATCGTCACGAACTACGGCATCGAACAGGACGAACTCGTCAAGCCCGTCGAGCACCTGCGCCAGGCGGGCGCGCACGTCGACATCGCCGCCACCACGCTCGACCCGATCGAGACCCTCGTGGACGACAAGAAGCCGGGCCAATCGGTCACGCCGACAATCACCCTCGACGACGCCGACCCCGCCGCCTACGGTCTTCTGCTCGTCCCGGGCGGCACCATCAATGCCGACACCCTCAGGACGTCCGAGCGTGCCGTCGAGATCGTGCGATCCGTCGTCGACGCCCACGGCGCCATCGCGGCGATCTGCCACGCGCCCTGGACCCTCGTCGAGTCGAAGGTCGTGTCGGGCAAAAAGCTCACGTCGTTCCCGTCGCTCCGCACCGACGTCGTGAACGCGGGCGGCGACTGGGTCGACCAGTCGGTGGTGCGCGACGACTCGAGCTCGTGGACGCTCATCACGTCACGGAACCCGGACGACATCCCCGACTTCCTGCGCGAGATCGACAAGGTGCTGGAGTCGCTCGAGACGCCGCAGCAGCCGGTTCTCTAGAGGCGAGTCGGCGAGCGGGGGCAGACCGACGCGACGGGTCTCAGTAACCGGCCGTGTCGGATCCTGCGCCCGCGGTGTCGTCGGCGGCGAGCATCGCTCGCGAGCCCGAGACCCCGAGGCGGGTGGCGCCCGCGGCGACCATCCGGCGGGCGTCGTCGAGGCTGCGGACGCCACCGGAAGCTTTGACGCCGAGGCGCGGAGCGACGGTCGCGGCCATGAGCGCGACAGCGTGCTCGGTGGCCCCGCCGGTGGGGTGGAAGCCCGTCGACGTCTTCACGAACTCGGCGCCCGCGCTCTCGGCGGCCTTCGAGACCGCGACGATCTCATCGTCGGTCAGGGCTGCCGACTCGATGATGACCTTGAGGACCGTGGGGGCCGGCGCGGCGGCTCGAACCGCGGCGATGTCACGCTCGACGCTGTCGAAGTCGCCGGCCTTCGCCGCGCCGATGTCGATCACCATGTCGATCTCGTCGGCCCCGAGCGAGACCGACTCGGCTGCCTCGGCGGCCTTGACCGCAGAGGTGTGCTTGCCGCTCGGGAACCCGCAGACCACCGCGACCTTGAGGTCAGACCCCTCGGGGATCACGACGGGCAGCATCGAGGGCGAGACGCACACCGAGTAGGTGCCGAGCTCGGCGGCCTCGGCGATGAGGGCGTCGACGTCGGCGCGGGTCGCCTCCGGTTTGAGCAGCGTGTGGTCGATGAGGCGTGCAATGTCTGAGGGCATGAGACCAGGCTAGTCGCCTCGAATTCGAAGGGGATCCGCCCCGCCCGATACCGTGGGGGCTGACCATGTGGGTGTTCGACGAGAGGCGGAGGTACGCGTGAAGAGAGGGCAACTCCGCGTGTTGCTCGGCGCCGCCCCCGGTGTCGGCAAGACCTTCACGATGCTCGAAGAGGGCTTACGGCTGAAAGCCGAGGGGCGTGACGTCATCGTGGCTGTCGTCGAGACGCACGGCCGGGCTGCGACCGCCGCTCTCACCGACTCACTCGAGATCCTCCCCCGAGTGGTCTCGCGGCATCGCGGGGTCGAGCTCACCGAGCTCGACGTCGCCGGGGTCATCGCTCGCCGCCCGAGCCTCGCCCTGGTCGACGAACTCGCCCACACCAACGCCCCGGGCAGTCGCAACGAGAAGCGCTGGCAAGACGTGCTCGACCTGCTCGAAGCGGGCATCGACGTCATCTCGACCGTCAACGTGCAGCACATCGAATCGCTGAGCGACGTAGTGGAGCAGATCACTGGCGCACCGCAGCGCGAGACGATCCCCGACGCCGTGCTCCGTTCGGCCGACCAGATCGAAGTGATCGACCTCGCCCCGCAGGCTCTCCGCGATCGCCTCGCCGAGGGCAACGTGTATCCCGCCGCCCGCATCGACGCCGCCCTCTCCAACTACTTCCGGCTCGGCAATCTGACGGCCCTCCGCGAGCTCGCCCTGCTGTGGCTGGCCGACGAGGTGGAGTCGTCGCTCAAGGCCTACCGGGCCGAACACGGCATCGACAGCAAGTGGGAGACCCGCGAACGCGTCGTCGTGGCCCTGACCGGCGGCCCCGAGGGCGACACCCTCGTCAAACGCGGCGCCCGGATCGCCGCCCGCTCGGCAGGAGGCGATCTCATCGTCGTGCACGTCAGCCGGCAGGACGGCCTCGCCGAAACGCACCCCGGTGCGCTCGCCTCGCAGCGTGCACTCGCGGAGAAGCTCGGTGGCAGCTACCACCAGGTGATGGGCGACGATGTTCCGCGCGCCCTGGTCGACTTCGCGAAGTCGATGAACGCCACCCAGCTCGTGATCGGGGTCAGTCGACGCTCGCGACTCGCGGCAGCACTGTCGGGCCCCGGCATCGGCGCGACGGTGATCCGCGAATCCGGCGCCATCGACGTGCACATCGTCTCGCACGCCCGCGCGGGCGGCCAGTTCACTCTCCCCCGCGTCGGCGGTGCTCTGACACTGCAGCGCCGGCTCATCGGCCTCGCCCTGACGATCGCGCTCGGGCCGCTCGTGACCTGGCTCCTCACGGCGCTCCGCTCCGACGACACCCTCACCAGCGACGTGCTCGTCTACCAGCTGCTCGTCGTCGTGATCGCCCTCGTCGGCGGCATCTGGCCGGCCCTCGTCGCCGCCGTGCTCTCCGGGCTCACCCTGGATTTCTTCTTCGTGCAACCGATCCACAGCGTGACGATCGATCAACCGTTGCACTTCATCGCCCTGGGCCTCTACGTGGTCAATGGCCTGCTCGTCTCGTACGTCGTCGACCAGGCGGCCCGCCGATCCCGATCTGCCGCCCGAGCCCTCGCCGAATCCGAGCTCCTTGCGACCGTCGCCGGGAGCGTGCTGCGCGGCCAAGACGCCCTCGAGGCCCTCGTGTCACGCACCCGCGAGGTCTTCGGCCTCACCAGCGTGCGAGTGCTCGCAGATGGCGAAGTGGTGTCGGAGTCCGGGCAGCCCGACCGCGACGACCGGATCACGACGGTGCCGGCCGGGTCACACGGCTCGCTCGAGCTCCGCGGGCCCACCCTCGCCGCCACCGAACAGCGTCTGCTCGGCGTCATCGCCACTCAGGTCGACGCCGCCCTCGAACGATCCGCCCTCCGGCAGGCGGCCGACGAGGTAGCCCCCCTCGCCCAGGCCGACCAGATGCGCACCGCGCTGCTCGCCGCGGTCGGCCACGACCTCCGTCGACCGCTCGCCGCCGCCACTGCCGCCGTGACGGGCCTCCGCTCCCCCGGTGTCGAGTGGTCGGCTGCCGACCGCGACGAACTCCTCACGACCGCGAGCGAGAGCCTCGACTCGCTCGCGACCCTCGTCACCAACCTGCTCGACGTGTCGCGGGTGCAGGCCGGCGTCCTCGCGGTGTCACTCGCGGCGGTCGACGTCGACGACGTGGTTCTCGGGTCACTCGACGAACTGAGCCTCGGCCCCGACCGGGTCGAACTCGGACTGGCCGACTCCCTCCCCCCGGCGCTCGCCGACGGGGTGCTTCTGCAGCGGATCGTCGTCAACCTGCTCGACAACGCCATTCGCCACGCACCACCGTCGACGAGGGTCCGCGTCGCGGCGAGCGAGTTCGGTGGACGAGTCGAACTTCGGGTCGCCGATCACGGCCCGGGGATCTCGAAGGAGCGACGAGACGAGGTGTTCGTTCCGTTCCAGCGACTCGGCGACACCGACAACACCACGGGGCTCGGGCTCGGGCTCGCGCTGTCACGGGGGTTCGCCGAGGGCATGGGCGGTACGCTCGACGCCGAAGACACACCGGGAGGTGGGCTCACGATGGTGGTGTCACTTCCCGTGGCGGCTGGCGCGGAGTCGAGCGGCGGTGGGCCCGGATCCTCGGCTTCGCCCGCCCGCGAAAAGGAGCCTGACGCATGAAGATCCTCGTGGCCGACGACGACCCGCAGATCATCCGGGCCCTGCGAATCACGCTCGGCGCCGCCGGATACGAGGTGGTCACCGCTGCCGACGGCGCCGCCGCCCTCGCGCAGGCCATCTCGCAGCACCCCGACATCGTGATGCTCGACCTCGGCATGCCGCACCTCGACGGGGTCCAGGTCGTTCAGGCGCTGCGGGGCTGGTCGCAGGTGCCGATCCTCGTCGTCTCGGGCCGCACCGGTGCCGCCGACAAGGTCGACGCCCTCGACGCGGGCGCCGACGACTACGTGACGAAGCCCTTCGCGATGGACGAACTGCTGGCCCGCATCCGAGCTCTCACCCGTCGGCTCGCGGGGCCGAGCGAGTCGTCGACCGTGCGCCTCGGCGACATCGCCATCGACATGGCGTCGCGCGTCGTCACCGGGCCGGACGGCGCGATTCGACTCACTCCGACCGAGTGGCGCCTGCTCGAGCTGCTCGTGCAGAACCCGGGCCGGCTCATCACGCGGGAGGCCATGCTCACCCAGGTGTGGGGTCCGTCGCACGCCCGCGACACCGGGTACCTCCGCCTGTACCTCGCGCAGCTGCGCAAGAAGCTCGAACCCGTGCCGGCCAGCCCGCGCTACTTCGTCACCGAGCAGGGCATGGGATACCGATTCGTGCCGCAGGGGCTCGCGTGAGACGGCGCAGCAGCGCGATCGCCGCCAGCGCTCTTGTCGCGGCCGTGCTGCTGACCGGCTGCACGGCGGGTGGGCAGGGTGGGAGCGGCACCGAACCGGCATCGGTATCGGCCTCCGCACCCGATGCGGCGGGCACGACCGCGCCGAGCCCGACCCCGACCCCGACCCGGGCAACGACGACTCCGTCGACGAGGGCCGCATTCGCCGCTCTCGAGAACAAATACGGCGCACGACTCGGTGTCTTCGCCGTCGACACCAGCGCCACCTCCGGCAGCGAGACGACCATCGCCTATCGCCCCGGCGAGCGCTTCGCCTTCGCCTCGACCTACAAGGCCCTGGCCGCCGGCATCCTCTTCAAACAGTCGACCGAAGACGAGCTCGACCACACGATTCACTACACGGAGAGCGACCTCGTCGACTACTCCCCCGTCACCGAGAAGCGTGTCGCCAGCGGCATGACCGTGCGCGAGATCATCGCCGCCGCTCTCCAGTACAGCGACAACACCGCCGCCAACCTGATGCTCGATCAGCTGGGTGGCCCCGCCGGGCTGGCCGAATCGCTCCGCTCGCTCGGAGACACGACTACCAGGGTCGACCGTCCCGAACCCGGCGTGAATGAGGCGATACCCAAGGATCCGCGCGACACCACGACACCCGCAGCCATCGCGGGCGACCTCCGCTCGTTCCTCCTCGGCGGTGCGCTCGCTACCCCGCGCCGCTCCGAGATGACCACCCTCATGCTCGGCAACACCACCGGCGCGCCCTGGATCCGCGCGGGAGTGCCCTCGACGTGGAAGATCGCTGACAAGACCGGCAATGCGTCGTACGGCACGCGCAACGACATCGCCGTCGCCTACCCGCCGGGGCGCGCGCCAATCGTCATCGCGCTGCTCAGCGATCGAGGCACGGTCGACGCTACGAGCGACGACGGGCTGCTGGCCGACGCCACTCGCGTCGTGGTGGGCGCGCTCGAGTAGTCCCGCTGCCGGCCCGGCCGCCAATTTGAGAGCGATTCGGCCTATCGCCACCACGCTCGCCCGGATCCGCGCGGCCGAGATTTGAGATCACTCGCAAATTGGCGGCCCGGCGGCCTGACAGCCGGCGGCCGAAGCACGCCCCGGACCTAGGGGTGCCTCACCCCGTCACCCGCGAGCACAGCGCGGTAGCCCTCGCGATAGGTCGGGTAGGCGAACTCGAATCCCGTGGAATGCAGGAGGGCGTTGTCGCAGCGCTTGTCTCCGGCTGCTCCCCTGGCCATCTCGGCTCCTTCGCTCGGTTCGTCGACGTCAAGCTCGGCAGCGATGAAGCGCAGGACGTCGGAGAGGGGCGCCGACTCGTCGTCGACCCCCAGCACGACCGGAGGAGGCGTGGCAACGTCGAGGGCGAGGTGCACGATGGCCGCCGCCGCATCGTCGCGGTGGATGCGGTTCGTGTGCGGCGAGTTGCGCGGGGCGTGCGCGCCCTGGCGCACCTGGTCGATGAGACGCTCGCGGCCGGGTCCGTAGATGCCGCCGAGGCGGAGGGAGACGGACTTCCAGCCCGACGCGGCGGACCGGGAGGCGAGCAGCTGCTCGGCCTCGAGCAGGATCGCGGCGGTGGGGCCCGACGCCGTGGCCGGGGTGTCTTCATCGACCACGCTGCCGTCGGCCACGTCGTAGACGGCCGTCGAGGAGACGAACACGATCCGCGGCGACGCCCCCGAGGCGGCGACGGCGTCGAGCACGTGCCGGAGCCCGTCGAGATAGGTGACGCGATAGACGTCGGGGTCTCGGCTGCCGGCGGCGAGCGCGACGACGACCACGGCGGTATCCGCCGGGATCACGGGTGCGTCGACGGAGAGGTCGAGGCTCTGCCGGTCGAAGGAGCCGGGCAGCAGGTCGGCCTGGCGTCGGATTCCGACCACTCGCAGGCCTCGGTCAGCGAATCGAAGGCCGGCCTCGGTGCCGAGGTCGCCGGATCCTGCGATGATTGCCGTTCGCCAGGCAGCAGCGCCCGGGAAACGGTGCGACGAGTCGCTCATGCGGCGCTCATCTCGAGCTCGGAGGCGGCGGCCCCGTCGGCGCCGAAGACGAGGCGACGGTTGGCGACCTTGTCGGCGAAGAAACGATCGTGGCTGACGACGATGACGGCGCCCGGGAAGTGCTGCAGAGCCCGCTCCATCACCTGCGTGCTGGCGAGATCGAGGTGATTGGTCGGCTCGTCGAGGAGCAGGACCGACGCGCCCGACAGCAGGCACTGGGCCATCGCGACTCTCGCCCGCTGGCCTCCCGAGAGGGTGCGGATGCGGCTCTGCAGGTCGGCCTCCGAGAACTGGAACATCGTCAAGAAGCGGCCCACCGATTTGCGCGTGGCGGTCAGCGCGAGACTGTCGGGCATCGCGTTGACCGCGTGAGTGACCGTGTCGTCGCCGTCGAGCTCGTCGAGCATGCGGTTGTACGAGACCACCTTCGCTCCGGCGGCCCAGTTCGCCGAACCGCTGTCGGCCTTCTCGTCACCCGTCAACACGCGCAGCAGCGTGCTCTTGCCCGAGCCGTTCGAACCGAGCACCACGATGCGATCGCGTCGCCGCACCTCGAACGAGACGCCCTCGAACAGCGTTCGATCGCCGTAGCTCTTCGCGAGCCCCTCGATGCGACCGAGGACGTCTTTGACGTGCAGGCCGCCGTAGATCTCGGTGATGATCTGGTCGACGGGTCGCGGCGTGCGAGCTTTCTTGATCTTCGAGAGCTCTTTCGAGAGCCCTGTACCGGCCTTCGCCGCCTTGACCGCCTCGCGACGGTCAGAGATCCCCTCCGACTCGAACGCGAGCAACTCCGACTCGTGAGCGAACTGCTGCTCGAGCGTCTTCAGCCGGAACTGCTTCTGCACGATGTACTCGCCGAAGTTGCCGGGGTACTCGTGCAGGTGGAAGTTCTCGACCTCGACGATGCGGGTCGCGATCGCGTCGAGGAAGCTCCGATCGTGCGAGACCACGATGGCGGCACCCTTGAAGTCGCGGAACCAGGCCTCGAGCCACTCCACGCCCGCGACGTCGAGGAAGTTCGTCGGCTCGTCGAGGAGAAGGACGTCAGGATCCTGCAGCACGATCTTCGCCAGGGCCGCCCGGTTGCGCCACCCGCCCGAGAGGTCGTCGATCGCGCTCGTCCGGTGCGCGTCGTTGAACCCGAGCACGCTGAGCGCCGTGTCGATGCGGCGGCCGTACTCCCAGCCATCGAGGCGATCCATCTCGGCGAAGAGCTCGGACTGGCGCTCGATCAGCGCGGTCAGCTCGTCACCGCCGTCGGGATCCATCGCCACGACGGCAATCCGCTCGTCGATGGTGGCCAGCTCGGCCTCGATCGCGCGGATGTCGGCGAAGAGGGCCTCCAGCTCGGCGACGATGGTGAGCGTGCCGTCGAGCTCGGAGAACTGCGAGAAGTAGCCGACCTTCACACCCTGCTCGACAGTGACCGAGCCCTCGTCGGGTTCGACCTGCTCGAGAATCAGCTTCAGCAGCGTCGTCTTGCCCGAGCCGTTGCGCCCGATCAGGCCGATCCGGTCACCGGAGTCGAGCTTCAGGAAAGCCTCTCGCAGCACGGGACGGTTCTCGAAGCGGACGGAGACGTCGTTCAGACGGATGAGGCTCATAGGCGACAGTCTGACAGGAGCGCCTGCGCGGGAACTTTCTGGGCGCCCTCGGCGTTGGGGCGTGTAGACCGACAGACACAAGGAGGCACCGTGTCGAACGACTACCGCAAGACCCCCGAAGCTCTCGAGAAGCTGACGCCGCAGCAGTATCGCGTCACTCAGAAGAACGGCACCGAACCCGCGTTCCGCAACGAGTACTGGGACACCCACGACGACGGCATCTACGTCGACGTCGTCACCGGCGAGCCCCTCTTCTCGTCCATTGACAAGTACGACAGCCACACCGGCTGGCCGAGCTTCACCAAGCCGATCGAGCCCGCGAGCGTCACCACCAAGACCGATCGCAAGCTGTTCGTGAAGCGCACCGAGGTCAGGTCGGCCTCGGGCGACAGCCACCTGGGCCACGTCTTCCCCGACGGCCCGCTCGCGACCGGCGGCGACCGCTACTGCCTGAACTCCGCCGCCCTCCGCTTCGTCCCCGCCGACTCGCTCGAGACCGAGGGGTACGGCGCCTACTCAGCCCTGTTCACACCGAAGGAGAACCCCATGACCGACACCAGTGCCGCAACAGACACGGCAGCACACCAGGATCCGGCTCCCGCCACGACCGAGACCGCCCTCCTCGCCGGTGGTTGCTTCTGGGGCGCGCAGCAGCTGCTCCGCCGCCGGCCCGGCATCATCTCGTCGCGCGTCGGCTACTCCGGCGGCTCGGTGGAGAACGCCACGTACCGCAACCACACCGGCCACGCCGAGGCCGTCGAGATCGTCTTCGACCCCGCGGTGACGTCGTACCGCGAGATCCTGGAGTTCTTCTTCCAGATCCACGACCCGTCGACGAAGAACCGCCAGGGCAACGATGTCGGAGACAGCTACCGCTCGGCGATCTTCTACACCTCCGACGAGCAGAAGAGCATCGCACTCGACACCATCGCCGACGTGAACGAGTCGGGCCTCTGGCCGGGCAAGGTCGTCACCGAGGTCACCGCCGCCGGACCGTTCTGGGAGGCTGAGGAAGAGCACCAGGACTACCTCGAGAAAGACCCCTTCGGCTACACGTGCCACTTCGTGCGGCCGAACTGGCGTCTGCCGCAGCGGAACGCCGCGTAGTCGCCGCGTAGTCGCTTCTAGGCGCTGAGACCAGCGCCGGCACCGACGAGGCCGGGTCGCATCACCTTGCGAGGTGCATGCGATCCGGCCTTTTGTGCGGCAGGGCCTTTCGCGCGGCAGGGCCTTTCGCGCGCCAGTGCCTTTCGTGCGCCAGGGCCCGGTGTGGAGCGCGGCTCCGCCGGATCCTGCGCCCTGGTCAGCTAGAAGCCGACGCGGCGCTGCTGCTGCTGCGGCTCGCCGAATCCCGGCAGACCGAGCGACGAGAAGTCGGGCATGGGGATCTCGGGAAGCGGCGGAATCTCGCCGTCGTTCACGACGATGGGCGCGCCGGGGGTCCAGAGCACCCACGTCGCGTTGCCCTCGGCATCGATGAGGTCGAATTCGGCGGGCTCACCGGCGGCTGCTGCGTGGCGTAAACCGTCTTTGACCTCGACGAGCTGGGCGTCGCTGATGGCGATTTTCTGACCGGAGTAGACGATGTGCGGCATAGGCCGAGCGTAGGCCGGGCTGGTTCGCTCGGGCCGCCGAGATCGCAGTTGAGGTCGGGTGGCGGCGACCATTACCGCGATCTCGGCGCGGAGCCGTTCTTGCAGCGCCGACCTGGGCTCAGCTCAACGGAGCGAAAAGGCGCGACTGCTCAGACGACGACGTGACCACCGTGCTGACCGCGACACTGCCGAGGGGCATCGAGTCGAGCGCGCGACGGATAGCAGTGCGGCGATCTTCGCTCGTCGCCGAGACGTTCATGACAGCGCCGTTGGCAAGACGCGCCTGGATTTCAACGTGGAACACTGGGCGGCCCTCCTAGGTCGGTGGTGTCTAAGAGAAGTGTGCCCGTTCGAGCCCAAACCGAGAAACGTGAACTGACCCATTGCTTTCGGTACCGATGTGTGCCTGAGCGGCTCATGCGTCCTCGTCTCCCCAGCGGCCGCTTGCGTTCTCCGCGTTGCACCCTGTGGAGAACGCCCGCAGGATCCGTCACGGGTCGTCAGGATTTTCGGCATGGGAATTCGTTACTACGCCTATCCGATCCTCGCCTCCGACATCGATCTCGCCCGCCGCGACCCGGTCGGCTACCTCAACTCGCATCCCCTCGTCGACGACGACAAACCGTACGACGAGCAGCTGCGCCTCGACCTCGACAAATCGTGGCGCGACCTCCAGGAGCTCTTCACGGTGCCGCACTGCTCACCGGCCGAGTGGGGAATGGATCTCGTTCGCGGCAACGTCCACTACGACAGCGGTTTCGCTTATCAGCCGCACTACGCCGTGCTCACTCCGGAGCAGGTCGCGACCGTCGCGACCCAGATCGCACGCTTCGACAAGGTCGATGTCCTCGCCATGTACGTCGATGGTGGGCGAAGCCATGTGCGTGAGACGGGCCGGATCCGCGACTACACGAGCTACGTCGGGCACTTCCTGGCAGAAGCGCAGAAGTTCACGGCCGCCTGCGCGGAGGCCGGCTACGGCGTGATCTACACGATCGGCTGACCTTCATGGCCACCGATCCGTGGGTATTCGGAACGACGCAGCTCATAACGGTCGGGGTTGCCGGCCTCGCGTTCGTCGGAGTGGCTCTGACTGCCACATTGCACTGGCGCGCCGACCGGAGCGACGAGCTCTGGCGGCGAATGAAATGGGCCTTCGATCAGTGCTGGCACGATAGGGCAAGCGCTCGATCTGTCGGGCGCTTCGCCTTGCGGACGTTCGTCGACAGCGCCCACGAATCAGACCATCCTCAGCCTCCCGCGTCGGTTTCGAGCTACGATTTAGTGCTTATAGAACGGGTGCTAAATACACTACAAGAAGAGGAGGCCCCTTGATGGAAGCATGGGAGATAGCCGACGCGCAGCTCGCCGTGACGGTCTGTAAGGCTTTGAATAAACCACTCCCTGGATGGATCGCCGAGCTCGCAAAAGTGGAATTGAACAACATCCCCGAGTGCACCATGAGGGAGTTCCGACTATCAGTGCACGACACCGTGCCGAAATACGCCGACATCGTCTATTGGCGTCGCGTGCCCTGGTGGAAGGTCTGGAAGCGCTGTCAATTCGAAGACCGGCCCCCGGAGCGGCTGACGAGGAAGAAACGGAAGGCGGCGCTTGAGCAGGCGGCTGCTGAGCATGACAACGCCGAACCGGGCTAAAACGCCGAGCTAGGCAGATCCTTCTCGTCTTCGGCGATCGCCCGGACGATGCGTTTCGCCACGTCATCGGGATCGAACCCGGCGCCCAGAGCGGGAGCAGTGCCAGCAATGGGGTGCTGAGAGAGTTCGGTGCCAATATGGCCGGGCCGGGCGTCGAGCAGCCGGATGCCCTGGCGCCGATACTCGCGAGAGGCGGCGGTCATGAACGCCGCGAGGCCCGCCTTCGCCGCCGAATAGGCAGCCATGCCCGCCGTCGGAACCTCGGCGACGATGCCGCTCAGCGTGACGATAAACGGTGAACCGCCCGCCTTCGCCGATTCGGCGAGCGCCGGCGTCGCCGCCCTGATGAGCCGAATCGGAGCCTGGAGGTTCACGTCGATCAATTCGTCGAGGGTGGCGTCGTCGATCTCGCCCGCCGGGCCGAAGGCGACCACGCCAGCGGCCACCACGACGCCGTCGAGCCGCCCGTGGGCCTCGAGGGCCGCGGCGACCAGCGAGGCTCCCCCCTCGGGCGATCGAAGGTCGGCCAGGTAGGCGCCGTCGCCGCTGAGACGTTCCGCGGTCCGGCCACCGCGTACGACGACCGCACCCGCCTCGGCAAGCTCCCGCGAGATTCGCGACCCGAGGCCTCCCGACGCTCCGACCACGAGAACAACCGCACCGCTGATGTCTGTCATTGCCCGCACGGTACCCGCTGCGGTGACGGAATGCCTGGCCCGGGGGCGACTCGCCCTCCAGGCCTGGTTAGGGGCGCTCGGAAGCGAGCGGCGTGATGCCAGACACGACGCTCTCGGCGTCGGGTATCCCGATGGACTGGAAGAGGGGAACCCATAGGGCCTTGAGACGCGCCTCGACACCCGGGCCACCCGGAGTCGGGAGGGCGCCGAGCACCCCGAAGGTGGCGTTGATGACGAGTTGTGCGGCGGCCTCTGAATCACCGAGAGGCGAGGATCGCGACCCGTCGAGTTCGGCCTCGATCTGGTCGCGGGCGAAGCGGTACCAGTCGTACCCGTCGGGCACCTCGATGTCTGCCCGTCGCAACTCGTGCAGGAGACGAATCGATCCGGCGGCGACCGGGCACTCCTGAGCGTTGAGCGCCGACGACAGCAGCATGGTCGCGAGCTTCTCGACGCCTCGCGATGCCGGGATCGCGTCGTCGAAGCGCTGCCATCGAGCCTGCTGATCGGCGATCACAGCCACGGCGAGACTGTGCTTCGACGGGAAGAGGTGGTAGCCGATGGCCGACTTCGGCTTGTTCATCGCCGCGGCAACACCCGAGAACGACGTGCCCTCGTACCCGTGCGCCGCGAATTCGGCACCGGCCGCCTCGACGATCTCCTGTCGAGCGCGAGCCATTCCTGCTTGGCGTTGATTCATGGAACCCCTCAGACGAGCGCTGCTCCGGGTCTTTCGATTCCCGGTCCCTCACTATACGATCATCTATGTCAGACGATCGTCTGGGATAACTGCGGCGATTCAGCGCGGCGACTCCTCGTGAGAAATGAGCCCGAAGATATGAGCGCGGAGAAATGAGCCCACAGATATGAGCGCGCAAGAATCGAGCGCGGTGAAATGACCCCACACCGCCATCCGCCTCACGCCGAGGTGTTCCGCAGCCTGGCTACCGGGCAGCCGATCCGCGTGTCGTGCACCTGCGATATCGCCCGCGACCACACCCATCTGGAATACCGAATGGCCCACCCGGGGCCGCCCGACCAGCTGAGAAGCGCTGCGGAGTCGATTCGCACCTACCTCGCCTCCTGGAAGACGGCATCCGTCGCGTCCCGGTCCACTCTGCGACAGGTGCCGACCGACTGGACCGGGTAGGTAATGCAGGCTGCGACGACGTCGTGACGATCTACCCCAGCGTTTTCTTCAGTTGCTGAAGCACGGCACGGGCCGCAGTCGGGCCCACATTCAAGAAGAACGTGTCGTCGTCGACCGCGACAGCGCGCTCCGCCGACACCGCAGTGAGGGTCGGCCAGAGCGGCAAGCCGGTGAGTTCGGTCTCGTCGCCACCCTGGACGCCGTAGAACACCCAGTCACCGTCGGCCTGCGACAGCTGTTCGGCGGAGATATCGACCGAGGTGTCGTCGGTGAACGCCTGGGTCGACGGGCGAGCGAGTCCGGCGTCTTCGGCGACCGAGCCACTGAACGAGGCGACACCGAAGATCCGGGTGCGATCGGCACTCTTTCGAAGGAACGAGACGGCCGGATCACCGTCGACGCTGCGACCGAAGGCGGCGGCGTCATCCTGGTAGTCCGTCAGCCACGCCTCGGCCTGCTGCGTTTTACCGACGGCATCGGCAAGGAGAAGGAAGTCCTGTTTCCAGTACTTTCCCGTTCCCTGCGTAGCGACGGTCGGGGCGATGGCGGTGAGACCGGCGTACAGGCCGGCCGCATCCTTCCCGGCAATGTTCATGAGGATCAGATCCGGGTCGACGTTCGCGATCGCTTCGAGGTTGGGTTCGAAGCGGTTGCCGACGTCGACGACATCGGCCAGCTGCGCGGCCTTCGCCGGGAACGCCTCGGTGAGGTACGCGGGGACGAGGTCGGCACCGTCGCCCGAGGTCGAGGCAGCCGGAGTGAGCCCCAGCGTGAGCAGGGCGTCCGCCTGCCCGGTCGAGATCACGACGATCTCCTTCGGCGCCGATGGGATGGTGGTGGAGCCCTCGAAGTGGGCGACCGTTCGAGGAAAGACCCCGTCGTCGGCATCGCTGCCCTTCCCTGCGGGCATGGTGCGCGGCGTCGACCATGAGCCATCGCCCTGCGTCGCGGCCGACTTCTCGCTCGTGGCGGAAGCGCCAGACACCTGCGCACACCCGCTGAGAGAGAGTGTCGCTGCCGTGACGACTGCAAGGACTATGGCAACAGGTGAGGTCGTTCTTTTCATCATGAAGTTAGCTTAGGCTATCCTAATTACTCGTGATGTCTGACGAACGCCTTCGCCCCGCCTCGGGCCCTCCTCGGGCGGCAATCCGCATCGTTTCCCTCGGGGCACTCGCTATCGGCTTCGCCGTCGCGAGTCTCCTAGTGGGATCGGGCGAGCTGGGCCCCGGGCAGGTGATGCGGGGCCTCCTGGCCCACGACTCGACGTCGGCGTCGATCATCGTCTGGCAGTTGCGCCTCCCCCGCACCCTGCTCGCTGTTCTGATCGGAGCAGCCCTTGCTGTCGCGGGAACCGTCATTCAAGCCCTGACTCGCAACCCCTTGGCCGAACCGGGTCTGCTCGGCATCAACGCTGGTGCCGCTCTCGCGGTCGTGACCGGAATAGCGGTCTTCGGCGGCGGTTCGGCTCTCGCTTCCACCTGGTTCGCTCTCGTCGGCGCCGCCGGCGCAGCGCTCCTCGTATTCGTCATCTCCGTTCGCCGATCCCGGGCCTCCCCGACTCGGCTGCTGCTCGCCGGTGTCGCTCTCGGGGCGAGCCTGAGCGCATTGACCGGGATCGTGATCCTGCGCGACGCCACCGCTTTCACGACCTTCAACTCGTGGGTGGTGGGGTCGCTGACGTCGCGAGGCATGGACGTCGTGGGCACCGTCGCGCCGTTCTTGACGCTCGGGTTCGCTCTCGCGCTCTTGTCCGGGCGCACGTTGAATGTACTGACGCTGGGAACCGAGCAGGCGACATCCCTCGGCATCCCTGTTCGCCTCGCGGTCGGAGCCGCCGTGCTGTCGGTGACGCTGCTGTGCGGGGCGGCGACCGCGGCGGTCGGCCCGATCTCGTTCATCGGGCTC
The DNA here is from genome assembly GCF_003814635.1 of Frondihabitans sp. PhB161. Lineage (NCBI taxonomy): Bacteria > Bacillati > Actinomycetota > Actinomycetes > Micrococcales > Microbacteriaceae > Frondihabitans > Frondihabitans sp. PhB161. Next base: position 372,426 of record NZ_RKQW01000002.1, read on the forward strand.
GTCGTTCCTCACGTCAGTCGGCTGATCTGGGGAGCCGACCAGCGTCGGATCCTGGTCTCGAGCCTCGTCCTGGGGCCCGCGCTCCTCCTCGCCGCCGACATCGTCGGCCGCATCATCTCGTTTCCGGGCGAGATCGAGGCGGGTATCGTCACGGCGTTCCTCGGCGCACCCGTGCTGCTCTTTCTCATCGCGCGGCGAGCCTCGTGAGCGGCTTCTCCCGCCGCCGTGCTGTGCGGATCGGCGGCCTGTCGGTGGTCATTCGGCCGAGGGTGATCGGCGTGACCGGGATCCTCGCGCTCGTCGCACTGGCGATTGCAGCGCTGTCGGTGGCCACCGGCACATACCGGCTCGAGCTGTCCGGTGTCGTCGATGCCCTCACGGGCGGCGGAACCGCAACCGCCCGCTATCTCGTCGTCGAGCAGCGCCTGCCCCGCGCTGTGGCCGCACTCCTCGTGGGGTGCTGCCTCGGCGTCTCGGGGGCGCTCTTCCAGAGCGTCTCACGCAACCCGCTGGGCAGCCCCGACATCATCGGCTTCACGACCGGGGCGGCCACCGGCGGGCTCGTCGTCATCCTCCTGACCCCGTCGCCGTCGGCCCTGTCGATCGCCGGGGGAACGATCGTCGGAGGTCTGGCCTGCGCCACCGTCGTCACCCTCTTCGCCGCGGCACGACGCTTCTCGGGCGACCGCCTCATCCTGGGCGGCATCGCCGTCGCCGCGCTGCTCGCATCGGTCAACGACTACGTGATCAGCCGGGCCCCCCTCGAATCGGCCGAGGCGGCGCGAGCGTGGAAGTACGGCAGCCTCAACCTGATCACCTGGGATCGAACCGTCCCTCTCGCCGCCTGTCTGCTCGTCGCGTCGGTCGTCGTGGTCACGATTGCCCGCCCGGCAGGGATCCTCGAACTCGGCGACGATCTCGCCACCGGCCTGGGGGTGCGCACCCGACGGCAGAAGCTGACCATGGTCGCGGCTGGAACGATCCTGGCGGCCGCGGCGGTCTCGACCGCCGGTCCGATCGGATTCCTGGCCCTGGCAGCACCGCGTCTCGCCCGTGCCGCGACAGGCTTCTCGTCGGTCGGCCTTCTCCCGTCGGGGGTGATGGGGGCTGCCCTCCTCGCGGCGAGTGATCTGGCGGCGCAGCGGATCCTCGGTCCGTTCCAGATTCCGGTCGGGCTCGTCTGCTCGGCCCTCGGCGGCTTCTACCTGCTGTGGATGGTCGGTTTCGCGAAAACCGCCGACGCGTGACCGCAGTGCCCTCGAGATCCCGTGCGGGTCTAGCCTGATCGAGACCACGAGAGGGCGACATGGCTGACACCACGCGGGGAACGATCGAGCTGCAGGGCGCGACGATCGCGTTCTCGGAACAAGGATCCGGCCCCACCGCCGTCTACACCCACGGTCTTTCGGGCAGCCGAGCGCAAGTGTCTCGACTCGGCGTCCCCGATCTGTCCGGCGTCGTCGACACCAACCGGCTCGTCACCTACGACGCTCGCGGTCATGGCGAGTCGACCGGCGCTGCCGACCCGGCCTCGTACACCTGGTCGTCGCTCGCCGACGATCTACTCGAACTGCTCGACACGTTCTCGCCCGACGAGCCCGTCGCCGGCATCGGCACGTCGATGGGGACGGCAACGTTGCTCTTCGCCGCGCTCAGACGGCCGGAGCGCTTCAGCCGCCTCGTGCTCACCGCACCGCCGACCGCCTGGGCGACGCGGGCCGGGCAGACAGACGTCTACCGCCAGATGGCCGACCTGGTGGATGCGCGCGGCACCGGCGTGCTGGCCGGGATGATGGCGGCAGCGCCTGTCCCCGAGCTGTTCCGCGACGTCGCCGGCTACCCGCCGGAACCCGATGTCCGACCAGAGCTCGCGGCGTCCATCTTTCGCGGAGCGGGCTCGTCCGATCTGCCGTCACCCGACGGCCTCCGGGCGCTTGACCTTCCCGTGCTGCTTCTGCCCTGGGCTACCGACCCCGGGCACCCCGTGTCGACGGCCGAGATCCTGGCGTCACGCCTGCCGAATGCCGAGATGCGAATCGCCTCGTCACCACCCGAGCTGGCCGGGTGGCGCGAGGCGATCCGCGACTTCGTCGCCGTCTAGCAGGTCACTCAGACGAGCGGGCCGCCATCTTCTGTCGAACGGCGCGTGACGCGCTCGCCCGTTGCCGAGTCGATGCCCGAGCGCGAGGTGGTGGTCACCTGGCGGCGACGGCTGAGAAGCACGATTCCGAGGATGATCCCCAGCGCTCCCGCGGCCATCAGGATGTAGCCGATCAGGTGGATGTTGACGCCGGCGACCGTGAAGTCGACGGCGAACGCCAGAATGGCGCCGATAACGAGCAGGAAGATTCCTCCGCCGAGACTCATGGTGTTCCTTTCGTCGGGGTGACCTCGATTTCGAGGTTCAGAGGAAACCTATCGGGGCACGGCCCTCCGCGCCCACTCACGCGCGCTGCTGAGCAGCCCGGCCCCCTAGCTCTCGGGGGACTTGACGTTTCGTTTGCTACCTGACAATAATTGCAAGGTAGCAAACGAATTATCGTCGAACATGAAGGAGGGCGCCATGCCCACGGAACGCATCGCACTGGTCACCGGAGCAAATCAGGGAGTCGGCAAGCAGGTGGCGAAAGAGCTCGCCGAGCACGGGGTGACCGTGCTGGTCGGGTCACGTGATCTGGCGAAAGGCGAAGCGGCGGTGGCCGAGATCGGAAGCGGAGCCATCGCGATCCAGCTGGACGTCACGGATCCTGCGTCCATCGAATCCGCGGCCAGCACCATCCGCGAGCGCTTCGGCCGCCTCGACCTTCTCGTCAACAACGCCGGAATCTCGAACACCCTCGGTGCGGGCCTCACCCCGGAGCAGAACGCGGCGCAGTCGACGGCCAGCCAGGCGTCGCTCGACGAGATCCGAGCGGTGTGGGAGGTCAACGTCTTCGGCGTCGTCGCGGTCTACCAGGCGATGCTGCCGCTGCTTCGCGACGGTATCGATGCCCGCATCGTGAACGTGTCGAGCGGCGTCGGCTCGCTGGCGTCGAACGCCGACCCGAGCTTCCCGTACCGCGCCATCTTCGGCCCGGTCTACCCCGCCTCCAAGGCGGCCCTAAACGCGATGACCCTGGCGATGATGATCGAGCTCGAGGGCACCGACATCAAGGTCAACCTGGTCTCGCCCGGTTTCACGAGCACGGCGCTGAACAACTTCGCCGGCACCGAATCCGTCGAAGACGGCTCGCGCGAGGTCGTCCGCGTCGCCCTGTTCGGGCCGAACGACCCGACCGGCACCTTCACCCGCTGGGAGGACGCCACGATTCCGTGGTAACCATGTCGGGTGCCTGACGAACCCCAAGACCAACACGACTCGGTCGGAGCGTGGGCGAAGAAGTACTACCTCACCTCCCGTGCTCTGATCGAGTCGGTTCTGCGCGAGCACGACCTCGGGCCGACCCAGTGGTACGTGCTGTACCAGCTCGCCAATGTCGGCGCGACGAAACAGCGCGACCTGAGCCAGCTGCTGAACATCGAGCGAGCGACCCTCAGCGGCGTCGTCGCGACGCTCGTGCGCAAGGGACTCGTGGCGCAGGTGGCCGACGAGGTCGACCAGCGGCAGCGCATCCTGAGCATCACCGACGCCGGGCGTGCGCTGTGGGCCGAGCTTCCGGATCCTGTGGGGCGTGCGACGGCTCTGTCGTTCGACGGTGTCGATGCCGCTGACCTGGAGGTGGCGCGACGCGTGCTGCGAGAGGCGACGCAGCGGCTCGTCGAGCACATGGCGGGGCCTGGTTCGGCTGGCGCTTAGCTCCGGTTGCTGATCCTTTCGAGAGGAACGTCGGGCCAGTGCTCCTTCTCGAAGGAACGTTTACTGACCGATCTCCTTGCTGGAATGACGACCGGCGTCGTTTTTCCGGCTCAGCATCGCGCGGCTCCTTTCCAGAGGACGCCCCTGTCGTCCTCAAGAGACGCGGATCCCCGAGATGGTGCGAAGGAGAAGAGTCTCACTCGGCGGACCAGAGCTCCTCGGCCTCGAGGGCAAGATCGATCAGCTGACGCAAGAGACCCCCCAGCGTCGTCGACCTCAACAGGGTGTAACTGTCGTAATCACCCAGCGGGGCGATCGCCGCAAGCTGCCAGACGGCGGCGACGGGATCGTCCGACAGCTCGATGTCGTCATCCGACAGGGGCCCCGCGGCTCGGGTGATCAAGCGGCGGACCACTGCTTCGGCCTGGTCCCGCAGGGGTGCGAGCTTCTCGGACCACTCGAGATCGGGAAGCATCGAGAGCTCGGCCTGCGGGTACGGGTCTTCGTCGACCCAGCGCTCGACCGTGAACCGCTTGGTCCCCAGGCCGACGATGAACAGGTCGTCGGCACCCGCGGCGGCGCTCACGAGACGCGCCATCGTCCCGACCGAGGCGCGCTGGTCGCCACCCCCGGCCTCTGATCCGCGCTCAATGAGGACGACGCCGAACTCGGGTTCCTCCTCGTCGAGCAAGCGGCCGACCAACGTGAGATACCGCGGCTCGAAGATCCGCAGCTGGATTGGCATGAAGGGGAACAGCACTGATCCGAGCGGGAACATCGGTGAGACGGCCATACCTCAGTGAAGCACCGCGGGCGGAGTGTCGGCAGGTGCCCAGAGAGCGGTCGTCCACACCTCGAGAGAGGCCTAATTGTTGAAGCGGAACTCCGCTGCTAGCCCTCTCGTAACGCCCCGAGAGCGTCACCCGGAGGGACCGGTTGGCCCTGACGCGGCTTCTTGATGGCCGTGTCGCCACCCCCGACTCGATTGCTCCGTTCAGTCAGGGCAACGAGGGCCAGATGCTTGTCGGCAGTCCAGCAGACGAGACGACCCTTGTGATCTTTGCTCCGCCCAAGGATCCGGGCGTCCGCCAACTGGGTCAGAGCATTGTTCGCCGCCACCCGCGAGACACTATGCGCCTCGGCCACCGAGTCGATCGTGACGACCGGGTCGCTGGACAGCCGACCCAGAATCTTGAGGACGACAGCGTCTGCACGGGGAGACTCCGGAGCCAGCCCCTGCGATCGTCGGTAGGCGAGGAGTTGCTGCAGCAGGGCGTCGTCGAGTCGTGCGATGTCGTCGGCAAGGCGAACAGCATTCGAGGCCGCGATCTCTGCCGCCTGAGCGAAGCCGATAACCCAGGCGTCGACATCCCCCGCGCGATAGGAGGTGAGGCCGGCGATGTATGCGTCGACGTCGCCGGCGAATACCGTGCTGATCGGTACGAGGATGTGCCGCAGGGCATCGGCGCGTTTCAGCACGGTGTGGATGAGGGCCCGACCCGTGCGGCCGTTGCCGTCGATGAAGGGGTGGATTGTTTCGAACTGCGCGTGCGCCAGGGCGGCACGAACGACGGGGTTGCCGCCGGTCTTGGTGAGAAAGTCCGACAGGTTGGCCAGTAAGCGCGCGACCTCCGTCTCGGGGGGAGGTACGAAATCGGCGCGAAGGGGTGACCACCCGTTGCCGCCGACCCAGTTCTGCTCAACCCGGATGCCGGGCGCCAGCGAGGGCTCGATTACGTGTTGCAGGTGTTCCAGATCGGCCACCGCGATGGTTCGCTCGCGATCGGCCAGTGCCTCGATCGCCTCCTCGGTCGCCCTGACATTGGCGACCACATCGAGAGCGACCCGGTTGCCCTGGCGGAGCAACTCTGCGATTGCCAGCTTCTTGGGGGTGACTCGATTTCCCTCGATCCAGGATGACGAAATGCTCTCGGATCGAATGAGGAGGTGATTCAGGTAGCCGCCGCGGGTGCCAATGCGTTCATCGGCACGAGCGAGAACCGCGAGCGCGTCGGACGCAGCCTCTTCTGCCTCTCGTGAGAATCGGGGTAGCTCGGGCGGCAACTCGTCGGGGACGTAGGCGCGATAGCGGCCTGGCGCGCGATCTCTCCGGCTCAGGTGCGCCGCGTCTTCCGGGCTCCACAGGAGGTCGACGTAGCACATGGGTGCACCACCTAGCCTTGCCGGATCGTGGGTCAAAACAACTTTAGCTTGGTTAAAGTTGAGTATCTCTCGGAGGGCCTGACTTGAGGGCCACGCCGACACGCACCTCTAGGGACTCGGGTCGATGTCGGCGTCTTTCGTCAAAAGGATCATGGGCTTTTCGGTCGAAGGCAACGCCTCGACCTAGTCGAACGGCACCGCCTGCTCTCCCGTCAAAGCCGTCCCACGTCAGGCTCCGACAGTGACGAGCGTGGCGTTCTTCCTAATGCTCTCGTCAGTATGCGTGCTCGGGCCCGCAGTCATTGCAGTAGCCACCGACAGGGACATACGGAGCGGCACCATGGACATTCCCGGGTATCGCCGACCGACTAGAAGATGTGGTTCGCTGGTTTCGGTCTAGTTCTAGCCGCCGGGCTCGCTGGACTTGTCTGGGCGCTAGCAACCGCGTGATTCGCTGATGTGCTCCGGGCAGCGTCGATGCCTCTTGCACACGCAAGTGCCGCCTATTCGCCTCTCGCGATGCGTGCCTTCGCGTAGCGGGCTTTGATCTTGTCGGGGATGTCGTGTCCACCGCAGGCCTTGATAAAGCGTTCGAGGTGACGCAGCTGATCGACCTCGAGTTTTTGTTTGGTGAGGATCATGCAAATCTGATCGGTGGGCCAGGGGTCTGGACTGCCAGCGCTGGCCAGTGCGACCCGTTCCGTGGCTGAGACCATTTGATAGAGCCTCATGAGGGCTTCGTCGTATCGCCCTTGCTTCTTGAGCTCCATCACTTCAGGCTTGAAGATGGTCCAAAAGTCGCCTTTGATAGCTCCAGCTTCTCGGCGTCTCGCCTCGTCGGCAAATCGTCGATTTCGCTCGAGGTCTTCAGTGCCGTAGTCCTTCTCGATCTCAGGGTCCAAGTCATGACCTATGGTTACTCGGGCGCTCCATTGCCCGTCTCTGGGCCGACCCCACACGCGAGCGGGGATGACTCCGATATCGCCTCGGCTCAGCTGTCGAAGCGCGGCGGCTACTCGTGGGGCGAAGTCGCCTGGGACATAGCCGAGGTGGTATCCATCGACCACTACTTTGACGGCGTTCTTGTCGAAACGATTAGAGGGCTCAGCCTCGAGGACGGCTTCGGAGGTTGTAACTCCACCAGCCGGCCTTCCCAGACTAGAGAAGAACCGTTCAATGTCTGCGCGCCGATAGCTCTCTCCGACGACCTCGATGGGTTCCCAGGGCTGTCCTACGGCGACGCGGCCACCATCAGGCGATGCTGGTCCAGCGGTCGAGCCCCCAAGCAGCCGCTCGAATAATCCGGCCATGTCTACCCCCGATTGTCTTCTGTGCTCTATCACTATAGGAAAGTGAGCATGGCCCGGTAGCCCCCAAGCCTGACCTACTTCATCAGAGCGGGTCGTCGGAGACCGCACGCTTCCTTTCTCCATGCGCGTCAGCAGCAAACACCTAGACCTCGAGAGGGCATCTCACTGAATGGTCGGTGGAGTGAACACTGCAGGAGGGAAGAGACTGAACTCGCGCAAACCAACAGCTGCGCCGTACTCTCACTTCGTGGGCTATTTCGACGAGAAGATAAAAGGTAAGCCGCCAGCGTTGATTCTGCTCGGCGGCATGTTCCTCATTATCGGACTCTTCTTTTTCTTTGCCTTCGACCCGTCGGACACCATGAGGTATGGCCTTTTTAAGGGCCTTCCTAGCTGGATTCTTTCTGTCGTGATCATGGTTTTCGGAGTTGGCTTCTTAGTCGTTGGTCTCGTGAAAATGATCTTGTCTCGCCGTTAGATTCAGCCCGTGACCAAAAAGGTATTGGCCAAAACGAGTGCATGTCGCTCGAAGTTCTTAACTTTGCCCATGAAAGTCGATGCCCGCCGGCGCAACGACAACGCCCACGATGCGGACTCGGCACCACCCACATTCGTGGTGCCTAGTCCGCATCGTGGGCAAATTGCCGATGCGGCACGAACAGCTAGTTGTTGAAGCGGAACTCCACCACGTCGCCATCCTGCATGACGTATTCCTTGCCCTCGATGCGAGCCTTGCCGGCCGAGCGGGCGTCGGCGATCGAGCCGGTCTCGACGAGGTCGGCGTACGAGATGACCTCGGCCTTGATGAAGCCCTTCTCGAAGTCGGTGTGGATGACGCCGGCGGCCTGCGGGGCCTTCCAGCCCTTGCTGATCGTCCAGGCGCGGGTCTCTTTGGGGCCGGCCGTGAGGTAGGTCTGCAGGCCGAGCGTGTCGAAGCCGATGCGCGCGAGCTGGTCGAGGCCGGACTCCTCCTGGCCCGTGGAGGCCAGCAGCTCGGCCGCGTCTTCGGGGTCGAGGTCGATGAGCTCCGACTCGATCTTCGCGTCGAGGAACACCGCCTCGGCAGGCGCGACGAGAGCTGCGAGCTCGGCCTTGCGCGACTCCGAATTGATGATCGTCTCGTCGACGTTGAAGACGTAGATGAAGGGCTTGGCGGTGAGCAGACCGAGCTCGGCGATGGGCGACAGGTCGATCGACGTGGCCGAAAGGGCCTCACCGCGCTGCAGGGCGTCGCGGGCGGCGACGGCGGTCTCGTGCGTGATCGGCTCGACGCGCTTGAGGCGCAGTTCTTTCTCGTAGCGGACGAGCGCCTTCTCGACGGTCTCGAGGTCGGCGAGGATCAGCTCGGTGTTGATCGTGCCCATGTCGTTCTCGGGGTTGACCTCACCGTCGACGTGCACCACGTCGGGGTCGACGAAGCCGCGCACGACCTCGGCGATGGCGTCGGCCTCGCGGATGTTGGCGAGGAACTTGTTGCCGAGCCCCTCCCCCTCCGACGCGCCCTTGACGATGCCGGCGATGTCGACGAACGACACCGGCGCGGGCAGGATCTTCTCGCTGCCGAAGATGCCCGCCAGAACCCCGAGGCGCGGGTCGGGCAGGTTGACGATGCCGACGTTCGGCTCGATGGTGGCGAACGGGTAGTTCGCCGCCAGAACCTGGTTCTTGGTCAGGGCGTTGAAGAGGGTGGACTTGCCCACATTGGGGAGTCCGACGATCGCGATAGTGAGAGCCACGGTCCCCAAGCCTAACCGGCCCCACAGAACGAAGGATCCGGGCGGCGCAGGTCGCGGAGACCGGGTGACAGACCCGAGGTGGCCGGTTCGAGATCGGGGCGTCGGATCCTGAATGTCTGAGGCCCGTGTCACCATGACACCGTGCCCCTCGACTACGTAGCGATCGACTTCGAGACCGCGAACTCCTCCAGCGCGTCGGCTTGTTCGGTCGGTCTCGTGAAGGTCCGCAGCGGTGTCGTCGTCGACGCGGTGTCGTGGCTGATCAAGCCGCCGTTCGGGCACGACGACTTCAGCGAGTGGAACACCCGCATCCACGGCATCCGGCGCGACGACGTGATCGACGCGCTCGGCTGGCACGAGCAGCTGGCCGACCTGGTGACGTTCGCGGGCGACGACGTGCTGGTCGCGCACAACGCCGGGTTCGACATGGGTGTGATCCGGGGCGGGTGCGCCGCGACCGGCCTCGAACCACCGGCGTCCCGCTACCTCTGCAGCCTCCAGGTGGCGCGCAAGACCTACGCGCTCGAGTCGTACCGCCTGCCGGTCGCGGCGATGGCCGCCGGGTTCGAGGGATTTCAGCACCACGACGCCCTGGCCGACGCCGAGGCCTGCGCGGCGATCATCGTGCACGCCGCCGAGCGACACGGGGCCACCACGGTCGACGAGCTCGCGACCGCGACCGGCGTGCGCATCAACACGCTCACGCCGAAGACGGCTGTCCGCTTCGTTTAGGGGCCCTCGTTCGAACGGCTCCGGGGGCTAGCGCACGACCTTGATCGTCTTCGACTCGATGTCGACGTTGCCCTTGCCGTCCGACACCTGCACGTAGAAGCGGTAGACCCCGGCCGCCGCGGGAGCCTTGATCCGGTACCGCCCGGTGCTCACCTTCGTGAAGTTGGCGCGCGGGGCGGTGCCGTTCTGGTCGATCGTGGCCGACGTCCGCGACACGCTCCAGGTCAGCTTGTCGCGGTCAGGATCCGCCGCCGGCGCCGCAAGGGTGAACGTCTTGCCGGCCTTCACCGACCCGACCGAGAACCGCAGCGACGACACGACCGGCGGCCGGTTCGAGCCGACTGAGTCGCCCCAGGCTTTCGCGAGCGCGTAGTACGAGGCGCGCTTCTTGTCTCCCGGCCGGATGCCGAACCACAGAGACTGCAGGTCGGCCTGATTGCTGTAGTGGAACATGGTGCCGCCGAGCGAGATGCCTCGGGCCCCGGTGATGTTCGACCACGCCGAAGCGTAGGTGCGCGCGTTCGCCGCATCGGTCGGCTGGACCGGCTGACCGTTCGCGTCGCGGGCGACCTCCCAGGATCCGAAGGGGCCCGCCTCGGTGAGCACGTACGGCTTGGTGAACTTCCCGGCCCGCCACGCCTTCTCGACCGTCGGGATCCCGCCGTACATGTTGAGCCCGAACACGTCGAGCGACGGCGCGTACTTCTCGTACGCCGGCCAGAACGCCGTCTGAGCGTCGGTGGAGGTCACCAAGTGGTGGGAGTCGATGGCGTGGATCGCCTTCGCGGCCTTCTCGATGAATTTCGCGTAGCCGGCTCGCTGGGTGGCGTTCGGCAGGGTGAGCATCACCTCGTTGCCGACATCCCACATCAACACCGCGTTGTCGTTTTTGTAGGCCGTCACGATCTTCTTGATGGTCGCGAGCGCCTGCTTCTGGTAGGCCGAGTTCGTCGTCCAATTCTGGTTCTGGTCGATCCACAGACCCGCGATCACGCGGAGGCGGTTGGCGCGAGCCTGCGCGAAGAAGGTGTCGGTCGTGCTCGAGACGTCGGTGCCCCAGTCGCGCACGGTGTTCGCGCCCATCGACGCGATGTCGGGAAGGTACTTCGCGGGTGCGTTGACGTTCGGGTCGTAGGTGACGCCCTTCACCGTGTAGGCCTTGCCGCCGACAGTGAGATGCCACGACCCCTGCGATCCCGCGACGCGGACGGCCACAGCGGTCGTAGCGGCCGCGGTCGTAGCGGCCGCGGTCGTAGCAGCAGCAGCGGGCGCCGGTGCGGCGGCGAGACCGCCCGCGACGAGGGCCGCGACGGCGGCGGCCGAGACGACCAGGGCTGTGGAGGAACGGACAGTGCGCGGCATGGGGCTCCCAAGCGATCGGTTGCTCCCACGCTACGTGTCGCGAACGCACCGCGCAGTCCCCCAAAGTGCCTGCACTACTGGCCTCCGGCGCGAGCCGACGCTCCCCCAACAGGACGGATGCTATTGTCAGCACATATGCGGCCAGACCTTGCGGTCTACGGGGTCGCCCGTGCAGCGGGGAGTGGCGATGACAGCGCAGGATGGCGTCTTACCAGCGGACCTCTTCATGGATCTCGACCGATCCGGGCCCATGCCCCTGTACTTCCAGGTCTCGACCCGCCTCGAGCGGGCCATCACCTCCGGTCGCCTGCCCGCCGGATCGCGCCTGGAGAACGAAGTCGCCCTCGGTGAACGGCTCGGCCTCTCGCGCCCCACTATTCGACGCGCTATTCAGGAGCTGGTCGACAAGGGTCTTCTCGTCAGGCGGCGGGGCATCGGCACGCAGGTCGTGCACGGTCCGGTCAGCCGGAAGGTCGAACTGACCAGCCTCTTCGACGACCTCAAGAACGGCGACCAGCACCCCACGACGACCGTGCTCGGGCACAGCGTCATCCCGGCCGACGAACCGATCGCCGACGCCCTGGGCATCGACGTCGGAGACCCCGTGACCCACCTCCGGCGCCTCCGCCTGGCCGACGACGTTCCCGTCGCCCTGCTCGAGAACTACCTGCCGACCGCGGTGGCCGACCTGTCAGAGGTCGACTTCGACGAGTTCGGCCTCTATCAGATCCTCCGCGGCCGGGGCGTGACGATCCGTGTCGCGAAGCAGACCATCGGAGCACGGGCCAGCTACGACGACGAGGCGTCTCTGCTCGAGATCGACGAGCACGGTGCCGTGCTCACGATGACCCGCACGGCGTACGACGCCTCCGGCCGAGCGGTCGAGGTCGGCTACCACTGCTACCGCCCCGACCTCTACTCGTTCTCCATCACGCTGGTCGAGAAGTAACCGAGAGCTTGTGAGTCTCGCAGCCGAGCGGCCTCAGGCCTTGGGAACGTTTAGCTCGCCCGTCATGTACTGCGCGGCACCGAAACCGAACGACCAGTCTTCCGGCCCGTTCTCGACGTAGCCGATGAACACGTTCTCGCCCGCGACACCGACAGCCGCGAGCCCGGAGGCGATCCGGGCGTAGAGCGCCGCCTTGTCGTCGGTCGAACGACCGCGCTGCGTGAAGATCTGGATCATGACGACACCGTCGGTGCGCTCGAAGCCGAGACCGGCGTCTTGAGCGATGATCCGCGCGGCGGGCTGCTCGGTGATGATCTGGAAGCGGTCGCGGGGCGGAATGCCGTAGACCTCGACGATGGCCTCGTGAATGGCGTCGGCGATGGCGGTGAGCGTCTCGGCGGAGTGGCCCTGGATGACGTCGATACGAACGAGGGGCATGGGGATCCTTCGGTTTTGGGGGTTGCGAGTGTGGGAGTCAGACCGCGGGAACCAGGATGTCGCGCACCAGCGCATCGAGCTGAGCGTCGGCGTCGAGGAACTGGCGCAACGTCGTGACGGTGGCACCGAAGCGGTCGAACTCATCGGGCGTCATGCCGTCTTCGTCGTAGCTGCGACTGAACTCGGGAACCTTATCGCGCAGGCTCTGGATGATCTCAGGATCCACGGGGACGTCGATACGGTTCTCCGCCGGAATGGCTGCTGCGTTGATGTCGACCTGCCACTGGAACGGCGGGGAGACCACCAGGTCGCCGCCGACGAGCTCCGACCACTGCAGGTGGTTGCGGAAGGCCGCTGACAGCACGCGGGCCCGATAGCCGCGCGCCGTGAAGAGGTGGTGGGCCTTCTTGAGCGCGGCGACGCCGGCCCACTCGAGGTTGCCGGGGTCGATCATGATGCGGTCGCGCTTGACGACGGCCTTGAGCCAGTCGTCGAGGCGCCCGCCCATGATCGTGACGACGTTGCCGAACTCCTTTTCGGGCAGCCCGTCGGCGGCGCGGCGGTCGAGGGCGCGCTCCATCGCCTGCGCGACGGCGACGGCCTGAGCCACGGTGAACGAGACCGTGGCGTTGATGCTGACGCCCCGGTAGACGGCCTCCTCGATCGCCTCGATGCCCAGCTTCGTCGCCGGGATCTTCACGATGATGTTCTTCGCGAGCCCCGAGAAATAGATGGCTTGTGCGACCAGGGCGTCTTTGTCGCGGTGGAGTCGCGGGTCGGTCTGCATCGAGAGACGGCCGTTGCGCCCGCCCGACGCCTCGAAGGCCGACTCAAGAAACTGAGCGGCGCCGATCGACAGCTCTTCGACGGCCTTCCAGCCGAGCTCCGACTCCCCCGCGGTGGGGAACGCGTCGGCCAGCTGACGGATGCGCGGCACCCAGGTCTCTGGGTCGTTCTTGATGCAGGTGTAGGCGATCACCGGGTTGCAGGTCGCCCCGACGGCGCCGAACTCGGCGATCGACCGGCCCAGTTCACGAGGATCCGCGGAATCGTTCCAGAGGCTCGTGGGCGTGTCGTGCGCGGCTCGCAGTGTGCTGGGGCGCGTGTCGGTGGCAGTCGTCGTCATGGTGGGTCTCCCGTCTCGTCGACCAGCCTAGGCGCTCTGGTCTTATTGTCCTAACATATCTCGATGGCTATGGCACCGCTCTTCGGGTGAGACACCGTCGATCGACGGAGTCCTCACCGCACACCGGTGTCAAATATCAGGCCTAGGCGATCCGCGACCGGATCTCGGCGAGCTGATAGCGCGACACCTCATCGGCGTTCTCGTCGTCGGCGAACACGCTCGACACCGCGACGGTGTCGTCGCGGTCGAAGAACCCGAGGCCTTTCAGCCCGCCGAAGAACTCGCCGAAGTCGACGTCGCCGCCCCCGATCGGCAGGTGCTGGTGCACCCGGACCGCGTTGCCCGGCGGATTCGTGATGTAGCGCAAACCGTGCGACCGGTGGTGGTCGAACGTGTCGGCGATGTGCACGAGGCCGATCGACTGCCCCGCCGCCTCGAAGATGGCCGGCGTCTGATCGCCGTAGTGGAACGTGTGGCAGGCCACGAAGGCGAACCCGACCTGCTTCGAATTGAGCCCGCGGATCACGCGCACCGCCTCGAGGCCGTCCTCGACGAAGTCGTCGGGGTGCGGGTCGATCAGCACGCGGATGCCCTCGCGCTCGAAGAGCGGCAGCAGCTCTTCCATCGACTCGTAGAAGGCGCGCTCCGACTCCTCCTGCAGCTCGGGTCGGCCGCTGAACTCGGTGTTAATCAGATCGACGCCGAGCCTGGCGGTGATGTCGATCACGCGCTTCCACTGCTTCACAGCCGCGAGGCGCTCCGCCTCGACCGGGCTCGACCAGCGCAGGACCGGCAGCACCGACGCCACCTGTACTCCCGCGTTCGCGCAGGCTGCGGCGAACGCGTCGACCAGGTCGTCGTCTGCCTTCGGGTGCCGAAAGAAGGGGACGAAGTCTTTGTGCGGGGTGAGCTGGAGGTAGTCGTACCCGAGGTCGCGCACCTTCTGCGGCAGCTCGAGCAGCGAGTAGTCGTGATGGAACGGGGTCGGGTCGAGAGCGATCTTCACCATGGCTTCAGGATCCGACTAGGCCGTCGCCGAGGAAGGGGCCGTCGCGAGCGACTGCCGCGTCTCGTAGAAGGCCGGCTTCTCGATCGCGTAGGTGACGGGTTCTTTCTTGCCCGACTGCTGCGCGAGCACACCGGCGTCGGCGACGACGCTGGCGAGGTAGCCGTCCCAGGCCGAGGGTCCGTCGATCTCACCCCGGTGCGCAGCGTCGACCCAGCGCTGGATCTCGGTGTCGTAGGCGAGCCCGAAGCGCTCCTTGAACGACGGGGTCACCGACTGGCCGATCTGCCCGGCAGAGGCGACCTGGATCGTCTCGGCGCGCCCGATCGAGGCGACTCCCGACTCGAAGACGGCGTCGGTGGTGACCTGGTAGCCGAACTGGATGTTGACGCTGATCTCGACGATGGCCAGCGTGCCCGACGCGGTTTCGAACAGCACGAACTGCGGCTCGACGAGGCCGTCGGGGGCGAGCGAGTTGCGGCGCGGCTTCTTCACTTCGACCGAGACGATGGGCTCGCCGGTGAGGAACGGCACGATGTCGATCTCGTGGATGACCGAGTCGGTGATGAGGGCCGACTCGGAGTAGTTCGGCGGTGTCGACGGGTTGCGATGCGCGCAGTGGAGGGCGAGCAGCGCGCCGTTGTCGCCGCGTTCCACGAGCTCCCGGAGCTGGAGGTAGCCGGCGTCGAACCGGCGCATGAAGCCCACCTGGATGTGCGGGCGAGCGAGCTTCTGCTCGGCCTCGACGATGCGAAGGCTCGACTCGACCGTGTCGCTCAGCGGCTTCTCGCTCAGGATCGCCAGACCCGCATCGAGCGCGGGCAAGATCACCGGCTCGTGCAAGAACCCGGGCGTCGCGATGATGACGGCGTCGAGTTCGACGGCCTCCAAGGCCTCCTCGAACGAGGCAAAGGTCACCGAGCCCGGCGCGAGCTCGGCGGCGGCCGTGGCGCGGCCGGTGTCGGGGTCGACGATCGCCGTGACCTCGGCGCCCGAGATCCGGGTGGTGATTCGGCGGACGTGGTCGGCGCCCATGGCACCGGCGCCGACGACGGCGACGCGGAGGGGAGCGGGTGACTCAGACATGGGGTCTCCTTGAGAGCGGAAGCGGATCAGTGGATGCGGGCGGCCGACGTGCAGCCGAAGATGTGCTCGCGGGTGCGGGTGGCGATGCCGAGGGGCAGGTCGATCGACGAGACCGGGAACATGTCTTGCTCGACGATTCCGAAGATGGTCGGGTCGATCTTCGCGACCGCCTCGATGATCGGCGCGAACTCGGGCACCCCCGTCGGCGGCTCGACCATGACGCCCATCGCGACGGCGTCGCCGAACGGGATGTCGTTCTTCAGCACCGTGAAGCGCAGGTCGGAGTCGACCTGCTTGAGGTGGAGGTAGCCGATGCGGTCGGGATACTGCTCGATGAGCCTCACGTTGTCGCCGCCGTAGTAGGCGAAGTGCCCGGTGTCGAGGCAGAGGTTCGTGAACTGCTGGTCGGTCACCTCGAGGAACCGCTCGGTCTCCTGGTAAGTGCCGACGTGGCTGTCGGCGTGCGTGTGGAACTGCTGCTTCACGCCGAACTCTTCGAGTAGCGCTTTGCCGAGCTTGTCGTGGCCCGCGCCGAGCTTGCCCCACTGCTCGGTCGTCAGCGTGCGCGACTCGATCACACTCGCGTCGAGGTCGCTCCGCCAGAGGTCGGGGATCACGACGAGGTGCTCTGCGCCGAGCTTCGAGGCGAGACCCGCGACGTTCAGGGCTTGATCCCAGGCGCGCTGCCATTGGTCGTCGCCCTTGTGCAGACCGGTGAAGACCGTTCCGGCCGAGAGCTTGAGGCCCCGCTTGCCCAGTTCGTCTTCGAGCTGGTGCGGATCGGTCGGCAGGTAGCCGAACGGCCCGAGCTCGATCCACTCGTAGCCGGCCTTCTCGACCTCGTCGAGAAAGCGATCCCACGGAATCTGGCTGGGGTGCTCCGCGAACCAGACGCCCCAGGAGTCGGGCGCGGTGCCGATGCGGATGCCCCGGTCGACGGTGGTGGAGGTGACGGTCATGACGTCTTCGTCTTTCTGGTGGAGGTGGTGAATATGGTCAGCCGAGGAGCGGACGCTGGTGGGCCCGCTCCGCGAGGTAGTCGTCGTAGGCGGCCTTCGTCGACGGGATCGTCGAGACCTCGGCCACCGGCACGTCCCACCAACCGTCGCCGTCGGGCGCGTAGACCCGGGGGTCGCTGTTGACATGGATCAGCGTCGAGGTGTTGGACGCCTTGGCGGTGGCCAGCGCCGCCGACAGGTCGTCGATCGCACGGGCCGTCGGCTCGATCTCGATCACATCGAGGCCGTAGCTGCGCGCGTTCATGGCGAGGTCGACCGGGAGCAACTCGGCCCCCTGGAAGTCGAGGGTGTCGGGATCCTGCCGTCGATAGAGGGTGCCGAAGCGCTCCGACCCGACCGTCTCGGAGAGGTGGCCGATCGAGGCGTACCCGTGGTTCTGAATCAGCACGACGATCACCTTGATGCCCTCGGCGACGGCCGTGACGAGCTCGGTGTGCAGCATCAGGTACGACCCGTCGCCGACCATGACGATCACGTCGCGCTCGGGGGCGGCGCGCTTGACGCCGATGCCTCCGGCGATCTCGTAGCCCATGCACGAGAACGCATACTCGACGTGGTAGCCGAGGCTGTCGCGCACGCGCCAGAGCTTGTGCAGATCGCCCGGCAAGGATCCGGCGGCCTGTACGACGACATCCGTGGGGGCGCTGCCCGACTGGATCGCCCCGATGATCTCGGGCTGGCCGGGGAGCGCCAGGCCGCTCGGCTCGAACGCTTGGTCGACGAGGGCGTCCCAGGCGGCCTTCTCGGCTTTGATGCGAGCGGCGTAGTCGGCGTCGACACGGAAGTCGGCGAGGGCCTCGGCGAGCGCGTCGAGGGCCTCGCGAGCGTCGGCGATCACCGGCAGCTGCGATCCGTGCTTGTAGGCGTCGAACGAGGCCACGTTGATGTTGACGAACGTGACGTCGGGATCTTGGAAGGCCGTGCGAGAGGCGGTCGTGAAGTCGCTGTAGCGCGTTCCGATGCCGATGACGACGTCGGCCTCGGCCGCGAGGTGATTGGCGGCGAGGGTTCCGGTCGCGCCGACTCCGCCGAGGTACTGCGGGTGATCCCAGTCGAGGGCTCCCCCGCCCGCCTGCGACGTGCCGACCGGGATGCCGGTGGCCTCGGCGAAGGCCCTCAGCTGCTGCTCGGCGTCGGAGTAGATCACGCCGCCGCCGGCCACGATGATGGGGCGCTTCGCGTTAGCAATCGCGGCGACGGCACGGGCGAGCGGCCCCCTCTCGGGCACCGGACGTCGAATGTGCCACTCGCGCGGCTGCAAGAACTCGAGCGGCACGTCGAGCGCCTCCGCCTGGACGTCTTCGGGCAGCGCGATCGTGACGGCGCCGGTCTCGACCGGGTCGGTCAAGACGCGCATCGCCGCGAGCGCGATCGAGAAGAGCTGCTCGGGGCGATCGACCCGGTCGAAGTACCGCGACAGCGGGCGGAACGCGTCGTTGACGCTGACGGAGGTGTCGTGGGGCATCTCGATCTGCTGGAGCACAGGATCCGACACCCGGGTCGCGAAAGTATCGCTCGGCAGGAGCAGGGCGGGCAGCCGATTCGTCGTGGCGAGCGCCGCCCCGGTGAGCATGTTGGCAGCGCCCGGGCCGACCGACGCGGTCGAGGCGTACGTCGCGCGGCGACGGTGCATGCGCGCGAATCCGACCGATTCGTGCACCATCGCCTGCTCGTTGCGCGCCTGGAGGTAGGGCATGAGGCCGGGGTCGGTGTCGTGCAACTGCTTGAGCGCCTGGCCGACTCCCGCCACGTTGCCGTGGCCGAAGATGCCGAACATGCCGGGGATCGTGCGCTCGCGCACGTCGCCGTCGACCGTCCACTGGTTCGCCAGAAACTCGACCAGGGCCTGGCCGACGGTCATTCGCTTGGTGTTCGGGGTGCTCATCGAGACGCTTCTTTCGATGTTTCGGTGTAGGGCAGGCGGGGGTCGGGCTCCTGCGATTCCCATTCCGCCCGGACCCAGCCGTGGGCCGGATCGTCGGAGATGTTCCAGACCCGCTCGGGGTCGGGGCCCGCCATCACGTTGAGGTAGTAGAGGTCGTAGCCCGGGGCCGCAACGGCCGGGCCGTGATAGCCGAAGGGCACCAGGGCGATGTCTCCGGTGCGCACGAGCGCGTTGATGTCGATCTGGCCGGCCGGCGACGAGTACGTCGCGAACATGCCGAACGGGTCGGCCTCGGCGGGCGCGGTCACACCGCGCGACACCGCCGACTCGAAGTAGTAGATCTCTTCCAGCTTCGACTCGTGGCCGGGCACCGACTCGTCGTGCTTGTGCGCCGGGTACGACGACCAGTTCTCGGCCGGCGTGATGACCTCGCACACGATGAGCTTCTGCGCACGAAGGCCCGCCGGGGTGCCGTAGTTGTGCACCTGCCGGGTCGAACGACCGGCACCGCGGATCTCGACGGGAATGTCGGCTTTGCGGAGCACCTGCACGTCGAGCGCCTCGGTCGCGGGCGCCTCGGCGACCGCGACGCGGCCGGT
The DNA here is from genome assembly GCF_003814635.1 of Frondihabitans sp. PhB161. Classification (NCBI taxonomy): domain Bacteria; kingdom Bacillati; phylum Actinomycetota; class Actinomycetes; order Micrococcales; family Microbacteriaceae; genus Frondihabitans; species Frondihabitans sp. PhB161. The sequence continues at coordinate 391,633 of NZ_RKQW01000002.1, forward strand.
GCCGGTGAGTGCGACGCTCGTGCCCACACCCGTGTACGCCACATCGGGCGGCCCGTCGAAGACCGAAGCGCGACCGGCGAGATCGAGTGAGCCGTGGGATCCTTCGCTCGTCACGTACTCGACGTGGACGTCGCCCGACAGCGGCACGATCATCCGCTCGACGTCGCCGCCCTCGAGCCCGAGCGACCCGCCCTCGGTCAACGCGCCGACACGGATGCCGGTGTGCTGCCACCCCTCGAGGGAATCGTCGACGACGCTCTCCCAGCCGTCGCGGGCGAGAGCGCCTCTCGGATGGAACCAGTTCTGCTGCGGAGCCATCGACTAGGCCTGCGGGAATCCGAGGTTGATGCCGCCGTGCGACGGGTCGGACCAGCGCGACGTGATCGCCTTCTCACGCGTGAAGAAGTGAAAGCCCTGCAGACCGTAAGCCTTCGAGTCGCCAAAGATCGAGTCTTTGAAGCCGCCGAACGAGTAATACGCGACTGGGACGGGGATCGGCACGTTGATGCCGATCATGCCGACCTCGATCTCGTTCTGGAAGCGCCTCGCGGCGCCGCCGTCGTTGGTGAAGATCGCGGTGCCGTTGCCGAACGCACCCGAGTTGATGAGCTCGACGCCCTCCTCATAGGTGTCGACGTGCACGACGCTGAGCACCGGGCCGAAGATCTCTTCGGTGTAGACGCGGCTCGTGAGCGGAACCCGGTCGATGAGGGTGGGGCCGAACCAGAAGCCGTCCTTCTCGCCGTCGACGGCTACTTCGCGCCCGTCGACGACGACCTCGGCACCGTCTTCGAGAGCGATGTCGACGTATGAGGCCACTTTGTCGCGGTGCTGCCGGGTGACGAGCGGGCCCATGTCGCACGAGCGTCGACCGTCGCCGACGACGAGCTTCGCCATGCGCTCTTTGATCATCGGCACGACCTTGTCGGCCACGTCGCCGACGGCGACGAGCACGCTGATGGCCATGCACCGTTCGCCGGCCGAGCCGAAGCCGGCGTTGATGGCACTGTCGGCGACGAGCTCGAGGTCGGCGTCGGGCAGCACCAGCATGTGGTTCTTCGCTCCGCCGAGCGCCTGGACGCGCTTGCCGTTCTTCGCCGCGGTCTCGTAGATGTACTTCGCGATCGGGGTCGACCCGACGAACGAGATGCTGGCAACGTCGGGGCTGTTCAGCAGGCCGTCGACAGCGAGCTTGTCGCCCTGAAGCACGGTGAAGACGCCGTCGGGAAGCCCTGCCTCCTGGAACAGCTCGGCCAGGAAGATCGACGACGAGGGATCCTTCTCACTCGGCTTGAGCACGACGGTGTTGCCGACCGCGATGGCGATGGGGAAGAACCACATCGGCACCATGACCGGAAAGTTGAAGGGGCTGATGATACCCACGACGCCGAGTGGCGATTTGGTCGAGTAGACGTCGACACCCGTCGAGACCTGCTGGCTGAACTCGCCCTTGATCAGGTGCGGGAAGCCGGTGGCGAGTTCGAGCACCTCGAGGCCGCGCTGGATCTCGCCGAGGGAGTCGGACACGACCTTGCCGTGCTCGGCGGTCAGGATCTGGGCGAGCTCGTCTTTGCGCTCGTTCACCAGCTCGCGAAAGCGGAACATGATCTGCTGGCGCTTGGTCATCGACATGTCGCGCCAGGCCGGAAAAGCCTTCTTGGCGCTCGCGATGGCCCGGTCGATCTCGTCCTGGCTGGCGAGGGCGACGTTCTTCGTCGCGACGCCGAGGGCCGGGTCGAATACCGGGCTGGTGCGGCCGGAGGTACCGGCGACGCGCTGACCGTCGATCCAGTGAGTGATCTCGGGAAGCGCGGTGCTCGTGCTGTCGGTCGTGGGAGCGGTGGTGGTCATGGCTGCTTCTTTCTGAACTAGGCGTGTTGGGTCTGCGCGGGCTGGATCGACGCGGACCCCGTCGGCGCCGGCTTCTCGGAATGGACCAGACTCGCCGCGATGTCGACAGCGCCCTGGACGTCGTCGTCGGGCGGGTAGAGGAGAGTGCGCCCGACGGTGAGGCCGCGGACACCGGGCTGCGCCAGCGCATCGGCCCACTTCGCGTAGCTCGCGTCCGGGTTCTCGGCCGGATCGCCGCCGAGGAGCAGGGTCGGGAGGGTCGTTGCCGCCATGACACGTTCCATCTCGTCGACGACCGGCAGCTTCAGCCAGCTGTACGCCGTTGACTCTCCGAGTCCCGAGGCGATGGCGACCGACTTGATCACGGCCTCGGTCGAGAGGTCGTTGACGATCGCGCCGTCGACCCAGTTCGAGACGAACGGCTCGAGCATGATCGGGAGCTTCAGGGCAGCCGCCTCGCTGACCGCCCGCGCCGTGGCCTCGACCGTCGCCGCCGTGCCGGCGTCTTCGAGGTTGAGCCGCACGAGCAGCTTCGCGAAGTCGAAGCCGGCGTCGACGATGCCGCGGGCCGAATAGGCGGTGAAGCGGTCGTCCATCTCGAAGCTCGCGCCCTGCAGGCCGCCCCGGTTCATCGACCCGACGACGACCTTTCCGTCGAGGGCGCCGAGGAGGGCGAGGTCTTCGAGGATGTCGGGGGTTCCGAGCACGCCGTCGACTCCGGGGCGTTCGAGCGCGACGACGAGGCGTCGCAGCAGTTCGCCGCGATCCGACATGGCCAGCGAGTCGCCGCGGACCCCCAGGGCACCCCGGGCTGTGTGATCAGCCGCGACGATGAAGAGCCGTCCGTCGCCCTGGAGCAGAGGGCGCTTGACGCGGGCTGCCAGTGCGGCGCCGATGGCAGCGGGCTGCGTGGCCCTGATGTCGCGGAGCCGCGCGATGTCGATGCCGTCGTGAGCGAAACCGTCAGACATGGAGAGCCTCCTCGAGGACGGCCTCGACCTCGGCCGAGGTCGGCATAGCGGTCGAGCACTCGAATCGGGTGGCGACGATGCCGCCGGCGGCATTCGCGAACCGCAGCACCCGCTCGAGCGGCCAGCCTTCGATGAGCCCGTGGCAGAGGGCGCCGCCGAAGCCGTCGCCCGAGCCGAGACCGTTGATTACGGTGACGAGGTGCGCCGGCACCTCGATCGTCTCGTCGGCCGTCTTCGCGAGCACTCCCCGCGGCCCCTGCTTGACGATCGCGAGTTCGACCCCGCGTTCGAGAAGCGCGTCAGCGGCTCGGTGCGGATCGGTCTCGCCGACAGCGATCTCGCACTCCTCGCGGTTGCCGACTGCCACGGTGACGTGCTCGAGCGCACGGCCGACCTCGCGGGTGGCGACCTCGGGCGACGACCAGAACATGGGCCGGTAGTCGAGGTCGAGGATCGTCAGCGGGCGGCGGCCACGTGCCTGATAGGCCACGTGGTGAGCCTGCCGGCTGGGCTCCTCGGAGAGGCCCGTCACAGTTGTCCAGAAGACCCTGGTCTGCTCGATCGCGGCGAGGTCGAGCGACTTCACCGAGATCATGAGGTCGGGCGCTTTGGGGGCGCGGTAAAAGTAGAGGGGGAAGTCGTCGGGCGGGAAGATCTCGCAGAAGGTCACGGGCGTGTTCAGCCCATCGACCGATGCAATGAACTTCGTCGAGACACCGAGCCGCTCGAGCTCTTTCACGACGTACCGACCAAAGGGGTCGTTACCGGTGCGCGTGACGACGGCTGTGCGGTGCTCGTACCGCGACGCGGCAATGGCGACATTCGTGGCACTGCCGCCGACCGACTTCGAGAACGTGTCGACCTCTTCGAGCGGAACCCCGGCCTGCTGCGGATAGATGTCGACGCCCACTCGACCCATGGTGATCACGTCGAAGGCGTGGTGCTCTGGTGTCTGCGTCATGCTCGTCTGGACAACTTCCTCGTCGTGGGCCGATCTGCGATTCTCGATGAGCGTACACCGGTTTTGGCTTAATGTCATGACATTATGTCTCAGCTCGGCTGAGGCACCGAAGAGACCGGATCTCAGGATCCGACGGCACTGTCGGTAGCTCCTGCCAGACTCCTCGCATGTCTCCCGTCGTGGCTCTTCTCCTCGGTCTTCTCACCGGTGCGGTGGCCGGTCTCGTGATCGGCCGCCTGCTGCTCTCAGCTCGCGCAGCTGCTGCCGACTCGACCGCCGCCGCTCTCCGCGATCGCCTCGCCGCGCAAGAAGAGCTGCACGCGCGGCAGCTCGAACAGCAGGAGCAACGGGTCGACGAGCTCCACGACCGGCTGATCGCCGCAGCCGAGGCCGAAACCAGGCGCTCGTCATCCGACGGGCGGGTCTTGACGGCTCTCAGCCCGGTCGCCGAGAGTCTGCGAGCCGTGCAGCTCAAGGTCGCCGAGCTCGAACAGCAGCGACACCGGCAGCACGGCGAGCTGAGCGAGCAACTGCGGAGTGCCGCCGAGTCGGAGGAGCGCCTCCGGTCGACGGCCGAGTCGCTCGCGGCCGCCCTTAAGTCGAACAGCACGCGCGGAGTCTGGGGCGAGACGCAGCTCCGCAACGTGGTGCAGGCGGCCGGGCTGCTCGAACGGGTCGACTTCGACGTCCAGACCGGCATCGTGGCCGATTCCGGTGCCCGGCGCCCCGACATGGTCATCCACCTGCCCGGCGGCAAGAACATCGCGGTCGACGCCAAGGTCCCCTTCTCCGCCTATCTCGAGGCGTCGAGCATCCCCGCGACGGCGACGGGGGCCGAGTTCGCGCGTCGGGGCGAGCTGCTCCGCGAGCATGTCAAGGCGGTCCGCGCGCACATCGACGCCCTGTCGAGCAAGGCCTACTGGTCGGGGCTCGAGTCGTCGCCCGAACTCACCATCGCGTTCATCCCGAGCGAATCGCTCGTCTCGTCGGCCCTCGAGGCCGACCCCTCCGTGATGGACTACGCCTTCCAGAAGAAGGTGGCGCTGGCCTCCCCCGTCACCCTCTGGTCGGTGCTCAAGACCATCGCCTTCAGCTGGCAGCAGGATGTCGTCACCCAGGAGGCCAAGCAGCTGTTTGACCTGAGCCGCGAGCTCTATGGCCGGCTATCCACGATGGCCACTCACGTCGACAAGCTCGGCCGGTCGATCCGCGGCACCGTGACCGACTACAACCGCTTCGTCGGCTCGCTCGAGCGGCAGGTGTTGCCGTCGGCGCGACGGCTGAGCGTGCTCGACGAGAGCACCGTCATCGCGGCGTCCCCTCCGATCGACGATGTACCGCGCGATCTCGCTGCGCCCGAGCTCATCGCCGAGCTCGACGCCGCTCCGGCGCCCGTGCCCACGCCTGCCTCCCCACCCGAGCCAACTCCCCCAGCTATCTAGGGCAGCGTTCCCTCGACCGACGAAAACGGGCGGACCCGCCACCGAAGTGGCAGATCCGCCCGAAATGGTCGGTCGAGGGTTCCGACCGGAGAAGCTCTTACTCGCCAAGCCACTTCGACTCGAGGTGGTCGGCGATCACACGACGCTGGGTGCCCGAGTGCGACCGCAGCACGAGCGACTCGGTGCGAATGAGGCCGTTCTTGCGCGAGACACCGGCCACGAGGCCACCGTCGGTGACACCCGTCGCGACGAAGTACGTGTTGTCGCCCGTGACCAGGTCGTCCTGGTCGAGAATCCGGTCGAGGTCGTGCCCGGCGTCGAGGGCGCGCTGGCGCTCGGTGTCGTCTTTGGGCTTGAGCCGCCCCTGGATCACGCCGCCGAGCGCTTTGACGGCGCACGCGGTGATGATGCCCTCGGGGGTTCCGCCGACGCCGACACACATGTCGATGCGCGAGTCGGGGCGGGCGGCGTTGATGCCACCGGCGACGTCTCCGTCGAGCAGCAGGCGCGTGCCGGCTCCGGCCGCGCGGATGTCGGCGATGAGCTGCTTGTGGCGCGGGCGGTCGAGGACGGCGATCTGCATCTCTTCGACTGGGATGCCCTTGGCCTCGGCCAGGGCGCGGATGTTCTCACCGATCGGGCGGGCGAGGTCGATGACTCCGCGACCCTCGGGCCCCGTCACGATCTTGTCCATGTAGAAGACGGCGCTCGGGTCGTACATGGTTCCGCGATCCGAGACGGCGATGACCGAGACGGCGTTCATGCGGCCGGTCGCGGTCAGCGAGGTGCCGTCGATCGGGTCGACGGCGATGTCGAACGACGCCCCGTTGCCCGTGCCGACGTGCTCGCCGTTGAACAGCATGGGGGCTTCGTCTTTCTCGCCCTCGCCGATCACCACGACGCCGTCGAAGTCGACCGTGCCGAGGAATTTGCGCATGGCGTCGACCGCGGCGCCGTCGGCGAGGTTCTTCTCGCCTCGGCCGATCCACGGTGCTGCTCGGATCGCCGCGGCCTCGGTCGCTCGCACCAGCTCCATACCGAGGTTGCGGTCGGGGTGTGTGAACAGGGTGCCTGGCTCCGTAGTCGTCATATTCCGAACTTTACTAGGGCCTCGACTCGATCCCTTCGTGCAGGGTGGGCTTTCGCCTGCACGTCTGTGCATCGTCATCGCGATGGAGCGCCCATTTGGGCGGCGAGTCTAGAGTTGAGCCCGAACGCGCCCGTCATCGAAGGAGAAGTCATGCCCGTCGCCACCCCAGACCAGTACGCCGAGATGCTCGACCGAGCCAAAGCGCAGGGGTTCGCCTACCCCGCCATCAACGTCTCGTCGTCGCAGACCATCAACTCGGTGCTGCAGGGTCTGACCGAGGCCGGCTCCGACGGCATCATCCAGGTCACGACCGGAGGTGCCGACTACTTCGCCGGTCAGACCGTCAAGAACCGAGCCGCCGGCGCCATCGCGTTCGCCAAGTTCGCCACCGAGGTAGCCAAGAACTACCCGATCACCGTGGCTCTGCACACCGACCACTGCCCGAAAGACGCTCTCGACGGGTTCGTGCTGCCCTTAATCGCCGCCTCCGAAGAAGAGATCAAGGCCGGGCGCAACCCGCTGTTCCAGTCGCACATGTGGGATGGCTCGGCGGTTCCCCTCGACGAGAACATCTCGATCGCCGAAGAGATGCTCAAGCGCACCCGTGCAATTAACGCCATTCTCGAGGTGGAGATCGGCGTCGTCGGCGGCGAAGAAGACGGCGTCGAGCACGAGGGCACCAACGACGCCCTGTACACGACCGTCGGCGACGTGACCCGCGTGGTCGAAGCGCTCGGCCTCGGCGACAAGGGCCGCTACATCGCGGCGCTCACCTTCGGCAACGTCCACGGCGTCTACAAGCCCGGCAACGTCAAGCTCCGGCCAGAACTCCTCGGCGAGATCCAGCAGGGCATCCAAGAGAAGTTCGGCACGAAAGACAAGCCCCTCGAGCTCGTCTTCCACGGCGGTTCGGGCTCGTCCGACGCCGAGATCTCGGAGGCCGTCTCGAACGGCGTCGTGAAGATGAACATCGACACCGACACGCAGTACGCCTTCTCCCGCTCGATCGCCGACACGGTGCTCAAAAACTACGACGGCTTCTTGAAGGTCGACGGCGAGGTCGGCAACAAGAAGACCTACGACCCGCGCTCCTGGGGCAAGATCGCCGAGTCGGCCATGGCCGCTCGCGTTATCGAGGCCACCAAGCAGCTCGGCTCGTTCGGCCACTCGCAGGGCTGAGATCCGACGCGAAAGCCCCGCCCACTCGGGCGGGGCTTTCGTCGTCTCGGGCCCTGGAGAATCGACCCCAGGATCCGTGTCGGTGACGCGACTAGACGGCTCCGGTGAACGACGGGTCGCCCATGACGATCGCCACGACGATCAGGCCCAGCGCGAGATTCACGATCACGCCCGGCAGCAGCAGCACCAGCCACGATCGCTTGCCGACTCGCAGGCGACGCAGAGCGACGACCAGCGCGATCAAGAAGACCGGCACCGAGACGATGGCCGCGACAAGAGCGACGGTGTCGAGGATCTCTGTGCTCTGAAAGGTGCCACTCAGGTACCCGAGCTTCGTGAACTCCGACACGTAGCGGCCGGTGAAAGTCTTGGCGTCGAACGCCGAACTGACGACGTCGTAGCCACCGAGAACGGCGAGCAGGACGGTGGCGAAGCGATTGAACGCGGCGCGACGAAGCGCTCGGGGCGGAGGGCCGGCGACGGGGGCACCGGTCGGCGGAGGGGCGTCGAATCGCTGCCGGGCCTCGGGCGGGGCCGGACGTGCGTCGCCCTGCTGACGAGCCGCAGGATCCTGCGCTCGTTGCTCATCGACAGGTGCCGGGGCAACCGGGCTCACCCAGCCCGGCGGCGCGTACTCGCCGTACTCGGGGGCCGGACGCCCCTCGACCCGCACGTCGCCGTCGGGATCGGTCATCGAGTGCGGCCGCCGAGCGCCCGCGAGTCGACGCTGCCGGTCGCGTCTTTGCGGAGCTCTTTGGGCAGCGAGAACATCAGGTCTTCTTCGGCGGTGACGACTTCGCCGACGTCGTTGTAGCCGGCGTCGGAGAGCTCGGCGAGCACCTCGTCGACCAGGACCTCGGGCACGGATGCACCGGAGGTGACGCCGACTGTCTCGACCCCGTCGAGCCACTCCTGCTGGATCTCGGAAGAGAAGTCGACCCGGTAGGCGGCCTTGGCGCCGTATTCGAGGGCGACCTCGACGAGGCGGACACTGTTGGAGCTGTTGGCGCTGCCGACCACGATCACCAGATCGGCGTCTTTCGAGACCTTCTTGATCGCCACCTGGCGGTTCTGGGTCGCGTAGCAGATGTCGTCGGACGGAGGATTCTGGATGTTCGGGAACCGCTCGCGGAGCCGGTTGACGGTCTCCATCGTCTCGTCGACGCTGAGGGTCGTCTGCGACAGCCACACGAGGTTGTCGGGGTCGGCGACCTCGATCTGGTCGACCTCGGCCGGGTTCTGCACGAGTGTCGTTCGATCGGGGGCGTGACCCATTGTGCCCTCGACCTCTTCGTGACCGGCGTGCCCGATGAGGATGATGTGCTGATCCTGCTTCGCGAAGCGGACCGCCTCGCGGTGCACCTTGGTGACCAGGGGGCAGGTCGCATCGATCGACAGGAGACCACGATCGGCGGCTCCCTGGACCACGCTCGGGGCGACCCCGTGCGCGCTGAAGACGATGTGGGACCCCTCGGGAACCTCGTCGACCTCGTCGACGAAAATGGCGCCCTGCTGTTCGAGCGTGGAGACGACGTGCACGTTGTGCACGATCTGCTTGCGCACGTAGACGGGCGAACCGTAGTGCTCGAGGGCTTTCTCGACGGCGATCACGGCGCGGTCGACACCAGCGCAGTAGCCGCGAGGGGCCGCCAGGAGCACGCGTTTGCGCCCGATGACGGGGGTATCCTTTAGCCTGTTGCGCACCGCGGGAACACGCGGCGTCGGAAGGTCTATGGCGAGAGCGCCATTGGTAATTCGGCTCACGAAGCGAGTCTAGGCGGGCCCGGTCCGGTCGGCCTGAGAGTCTCTCGATCAAGCGCCCAGGAGGAGCCCCCTTTGACGATCGTCACACCGCCTCCCACAGCCGAATCCCCCTGGCCGGTGGGGTTGCTCGCCGGCAAGGTCCGTGACTGGATCGACCGGCTCGGCACGGCCTGGGTCGAGGGTGAGATCACGCAGTGGAACTCCTCCGGCGGCAACGTCTACGGCAAGCTCAAAGACCTCGAGATCGACGCGACGGTCTCGTTCTCGATCTGGTCGAGCGTTCGTGGCAAGATCCCCGCCGACCTCAAGCAGGGCGATCGGGTCATCGCGGCGATCAAGCCCAACTTCTGGGTCAAGGGCGGCTCGCTCACCATGCAGGTCTTCGACATGCGCCACGTCGGCATCGGTGACCTCCTCGAACGACTCGAGCGTCTCCGACGCCAGCTCGCATCGGAGGGCCTCTTCGGTGCCGACCGCAAACGGCCCCTCCCCTTCCTTCCGGGCTGCATCGGCCTCATCACCGGCAAAGACAGCGACGCCGAGAAAGACGTGCTGCGCAATGCTCAGCTGCGGTGGCCCTCGGTCCACTTCAAGGTCGTCCATGCGGCCGTGCAGGGCGACCGGATGGTCGGCGAGGTGACCGCCGCGCTGCAGAGGCTCGACGCCGACCCCGAGGTCGACGTCATCATCGTCGCGCGAGGCGGTGGCGATTTCCAGAATCTCCTGGGCTTCAGCGACGAGACTCTCGTACGTGCCGCAGCGGCGGCCACCACTCCCATCGTCAGTGCGATCGGGCACGAGGCCGACCGGCCCCTTCTCGACGACGTAGCCGACCTCCGCGCTTCGACGCCGACCGATGCGGCCAAGCGGGTCGTCCCCGACGTGGGAGAAGAACTGCAGGGTGTTCGTCAAGCCCGTGCCCGGATGGGCTCTCGTCTCACCCACATCGTGAACGTCGAGATCGACCGACTCGGTCAGATCCGCAGCCGGCCTGTGCTCGCCCGCCCCGCCACGATGATCGAGTCTCGAGCCGACGAGCTGGTCCGCTACGTGGCCCGCAGCGAGGAGCTACTGCGGCGAGCGCTCGAACGTGCAGGCACCCGGGTCTCCGAGCTCACCGTCCAGCTTCGCGCCCTCTCACCCGAGTCGACGCTGCGACGCGGCTATTCCATCGTCCAGCTCCCCTCCGGCGCCGTCCTGCGCGACGCCTCCGAAGCCCCCGACTCCACACCCCTGGTGCTGACCCTCGCCTCGGGCACGCTCGGCGCCACCAGCACCGGCCCGGTCTCGGCCTGACCCTCCCCTCCCGATCGACGTCCACCCTCTCTCGATAGGATCACCCCGTGGCACAGACCTCTCCCTCCGACGCCGACGCACGCACCGCGGCGGCTGACTCCACCGCCGTCGCCGACCTCTCGTACGAGCAGGCGCGCGACGAGCTCGTCACCGTGGTGAACGAGCTCGAGCAGGGGTCGTCGACTCTCGAGAGATCGCTCGCCCTCTGGGAGCGCGGAGAGGCGCTTGCTGGCCGGTGCGAAGAGTGGCTTCTCGGTGCGAAAGAGCGTCTCGAGCGGGCACGAGCTCAGGTCGTAACCGAATGAGCAGCGTTCCCCCACCCCCGCCCCCGGTCGGCAAGCAGCGCGCACCCCGTGTCGTCGCCGAATTGGGGCGGCCCGAGACCCCCTCTGAGACGGCCGCCCGCAAAGCCGCCAGCTCGCGTGCCCATCGCGAGAATCAAACGGCCTTCAACCTCACCATCGCCATCATCGTGTCCGTGGGCATCGTGGTGCTCCTCGTCCTCGTCGTCGTGCGGCCGGGGGCCTCGCAGCTCAAAACGATCGATTACCTGAAGGTGGCCGCCGACGCGCAACCCCGGCAGAGCGAAACGCTCGCCGCCCCTCAGCTGCCCTCGGGGTGGACGAGCAACCGCGCCGAGGTCCGGCCGGCCGGCTCGTCGGGCGTCGCCAGCTGGTACGTCGGGCTCATCACTCCGTCCACGCAGTTCATCGGGGTGACCCAGGGCTTCAAGGCCAACCCCACGTGGGTCAGCAACCAGCTCGGCGAGGCTCGTCAGACGTCGTCGAAGACGGTCGGCGGAGTCCGCTGGGCCGTCTACAACCAGCGCGACAAAACAGACGCCGGCAACACCGAATACGCCATGGTCGCAGTCGAGGGTGACTCGACCGTCGTCCTCGCCGGTACGGCCGACGACGCCGAGTTCGACCTGCTGGCCGGTCGCATCGCCGACCAGCTCTCCGACTGACACCAGACCCCGCCCACCTCCGAACACCCGCAGGAGACCGCTCGTGACCACCGCAGACACCCCCACTCGTACGCCCGGCGCCGCCTGGGACGAAATGCGAGCCGGCAACGAGCGCTTCGTCGCCGGGGCGCCCGAGCACCCCCGCCAAGATGCCGATCGACGCGCTCAGCTCGCGGGCGGCCAGACCCCCGTTGCGGCCCTCTTCGGGTGCGCCGACTCCCGCCTCGGTGCCGAGATCATCTTCGACGCCGGCCTCGGCGACCTCTTCGTCGTGCGCAACGCCGGTCAGGTCGTCGGCGACACCGTGATCGGTTCTCTCGAATTTGCCGTCGGCGAGCTGGGCATCCCGTTGATCGTGGTCCTCGGCCACGACAGCTGCGGTGCGGTCGCGGCGGCGATCCAGTCGATCGACGCCGACTCCGAGCCCCAGTCGTTCCACCTCCAGCGCGTCATCGACATGATCGTCCCCTCCGTCAAGCGGGCCCACCGCGCACTCGGCGTCCAGCCGGGCGACGACCACGCCCTCGACCCGCGAGAGGTCGGGCGCCTTCACATCGAGGCCTCGGTCGGCGCCCTCCTGGAGCGGTCGATTCTCATCTCCGAGGCTGTGGCCACCGGTAAGTTGGCAGTGGTCGGGGCCAACTACGACCTCGCCAACGGCCGCGTCGACGTCCACACCGTGGTCGGCGACCTCTAACCGGCGGTCTCGAATCACAGTCCGCTCGTGAGCGGCTTGTCGTCGCCCCGATTCATCCCCGTCATCACCACACCACCAACGCACCGCTCGACGCCCCTACCGGAGCACCGAGCCCACGGAAGGACCACAACGACGTGACCACTACCGACGCCATCAACGCAGCCGAGTACCGCATCGAGCACGACACGATGGGGGAGGTGCGCGTGCCCGCGAACGCCCTCTACAGCGCCCAGACGCAGCGAGCGGTCGAGAATTTCCCGATCTCGGGTGCCGGGCTCGAACCGGCACAGATCGTGGCGCTCGCTCGGATCAAACGCTCGGCGGCCGTCGTCAACGGCGAGATGGGCATCATCGAGCCCGCGATCGCCTCGGCCATCGCCGAAGCGGCCGATCTGCTGATCGAGGGGGCCCACCACGATCAGTTCCCCGTCGACGTCTATCAGACCGGCAGCGGCACCTCGTCGAATATGAACATGAATGAGGTCCTCGCGACGCTGGCCTCGGGGATCCTCGGGTCTCCCGTGCACCCCAACGACCACGTCAACGCCTCGCAGTCGTCGAACGACGTGTTCCCGACATCGGTGCACGTCGCGGTCACCGGCGCGATTTTGCACGACCTCATCCCGGCCCTCGATCACCTCGCGATCGCCCTCGAGAAGAAGGCCGACGAGTGGAGCGGGGTCGTTAAGGCGGGTCGCACCCACCTGATGGATGCCACCCCCGTCACCCTCGGTCAGGAGTTCGGCGGCTACGCCCGCCAGATCCGGCTGGGCATCGAGCGCGTCACCGGCACGCTCCCCCGGGTGGCCGAGGTTCCCCTCGGCGGCACGGCCACCGGCACCGGCATCAACACGCCGGCCGGGTTCCCGCAGCGTGTGATTGCCCTGCTCGCCGCCGACTCCGCGCTGCCCATCACCGAGGCTCTCGACCACTTCGAGGCTCAGGGCGCCCGCGACGGCCTCGTCGAGGCCTCGGGTGCACTGCGCGTTCTCGCCGTCAGCCTCACCAAGATCAACAACGACCTCCGCTGGATGGGCTCCGGCCCCAACGCCGGACTCGGCGAGCTGCACATCCCCGACCTGCAGCCGGGATCGTCGATCATGCCCGGCAAGGTCAACCCGGTCATCCCCGAGGCCGTCCTGATGGTCAGCGCGCGCGTGATCGGCAACGACGCGACCATCGCCTGGGCCGGTGCCTCCGGCGCCTTCGAGCTCAATGTCGCCATTCCCGTGATGGGCACCGCCCTCCTCGAGTCGATCCGCCTGCTGTCGAACGCCACCCGGGCTCTCGCCGACAAGGCCGTCGACGGCCTCGTCGCCAACGTCGAGCACGCCCGTGCCCTCGCCGAATCGTCGCCGTCGATCGTCACGCCGCTCAACCGCATCGTCGGCTACGAGGCGGCGGCGAAGATCGCCAAGCACTCGGTGTCGGCCAAGATGACCGTGCGTGAGGCCGTCGTCGACCTCGGCTTCGTCGAGCGCGGCGAAGTCACCGAAGAGCAGCTCGACAAGGCGCTCGACGTGCTCAGCATGACCCACCCGGGCTGACGCGACCACACACCCTCGATAGCGCGAAATCCGCCCGGCAGCCGAGTGCTCCGGGCGGATTTTGCGCATTCGGCAGACGCGCGTGAGAGGTCACACGACGTTCACCGCCGCCAACGCGACCCAGTACCCGAACAACAGGCACGGCCCATAGGGAATCTCGCCGACCTCTCTCGCGGGGCCGACGCAGCGACTCTTCCGCCGTGCCACTCGACGCAGCCCCAGCCGCAGCCTCACCGCCAGCACCACCGCCCCGCCTGCGGCACCGGCGACGACCATCAACGCCCAGGCGGCATCGGCCCCCACGAGCGCCGCTGAGCCGGCCGCGGCGGCGGCGAGCTTGACGTCACCGAGGCCGACGCCACCGAGGCGCACCGACAGAAGGCCACCCGCGGCGATGAGCGTGGTGACGAGCAGGGCGAGCGCAGGATCCTTGACTCCCGTATCGACAAAGACGGCGACGGCACTCGATCCCAGCACGAGGCCGAGCGCGGGCATCGTCGCGAGGTTCGGCAGGCGTCGCCTGGTGACGTCGGATCGAATCAGGAGCGGCGTCGTGAATGCGAGCCACACCGCGGGCACGAGCGCACCCGGCGGGCTCGGCGCGGCAACACCGAGGAGCGCGAGGACGACTGCGGCGTCTACGAAGGCGATCATGCGTCGACGCTAGAGCGGGGCTCGCGCCGCAGGTACCGGACGGTTCCGTCAGTGGAGAGCCACTCTCCGCTCCGTCCCGGTGGAGACGAAGACGGGCCGGCGACCGGCTACACAGGCGCCCCGAGTCGAAACCCGGGGCGCCTCGTGTTACCAGAGATCGCGGTCGATCAGGCCAGCTCGTTCGACTCCAGCAGCTCGGTCACGAGGGCCGCGATCGCCGAGCGCTCGGAGCGGGTGAGCGTGACGTGGGCGAACAGCGGGTGGCCCTTGAGCGTCTCGATGACCGAGGCGACGCCGTCGTGCCGGCCGACCCGCAGGTTGTCGCGCTGGGCCACGTCGTGGGTGAGCACCACGCGAGAGTTCTGACCGATGCGCGACAGCACCGTGAGGAGCACGTTCCGCTCGAGCGACTGGGCCTCGTCGACGATCACGAAGGCATCGTGCAGCGAACGCCCGCGGATGTGCGTGAGCGGAAGCACCTCGAGGATGCCTCGCTCCAGCACCTCGTCGAGCACGTTCTGCGACACGATCGCCCCGAGGGTGTCGAAGACCGCCTGCGCCCACGGGTTCATCTTCTCGCCCGCGTCGCCGGGCAAGAAGCCGAGGTCTTGCCCGCCGACCGCGTAGAGCGGCCGGAACACCATGATCTTCTTGTGCTGCTGCTTCTCGAGCACGGCTTCGAGGCCGGCGCAGAGAGCTAGCGCCGACTTGCCAGTGCCCGCGCTGCCGCCGAGCGACACGATGCCGACCTCGGAGTCGAGCAGCAGGTCGATCGCGAGTCGCTGCTCGGCCGAGCGGCCGTGGAGCCCGAAGACGTCGCGGTCGCCGCGGACCAGCCGGACGTGGCCGCGAGACGTGACGCGGCCGAGAGCGGACCCGCGGTCGGAGTGCATGACGAGCCCCGTGTTGACCGGCTGCTCGGCCTCGCGGGTCGAGATGTGCTCGTCGTCGTAGAGCCTCTTCATCTGCTCGGCCGAGATCTCGACCTCGGCGATGCCGGTGTAGCCGGAGTCGACGATCTGCTCGGCCCGGTACTCCTCGGCCGAGAGACCGATCGACGCCGCCTTGACTCGCAGCGGCAGGTCTTTCGAGACGACGACCACGTCGAGCCCGTCGGCCGAGAGGTTAGATGCGACGGCGAGGATCCGCGAGTCGTTGTCGTCGAGACGGAGGCCGGAGGGGAGCACCGACATGTTCGAGTGGTTGAGCTCGACCCGCAGCGAACCGCCCTCGCCGACCTCGACCGGAAAGTCGAGTCGTTCGTGCTTGACGCGGAGGTCGTCGAGCAGCCGGAGCGCCTGGCGGGCGAAGTAGCCGAGCTCGGGGTCGTGGCGTTTCTTCTCGAGCTCGCTCACGACGACGACCGGAATCACCACCGACTGTTCGGCGAACCGGAACATCGCCTGGGGATCGCTCAGCAGCACCGACGTGTCGAGCACGTAGGTGCGCTGACCCGTGGCCGGCACCGCCGCCCCGCTCGAAGCTGAGGTTGCCTGGGGAGTGACTTCGAATGCGGTCACGACCGACTCCATCTCCGGGTGAAGAACACCCGGTACCTACCCTCGAGTCGGCCATGGAGCAAGAGCTAGACGAACTTACGTGGCCGTCTCGACCGGGTGCCTTACCCGATGGCTTGAAGCTACGTCAGCCCACCGACATCCCACAAATCCGACACACCGTGCCGGGGTTACGGGCAGATTAACGCGCGCCACAGGGGCCCCACGAGGGAGCAGGGCCAAGGGACGAGGATCCGAGCGGCGTCTGCCGGATCCTCGTCTCCGGTCAGCCCCCGAGCCGAGAGACGGTCAGTAGTGCACGGTCGTCGCGTACGACGTGAGCGCCCCCCGCAGGGCTCCGAGCGTCTCGTCGCCCGTCGAGACGTGCGCGCTGAGTCGCACCATGCCGTCACGGACGGTCGCGGTGATTCCGTGGTTGATGAGCGAGGCGGTGATGGCCGTCACCTGCGGCGGCTCGGGCTGAAGCACGACGATGCCGGCGCGCTCGCTCTCGTCTCGCGAGGAGATGACGGGAAGCGCGAACTCGTCGGCGAGGTCGATGATCGACGACACCGTCTCGGTGATCGCCCCGGAGATGGCGCCGACTCCGACGTCGGCGATGCCTTCGAGAGCCGTCGCGAAACGGGCCTGCGCGATCGGGTCGGTGCGCGTGACCTGGAAGGCGGCAGCACCCTGCAGGGGCGGCGGTACCTCTTCGTACGACGAGCCGAGCGGAACGATCGTGCCGGTGACTCCGCTGATGAGCGGAACCAGGTCGGTCGCCGCGCGTTCGCTCAATGCGAGGAAACCTGTTCCCCAGCCCGCCCGAACCCACTTCTGCCCGCCCGCCACGACGACGTCGGCCAGCTCGTAGGCGGCCTCGACGACTCCGAAGCCCTGGATCGCGTCGACGATCAGCAGCCGGTCGCCGATCACGTCGCGAATGCCCTCGAGATCGCTCCGGTAACCGGTGCGATAGTCGACGAGACTCACCGCGACGGCGGTGGTGGCAGGCGTGAGGTTGTCACGAACCACCTCGGGGGTCACGACCCCCTGCGGCGGCTGCATCGTGATCGAGTCGACCGAGTGCAGAGCCTGGGCGGCTCGCTGCGCCGCGACGGGGATGCTCGGGTACTCCCGCGCGGAGTAGAGCACCTGTCCGGTCAGGCCGAACATCGCGTGGAACAACCCCATCGAGGCGTTGGGCTGGAACACCACCCGGTCGGTCGGGAACCCGGTGAGGCGTCGAACCGCCTCGCGCACGCGGATGTCTTGCTCGTCGAAGACGCTCCCCGCGCCGTACCGACCTCGGGCGTGGATCTCGCCGAGGGCGTTCTGCTCGGCCAAGACGGCCTTGCTCATGGGCCCGAAAGAGGCGAAGTCGAGGTACCCCGGATCTTCTGCGAAACCCTGGCGGTACTCGTCGATGGTGGTCACGCGGGCTCCTTGTATGCGAACGAACCTAACTACCGTACCGGCGGTGGCGGTTCGCGAAGTCTCGGACGGCCCGCAAGAAGTCGACCTCGCGCAAATCCGGATAGAAGGCCTCGACGAAATAGAACTCGCTGTGCGCGCTCTGCCACAGCATGAAGTCGCTGAGGCGCTGCTCCCCCGAGGTGCGGATCACCAGGTCGGGGTCGGGCTGTCCGCCCGTGTAGAGGTGGTCGGCGATGAGCTCGGGGGTGAGCACGTCGGCGAGGTCGTCGATGGTGCCGCCGCCTTCGCCGTGGGCTCGCACGATGCTGCGCATGGCGTCGGCGATCTCGCGCCGGCCACCGTAGCCGACCGCGAGGTTGACGTGCAGACCGGCATGCTTCGCCGTGCCCGCCTCTGCCTCCTGAAGCGCAGAAACCAAGGATCCGGGGAGCCCGTCGACCGACCCGACGTGCTGCACCCGCCAGTCGCCCTGCTGCGACAGGTCGTGAGCCAGCTCGGAGATGATGTCGACGAGAGCTTCGAGCTCTTCGTCGTGGCGGTTCGTGAGGTTGTCGGCCGAGAGGAGGTAGAGCGTGACGACATTGATGCCGAGCTCGTCGCACCAGGTCAAGAACTCGCGGATCTTCGCGGCACCGGCACGATGCCCGTGCGCCGCGGTCTCGAGCATGCGCTGCTTAGCCCAGCGGCGGTTTCCGTCGACGATCATCGCGACGTGGTTCGGCACCTCGGCTTCGGCGAGGCCGCGGCGGATTCGGCGCTGGTAGAGACGGTAGGCGAAACCCCGGCCCACCGGCGTCTCGGCCGTGTCGCCGCCGCCTGATCGTCGCCGTGAAATCACGCTCTTACGGTAGCCCACTCGTCTGAGCCGGGGTATCCGCCTCCCGGGTGATGGACGGTGCCGCGCGGATGACGCCGCGCTGCTCCAGGTACGCATGAATGCGTCGGTGCTGGGCATCGAGTCGCGCCCTGATCTTCACGAGGCGGTCGGCGTACTTCTCCACCAGCTTCGCCTGGATATCCCACTCGGTGTCGTAGATGGCTTCGGCGTAGCCGCTTGATTCTTGGCACCCGGCGTCGGCCGTCGCGATCCTGATCTCGTCAGCGCTCGCCTTCTCTGTGGGTGGCGCATCGGCGTCGAGGCCGAACATCGCACGAAGGGAGGGTGTCGGCATATCTGCCGGGTCGGAGCCCAGATCGGCAATACCGAGCGGAGCCATGCAGTCGGCCCAGCGCCCGGCGGCGGCGACCACCCCGTGGTCTGCTCGGGCGCGAGCGTAGGCCTCGGCCGCGAGCTTCGTCGCGAAATGCGAGATCGGCTTGTCGAGCCCGAGACGCCGGTCGGCGCGCTCGGCACAGGCAGTCCAGGCCTTCTCGCCCGCTCGATCGAGGCGCGGTTGCCGAAAGAGCTCGTCGATCTTTCGCTGGTCGAGGCCGCCCTCGCCGATCTGCTGGTGATACCCGAAGGTACGCGCGGTCTCGGGAGTGAAGATCAGGCGGGTGACGGAGTTCCAGCTGGCGTTTCCGTCAGGACGCACCGTGCGGGGCGCGACGGACCACTTCTGGCCGGCCGCCTTCATGCAGGTGCCGATCGCGAGGTCGCGGGCATAGTCGCGGTTGCCGGTCTCCGTCTCGACGAAGGCGTCGGTCGGCATGACCATTCGGCTGCGGTCTTTGGCCGGCAGCCGGACGTCGTGGCGGCCCGTCTCGGGTTCGCTGCAGGCCAGTGCACCGAAGGCCACGACGAGGGTGACCGCCACGCCCGCCAGTGCGCGGCGAGCGCGGGGCCGGGCAGTCATTGCGCGACGAATTTGCCGGAACTGATGCGGTTGTCGAACACCTTCGTGATCGTGCCGCCCGCATCGCCGAGATAGCGGTCGCCGGAGCCCCGAGGGAGATCGATCGACGGGCCTTTGAAATTGGCGTCTTGCCAGAAGCGGACGGTCTGGTACCGACCCTTGTTGTAGACGGAGGTGGCGATGTCGTCGGCGTTCCACTGCCCCGAATCGCCGACACGCACCAGACGGAGATCGCTGACCGAGTTCGCGAAGCTCGTGCGGATTCCGCCATAGCTCTTCGCGTCGTAGAGACAGGCCGAACCGAGCGCACAGGTGCCCGGCGCGGGCGAGGTCGCGCGCGAGACGGCGCTGGCGGAGGCCGGGCTGGCGGCACCGATCGCGGCCGCCGCACCGGTGAGAGCGGCCACCGCGCTCACGAACATCCTCTGGCGAATGGACTTCATCGTTCTCCCTCGAGTCGTCGCCCGGCTGGGCCCCTTCATTCTATGGAACGAGAAGTGTCACATGCAAATACAGGTCTGTGAACTCCTGGCGGATAGCCAGAAAAGCCCCCTACGATCGGTGGATGACCGCTCTCAGCACCCAGCTCGAGGTCAAACCCACCTGGCGCGGGTGGATTCACGCCGCGACCTTTCCCGTGGCGATCGCCCTCGGCGTCGTCCTCGTGAGTCTGGCCGTGGGCACACCGGCCAAAGCATCGACGGCGGTGTACTTCGGCACGTCACTGCTGCTCTTCGGAGTGTCGGCGACCTACCACCGCTTCAACTGGAAGCCGAAGGCGAAGCTGCTGCTCAAGCGCCTCGATCACTCCAACATCTTCCTGCTGATCGCCGGTACCTACACTCCCCTTGCCGTCTTGAGCCTCCCGCACGACAAGGCGGTCATCCTGCTCTGGCTCGTCTGGGGCGGGGCCTTCGCCGGCATCGCCTTCCGCGTCTTCTGGACGAGCGCGCCCCGCTGGCTCTACACCCCGCTCTACGTGCTCCTCGGCGTGGGTGCTCTGCTCTACGTGCGCGAATTGATCGCCAACAACCCCGCGTCGATGATCCTGGTTCTCGCGGGCGGGCTCCTCTACATCATCGGAGCCGTCTGCTACGGCACGAAGCGTCCGAATCTCATCCCGGGCGTCTTCGGCTTCCACGAGCTCTTTCACGCCCTGACCGTGCTGGCGTTCCTCTGCCATTGGACGGCCGTGCTGCTCGTCGCGATCTAGCGCCGCTCTCGCGGGTTCAGCGAGTGGAGCCCGGGTCGTCCGTCTCGCCGCTCTCGCGGGTTCAGCGAGACGAGCCCGAGTCGTCCGTCTCGCCGCGCAACTCGTCGTCGAGCCCGGCGGCCGCCCTCGCGGCCTCCTCGCGCTCCGCCTCGATCTGCTCGCGCACTTCGCCCCGATAGCGGGTACGCCGCACTCGACGTGTCATGTCGACGATCAAGAACACCGTGGCCAGGGCGACGCCGAAGATCGCCAGGAACCCGATCCATCCGGGCGTGACGACGCTGTCGGGGACGGTCTGGACCCCCGGTGAAGACGGGTTGCCGGTTTCGGCAAGGATCCTCGTCGCCAGTGCACTGACTGACACCGATACAGCCAACACGCTCACTCGGTCACGCCCGCGAAGAGGTCGGTCTCGGGCAGCGTGGTCTCGACCTTGGAGTCGATGAGCTGGAAGTCTTCGGTCGGCCAGACCCTGGCCTGCAGCTCGTGGGAGTGCAAGAAGAAGAATCCGGTGGGGTCGACCTGGCTCGCGTGCGCTCGCAGCGCATCGTCGCGCGCCGGGAACGAATCGGCGACGTTCACATGTGTTGTCGACGGGTCGGCTCGTTCGCCCCAGCGTTCGAACATCTCATCCATCTGCGTGAGCACGGGAGAGTCGGGGGTCTCGACCTTGATGGCCTCGTAGATCGCCCTCATGCGCGTGGTGTTCATGATGCGGTCGTAGTAGAGCTTCGACACCTGCCAGGCAGGGCCCGCGTGGGGGTAGCGCGCGGGGTCGGCGGCAGCCTCGTAGGCCGCGACCGAGACCTCGTGGGTGCGGATGTGGTCGGGGTGGGGGTAGCCGCCGTTCTCGTCGTAGGTGAGGAGCACGTGGGGCTTGAACCGACGCACGATTCGCACGAGCGGCTCGGTCGAGATCTCGAGGGGAATGGTCGCGAACGAGTTGACCGCGACGCTCTCGCCCTCCTCGGGCAACCCGGAGTCGCTGTACCCGAGCCAGACATGGTCGACACCCATGGCCTCTTGAGCGCGGGCCATCTCGAGGATCCGCAGCCCGGCGATGTCCCGCTCGGCGTGCGCCCGCGCCTCGAGGTGCTCGTTGAGGATCGACCCCTGCTCGCCTCCCGTGCAGCTCACCACCAAGACCTCGACCCCGGCCTTGCGGTAGTGAGCGTACGTAGCGGAGCCCTTGCTCGACTCGTCGTCGGGATGGGCGTGGACTGCCAGCAGGCGCAATGGCACGGTGGTACCTCGGATCTCGGTCACGGCCAGCGTTGCTAACCTCTACCCAAGGATAATCGGACGGAGACCGCAGGTGGCGCCCACCCCCTCGAGCAACAGCACGAGCGCACCGCAGTCGTCGGCAGCACCCGCGGGCGACAGCAAGCTCGACGTCCGTTACGGCCGCACTCGCGCCTTCCGTCTGCGGCGTCGCTGGATCGCCGCAATCGCCGGCGGCGTGGTCGTGGTCGTCTTCGGAGCCTGGGTGCTCTTCGCAGCCTTCGATGGCACGAGCGCCACCATCGAGTCGAACGACGCCGGGTATGAGATCCACGACGCCCACTCAGCAACCGTGCGCTCGCAGATCAGCGTCGATCCGGGCACGAAGGTCGACTGCTCGATTCAGGTGCTCAACTCGGGCTTCGACGTGGTCGGCTGGAAGGTCGTCCACTTCCCCGCATCGATGAGTCAGAACAACACCTACACGACCGACCTCAAGACCATGAACCGCGGAGTCACGGGCTTGATCGACAAGTGCTGGCTGCCGTAAACTCTCGTGATTCCCGCTCGAGACCGGCCACACGGCCGGTCTCCTTTTTTCAGCCACCCACCCTTCGGGGTATTGGAGCAACCATGAGCAACGCAGAAACGACCACCTGGCTCTCGCAGGAGGCCTACGACCGACTGGCCGCCGAGCTCGAGACTCTCAGCACTTCGGGCCGCGACGAGATCGTCGGCCGCATCTCGGCCGCGCGCGAAGAGGGCGACCTGAAAGAGAACGGCGGCTACCACGCGGCCAAAGACGAGCAGGCGAAGATCGAGGCGCGCATCCGCACCCTGATCAACCTCCTCAAGACGGCAACCATCTCGGAGGGCGCGGCCGACACCGGCATCGTCGGCCCCGGCATGCTCATCACGGCGACCATCGCCGGCGACGAGTCGACGTTCGTGCTCGGCAGCCGCGAGATCATCGCGCCCGGCAGCGACCTCACCGTTTACAGCCCGACGAGCCCGCTCGGCGAGGCGATCGAGGGCAAGAAGGCCGGCGACTCGACCTCGTACACGGCTCCCAACGGCAAAGAGATCGCCGTCGCGATCTCGTCGGTTGCGCCCTACAGCTTCTAGCACGTCACGACAGAGGCCCAGGATCCCACGCGACTCGCGCTGGATCCTGGGCCTCTGTCGTGCGGACGCTTCAGCGTTGCAGACCGTTAGCGCCTACGAGGCCGCGGGCTGCGGCGTGAAGCCATTGTCGCGCAGACGCTCCATGACCTGCTCGGCGTGATCGGGGCCGCGTGTCTCGACGCTGAGCTCGAGCTCGACCTCGCTGATCTGGAGGCCGCGGCCGTGCCGGGTGTGCAGCACCTCGACCACGTTCGCGTTCGCCTCCGAGATGATCTCGGAGACGCGGGCGAGCTGACCCGGCCGGTCGGGAAGCATGACGCGGAAGTGCAGGTACCGGTCGCTGGCGGCGAGGCCGCGGCTGATCACTCGTTCCATCATGAGCGGGTCGATGTTGCCGCCCGAGAGCACGATGACGGTCGTTCCGGTCGGCTGCACCTGCTCGGTGAGCACGGCGGCCACGCCCACGGCTCCGGCGGGCTCCACGACCTGCTTGGCCCGTTCGAGCAGCACCAGGATCGCGCGGGCGGTGTCGTCGTCTTTGACGGTCACGACCTCGTCGACGACGTCGCGGGCGATCGCGAAGTTGAGCACTCCGGGCTTGGCCACGGCGATACCGTCGGCGATTGTCGGCGTGGGAACGACCGCGGTCGCCTCGCCCAGCTTCATTGAGATCGCGTAGGGCGCCGAGTTCGCCGCCTGGACGCCGACGATGCGGATCGTTCCGCCGGTCTCGCGCCGAGCCTGGGTGACCGCACTGGCCACCCCGGCGATGAGGCCGCCGCCGCCGATGCTCATGATGATCGTCTCGACGTCGGGCACCTGGTCGAGGATCTCGAGGCCGAGCGTGCCCTGGCCCGCGATCACGTCGGGGTGGTCGTAGGGCGGGATGAAGACGGCGCCGGTCTCGTCGGAGAACTCTTTCGCCGCTCGCAGGGCGTCTTCGACGGAGTTGCCGCCGAGCACCACATCGGCGCCGTAGTCGCGGGTCGCCTGCAGCTTCGGCAGCGCAACGCCGACCGGCATGAAGATCGTCGCCGTGATGCCGAGCTCGCGAGCCGCCAGCGCGACGCCCTGTGCATGGTTGCCGGCACTCGCCGCCACGACGCCGTGGGCGCGCTCGTCGGCGTCGAGCTGCGACAGCCGGTTGTATGCCCCGCGGATCTTGTACGAGCCCGTGCGCTGGAGGTTCTCGCACTTGAGGTACACCTTCGCGCCGAGCGCCTGACTCAAGAAAGACGAGCTCTCCATCGGCGTGACGTGCGCCACGTGCGAGACGCGCTCGCGGGCTTCTCGGAACTCGGCAAGTGTCGGGCCAGCCAGGGTCACATCCGTCATGGAAGAAGTGTAGGCGGCGAAACCCCGATTGAGGATCCGTATGTCGGTAGCGGCATCTATCCTCAGACCGTGCTCCCGTCCAGCGTTTCTCCCGCTCTCGCCCGTCGCGTCGCCCTGGCGGCGCAAGGGTTCGGTCGCGTCCCTTCCGGGCCCGTGGCGACGCGTCAACTCAACACTCTCATCGATCGTCTCGGCCTCTTGCAGATCGATTCCGTCAACGTGTTCGAGCGCAGCCACTATCTGCCGATCCACGCCCGGCTCGGATCCTTCGATCGGTCTCTGCTCGACCGACTCACCTTTGCCCGAGGGGGCCGCTACACCGAATACTGGGCGCACGAGGCGGCGTTCCTCCCGACGACCGATTGGCCGCTCTGGCGCTGGCGGATGGAGCACTACCGCGACTACTACGCCGCCCGGCCCGACTCGTGGGCGTCGGCCAACACCGCGACGCTCGACTGGTTGCGGGCGGAGCTTCGGGCATCCGGGCCCCTGCCTGCGAGTGCGATCGAGGCCGATGCCGTGATCGGCGCCGAGTCGACCGCCCGGCGGGGTCCGTGGTGGGGCTGGAGCGACGTCAAGCAGGGCCTCGAGGTGCTGTTTCGCACGGGCGAGGTCGTCAGCGCCGGTCGCACCCGCTTCGAGCGCGCCTACGGTCTTCCCGATCAGGTACTGCCCTCAGCGGTGCTCGATCGCACGGTCTCGCGTGCCGACGCGCACCGGGCGCTCGTCTCGCACGCCGCCCGGGCGCACGGTATCGGCACCGCGTCCGACATCGCCGACTACTTCCGGCTCAAGGCGGCCGACGTCGCTCCGGCCTTGGCCGATCTGGCCGAGGCCGGCGAGATCACTCAGGTCTCGGTTGACGGCTGGGGCCGGCCAGGGTGGCTGCACGCCGAGGCGAGACTGCCCCGACGAATCGAGGCCGACGCAGTGCTCTCGCCGTTCGACCCGATCGTATGGGAGCGCGCGCGGGCCGAGCGCCTCTTCGGGTTCCACTACCGGATCGAGATCTACACGCCGCAGCCCAAGCGAGTCTTCGGCTATTACGTGCTTCCGGTGCTGCAAGACGAGGCGCTGGTCGGTCGGGTCGACCTCAAAAGCGACCGTCAGGCCGGAGTGCTGCGGGTACAGGCGGCGTGGCATGAGGCGGGGCAGACAATCGACGTCGAGCGGTTGGCGGCCCTGCTCCGCCGGACGGCCGAGTGGCAGGGCCTGGAGTCACTCGAGGTGATGCCGCGTGGCGACCTCGCGCCGGCGCTGACTGCTGCCGTCCGCGCCCTCTCCTAAAGAAAGCGCCTGAGCACTCGCCGGGTTCGCTTCAGAACTGCACGCGGTCAGAACTGCACGCGCGGGGGCTCGGCGATCGCCGACGGCTCTGCCACTTCGAAGAAGTCTCGCGAAGTGAATCCGAGCCGCTTCGAGAAGAGGGTGTTCGGGAACACCGTGGTCTTCGTGTTGAACTCACGCACGCCGCCGTTGTAGAACCGCCTCGACCCTTGGATCTTGTCTTCGGTTTCGACGAGCTCTGACTGCAGTTGAAGGAAGTTCTGGCTCGACTGCAGCTGCGGGTAGGCCTCGGCCACGGCGAAGATGCTCTTCAGCGACTTCTGCATGTGGCTCTCGGCGACCGCGGCCTCGGCCGGACTCGTGGCGCTCAGCGTCTCGGCACGCGCCTTGGTGACGCTCTCGAAGACCCCCGACTCGTGAGTGGCATACCCCTTCACCGTGCTGATGATGTTCGGGATGAGGTCACCCCGACGCTTCAGCTGGACGGTGATATCGCTCCACGCCTCATCCACGCGCACCTTGAGGGTGACCAACGAGTTGTAGGTCGCCCAGAGGTAGATGCCGAAGATGATGAGCAGCAGCACGACGATGCCTGCTGCGATGAGAATGCCGATGAGGGCGGAATCCATGGTTGAGATACTCCTTGTCGATCCGGGGATCACTATAAATGGGCTGAATGGGGGCTCCATGCGCGGGGGGCATTCTCGGAGGCAACTCACGCCCAGCGGCGGTTTCGACGGATCCTTGGCCTCGTGCCTGTAGGTACTTGTAACAATTCACGGAGATTTCACGTACTCCGCCGTTCGAACGATTGACTTGTACCCCGCAACTTGGCTTACTGGGGGGCAGTGCTCACCAACACGACCCCCAGCTCCCGACGCTCCGTGGCCATGGCCAGCGGGCGCGTTCGTCGTGGGCGGGTGCCCGCAGCGATCTGCGTGGCAGCACTGGCCCTCGTTCTGATCGTCTCGGGTCTCTCGGTCGCTCCGTCCGCAGCCGAGGCGGCGCCGACGAGCGCGACGCCGACACCCTCGCAGGGCATCGGCACACCGGCCCCGCCCGTCGCCCCGACGATCTCGGTCGCCGACTCGCCGCGCGCCCGGGTGACGGTGTCAGGAACAGCCACGCCCTCGGCACACCTGCGCGTGCTCGACCCCGTCCACCCCGCATCGTCGCTCTGCACCTCGACAGCCACTGCCGACGGGCGCTGGTCGTGTGAAGTCGACCTCGTGTCAGGCGCCGGGCAGACTCTCACCGTGCGTGACCTCACCGACACCGCGCTCGGCGACGTGCAGTCGGCCCCGTTCTCGGTGCTCGCCGCCCCGGTGCTGTCGACCGGGTCGGGAGTCGACATCGGAGCCCGCGTCCAGGGGACGGGCTATCCCGGCGCTCGAGTGACGGTGACGACCGACGGCAAGGCTGCGGCCACAGCGACAGTCAGCGACGCGGGGCAGTGGAGCACCGTGCTCTCGGCCGCGACGACACCGTCCGGTCGCTACAGCGTTCAGGCTACGCAGTCGTCGTCGCGCGTGCCGGCGGTTCCGGTCTCGTCCGCCTCCGCCGCGGTCACCGTCACGATCGACCGCGATGCCCCGGCTGCGCCGACGGTCGTCCACCCCGCGCAGGGCTCCACCATCAGCCAGCAACCCGTGGTCTTCGACGGCACCGGCGAGAGCGGTTCCACCGTGACCACCTATGTCGACAGCAATCCCGTCTGCACCGCCGTCGTGAAGAACGGCGTGTGGAGCTGCAGTTCGGAGGGCCTCCTCCTCCCGTCCGGAGACCGCCGGGTCCAGGCCGCTCAGCGCGACGCCGCCGGCAACTACGGTGCGCCCAGTGCGGCCGTCCTGGTCACATTCGCCCCGTCGTCGCCATCGGCCACGCCCTCGACTCCGTCGGCGACTCCGTCCGCCCAGCCCACGACGCCATCCGACTCGACGGAGCCGTCTGCCGCTCCACCGACGGGCACGCCGACCAGCCCCGGTACCCCGGGCGGCGGGTCGCCCAGCGGTGACCCGTCTAGTTCCGGTGGGTCGACCGGATCAGGGGGAGGCACCGGCGGCAGTGGTTCAGGCGGCAGTTCAGGAAGCAGCTCAGGATCCCCCGGCTCGGGTTCCGCCTCGACCCCCGGCGTAATCGACAGTTCGTCGTGGTCGGGCCCGACCGGTTTCGGCGGCACCCTCCCCACGCTGTCGCAGGGTCTCGGCGGCTGGTCGTGGATGTGGGCCCTCGTCATCGGCCTCGTCTTCCTCCTCCTGGTCGTCGCACCCCTGCGCCTTGCTGCCTCGGCGCTGGGCGGTCGGCTCGCCGGACGAGCCCACCGACTCGCGGGCCGCAACCGCTCGCTCTCCGACCGCGACGAGCGGTCGGTCCTCTCTCCGACCGCAGGGGTCGTCCTGGCCCTCGCGGTCGGCGCCGTGCTCGTCGCCCTCGCCGCGGGCGTCGACGACCAGGTGCGCTACATCCGGCTCGTCGTGGCGATCGCCGTCGGAATCGCCCTGATCAACGGTCTCGGCGTCGTGCTCCCCACCTGGCTCCTCGGGCGTCGTCTCGGGCTGCGCCTCTCCCTCTCCGTTTCGCCCCGCCTCCTCATCGGTGCCGTGGCGGCGTGTGTGGCAACCCGAGTGCTGGGCATCGACCCGCCGCTGGCCCTCGGAGTGCTCCTCGCTGCGGGCCTCGC
The DNA here is from genome assembly GCF_003814635.1 of Frondihabitans sp. PhB161. Classification (NCBI taxonomy): domain Bacteria; kingdom Bacillati; phylum Actinomycetota; class Actinomycetes; order Micrococcales; family Microbacteriaceae; genus Frondihabitans; species Frondihabitans sp. PhB161. The sequence goes on from NZ_RKQW01000002.1 coordinate 419,642, forward strand.
CGACGCGGGTGGGCGCGCTCTCCAAGCGAGCACGCTCGATGCACGCGGCCGTGACACCGGGCGGGACGACGTACGACGAGACGATGTCCGAACGGGCGGTGTCCTCGCTACGGCCCAACTCGGATCCTTGGCCGGTCTGTCGTTCCTGGCCTGGATCGCGCACGGGCTCATGCCTGCCTCGAGCACTGCGTTCGCCGCCGAGATCACGCGGGAGGCGCTGGCGACGATGTGTCTGGCGGGTCTTGGATCCTTGATCGTCTTGCTGGTTCCGCTCGGAGCCCTACCCGGCCGCGCTCTCTACGCCTGGTCGCGGCCGACGCTGGTCGGGTTCGCCGTGATCGGCGTCGCCATGGCCTCCGTCGTCTATCTTGGCGGCCCTGACGAGACGTTCCCGATGCTGCCGCTCGTGATCGCCTCCGCGGCGTTCGCGACCCTTGCCGTGGGCGCCTGGGCCTGGGTGCGCTTCGTCGAGCCCGGCGACGACATCTGACGAGCGAGTGCCCCCGCAGGGACTCGAACCCTGACTGAAGCGATTTTAAGTCGCCTGCCTCTGCCGATTGGGCTACGGGGGCGTGCCCGTCAAGCGTACTGAACGGGCCGCGAAACGCCTGATGCCCCCGCATGACGGGGGCATCGAGACTGTCAACGAGCTATTCGGCGGCGGGGGCCTTCTCGGCGGGCGCCTTCTTGGCAGCCGGCTTGCGCGCCGGAGCCTTCTTAGCGGCGGGCTTCGACTCTGCGGGCTTCGACTCGGCAGCAACCGGCTCAGCCTTCGTCTCGCCGTCGGCGGGAGTGGCGTACGCGGGGCCGGGCTGGCCGGCAACCTTGCCGATTTCAGGCGCGGGAGCTGCTGCGGGCTCGTCGGCCGGAGCCGCGGGCTTCGGGCGCGAGGCGAACTCCTCGAAGGCGGCGCGCGGCCTCGTGACGTTGTCGAGCGACGCGATGTCGCGGCCGAGCACGAAGTTGTTGGCCCAACCGGTCACGACGCGGATCTTCCGCTCCCACGACGGCATGGCCATGCCGTGGTAGCCGCGGTGCGCCATCCACGCCGGGAATCCCTTGAGGGCGAACTTGCCGCTCTGGAACACACCGATGCCGATGCCGAGACCGGCGACGGCTCCGAGGTTGTCGTGGCGGTAGTCTTTCGTGTTTTCGCCACGGAGGTCGGCCGTGAGGTTCTTCGCGAGCTGCTTGCCCATGCGAACGGCGTGCTGGGCGTTCGGCACGCAGAAGCCGCCGACGCCGCCGCCGGTGAGGTCGGGCGTCGCCGCGACGTCGCCGCAGGCCCAGGCGTCGGGCACGACGGTGCCGTCTTCGGTCACGATCCGGAGGTCGGGCTGCACCGAGATGCGGCCGCGGGCCTCGATCGGGAAGTCGGTGTTGCGAACCACCGGGTTGGCCATGACGCCGGCCGTCCAGATGATGAGGTCGGACTCGAACGACTCACCGGTCGACAACTCGACCTTGCCGCCGACGGCCGACTGCAGCTGCGTGTCGAGGTGGACGATGGCCTGGCGCTCGGCGAGGTTCTTGAGCACCCAGTGGCTCGTCTCGAGGGCGACCTCGGGCATGATGCGACCCATCGCCTCAATGAGGTGAAAGTGGGTGTCGTCGATGGTGAGGTTCGGGTAGTTCTTGAGCAGGTCGGTCGCGAAACTGCGCAGCTCGGCGAAGATCTCGATGCCGGCGAAGCCGCCACCGACGACGACGGTGGTGAGCAGGCGGTCACGCTCGGGGCCGGCGTCGAGGTTCGCGGCCTTCTGGAAGTTAGTGAGGAGCTTGTCGCGGATGGCCTCGGCCTCCTCGATCGTCTTGAGGCCGATGGCCTCGTCGGCGACACCCGGAATTGGGAACGTGCGCGAGACGGCACCAGCGGTCATGACGATCTGGTCGTACTCTTCCGTCCACTCGGGGCCGACCTCGGGGGTGATCGTCGCGGTCTTCGTCGCGTGGTCGACCTTCGTCACCTTGGCCGTGACGACGTTGGTGCGAGTCAGGTGGCGTCGCAGCGACACGATGGCGTGACGCGGCTCGATCGAACCGGCTGCGACCTCGGGAAGGAACGGCTGGTAGGTCATGTAGGGCAGCGGGTCCACCACGGTGACCTCGGCCTCGCCCTTGCGCAGCCACTTCTCGAGCTTCCAGGCGGTGTAGAAACCGGCGTAGCCGCCGCCGACGATCAGGATTTTGGGCACGAGGGATGAACTCCTAGATAGGTGTGGACGGGAAACAGGCTAGCGCCTGCTTCGCAGACGACTGAAATGGCGAACGGCCCCGATGACGACGACCAGCACACTGACCCCGAGACCAGAATAAACCGCGAGGGGGATCCCCGCAGATCTCCAGGTCTCGACACTCGGGAGGAATCCAGCGCTTCCGTCTCTATTCGCCACCGCGGTCGTCGGGCTCGCGGTCACCGGCGCGGAGGGCTCGGGCGACGAGGTCGGCTGCGGCGAGGCCTCGGCCCGGCGGTGGAGCCGAATCCACTCTGCGAGGTCGCCGACGGGGTTCGTCGAGACGCTCGCCACTCTCCTGGTGACGGCCGCATCGGCGTCGACCAGACCGTGGCCGTAGATCGGGCCGGGCGACGGCGACCCCTTGGGCGTGGCCGTCGAGACGATCCGCTGGATCACGTCGTCGGCCGAGATGCCGGGATGGCTGGCGAAGACGAGGGCGGCAATGCCCGAGACCAGCGGGGCGGCGCCACTCGTTCCGGACCACAGCAGGTACTGCCCGCCCGGCCCCACACCGACGAGCCCTTCGCTCGGTGCCGCGACCCCGATCGTGATCCCCTGGCTCGACGCGTCGAAACTCGCGTTCTTCGACTGATCGACGCCGGCCACGGTCAGCACTCCGGGCATCGTCGCCGGTGCCCCCACCTCGTCGGTTCCGCTCCCCCGGTTTCCGGCGGCGGCGATGACCACCGCACCTTTCTTCATGGCGTAGAGAAAGGCGTCGTCCCAGCTCGTGGGCCAGTCGAGGGTATTGCGCGTCAGCGACATGTTGATGACCTTGGCCCCGTGGTCGACCGCCCAGCGCACGGCCGTGGCGATCTGCCCGTCGGCATCGTTCGCCTTGGCGCCGAAACCGACCGAGATCGAGAGGATCTTCGCCTCGGGCGCGACGCCGATCACTCCGGAACCCGAACCGGTGCCCCTGCCGGCGATGAGCGAGGCGACCAGGGTGCCGTGCGCGGAGTCGTCGCCGATCGGCGTCTGCCCGTTCGACGATCCGCTCCCCGAGAAGTCCGCGCCACCGACGACGGCGCCCTGCAATTCGGCGACCGAGCCGTCCACTCCCGAATCGATCACGGCCACGGTGACGCCCTGGCCGCGGGTGGTGTTCCACGCCTGCTCGATGCCGTAGTCGCTGAGCCAGTACTCCCGATCGCGGATCGAGTCGGCAGACGCTGCGGTGGCCGGGAGGAGAACACCGGGGAGCACCAGCGCGGAGACGACAGCCACGGCGGCCGCGAACGCTCCGAGCCGGCGCACTCTGGTCAGCCCTTGGATCCTGCGGTCGCGTCGTTCGCGCCAGTCGCGCCGGTCGCGCCGGTCGCGCCGGGGCGCTCGGCCCCGTCGGCGGAGTAATCGGGGCAGGTGCACACGTCGGGGCTCCAGGTCGCTCGTTCGAGCGCGAGGTCGCCGAACGGGTTGACGCCGGGCCCGGCGGCGAGGGCGTGACCGGCCAGGGCGTGGAGGCACTTGACGCGCTCGGGCATGCCGCCGGCCGTCACGTGATCGATCTCGTCAACGTGCTCGATGCCCTCGCGATCGGCGAGGTACGCCTCATGAGCCGCACGATAGCTCTGCTGCAGGTCGGCGCTGTCGGCGAGCAGCTCGGTGTACTCGGCCATGACGCCGGTCGCCTCGAGAGTCGAGATCGCGGCCGTGGCACCCGGGTGGCACAGGTAGTAGAGGGTCGGAAAAGGTGTTCCGTCGGCCAGGCGGGGCTTGGTCGAGACCACGGTCGGATTGCCGCAGACGCAGCGTGCGGCGATGCCGATCACGTTGCGAGCCGGGCGTCCGAGCTGCTGAGAGACGACGAAGATGTCGTGCTCGGTGACGGGGGCGAAGGGTGGCGTGGTCATGGAGTGATCAGAATACCCGGCCCGTGCGCCTACTTGGCGCTCTTCAGGTCGGGCGACACGAGCTTCGCCGCGGGCTCGTCGGTCAGGCCCGCGTCGAGAACGGACGCGGTCATCGCCCCGACCCAGTCGACCTGCGGGTTCTGGATGTCTTTGGTGATCTTCGTTCCGGCCTCGGTCTTCGCGGCTGTCTCGGACTTCGTGGCCGCATCGTCCATCACGAGGTAGCTGTACTCGCCCGGATAGACGTACAACAGGCGATCGCGGGCCTGGGCCTCGATGTAGGCGGGGTCGTTCCACCGGGCGACGGTGTCTTTGAGATCGTCGACGTTCTGCTTCTGCGCATCGACGTCGGACTGCAGCGACGTGATCTGCTGCTGCTGCTGAATCAGCGTCTTCAGGCTCGGCGCGAGGATGATCACGAACAGCACGATGATCACGAGCATCAGCAGGCTGAACCCCGAGACGCGCATGCCACGCAGCCAGCCGCCGGCCGCCGTCTCCATCGCCGGCAGGGTCACCGGCACGCGTCGGGTCGTTTCGCCTTCGCGGTCGGAGGGTGAGCTAGCCATGCCTCGACCCTAGGCGACGCCCGGCCGCCTCTGGGCCAGCGCGCGCGTGCCGCCCGAATTCGAAGGAGATTCCCGCCTCCGGCGACGAGAAATCAAGGATCCGAGGGGGTCGCCCGGCAGTTTCTCCTTCAAATTCGGCAGGGGGCCGGCGCCGCGAGGGGTTCAGCGCCGCAGAAGCTCGCGAAGCGACGCGGTTCGGCCAATACGACCTGGCGCGCCGCGTCGTTTTGGCCGAACCGCGTCGCTTTAGCCAAACCGCGTCGCCGAGCGAGCGCGCGCACGCAAAAGCCCGCCCCGCGCCGAAGCGCGAGACGGGCCTCCTGCAGCAGTCGTTACGCGGTGAAGCGCGGGAACGCCGAGGCGCCGGCGTACACCGCGGCCTCGCCGAGCTCCTCTTCGATGCGGAGCAGCTGGTTGTACTTCGCGACGCGCTCGGAGCGAGCCGGGGCGCCGGTCTTGATCTGACCGCCATCGGTAGCGACGGCGAGGTCGGAGATCGTGGTGTCTTCGGTCTCGCCGGAGCGGTGCGACATAACGGTCTTGTAGCCGCTGCGCTGTGCGAGGGCCACGGCGTCGAGCGTCTCGGTGAGCGTGCCGATCTGGTTGACCTTGACGAGCAGCGCGTTGGCGGCGCCGTTCTCGATGCCCTTGGCGAGGCGCGTCGGGTTGGTGACGAAGAGGTCGTCGCCGACGATCTGCGTCTTGGAGCCGATGACGGACGTGAGGTGCGCCCAGCCCTCCCAGTCGTCTTCGTCGAGAGGGTCTTCGATGGTGACGAGGGGGTAGGACGCGACGAGCTCTTCGTAGTAGGCCGACATCTCTTCGGCCGACTTCGATGCACCCTCGAAGGAGTACGAGCCGTTCGAGAAGAACTCGCTGGAGGCGACGTCGAGGCCGAGTGCGATGTCTTTGCCGGGGGTGAAGCCGGCCTTGGTGATCGCCTCGACGAGGAGGTCGAGAGCGGCGCGGTTGCTGGAGAGGTTGGGGGCGAAGCCACCCTCGTCGCCGAGGCCGGTGGAGAGGCCCTGCGACTTCAGCTCGCTCTTGAGCACGTGGTACGTCTCGGTGCCCCAGCGAAGGGCCTCGGAGAAGCTGGAGGCACCGATCGGCAGGATCATGAACTCCTGGATGTCGACGTTGCTGTCGGCGTGGGAGCCACCGTTGATGACGTTCATCATCGGCACGGGCAGCGTGTGCGCGTTCGGGCCACCGAGGTAGCGGAACAGCGGCAGGTCGGCCGAGTCGGCGGCGGCGCGGGCGACGGCGAGTGACACGCCGAGGATCGCGTTCGCGCCGAGACGCTTCTTGTTGTCGGTGCCATCGAGGTCGATCATGGCCTTGTCGATGACGCGCTGATCGGTGGCGTCGAGACCTTCGATCTCGGGGCCGATCTCGTCGATGACGGCGGCGACGGCCTTGAGAACACCCTTGCCCTGGTAGCGACCCTTGTCGCCGTCGCGAAGCTCGTAGGCCTCGAATGCGCCGGTCGATGCGCCGGAGGGCACTGCCGCGCGCGCGACGACACCGTCGTCGAGCAGAACTTCGACCTCGACGGTCGGGTTGCCTCGCGAGTCGAGGATTTCGCGAGCGCCTACTGCGTCGATTGCTGCCACGGATAACTCCTTAGGATCGTCTGTTTTCGCTCAGGCTCGAAGCCCGCGCCCAATCCTAGTAGGGCGCCTTAACGCCGGAGGGGGTTCTCCACAGGCTGCCCGATGCCTCTTCTACGACAGGGAGCGGAAGGAGAGATCGGCGGCCGTCGCGGTGCTGTCGGAGACCGTGGCGAACGACTCGAAGCCCTGTTCCTTCAGGCCGGCGAGCTGGTTTTTGAAGTTCTTCGCCTTGCGGTCGAGGCGGATGCGGGTTCCGTCAGCGGCGAGCTCGTGCTGCAGACGCACGAGAGCGGCGGGCTCAGCGCCCGCGTCGTAGAGGAGGACGACGCCGTCGCCGGATCCTTCACCCGAAAGCTCGACGAGATCAACCAGACGCTCGAAGCCGAGCGAGAATCCGGCCGCAGGCACGTCCACGCCCAGGAACCGACCGATCATGCCGTCGTAGCGACCGCCGCCGCCGAGCGAGTAGCCGAAGTCGGGGTGCGCCACCTCGAAGATCGTTCCGGTGTAGTAGCCCATGCCCCGCACGAGCGTGGGGTCGAACTCGAGGCGGGCTCCGGGCAGAGCGTCTCGGAGCGAGACCAGATCGGCGAACGCGGCCGCGTCGAGCCAGTCAGCATCGGCGACCGATTCCCAGGTGGCGCCGGAGAGCTCGCCCAGAGCCTCGGCCAGACCGTCGACCGGGACCCCGATCGTGGCGAGCTCGGTGACGACACCGTCGACCCCGACCTTGTCGAGCTTGTCGACGATCACGAGCGCATGGTCGAACCGGTCGGCGGGAACGCCCCAGTGCGAGAGAAGGGTGACGAGGATCCGGCGGTCGTTGATCCGAATGGTCGTGCCCGCCAGCCCGAGCCCGTCGAGCACGGCCGACGTGGCACTGAGCAGCTCGATCTCGGCCATCGGGCCCGGCTCTCCAATGATGTCGATATCGCACTGGACGAACTGTCGGTAGCGTCCTTTCTGCGGCCTCTCGGCTCGCCAGACGGGTGCGATCTGAATCGCGCGGAACACCCCGGGGAGAGTCGCGCGGTGCGTCGCATAGAAACGCGCGAGCGGCACGGTCAGGTCAAAGCGGAGGCCGAGGTCGGCGAGCTCGAGCGGCTCGGAGGCCGCCGCGAGCTTCTCGGGCGTGATGCCGCGCTTCATGATGGCGAAGGCGAGCTTCTCGTTATCGCCTCCTAGCCCGGCGTGAAGGCGGTCGCTTTCCTCCGCCACGGGCGTCTCGATCTCGTCGAAGCCAAAGGATCGATAGGTCGACCGGATGCGGTCGAGGATCAGGTCGCGGCGACGCTTGTCGGCGGGGAGGAAGTCGCGCATTCCGCGCGGCGGAGTGACGGAGGAGGCCATGCGATCAGTCTTTCAGAGTCCGATGAGCGATTCGGCGCTCCGATCCGGTTGTCGAGATGTGACATTTCATGTATTCTGGCAACACCCGATCGGGTGGCCAACCGTTTCACACTGACCACCCCCCAAGACCGGCAGGCGCGAATCGGGTTGCGCGCCTTGCCTGCCCGGCAGCTCGTCCCTTCCCTGCGGTGACGAGCTGGTCCGGCCGGCGGCGCTCCGCTCCCTAGGCGGGGCGCCGCCACTTCGTTCCAGCAGACTTCGCGTAGGCCCTGCGTCGATCCCACGCCTCAGACAGTGGCGGGGGTGGCTGCCACTCGCATCCGCTCGGCGAAAGTCGCAACGTGACGACGAAAAACCTCGGCGACCTCCTCCGTCGCTCCCGTCGCCAGGGCGTCGTACTGCAGGCCGTAGACGGTGTCGGTGAACAGCCGCGCCTCGACCATAGCCACAGCCTCGGGCACCCCCTGCGAAACGCACCACTTCCGTGTAAAACCCTGCCACTTGGCGACTGCCGAGCGTGCGACGCCCGGCTCGACGCCGTCGATCATCTCGAGCATGGTGGCCTCGTACTCGAGACGCTGAAGTTGGAGGTTGTAGGGCGTCGACACTTTCTGCCACGCCGACTCCATGAAGTCGAGCCAACCCTGCTCGTCGAGGGTGGTGGGGTCGACCGCGAGGAGGTCGTCCTGGCGCGCCACGATGGCTCGTACGATCTCGTCGACGAGCTGCGCGCGATTGCCGAAGTGGTAGACGAAAACGTAGGTGCTGACGCCCAACGCTTCGGCGAGTGTGCGGAACGAGACGGTGGCGAGAGTCCGCCCGGCGAGGTGTTCGAGGATCTGGCCCAAGAGCTCCGGCTTGCGTGTCGGGTCGGGCTTTCTCGGCATCACACTCGTCTTTCGTACCGTCGCCGCGATGAGCCACCCTGCGCGACCCCAGCGACCAACGCTCACCATAACAGAGGGTGGACAGCAGGGGTCCGCCTGGTGAAATACTGAAAGTGACCAGGTGACATTTTACTGTGGTGTAGGGTTATTCCATCGCGCTGAACAAGCGCGGTCGAGCATGGCTGATCACCTGCTCGGGCGGGGTCCCCTCTATTCGGGTTGTGGGGTGCCCCGCCGTCTCTTCTCTTCGTCCTGCTCCACCTCGGCAATCCGCAGGGCAGCCTCGCGTCGGCGCACGGCGCCGCGAAGAGCTCGCTCGGCATCCCATCCGCGGGCCGACGCCTGATCCACCTCCGCTAAGAGGGCCGAGCCCCAAGCGGCCTCGCTGTCGGCGTCGAGAAGCGAGCCGTCGGATCCTGCACTCGGTTCTGAGACGGCCAACGACTCCGCGCGCGCCGCGATCTTCTGCGCTCTCGCCAGAGCCGGCAGCCCCGCGGGCACGCCCTCGAACCTGCTGCTCCGAGCCGCCTTCTCTCGGGCCTTCGCCGCCGACCAGAGCCGCACGATGTCGTCCACCCCGTCGGCCCGGTCGTCGCCGAACACGTGCGGATGACGCCGTCGGATCTTCGCGTCGACCTCCGTCACGACCGCGGCGAGGTCGAATCCGGAACCGTTCCGCTCGGCGATCGCCGCGTGCAGAACGACCTGGTAGAGAACGTCGCCGAGCTCCTCGCGAATGTCGGCCGGTGCTCCGTCTTCGATCGCCTCGACGAGCTCGAAGGTCTCTTCGACCAGGTAGGTGACGAGCGACTCGTGCGTCTGCGCGCGATTCCACTCGCACCCGGGCGGATCGAGCAAAGCACCGACCGTCGCCTCGAGGGCGGAGAGGGCGGCCGATGCCGGGGAAGACGTCACGTGATGCCTGCTTTCTGCGCCTGTCGGTGCTCAACGATAGAATGGGCATTGGTGAGTCGGGAAGTCTGGTCGACACTTCTCTGCCCGACCCTCCCGACAGGAACCCATGCCGAACCTGCTCCGCTCTGAGCGCGCCTCCGCCGTTCTTCTTCTCGCCGCCGCCGTTCTCGGCCTCGTCCTCGCCAATCTGTCGACCGGGCCCGGCCTCCTCGCCCTCAAAGACCACCACCTGTCGATTCCGCTCATCGGGCTCGACCTGTCGATCGGGCACTGGATCTCTGACGGCCTCCTGGCCCTCTTCTTCTTCGTCGTCGCGGTCGACCTCAAGCATGAGCTCGTCAAGGGACAGCTCAACTCGCTCTCGAAGGCGATCGTCCCGGCCATCGCGGCCATCGGCGGAGTCGCGGCGCCCGCCGCCGTCTACCTCATCTTCACGGCCGGTTCGTCGTACGCCTCCGGCTGGCCCGTGCCCACGGCCACCGACATCGCCTTCGCGCTGGGCGTGCTCGCCGTGTTCGGCCGGGGTCTGCCGGGGCGCATCCGCGTCTTCCTTCTCGCGCTCGCCGTGCTCGACGACCTGGTCGCAATTCTCATCATCGCCGTCTTCTTCACCCACGACAGCAGCCCGCTCTACCTCGGCCTGGGAGTTCTCGGCGTCGTCGCCACCTTCGCGGCCGGCCGGCTGCTCGGACGACGACAAGGATCCCTCGGGGTCGCGGCAGTCGCCCTCGTCACCCTCTTGGCAGTGGTCACCTGGTATCTCGTCCTGAGCTCCGGCGTCCACGCGACCATTGCAGCCGTCGCCGTCGGCCTCGTGCTGCCGCTGGGGCCAGCGCGCAAGGCCGTGCACGCGCTCGAGCCCTTCGTGAATGGCATCGTGTTGCCCGTCTTCGCCTTCGCTGCGGCCGCCGTTGCCGTTCCGAGCGTGGGTCTCGGCGAGCTGAGCCCGGTGTTCTGGGCGATCGTCGTCGCGCTTCCCGTCGGCAAGCTGATCGGTATCACCCTCGCCGGCGGTCTTGCCTCGAGAGCGTTCCGTCATCCCGACCCGGCGAGGCGCGGGCAGATCCTGAGCACGACCGAACTCATCACTGTCGCGATGCTCGGCGGCATCGGATTCACGGTGTCGCTCCTGATGAACGAGCTGGCCTTCGCGCGCAGCGAAGAGATCGTCGACGAGGGCACGCTCGCGGTGCTCGTCGGGTCGGGGCTGTCGATCGTGATCGCTGGCGCGCTCGTGAGCATGCTGGCGCGGGCGCACCGCAAGCGGGATCGCGCTCGCGCAACGCAACCCGCTTAGCTCGGCGCCGCCGCGCTGTCGGTGGGCCGCGCGGGCTCGGCCCCGTAGACGCTCGTCAGCAGCTGCTCGACCCAGGTGATCAGCTCGGCGTCGGGGAGCGCCTCGCCGTTCTTGCGCGGCATCGGCACGCTGACCGACTTGGTCTGGGCGAAGTAGCGCGCGCCTGGGAACAGCCGGGCGAGCCGGAGCTGCACGCTGTCGGCGAGTTCCATGGCCGCGACGCGCATGTTGGTTCCCATCGCGACGACCTCGCTGAGGCCGGTCTTCTGGGCCATCCTGCGAAGCCTCGACACCTCGATCAGGGCGAGGACCTCGGCGGGCGGTTCACCGTAGCGGTCGGTCAGCTCTTCGAGCACCGAGTCGATCTGCTCGTCGGAGGAGGTCGGCGACGACGCCGTCGAGAGCTTCTGGTACGCCTCGAGACGGAGGCGCTCGCTCTCGACGTAGTCTTCGGGAATGTGGGCGTCGACGGGCAACTCGAGCCTCAACTCGGTCTGCCCCTCTGCGACGTCGCCGCGGAAGGCGTTGACCGCTTCGCCGATCATGCGGAGGTAGAGGTCGAAGCCGACGCCGGCGATGTGACCGGACTGCTCGCCGCCGAGCAGGTTTCCCGCACCGCGGATCTCGAGGTCTTTCAGCGCCACCTGCATACCCGCGCCGAGTTCGTTGTTCGCGGCGATGGTCTCGAGGCGATCCTGAGCCGTCTCGGAGAGCGGCTTGTCGGCGTCGTAGAGGAAGTACGCGTAGCCGCGCTCACGGCCACGGCCGACGCGGCCGCGCAGCTGGTGCAGCTGCGACAGACCGTAGCGATCGGCGCGATCGATGATGAGCGTGTTGGCATTGGCGATGTCGAGGCCGGTCTCGATGATCGTCGTGGAGACGAGCACGTCGAACTTGCGCTCCCAGAAGTCGACCATCACCTGCTCGAGCGCCGACTCGGGCATCTGCCCGTGCGCTATGGCCACGCGGGCCTCGGGCACGAGTTCGGCGAGCTGGGCGGCCACCCGGTTGATCGACGAGACACGGTTGTGCACGAAGAAGATCTGCCCCTCACGGAGGAGCTCGCGACGGATCGCGGCGCCGATCTGACGTTCGCTGTTGGGGCCGACGAAGGTGAGGATCGGGTGCCGGTCTTCGGGCGGCGTGGCCAGAGTCGACATCTCGCGGATGCCGGTGACGGCCATCTCGAGCGTGCGCGGGATCGGCGTGGCGCTCATCGCGAGGATGTCGACATTCGTCTTCAGCTTTTTGAGCTGGTCTTTGTGCTCGACGCCGAAGCGCTGCTCTTCGTCGATGATCACGAGCCCGAGGTCTTTGAAGGAGAGCCCCTCGGTGAGAATGCGGTGCGTGCCGATCACGATGTCGACCGTGCCGTCGCCGATGCCCTTGATCGTCTCTTTCGACTCTTTGGCCGTCTGGAACCGGCTCAGCGCTCGGAGGTGCACCGGGAACCCGGCGAATCGCTCGGAGAAGGTCTCCATGTGCTGCTTGACGAGGAGCGTGGTCGGCACGAGCATGGCGACCTGCTTGCCGTCTTGGATGGCTTTGAAGGCGGCACGGATAGCGACCTCGGTCTTGCCGTAGCCGACGTCGCCCGAGATGAGGCGATCCATCGGAATGGGGCGCTCCATGTCGGCCTTGATCTCGTCGATCGTGGTCAGCTGATCGGGCGTCTCGGCGAACGGGAAGGCCTCTTCGAGCTCGCGCTGCCAGGGAGTGTCGGGGCCGAAGGCGTGACCGCGTGAGGCCATCCGCGCCGAGTAGAGCTTGACCAGCTCGACGGCGATGTCGCGAACGGCCTTGCGCGCCTTGCCCTTCGCCTGCGACCAGTCGCTGCCGCCCATCTTCGACAGCTTCGGCGCTTCGCCACCGACGTAGCGGCTGAGCAGGTCGAGCTGATCGGTCGGCACGTAGAGACGGTCGCCGGTCTGCCCGCGCTTCGACGGCGCGTATTCGAGCACGAGGTACTCGCGGCTGTGCTTGACGGCGTTGCGGCCGCCCGACGAGACCTCGCGGCTGGTGAGCTCGAGGAACCGGCCGATGCCGTGCGTGGAGTGCACGACGATGTCACCCGTCTTGAGTTGCAGCGGGTCGACGACGTTCTTTCGACGCGAGGCGAGCTTCTTGACCTGACGCCCGTCGTAGCCGGCGGCCCGACCGAAGAAGTCGGCCTCGCCGAGCACGGCGAGCTTCGCCTCGGGCACCTGAAATCCGGCCTCGACACCGCCGGTGACCAGATGCACGACCCCCGGCTCGAGGTCGTCGCCGAGCGCCTCGACGATGCGTGCCGCGACCCCGCGCTCGGCGAGGACGTCGCGGGCACGGTCGACGAGGCCCACGCCTCGGGCGGTGACGACGATGCTCCAGCCGGCGGCCGCGAGTTCGGCGACGTGCTCGACGGCACCCTCGGCGTTGCCGGAGAAGCTGGGGACGGTCTCGGCGTCGATCCGCACGTAGTCGCCGGCCGACTCGATCCGCTCCTCGTCGCTCAGCACGACGCCCGAGTCGAACCCGGACAGCGACCACCAGGTGCGGTCGCCGGCTTGCAGGCGCAGGTCGCCGACGGTGAGGAAGTCGCCCGAGTCGAGGTCGATGGGCGCTTCGGCACCAGCCGTGGCGGCACTCCAAGCGGCCTGGAGGAACTCGCGGTTGGTGTCGGCGAGGCTCTTGGCCCGCGACACGACGCGCTCCGGTGAGAGCACGGCGATGGCCGCCGACGGCGGCAGGTAGTGCGTGAGCGGCACGAGACGGTGCACGAGCGCCGGGGCCAGCGACTCCATTCCGTCGACGGGGATGCCCTGCCCGATCTTCTCGAGCATCTGCGCGAGGCTCGGGAACTCGTGCTGCATCTCGCGGGCCCGCTGGCGGACCGACTCGGTGAGCAGCATCTCGCGACTCGGCGGCAACTCAACCGTCTTCGCTTCGGTGTCGAGGCTGCGCTGGTCGGCGACCGCGAACAGGCGGATCTGGTCGATCTCGTCGCCGAAGAAGTCGACGCGGACTGGGTGCTCGGCCATCGGCGGGAACACGTCGAGGATGCCGCCGCGCACGGCGAACTCGCCACGACGCGTGACCATGTCGACGCGGGCGTAGGCGAGGTCGACCAGGCGCACGGCGATCGCCGAGAGGTCGTAGCCGCGCTCCCCCACGGTGAGCCGCACGGCATCGATGTCGGTGAGGTTGTCGGAGATCGGCTGGAGCGCGGCGCGCACGCCCGCGACGACCACGAGCGGGGCGACAGACGAAGGATCCGACGCGAACGCGGCTTGCCACTCGACCAGGCGCCGCAGTGCGTGGATGCGCTTGCCGACCGTCTCGGCGCTCGGGCTGAGCCGCTCGTGGGGAAGGGTCTCCCATGCGGGGAACTCGATCACCTCGGCGTCGGGCAGGTAGCTGGTCAGCGACGTGCGGACCGCCTCCGACTCGCGCCCGGTGGCGGTGATCACGAGAAGCGCCTGCGCCGCACCCGACCCTTCGGCACGGCGGTCGAGGAGACCGGCCAGAAGAGGCACGCGGAGGCCGTCGACGAGAGAGAAGTCGCTCGATCTCGTCGCCTGCTTCAGGGCAGAGTCGAACGTCGAGGCGCGCGAAAGCGCAGGAATCAAACCCTGGAGTATCACGAGTTCGAGTGTACGTGCCGCCTCCGACACCGGCCCGGGACTCCGCGCAGGGCGAAGTGGGTTACGACGCGGCAGTCAGCCGTCTCCGGCCATGGGCCGATCGGCGGCCCGCAGCCGGGCCCCGTCGACGCCTCCGCGCCGCGCGGACTCCGAGAGCGACCATCGCGAGCCCGTAGACGAGGAGGACGCCGGCGATCCCGGGCATGATCCACGGCCGGTCGTGGCCGTTGACGAGGGTGTTGACCCGGCCGAGCAACGGCACCGAATACCAGGCGACGCCACGGATCTGAATGGCGGCGACCGGGGCGTCGGCGACGTCGTTCGCGTCTCCGCGGAAGGTGAAGAGCCGTTCGCCGGTGGACGTGGTGGTGACGGCGCGCACGCGGTGCGTCACCACCTCGGGCCTCCCCGAGGCGAGCTGGTAGGTCGCGATGTCGCCGACTCGGATCCTTGACGGGTCTTCGGGGCGGACGACCACGAGGGTGCCGGGCGGGAGCGTCGGCTCCATCGACGACGTGAGAACGGTGAGCGGCGTCGAGCCGGTCGCCTTCGGCACGACGACGAGGATGACTCCGAGACCTGCCACGAGCAGCATCACCCCGAGACCGAAGCCCACCGCCACGGCGCGCACGATGCCGCTCACGCGCCGCACCGGAGTGTCCTGCCCGCCGACGTCGTTGCGAGCGTCACCGTGCTGGACGCCTGGATCGTCGCCGTCGCATTCCCGTTCGCGTCGAGGACGACCACGTCGACCCGGGCCGTTCCGTCGGGCGCGACCGTGGTCGAGATTCGACTGGCCGACAGGGTCGTCGATGCCGAGTACCCCTGGGTCGGGTCGCCGACGCGTGTGCCGCCGATCTCGAGGTCGTAGAAGGTGTCGGGCGATCTGCTCGAGGCGTCCCACGCGATGACGACGTTATTGCCTCCCGACTGGTCGGTGCAGGTTGCCGTCGCCACGGCGGCCGCGGCCTTGGCCGTGTCGACGTAGAAGCCGCCCGCCACCGTCGGCGACCGCCAGCTGCCCGCCGCGAGGACCATCGAGATCACCGGGTTCGTCGTCGACGACGCGGGTGCGCTCGACGTGGGCGCGCTGCGGAGACACCAGACGGCGGACTGCTTGGCGGGCAGGGATCCCGTGAGGCTCGGCATCGAGGCCCAGGTTCCCGAGAGCGACGAGGACGGGGCTTCGGCCGACGCAGTGCAGTCCGCAGCGGCGGCCACCTGCCAGGCGACCACCGTGATGTTCTGCGCGAGCGTTCGGCTCTGCGCGGTGACAGTCGATGTGAAGTACGTGCCCGCGATGGTGCCATTGTTCGTCAGGGTGAGCGGCGCGGTGAACGATGTGGCCGTCGACGAGAACGTCGTCGTCATTGCGTCGGTCCCCGAAAGGCCCCCCACGAGCGAGCCGATCGTGGCACTGGACTGGGTGATCCGAGATGTCGACCACAGGGCGAAAGCCGTCGACGAGGTACCGGCGATCATGGCCGCGACCAGGGCTGCGACGAGAGCCGCCCGCCCGGCGGGTAGTCGGATCCTGCGCTTCACGACACGACCTGCTTGCCCGACACGGTGACGACGAAGTCGACGACGGCACCCGAGACGGACTGCGGCGCGTCGGCCGCGAGCGACACCTCGAGGCACGCAGTGGCCCTGGTCGTCGTGACGGGCAGTCGGTAGTAGCCGGTTCCGGTGTCGAACGTCGCGATCGGCCCCGAGGCGCCCGACAGGCCGGCCTTGCAATCGGATGCCTTAGCAACGCTCGCGAGGTGCATCGTCAAGGATCCGAGGACGGTCGCGTCGGGGGTCGACCCGGCGTAGGCCACATAGGTGGACGTCGTCGACACCCGGATGTCCATGGGAACCGACCCCGTGTTCTGCACGGTGAACGCGCCCGTCGTGGAGCCTCCGGGGCCGAGAGCGGTCAGGTACATCGCGGGCAGGATCGACACGTCGAGGGAGGCCGTACCGCTCTTGATCGTGCCGGCGCGGATCGCCGCTTCGGCCTTCCACAGGGCGAGCGTGCCGCGGGCGCCGACGAGGCAGAGTAGGACTGCCACAGCCACGCCGAGGGCGAGCAGGGCGAGCGTCCGACGTCGCCGAGGCGCGGCGTGCCGTCCTGTCGCGATTTCTCGCATGGTTGCGTTCCCGTCGTCGCGGCTACGACCCGATGGCCGTCTGGGTGAGGGTGAACTTCAGCCCGGTCAGGTCGACGGTGCCGTTCTGCCCGGTCTCAGCCGTCTGCGGAAGCGCGATCGAGAAGACGACAGACACGGTCGATGTGCCGGCCGCCGGAGTCACGGTGAAGGTGTTGGAGCTGCCGACGCGACTGACGTTCGCCGACGACGAGGAGACGTCGAGCGAGCGCGTCGTCGCCTGGATGAGCTCGGACGTGCCCTTGATGCTGGCCTCGTCGTACGTCAGCACCGCCTTCAGATCGGTTCCGGTGGCCTTCACGGAGAACTGGCGCGTGTAGGAGTAGGAGTTGCCGGGCACCATCACGATGTTCGCGGCGGTTGTTCCCGTGTTGCGCCCGTACGTGGTGTCGGTCCAGGTGCCCGCCGATCCGGCGATGGGCGCGAGTGCGAGCGTGCCGGACGAAATCGTGCCCGCCTTGGCTCCGGTCGAACTGTTCCAGAGAGCGAACGTACCCGCTCCGCCGAGGAGCAGGACGATGCCGACGGCACCCGCGATCGTCCCGGAGACGATCCTGTTCATAGCGGTGCCGCGGGTGGCGGTGATCGTGGTGGTCTGGCTCATTGCATTGCCTTTTCTGCGCATCCGTGCGCGATCCTGCCGCGGACGTCGTCGGTGATGCTGACGATCGGGGTGTCCGCTGCGGAGTCCTTGAGTCCCCCGACTCTCGACGGCTCGGGTGCCGCCTGCGGAACAGGTCGGCTCACGGGGTGTTTCGGCTACCCGTGACGACCGTCGGGCAGTTGCCCGAACCGTTCTGTTCTGGGTAGAACCTAAGCCGGTCCCCCATACGGCGGACACACCCAGTCCGGGGGACATCGGGTGTCCCCCGTCCGGCGACGGCCCTCGCGCGCCCCGGCAGGCCCGAGTCAGGCGGTGTGGAACTTCAGCTGCGCCGCGGTCAGGCCGTCGGCCGCGATCATCTCCACGGCGTCGGCCGCATCGTCGAGGAGGTTGGGGAGCGTCTTGCGCTCGGTGCTCGAGAAATCGTGCAGAACGAAGTCGGCGGCGGGTTGACGCCCGGGGGGACGGCCGATGCCGACCCGCACCCGGGTGAAGTCATTCGACCCGCAGGCCGCGATGATGTCGCGCAGACCGTTGTGGCCGCCGTGGCCGCCGGCCTGCTTGATCTTGAGGGTGTCGAAGGGGATGTCGAGTTCGTCGTGCACGACGATGAGCCGCGACACGTCGAGGTCGTAGTACCGGAGGAGTGCGGCGACGGGCGGACCGGAGACGTTCATGAACGTGGTCGGCTTCGCGAGGACGAAGCGCGGGCCGCCGGGGAAGCTGCGCCCCTCGGCGACCACGGCCTGCGTCTTGTGGCTCTTGAAACCGGACTGCAACCGATCGGCGAGGAGAGCGAGGACCATCTGGCCCACGTTGTGTCTGGTCGAGGCGTAGTCGGGCCCGGGGTTACCGAGCCCGACCACGAGCCATCTGTTGTCGTCCAGAGCGCTGCTCCTCGCCGATCCGCTATTGCGCTGTTGTTCGGGGTGTTACTCGGAGCGCTCTTCGTCTTCGATCGACGGCACGTCGCCCTCGGCGGACTCGTCGGACTCGTCGGTCGAGTCGGCGTCGGACTCGAGGTCGAGCTGCGGCACGGTGACGTTGACGACGAGGGACTCGCCGTCGAGAACGAGCTTGGCGCCCGAGGGGAGCTCGACGTCGGAGGCGAGGATCTGGGTGCCCTCTTCGAGGCCCTCGATGGAGACGACGACGCTCTGCGGGATGTGCGTCGCCTCGACGTCGAGGAGCAGGGTGTTGGCCTCGACCACGTGGATCGTGCCGGGAGCCGACTCGCCCTCGATGTGAACGGGGATCTCGACCTCGACACGCTCGCCGGCACGGACGACAATGAGGTCGATGTGCTCGATGATCTGGCGCACCGGGTCGCGCTGGATGTCTTTGACGAGTGCGAGCTGCTGGGTGCCCTCGATGTCGAGCTCGAGGACCGAGTTCGCACGACGGGTGATCAGCATGGTCTCGTGACCGGGCATCGAGATGTGCACGGGCTCGGTGCCGTGACCGTAGATCACGGCGGGGATCTTGTCGGCGGCGCGGATCTTGCGAGCCGCTCCCTTGCCGAAGCTCGAGCGACGCTCGACGGAAAGCTTGTTGCTGTCGTCAGCCATTGTGTGTCTCCTTGGAAGATTGTGGGCCTCGCCGAAGTCGGCGATCTGTGGCCCGTGGATTCAACTCGAACGCAGTTGGTGAAACCGTGCGTGAGGAAAGACCGGGGCCTGCGCCCATAATCCGCCCACCGCGTCGATAACGGGTGCCGTGCACCCCTCGCCGAAGTTCAAGGGAAGAGTCTACACGGCACTCTCTCCGGCACCAGAGTGGGCCTGACAGACCCTGGATACGTGTCGGAGGTGGTGGATAGATTGACCTCACTTACTTTCGAAGGAGGCACCGTGGCCGAACACGGAAAGACCGCACAGGCGAACATCGGAGTGGTCGGGCTCGCCGTTATGGGATCGAACCTGGCGCGCAACCTGGCCAGCCGCGAGGGCAACACCGTCGCGGTGTACAACCGCTCCCCCGAGCGCACCGACACGCTGATGGACGAGCACGGCGACGCCGACTTCATCGCGTCGAAGACGATCGAGGAGTTCGTCGATTCACTGTCGAAGCCGCGCACCGCGATCATCATGGTGCAGGCCGGCAAGGGCACCGACGCGGTCATCTCGCAGCTCGCCGACCTCTTCGAGGAGGGCGACATCATCGTCGACGGCGGCAACGCCAACTTCCACGACACCATCCGTCGCGAGCACGACCTCAAAGAGAAGAAGCTGAACTTCGTCGGCACCGGCATCTCGGGTGGTGAAGAGGGCGCTCTCAAGGGTCCGTCGATCATGCCGGGAGGCAGTGCGGAGGCCTGGGAGACGCTGGGCCCGATCCTGAAGTCCATCGCCGCGGTCGCCGAGGGCGAACCGTGCGTCACCCACATCGGCACCGACGGCGCCGGGCACTTCGTCAAGATGATTCACAACGGCATCGAGTACGCCGACATGCAGCTCATCGCCGAGTCGTACGACCTCCTTCGCCGCGTTGGCGGCCACGAGCCCGCCGCGATCGCGGAGGTCTTCGAGGAGTGGAACAAGGGCGAGCTCGAGTCGTACCTCATCGAGATCACCGCCGAGGTGCTCAAGCAGGTCGACGAGAAGACCGGCAAGCCGCTCGTCGACCTCATCGTCGACCAGGCGGGCTCGAAGGGCACCGGCGTCTGGACGGTGCAGAACTCGGTCGGCCTCGGAGTGCCGGTCGGCGGCATCGCCGAAGCCGTCTTCGCCCGGGCGGTCTCGTCGAAGCCCGACCAGCGCGCTGCCGTTCAGAAGACACTGAAGAACCGACCCGAGATTCAGGATCCGGGCGACAACTTCGAAGACGACGTCCAGAAGGCCCTGTGCGCCTCGAAGATGGTCGCCTACGCCCAGGGCTTCGACGCCATCATCGCGGGTGCCAAGGAGTATGGCTGGAGCATCGACAAGGGCGCCGTCGCCAAGATCTGGCGCGGCGGCTGCATCATCCGCGCGCAGTTCTTGAACCGCATCGTCGACGCGTACGAGAACGACTCGACCATCGCCACCCTTCTCGAAGACGAGTACTTCGCGAAGGCCGTCGCCGACGGCGAAGACGCCTGGCGCCGAATCGTCGCGAAGGCAGCCCTCTCGGGGATCCCGGTTCCCGGCTTCTCGTCGGCCCTCGCCTACTACGACTCCCTCGCGTCGGAGCGCCTGCCGGCCGCGCTGATCCAGGGTCAGCGCGACTTCTTCGGAGCGCACACCTACAAGCGCACCGACAGCGACAAGGTGTTCCACACGCTGTGGTCGGGCGACCGCTCCGAGATCGAGACCGAACCGTCGACCCACTAGGGCCAAGCCGGCGAGACGGCTAGACGCGGCCGAGGAGGTCGGCGCTAGCCCGGGCTGCGGCTTGGGCGACGCCGACCTCGTCGATCGTCGTCATATGGCCGTCGTCGACGACCCGGCGCCCATCGACGAAGAGCCCTGCCAACGGCGGCATCGACGCGAGGCCGAGTGACGCGACCGGGTCGACGAGGCCGGCGAATTCGACGCCGCGGAGATCCCAGAGCGCGAGATCGGCCAGCTTGCCGACCTCGATCGACCCCAGATCGGCGTCGCGCCCGAGCACGCGGGCACCGCCCACGGTCGCGATCCGCAGCCCGTCACGGACGCTGAACCCATCAGCGCCGGCACGCAGGCGATTCATGAGCACGGCCTGGCGGATCTCGGTGCCGAGCTGGCCCGACTCGTTCGACGCGGAGCCGTCGACGCCGAGGCCGACCGGCGCCCCGGCTCGGAGCAGCTGCGGGATGGGCGCGATGCCGGCTGCGAGCCGGGCGTTCGACGACGGGCAGTGGGCACTGCCGGTGCCGGTCGCGCCGAAGCGGACGATGGCGTGGTCGTCGAGGTGCACGCTGTGCGCCATCCAGACGTCGTCGCCGA
This sequence comes from Frondihabitans sp. PhB161, assembly GCF_003814635.1. Taxonomy (NCBI): domain Bacteria; kingdom Bacillati; phylum Actinomycetota; class Actinomycetes; order Micrococcales; family Microbacteriaceae; genus Frondihabitans; species Frondihabitans sp. PhB161. Next base: position 440,645 of record NZ_RKQW01000002.1, read on the forward strand.
GCCAACCGAGATCCTCCAGATACTGGGTCGGGGTCTTGCCGAAGCGCTCCTGGCAGAACGCGTCCTCCTCGACCGTCTCCGAGCCGTGCGTGTGGAGGCGCACGCCGAGGGAACGGCCGAGAGCGGCCGCCTCGGTGAGCAGCTCGCTGGTGACCGAGAAAGGTGAGCAGGGCGCGAGAGCGATCTGCACCATCGAGTCGGCCGAGGCGTCGTGGTACCGCTCGACCGCGAGAGCCGACGCGTCGAGGGCTACGGCCGTGGTCTCCACGGCGAAGTCGGGCGGGAGCCCACCGGCCGAACGCCCGAGGTCCATCGAGCCGCGCGTACCGTGGAGCCGGATTCCGACTCGAGCGGCAGCACGGACGATGCCCCCGACGATGTCGCCGGATCCTCGGGGGAAGACGTAGTGGTGATCCGCCGCGAGGGTGCAGCCCGACTTGGCCAGCACGGCAAGGGCCGCTTCGGCACCCGCCTCGACGAGGTCTTCGTCGATGCGCGCCCAGGTCGGGTAGAGCGCGACGAGCCAGTCGAAGAGGATCGAGTCTTGCGCGATGCCGCGGGTGAGCCACTGGTAGAGGTGGTGGTGGGTGTTGACGAGGCCGGGCGTCAGCAGATGCCCGCTGCCGTCGACGCGTTCGACCTCGACCCCGTCGGCGAATACCCAGGGCGGCGCCGGGCCGTCGCCGACCGCGATAATGCGCGAGCCGTCGACCACGACGTGTCCGCCGGCGAACTCGCGATCGACCGCGTCGACCGTGGCCACGTGCGCGCCCTCGATGACGAGGCGACGCATCAGGCCAGCCACGCCGCGATCCCGGCGACTGCCTTCTGCTTGACGGCGTCGGAAGCGCCACTGCACTCGATCGAGCTGAGTGCACACGCCGCGATCTCTTCGTCGGTGAGCCGGAGCACCGACCGGCACAGCTCGTATTCCGACAGGAGACCGGGGCCGAAGAGCACCGGGTCGTCGGCGTTGATCGAGCATCGCACGCCCGCCTCGAGCAGCTGCTTGAGCGGGTGCGCGTCGATCTCGGGGATCACGCCGAGCAGCAGGTTCGAGGTCGGACAGACGTCGAGGCAGATGCCGTCGGCGGCCAGCCGTGCCGTCAGGGCATCGCTCTGAATCGCCGTCACCCCGTGCAGGATCCGGTCGGCCTGGAGGGCATCGACGGCTTTCTCGACCTGCTCCGGCCCTGCCAGCTCACCCGCGTGCGGAGTGGACAAAAGCCCCGCCTCCTTGGCGATCGCGAACGCCTCGTGGAATTGCTCGGCCGGGTGGCCCCGCTCGTCGTTGGCGAGGCCGAGCGAGACGACACCGCGACCGGCGTAGGCAGCGGCGATCTTCGCGTAGGCCGTCGCGGTCTCGACGCTCTCGGTGCGATCGACGGTGACCATGTAGCCGACCTCGACGCCCCAGCGCTCGCCGGCCTCGCGGGCTCGGGCGATCATGGCGTCGAGGGCGAGCTCGGTCGAGCCGAAGGTGTCGACGTAGAAGTGCGGGCTCGCACCGAACTCGGCGTAGACGATTCCCTCGCGAGCGCAGTCCTCGATCGACTCGTCGATCAGGCGGAACAGGTTCTCTTTGATCGAGAGCACCTGCAGCATGCCGCGGTAGGTCTGGCTGAATGCGCTGAAGTCATCGAACTCGGCGGGCACGGAGACGTCGACGCCTTCGGCGGCCCCCATCTCGGCAAGCGTCGTCGCCCGGATGGCGGCTTCGTGGTGGATGTGCAGGTGCGCCTTCGGCAGGGCCGTGAGGTCGCGGACGGGGGTGTCGCTCATGCGGGTACTCCTGGGTTCGGTACGGGGATGGTGCGGGTCACTTCGAGACGGCTTTTCCGGCGTCGGGGCCCCACTTGGCGAGAACGGCCGTCTCGATGAACGTCGCGATCGTGTAGAAGAGGATCGACACGACGGTGATGAGCACCACGATCGCCCAGATCATGCCGTAGTCGGAGCTCGACTTGGCGCTGGTGATGGCGGCTCCGAGGCCCTCGTAGGTGAAGAGCCACTCGTAGAGCATCGCCCCGGTGATGGCCCCGGGCACGGCGATCCGCATCGAGGCGAAGAAGTGCGGCAGCGCCGTCGGAATGGCGATCTTGCGCATGATCGTCCAGCGGCTGCCGCCGTAGACGCGGATCAGGTCGACCGACTGGGCGCTGACCGACCGGAATCCAAGTGTCAGGTTGACCAGCAGCGGGAAGAACACGACGACTCCGCCGATGAAGGCTGCCGTCACGAGCCCGTTGCCGAAGATCAGGTAGATGACGGGGGCCATGGCGAGCAGCGGAACGGTGCGCAGCAGCATGGCGATCGGCATGAACATGAACTCGATCGGGCGAATGAGGGTGAACACGATCGCGATGACGATCGATGCGCCCACCCCGAAGACGAAGCCGACCAGGGCATGCAGCAGTGTCGTGCCCAGCAGACCGAACAGCACCTCGCGGTTCTCGGCCGCGGTGGTCTGCGACAGCGACGAGTCGACGAACAGGTAGTTGTAGACGTCGAGCGGCTTCTTGGCGATGAAGGCGTTCGCGTGCAGTCCGATGATCGCGAACTGCCAGAGGAGGCCGAGGATCACGGCTGACGCGAGAATCGTCACGACCGTGCGGCCGATCCGACGCGCGACGAACCGCACGGTGGCTCCGGTCTGCGACGGCGCTCGGCTCTCACTCCGCGAGAGGCGGATCGCGGTGGCCATCAAAACCCCTGCCCCGCGCGGCTGTCGCCCGCCGACCACGGTGTGACGAGGCGACCGATCCGGCCGATCACGAAGTACGCGAGCCCGGCGACGCCACCGCAGATCAGCGCGATCGCCCAGAGCTTGACGCTGGCAGCGGTCGCCTGCGCGGCCAGAAGGAGGATCCCGATGCCCGAGTCGACCCCGAGGAGGAAGTACTCCCCGAGCACGGCGCCAAGGAACGCTGCGGGCGCTGCCAGCTTGAGCGCCGCCATGATGCTCGGCAGGGCCGCGATGAAGCGCACCTTGACGAGCTGCGTGAGGCGCGAGCCGCCGTAGGCGCGGACGACATCGAGTTGGGTCTGGGTCGCGGCGTTGAGGCCGAGAATGGTGCCGACCACGGTGGTGAAGATGACGCTCAGGGCGGCCAGGAAGATCGACGTGGTGCGGGATCCTGCGGGCATCAGCAACGTCACGATGGGCGCGATCGCCGTCAACGGGATGCACGAGGTGACGACCGCGAGCTGCGTCGACATGCCCTCGAACCACGGGAAGACAAGCACGAGCGCGGCCAGCACGAAGGCGATGAGGTTGCCCCACAGGAATCCCCAGCCGGCAGTCGCGGCCGTCTGGGCGATCGCGTTCCAGTAGACCGGGTCGGTGAGGTCGTGGAGGAGCTGGGCGGCGACGAGGCCCGGCTGCGGCACACTGCCCGTGACGGAGAACGCGGTGACGGCGACGATCTGCCAGACCACGAGGATCACGACGATGCCGACGACGGAGCCGACCCAGGGCGGCATCGAACGGAAGGAGCCGAGCATCGAGCGGCGGGCGGGACCACTGCTCGTCTCGACGTCGAGGGCGATGCTCTGCGAGAGCTCGCGCTCGGACGCCTGCTTGAGGTCAGTCATCGACGGCCGCCCCGTGCGAGCCGAAGAGGATCTCGGAGATGCGATCGACGTAGGCGTGGAACTCGGGAGTGCGAGTCAGTTCGGGGAGGCGCGGGCGCGGCAGGTCGATCTCGACGACCTCCGCGATGCGGCCGGGTCGAGCGCTCATGACGGCGACGACGTCGGAGAGGAAGACGGCCTCCGAGATGCCGTGGGTGACCATCAGCGTGGTCGCGGGCTTCTCGGTCCAGATGCGAAGCAGCTCGACGTTCATCCGCTGGCGCGTCATGTCGTCGAGTGCACCGAACGGCTCGTCGAGCAGCATGATCGTCGGCTGCACGGCGAGGCAGCGCGCGATCGACACCCGTTGGCGCATGCCGCCCGAGAGCTGGGCGGGCTTGGCGTTCTCGAAACCCTTGAGCCCGACCAGGTCGATCAGGTCGTCGACGAGCCCTGCGGGCGGGGTGATACCGGCGACCTCGAGTGGAAGCCGGATGTTGGCCGTCACGCTCCGCCAGGGCAGCAGCGCGCTGTCCTGGAAGGCGATGCCGGTCTCGTGGCTCTTCTGGATTTCGGCGGCGGATTTGCCGTTGACGACCACGGCGCCGGAGCTCGGGGTCTCCAGGCCCGCCAGGATGCGGAGAATCGTCGATTTTCCGCATCCCGACGGACCGAGGAGGGTCAGGAAGGCGTCTTTCTTCGTGCCCAGGTTGATCTCGGACAGGGCCTGGACCGATTTCCGGCCGAGCTGGAACGTCTTGGTGAGACCCTGGATGTTGATGCCGGTGGCGAGTTCCGGCGAACCGGCCGGGTCGTTCGTGGCGAGCGAGAGCTGAGTACTGGGCGCGAAAGACATGGCGATCAGGCGGTCGGGATCGTGAAGGTCGTGATCAGCTCGGGGTTCTCTTTGTAGACCTCGTTGATCAGGGTCAGGTCGAACAGCTTCTCGGCCGTGATGTCTGTTCCCATCGCCTTGAGCGACGCGATGTTCTCGGCCACGAGCTCGTCGGTCATCGTGAAGAGGCCGTTCTTGTTGACGTCGTCCGTCAGGATCAGGGTGTTCTGCGCCTCGGCCTCCTTCGTCTGCTCGGTCACGTCGAGATCCTGATCCTTGCCGTACTTCTCGGCGGCGTACTTGGCGCTCTGAGCGGGATCCTTGGCGGCGTCGGTCCATCCCTGCACCTCGGCCTTGAGGAAGGCCTTGAGGGTGTCGCGCTTGTTGTCGATCGCATCCTGCGTGGTGGTGAAGGTCTCGGCGACGAACGGGAGACCGTTGTCGGCGAAGCCCAACACGACCGGGGTGAAGCCGTCGGCCTCGGCCAGGATCGGCTCGTTGGTGATGTACGACATGTGCGCGTCGTACTTGCCGGCCTCGAGCGGGGCGATGTCGTACTGCGTGGTGACCATCGTCACGTCGGAGGTGGTCAGGCCGTTGGCCTTCAAGAAGCCCTCGAAGATGGTCTGGTTGCCTCCGGACTGCACGCCGATCTTCTTGCCCTTGAGGTCGGCGACGGTCTTGATCGGGGTCTTCTCGTCGAGCGACAGCAGGCAGAACGGGTTCTTCTGGAAGGTCGTGCCGATGATCTTGAGGGTCGCGCCCTTGTTGATCGAAGGGGCGGTGATCGACGGCGACGACAGGCCGACAAGCGCCTGTCCGGCGAGGAGGGCCTCTTCGGCGCCGGTCTGACCGCCGCCGGCAAGAAGCGTGACCGCGTCGAAACCGGCCTTCGTGTAGTAGCCCTTCTCGGTCGCGAAGTACTCGCCAGCGAACTCGATGTTCTTGATCCACGAGAGCTGCACGGCGATCGTGCCGAGGCTTCCGGCAGCAGCGGCGCCGGACGATTTCGGGCTCGAACCGGAATCGGTCGAGCAGGCGGCGAGGAGGGCTGTGGTGCCGACCACGAGGCCGACGCTTCCCCCGAGGCGCAGGAACCCGCGACGGTCGTAGTCCTTTTTCAGCACGGGCGGGGCAGAGAAGATGCTCATGGCACTCCAAGGGGCTCGGTGGCTCAGAAGGGATCGTTCGCGGCTGGGGCGGGTCTGTGGCCGCGGCATCGATCGGTGATCCTCGGAACGCTAGACCGCCGATGTTTCATCGGCATTTCGGTCGGATTGCCGTCGTCGCACTCCCGGCCAACCGATAGCGTCGACGGCATGGACGACGTCGACGGAGCCACTCGGGCCACGGGCGCACCCGGTCGCCGCGACGAACTGCTCGACCGCATCGTAGATCACGTCGTCGAGAACGGCATCGCCCAGATCACCCTGCGGGCACTCGCCACGGCGGTGGGCTCGAACAACCGCATGCTGCTCTACTACTTCGGATCGCGAGAAGAGCTCATCGTCGAGGCGCTGCACGGAGCCGAGTCGCGGTTTCCGACCATGGCCGAAGTGATCACGTTTCTCGATGACGACGCCCTGCCGCTCGCGGAACGTCTCGAGGGCGCGTGGGCGACCATCGCGGATCCTCGGAACCGGGCTTTCCACCGGCTCTTCTTCGAGATCTTCGGCCTCGCCGGGTTCGAGCGCGACCGCTTCGCCGCCCTGCTGGGGCTGATCGGCACCGAGTGGGTCGGTCATGTCGCCGGCGCGTTCGAAGACGCCGGCGCGTCACCCGACCAGGCTCTCGAGCTCGGCCACGAGACCGTGGCGCTCTGGCGGGGGCTCCAGGCGTCGCTACTCAGCCTCGGCGACGACGCGCTCGTCGGCCGGGTGGCCGACAGTGCGCACCGGGCCCTCTGCGAGCGCGTGGTGTGACGGTCGTCGCCCCAACGGAGCCCAGGATCCGGCCCGCCGTGTTACGACTTCGCGCCTGCTTCGTAAACAGCCTGTTTCGCACCTAGACCCCGAGTGAACCATTTGGTTCACTGGCGCCATGAAGCAGATGCATCTCGGCGTGTTCGAAGTCGCAGGCACACAGGTCGGCGGAACGCGCAGTTGGTCGCACCCTCGAAGCGACTCCGTCCGGTACCACGAGCTCGATCTGTGGATCGGCATGGCGAAGATCCTCGACCAGGCGGGATTCGACTTCCTGTTCTTCGCCGATGGCTTCGGCTACCCGACCATCGACGGCGACCTGCCCGAGATGGCGGCGCGGGGCGGAATCAACTTTCCGGGCATGGATCCGTCGCTGCTGATCCCGACCCTGGCCCGCGAGACCACCCGCCTCGGCTTCGTGGTCACTTCGGCGACGGGGCTCGACCACCCTCTGCAGACCGCCCGGCGTTTCGCCACGCTCGACCACCTCACCGGCGGCCGCATCGGCTGGAACATCGTCACGGGCGGCTCGGCGAACGCCGTCGCCGCGCTGTTCGGCCACACCGAGATGGTCAAGCACGACGACCGCTACGACCAGGCCGACGAATACGTCGACCTCGCCATGACTCTCTGGGAGGGCTCCTGGGAAGACGACGGCTTCCGCGCCGACAAAGACGCCGAGATCCTCGCCGACCGCTCGAAGATCCACCGCATCTCATTCGAAGGCCAGCACTTCCGCTCGAACGGCTACTTCACCGTCGCACCGTCGCCGCAGCGGACGCCAACGTTGTTCCAGGCCGGCACGTCGCAGCGCGGTCGCGCCTACGCCGCCCGCAATGCCGAAGCGGTCTTCGTCCAGTACACGACCGGCCCGCAGACCAAGGCGAACGTCGCCGACATCCGCGCCCGCGCCGCCGAGCACGGCCGCGACCCGGATTCCATCGTGACGATGGTCGGGCTCTCGGTGACAGTCGCCCCGACGAGCGAGGAGGCGCATGCCCTCCGGGCCGAATTCGATGCGATGCAAACCGACGAGGTCGTCGCGGTGCTCTACGCCGGCAACACCGGCATCGATCTGCTCTCGCTCGACCCCGATCGAGATCTGACCCAGCTGCGCGACGACGGCGGGCAGATCGGACAGATCGCCCAGAGCAACATCGACCGCTTCCTGCCCACCGACGGCACCGCTCCCCCGACCGTCCGCGAGATCCTGAACGATCTCAAGGGCAAGGGCACGCGCGGCCTCCAGCTCGTCGGCGATCCGATCGAGGTCGCCAACGCTCTCGAACGCATCATGGACGAGACCGGCCTCGATGGCTTCCTGCTCGAACCGCTGTTCGGCACCGCCGACTGCGTCGACTTCGCCGAGCTCGTCGTGCCCGAGCTCCGTCGCCGCGGCCGCATGCCCCTGGAGCCGGCCACCGGCACCCTCCGCGAGCAGGTGCTCGGACGACCCGGAGCCCACCTCTCAGCCGACCACCCCGGCCGCACCTTCGTGGTGACGCCGAGCCCGGCACCCGCCGATCAGGCGCGCGAGGCCCAGTCCGCGATGTCGTCGTAGAGCCCCTCGAAGGTCGGGGCCCGGAAAGTGGGCTTCGCTTCGGCAGCCGCGAACCGCTCGATCAGGGCCGTAGGGGATTTCTGATCGGCGGCCGGCTCGAGGTCGTTGCGCCAGATGTCGCCCACGCTGAGCAGACGCTCGGGGTGGGCGGCCAGGCCGTGCTTCTCCCGCAGAGACACCAGGATCCGAGGCATCCCACCCGGTTTACCGGCATCGGTCACGATCTCGTCGAAGACGCCGTCGAGCCCCAGGTGCGTCAGCTGCCCGGCTACGCCGGTCGCCGTGGCATTGGTGACGAGGACGACGGTGACGCCGGCGCTCCTCAGGCCGGTGAGGAAGTCGGCGAGGCCGGCCGGAGCCCAGGTCTCGAGGAGGCCGTCGGCCAGCTCGCGGCGGCTGGCCTCGTACGCGCGGCTGAGCGAAGCGGCGGCGACGCCGCGGGAGCGCGCGAGAGAGGCCGCAGCCGCGTAGCCGTCGGCGGCGTCGACCAGAGTGGCGAGGTGGCGAGCCGCGGATCCTGCACTCTCGTCTTCGTTCTCTTGAGCAGCCGCGTCGGGGCCGGCCAGGAACGCGCGGATCGTCGATTCGACGACGCGCTCGGTCTCGGGCAGGGCCTCGTCGATGTGCCGCACGTAGCTGAGCACGGGTTCGTCGCCGAGGCAGACGGTGCCGTCGAAGTCGAGGACGAGAAGTCGCGACAGCGGTGTCACCTCAGGCGGCGCCGTCGAACATCGACGTGACCGACCCGTTGTCGAACACCTCGTGGATCGCGCGGGCGATGAGCGGAGCGATCGGCAGGATCGTGAGGCTGTCGAACATCTGGTGCTCGGTGATCGGCAGGGTGTCGGTGACGACGACCGAGTCGATGAACTCGTTCGAGAGGATCTCGGGAGCCGGGTCGGAGAAGACGGCGTGCGTGGCGGCCACGATGACCCCGAGGGCTCCGGCCTTCTTCAGCGCCTCGGCGGCCTTGGCGATCGTGCGACCCGTGTCGATGAGGTCGTCGACCAGCAGGCAGACACGACCGCTGACCTCACCGACGATCTCGTGCACCGAGACCTCGTTCATGACGCGGGGGTCGCGACGCTTGTGGATGATCGCCAGCGGCGCTCCGAGCTTCTCGCTCCAGATGTCGGCCACCTTGACGCGCCCCATGTCGGGTGAGACGACGGTCAGCGTCGAGGGGTCGAGGCGCTCCTTGAAGTGCTTCAGCAGCACGGGCATGGCGAAGAGGTGGTCGACCGGACCGTCGAAGAAGCCCTGGATCTGCGGCGCATGCAGGTCGACGCTCATGATGCGGTGCGCGCCGGCGGCCTTGAACAGGTCGGCCACGAGGCGGGCCGAGATCGGCTCGCGACCGCGACCCTTCTTGTCTTGGCGGGCGTAGGGGTAATAGGGAGCGACGACCGTGATCCGCTTGGCCGAGGCCCGCTTGAGCGCATCGACCATGATGAGCTGCTCCATGAGCCACTCGTTGATCGGCCGGGTGTGCGACTGGATCACGAACGCGTCAGAGCCGCGGACGCTGTCGTCGTATCGCGCATAGATCTCGCTCGACGCGAAGGTGCGTGCGTCGGTGTGCGTCAGCTCGGTGCCGAGCTCCTGCGCGATGTCGATCGCCAGCTGCGGGTGCGCACGCCCCGTCACAAGGACGAGACGGTTTTCGCCGGTGATCTTGATTCCCGACACGTCACTCGCTCTCTGGCCCGGGGGCCCCGACACCGGCCGCGGGGCGGCGCAGTCGTCGATTGGTGGTTCTGGGTGCTCGGTCAGCTCGCCGTCTCGCTGGTCGCCGCCGCGTCGGCTGCCGCCTTCGCCGCGTCGGTGCCGGGGCGTTTGGCCTCGACCCACCCGCTCATGGTTCGCTGCGGAGCGACGGTGATAGCCAAGGATCCGGCCGGCACGTCTTTGCGGACGACCGTTCCGGCGCCTGTGTACGCTCCGTCGCCAATCCTAACGGGCGCGACGAAGACGTTGTGCGACCCGGTGCGCACGTGCGACCCGACCACCGTGCGGTGCTTGTTCACGCCGTCGTAGTTGGCCGTGATCGTGCCGGCCCCGATGTTCGCGCCGACGCCGACCTCGGTGTCGCCGACGTAGCTGAGATGGGGAACCTTGCTGCCCTCGCCGATGGTCGAGTTCTTCGTCTCGACGAAGGTGCCGATCTTCCCGTCGGCGCCGAGGATCGTGCCCGGGCGGAGGAAGGCGAAGGGGCCGACGCTCGCACCGGCACCGATCACGGCGAGGGTGGCGTCGGTGCGCTTGACGACGGCGCCCGCCCCGACCTCGGTGTCGACGAGCGTCGTGTCGGGGCCGACGATCGCGCCGGTCTCGACGACGGTGGCGCCCTTCAACTGCGTTCCGGGCAGGATCTCGACGTCGGCGGCGAGGCTGACGTCACGGTCGATCCAGGTGGTCTGCGGGTCGAGGATCGAGACGCCCTCGCGCTGCCAGTGCGTGACGATCGTGTCGTTAAGGCGTCGGGCCGCGGCGGCCAGCTGCACGCGGTCGTTGATGCCCTCGACGCGCCAGGCCTCGGCCACGGGCTTGGCCGACACGTGACCCCGGTTGATCGTCAGCAGCCCGACGACGTCGGTGAGGTACTTCTCGTTCTGCGCGTTCGCGGCGGTCACGAACGGGAGGTGCTTGCGGAGCGCCTCGACCGTGAACACGTAGGTGCCGGAGTTGATCTCGGCCACGTCGCGCTCGTCAGCCGAGGCGTCTTTGTGCTCGACGATCTTCTGCACCCGACCGGAGGAGCGGATCACGCGGCCGTAGCCCGTGGGATCCTCGAGGATCGCACTCAGCAGGGTCGCGTCGGCCTCGTCGGAGCGGTGCAGCTCGAGAAGGGCGAGGAGGTCGTCGTCGTCGAGGAACGGCACGTCGGCGCTCACCACGACGACGTCGCCCGTGAAGTCGGCGGGTAGGGCTTCGACGGCCTGCTCGACGGCTCGACCGGTGCCGGGGGTGTCATCTTGATCGATGAGAACGGCGCTCGGTGCGGCCTCGAGCACGCTCGCGGCGACCGTGTCGCGGTCGTGCCGGACGACGACCATGAGGTGCTCCGGCTCGAGCGAACGGGCCGTTTCGAGCACGTGGTGGATGAGCGGCAGGCCCGCGAGACGGTGGAGCACCTTGGGCGTCGACGACTTCATGCGGGTGCCCTGGCCTGCGGCGAGGACGATGACGGCGAGTGGCTGCATGGGTGCTCCTTGGTTCGACGTGCCGGGGCACGAGGTCGACTACCAGGGTAACGAGCCCGTCGCGAGGACGGTTCGTCTGTGGGGCGAGCCGAGGATCCCGCGGCACAGGTTCGACATTCGGCTCGTGCTCGAAGACCCGCGAGCTACTGCGAACGCAGTACACGGCCCGGCCCGAATCGACGACGTCATAGGGCTCCCGTTTCGAGATTCTTGAGGTGCAGCACGAGCTGCCACCCCGGACGATCAAGGAGTTTCCCATGACCATCACGACGCCTCCCACTGACCAGACCGTCGCACCGGCCCCCACCGTCTGGGACTACCAGACCATCACTGTCGCCCGCTCCGAGGCGGAAGAGCGACTCACCGCACTCGAGGTCTTCGGCTGGACCCTTCAGGATCAGGTCCCGACGATCCTCGACCGCCGCACCGCCACCTTCTTCCTCCGCCGCGATCGCGCCATCGCCGACCGAGCTGCACTCGATGCGCTCGAAGCAGAACACCTCGACGCGGTCACCGAGGTGAATCGCCTGGAGCGTTCGCCGGAGCGGGTGGCGCGCACCGTGGCGATCATCGCCGGTCTCGTCGGCGTCGCCTACATGGGCGGAGCGGTCTTCGCCTACCTCGACGGCGGCGGCCTGACCTATTACATCCTCGCCGCGGTCGCTGTCGCTCACTGCTTCCTGCCTATTCCGCTGAAGAAGACCATTCTGAAGAAGCGAACCGCGTCGGTGTCCGGCCGCCTGGCCGAGCAGAGGCAGGCCGCTCAGGAGGTGCTCGAGACCGCACGTGCGCTCCGCGACGGGCAGACCGTGTCGCGGTCGATCCGTCGGTGAACGCTTTTCTCCGGCAGGTCCGCTCGGGAGCGCTGCTGCGCGACAAGACCCGCCGGGCACTGTTCTTCACCGCGGCGTCCATTCCGGGCAGCTTCGCAATGGCGGCCTGGAAGGGCGCGCTCTTCCTGGTCGCCCCCTCCCTCTTCCTGCTCGCCACCGTGCTCTTCAACCTCGGGGTGATCGCGGCCAAGACCCTCCTCGTGCGGACTCACATCACGGCGGGGCGGAGGAGGGCGCTTGCCGAAGGGCCCGTCGGGAACGTGCGCGAACAGCACCGACGGGCCTACCGAGCCACCGGGATCCTGGTCACGGTCCTCTCGCTCCTCTACACGCTCAGTTTCATCCCGCTGTTCTTCGCCTCCGCGGAGAAGATCACCTACGACCGGCCGGTCGCCGTCATCATCGCCGCGATCACGTTCGCCGAGCTCGGCCTCGCCATCCACGGCACCGTCTCGGCCCGCCGCAACCGCGACCTCCTCTCCGAGGCGGTCAAACTCACCAACGTCGCCGCTGGCCTCGTGCTGCTCACCCTCACTCAGTCGGCCCTCCTCTCCCTCGAGAAAGACATCGACCCCGGGCACGCCAACGCGGTCAGCGGCGTCGTCTTCGGCACCATCGCGACAGGCATCGGCGTGTCGATGCTGATCCGCTCTCGTCGCGATTCGACCACCACCGAGCGTCTCGACGCCGACACCACCGAAAGGCCCCTCCCGTGCTGATCCTTCCCCTCATCACGCTGGGCATCGTCCTGCTCTCCGGGTTCCTGATCCGACGCCTCCTCGGCATCCGGAAGGGGCGCTGGGGTGCCACCGCGCTGGCTGTGATCCTCGGTCAGTCGGGCACCATCGGAATCCTGCAGTTCATCACCGGCGACGCCATCGGAGTCGGCCCGGAGTGGCTCCCGCTCGGTCTCACCCTCGCCGTGACGCTGTCCATGCTCGCGCTCACCCTCATCGAACTGGTCGCCCGCCCGGATGCGCGACCTCGGCCGTTCAGGATCCCGCACCCCGTCCGCGAGGTCCGCGGCAGTATCGAGCGCTCGAACCGATACGCGCAGGTCAGCACCATCGCGATCCGCTCGGGCCTGCTCGGCGTGACCGGCATCGACGGCCCCGATGGTGGCTCGCGTCTCGGTCGCGCGCTGGCAACCACTTTCGAGCAGTCAGGCGGTCTCTTCGTCAAACTCGGGCAGGCAATGGCCTCACAACCGCAGCTCGTCACACCGGCAATTGCGCACGAACTGACAAGGCTTCAGGATCAGGCCGCACCCGCTGACCCCGAAGCCGCCCTCCAGGTTCTCGCCGACGAACTCGGCCCCCTCGACTCGGTTTTCCGCACGTTCTCCGCCGAGCCGGTCGCCACCGCCTCCATCGGCCAGACCTACTTCGCAGAGCTGCTCGACGGCCGGCCCGTGATCGTCAAGGTGCAGCGCCCGGGCATCCGCCGCTCGCTCGAGCGCGACCTCGACATCCTTGCCCGCCTGGCCGAGATGCTCGAGCGTCGAGCCGCCTGGGCGCGCACCCTGGGCATCAAAGAGCTCACCGCGGGATTCGCCGAAGCCACCCGCGAGGAGCTCGACTTCCGCCTCGAAGCCGCCAACTGCGAGGCGGCGCGTGCGTCGCTCGACGCCGACCTGCCGATGGACATCCCCGGCATCGTGAGCGAGTTCACCACGAGCCGCGTGCTCGTGCAGGAGCGCATCCCCGGCGGCAGCATCCGCACGCCCGGCATCTTCGACGACATCACGCCGCGGCAGCGCAAGGAGCTCGCCGACGCTCTGCTCTCCGTGATGATCAAAGACATGCTGGGCGGCGCGAAGTTCCACGCCGATCCCCACGCGGGGAACGTGTTCCTCCAGCCGGATGGCCGCCTCGGCCTCATCGACTTCGGCGCCACCGGACGTCTGAACCGGTTCGAGCAGGCCGGGGTACTCGACCTCTTCCAGGGGCTCCAGCGCGAGAATCCGGCTTTGATGCGCAGCGCCGCCCTCCGCCTCGGCACCGCCACGACCCGCGTCGACACCGAAGCCCTCGATCGCGATCTCGCCCAGCTGCTCACCCGCGCGATCCTGCCCGGTGATCGCCTCAACCCGGCGGCGATCGGTGAAATCGTCTTCGTCTTTCGCGACTACGGGATCAGTCTTCCCCGGTCGATCACGGCACTGTTCCGCACCCTCTACACGACCATCGGCACTCTCGAGGTCATCTCCCCCGATTACGACCTCATCGGCGGCATCGCCCGCTGCAGCGACGTCATCGAATCGCCGTTCAGCTCGCCCAGCTCTCTCCGCGACTTCGCGCAGGATCAGGTACTCGCCCTGGCACCCGTGCTCGGTCGGCTCCCCGGCGACCTCGACGACGTTCTCCGCTCGCTCGGCAAGGGCGAGCTGCGCACGCGCGTCAGCCTGCTGTCCGAGCCGGAAGACGTCCGCGTGCTCTGGAGCATGCTGAATCGCGCGCTGCTCGTGGTCGTCGGCGCCGTCGGCCTCATCGCCTCGGCGATCCTGCTGGCTGCTCAGTCCGGTGGCGACCGTGGCGACGGCGCCGTCGTGCTCGGCTTCGTGGGTGGTATCGGGTTCGCGTTCTCGAGCCTGCTGCTGCTGCGCACCATCGTGCAGACTCTTCGCGATCGGCAGCCGAGCTGATGCTGTCGTGGTTCGGAACGGCCGTCCCCACGAGCCTGTTCATCATCCTGGAGGTCATCTTCTTCCTCATCGCCCTGGTCGTGGCCCCGCCGAACCGGAGACCCTCGTCGGCCCTCGCCTGGATCGTCGTCATCGTCGTCCTGCCGTTGGTCGGCATCGCGTTGTTCGTGCTCATCGGGTCTCCGAAGCTGCCCGCGGGCAGGCGCGCCAAGCAGCAGCGGATGAGCGATCTCATCACCGAGACGACCGCGCGCGCGCAGGCGGAGCGGTCGGCTTCGGAGCCCGGGTGGTTCGACTGGCTCGTGACGCTGAACCGCAACACCGGCGCGTTTCCGCTCGTCTCCGGCAACATCGGGCGTCTCCTGCCCGACTTCCCAGGCCAGATCGACGCACTCGTGGCCGGTATCGACGGCGCGGAGAAGTTCGTCCACGTCGAGTTCTACATCCTCGCCCTCGACGACAGCACGGAGCCGGTGTTCCGGGCCCTCGAGGCGGCCATCGCTCGGGGCGTGACCGTGAAAGTCCTCCTCGATCATCTCGGATCCCGCGGCTATCCCGGCTACCGGTCGGCCACGAACGAGCTCGACCGGATCGGTGCCCGGTGGCGGCTGATGCTGCCGGTGCAGCCGCTCCGCGGGCACTACCAGCGACCCGACCTCCGCAACCACCGCAAACTGGTCGTCATCGACGGGACGCGGGGGTTCATGGGGTCGCTGAACCTCATCGATCCGTCGTACCAGAGTCGAGCGAACGAGCGTCGCGGGCTGGCGTGGAAGGACCTGCTCGTCGAGGTTCACGGACCGATCGTGCAGGAGCTCCAGGGGGTGTTCACCACCGACTGGTTCAGCGAGACGGGAGAGCTGCCCGAAACAGGCTCCCTCGACACAGACACGATGACGACCAGCCCGGAGGCCTTCTCGGCGCAGATCACCCCGAGCGGGCCGGCTTACGACTCCGAGAACAACCTGGCGCTGTTCACGTCGCTGCTCTACGCGGCCGAGCGGCGCGTGTCGATCACCAGCCCGTATTTCGTGCCCGACGAATCGCTCCTAGCGGCACTCGTCACCGCGGCCCGACGCGGGGTCGAGGTCGAGCTGTTCGTCGGCGAGATAGGCGACCAGTTCTTCGTCTTCCACGCCCAGCACTCGTACTACCGCGATCTGCTCGCCGCGGGAGTCCGCATCCACCTCTACCGGGCTCCGACGATCCTGCACGCGAAGCACATGTCGGTCGACGACGACGTCTGCGTGGTCGGGTCGTCGAACATGGACATCCGGTCGTTCCAGCTCGACTTCGAGGTGATGATGCTCATCTGCGGCCGCGACTTCACCGACCGGCTCCGGGCCCTCGAAGACGACTACCGTGCGGCCTCGACGGAGCTGACTCTCGCCGACTGGGACGGCCGGGGGCGAGTGCACGCCTTCGTCGACAACCTCGCTCGCCTGACTTCGGCGGTGCAGTGACGATGCTTGGCACCCTTCATCCCTTAGTGGGCGAGAATCAATCCATGCCCTCATCGCGTCAGCCGATCCTGCCGCGGGTCACGCGGAACGGGATCTCGCGACTCGATGTACTGCCCGCGATCGTCGCCGGGGTCATCGCCCTCAGCCTCGCAATCGAGCTGATCCGGATGATCACCGACTCGCCCGGAATCCTGGTGATCGGAGGGCTCGCGGTCACGCTCGCCGGCCTCCTCATCGCGACGAAGCGGCCCTTCGTCGGCTTGACCGTGAACTCGTTCGGCTCCCTCGTCGTCGCCATCGGATCGTGGGGGCCTCTGGTCGAGTGGAGCATCACCGTCTTTCTGGTCTTCATCGTCACCCTTCGCTTCGGTCGACCCATCCGGGCTGCCGCACTGGTGGTCGCACCCACTCTCGCCGGCACGATCATCGCCGGCGACC
This sequence comes from Frondihabitans sp. PhB161, assembly GCF_003814635.1. Classification (NCBI taxonomy): domain Bacteria; kingdom Bacillati; phylum Actinomycetota; class Actinomycetes; order Micrococcales; family Microbacteriaceae; genus Frondihabitans; species Frondihabitans sp. PhB161. The sequence goes on from NZ_RKQW01000002.1 coordinate 457,117, forward strand.
TCGGGGACCCGCTCACCAGCGTCTTCGCGACCCTCGTCTCGTTGGCCGCAGGGTCGGCAATCGGCGCCGGCTTGCGGGCGCAGCGCCTCTACCGCGACTCGCTCGAGCGGCGGGCGGAGGACGCTCTCGCCACGCGCGAGCTCGAGGCGACACGACGGGTGGCCGAAGAGCGCCTCCGCATCGCCCGCGACCTCCACGACGTCGTGGGCCACGAGGTCGCCGTCGTCAGCATGAACCTCGGCGTCGTCGAGATGGCGCTGGTCGACACCCCTCCCGACGTCACCGAGGCGCTCGATCGGGCGCGAACCGGGGTGCGGAACGTCCTTGCCGAAACGCAGCGGATGCTCGTGCTCCTCCGCTCCGATGACGAGCAGGGTGGCGCCGATCCTGTCCCTGATCTCACCTCGCTTCCGGCCCTGTTCGAGTCGTACCGGCAGATCGGGATGGACCTGCACGCCGAGTTCGAGGTACCCGCCGACAGCGTGGATGCGGCGACGCAGCTGACGGTGTACCGGATCCTGCAAGAGGCCCTGACCAACGCGCAGAAACACGGTCGGGGCGCGGTGAGCGTCACGTGCGCGGCCGAGGGCGCGAAGCTGGTCGTCCGCGTGCGCAACGGGCAGCGCCTCGAGCCATCCGAGCGGAGCACCGGCCTCGGCCTCGTCGGAATGCGCGAACGGGTCGCCGCAGGTGCCGGGACGATGGCAGTGACCTCAACCGACACCGAATTCGTGCTGACCGCCCACCTGCCTCTGAAGAATGGACGTCTCGCGTGATCCGCCTCCTCCTCGTCGACGACCAGGAGATGATCCGGATCGGGCTCCGTGGGATCCTCGGCCGTCATGGGCCGTTCGAGATCGTCGCGGAGGCCTCTGACGGGCTCGGTGCCGTCGAAGCCCTCGCGTCGCAGCCGGTCGACGTGGTGCTGATGGACATCCGCATGCCGGGGATCGACGGTGTCGAGGCGACGCGAAGGATCCGACAGCGCTGGTCGGCGGAAGAGGTCCGGGTGGTCATGTTGACCACTTTCGAGCAGGACTCCAATGTGCTCGCGGCTCTCCGCGCCGGTGCCAACGCCTTTCTGAGCAAGGCCGCAGGACCGAAAGAGCTCATCGCAGCGATCGAGGAAGTGGCAGCGGGTGGCGGAGCGCTCTCGCCCGCCGCGGCCGCGATGCTCATCGGCCGGGTGAAAGACGAGCCGGCCACGGTCGTCGACGCGGACATGACGGCGCGCTTCGACGCGTTGACCCCGCGCGAGCGCGACGTGGTGCTCAGCATGATGACCGGGCTCGACGTCGACGCGATCGCCGCCGAACGGTTCCTGTCGCCGTTCACTGTGAAGACGCATGCGAACCGGGCGATGGCGAAGGTCGGGGCGCGCGATCGGGCGCAGCTGGTGGCGTTCGCGTACCGCGGTGGGCTCACGCCGTAGTCCGTGTCTACTGCACATGCAGTAGGTCGGATGTATGCGGTCAGACGATTCACAAGTCGAGCTCCGACGGGAGGCTTAAGGCATCACCTCAGCCCCCAAGGAGAACCGGATGTCCAGCTCGAAGCCCCTCACCCCCGCTCGGCCCACGACGATGAATTCGACCTACGTCACCGGCCCTGGAACGACCGCCGTGCTCGACGTGCCGACCCCCGAGGTCGGCCGGCGCGACGTGCTCGTGAAGGTGCGGGCCTGCGGCATCTGCGGTTCCGACTCGTTCTACGTCTCGCTCGGCGGGCTGCCCGGCCGGGAGGGCCACACGCCCCTCGGCCACGAGCCCGCCGGCGAGATCGTGGAGCTCGGTGCCGAGGTCACAGACCTCCGGGTCGGCGACCACGTCGTCGTCAACCCGATGGCCGCCCCGACGGGAATCATCGGCAGCGGCGGCTCGACCGGCGGTCTGAGCGACTACCTGCTGATCGAAGATGCCGAGGTCGGGCGCAGCCTCGCGGTCGTCCCCGACCACATCCCGTGGGAGGTCGCCGCGCTCAACGAGCCGATGGCCGTCGCACGGCATGCCGTCAACCGGACGGCGCCGAAGCCAGGTGACAAAATCGTCATCTTCGGTGCCGGGCCCATCGGCCTCGGCGCAGCCATCAGCTACATGGCCGCCGGTGCCGGGTCGATCGTCGTCGTCGATGTGATCCCCGAACGACTCGAGCTCGCCCGGGAAATCGGAGTCGACGATGTCATCGACTCCCGCACCGAGAACGTCACCGAGCGGCTCGTCGAGATCCACGGCGAAGGCGAGACGCGTCGCGGCGTTCGCAAGGCCGCCTCCGACATCTACCTCGATGCCGCCGGCGCCGCTCCCGTCATCGGCGCGATCACCGCCGCCGCCACGCACGGAGCGACCGTCGGCATCGTGGGTGTGCATAAGAACCCCGTCGAGCTGGACCTCGGCCAGCTCCTTGGAAGCGAGCTGACCATCGTGCTGTCGATGGGCTACCCGACCGAAATTTTCGAGGTCACGCGCGACATCGTCGCGAACTGGGAGAAGTACGCGGTGATCGTCAGCGACGTCATCCCGTTCGGCGATGTCGAGCAGGCGTTGACCCTCGCTGCGACACCGGGCGCCGCCGACAAGGTCGTCGTCGTCTTCGACTGACCCGTCCGGCACCACTCACGTCTCGAGAAAGAGAAGAACCATGCGAATCGCCGTTGATATGACCAAATGCCAGAGCTACGCACAGTGCGCCTTCCTGGCACCTGATGTGTTCCGGTTCGAGGGCGACGAGGCCCTCGTCTACGACCCCGACCCCGCCGAGGAGTTCCGGGCCCGCATTACGCAGTCCGCGGCAGCCTGCCCGGTGCAGGCCATTCGCCTCGACGGAGAGCACCGAAGGGCTGTGCCCAAGGCAGTGAACCCCTCGGCCCCGGCCTCCTCGGCGCTGGGCCCGTCTGCGCTGACCGAGACCGATCGCGTGGTCGTCGTGGGCGCATCGCTCGCCGGCCTGACGGCGGCGGAGGCCTTGAGGTCGGACGGGTTCCTCGGCCCGATCACACTCATAGGCGACGAGCCGGACGAACCCTACGACCGGCCGCCCCTGTCGAAACAGGTGCTGCTCGGTACGGCGTCGGCTTCGGGCACCCGCCTTCCGCAGGCCTCCGGCCTCGACGTGGAATGGCGCCTCGGCGTCGCTGCGACCGGCCTCGATGTCGACGCCCGTGCCGTTCTCCTCGCCGACGGCGCACGCGTGCCCTACGACAGGGTGCTCATCGCCACCGGAACCCGAGCCCGACCGTGGCCGGTGGCCGACGAAGCGGCTCTCGACGGAGTCTTCACCCTCCGCACTTCGGCCGACGCGGCACGGCTCCGCTCCCGCCTCGCCGCCGGACCGCGGCGAGTGCTCATCGTCGGTGGAGGCTTCACCGGCTCCGAGATCGCGTCGGCCTGCCGTCGCCTCGACCTCCCGGTCACCCTCGTCGATCGAGGCCCGGCGCCGCTCGCCCGAGCGCTCGGCGACACCGTCGCGGGCGTGCTCGCCGATGTGCAGCGCGAGCACGGCGTCGACCTGCGGTCGCTTGTCACCGTCTCCCGACTTCACTCGGACGAGAGGGGGGCGGTCGCGGCCGCCACGCTCTCGGACGGAACGACCCTCGACGTCGATCTGGTGGTAGTCGCGATCGGCGCCCTCCGGAACACCGAGTGGCTCAGCGAGTCGGGCCTGTCGGTCGGCCCGCTCGGGGTCGACTGCGACGCCACCTGCCGGGCGCTCGACAGCGACGGCACCGTACTCGACGGTGTCTTCGTGGCCGGCGATATCGCCGCCTTCCCGCACCCGTCGGGCGATGGCCGCCGAATGTCGGTGGAGCACTGGGGCAACGCCGTGGGCCAGGCCACCGTCGCCGCCGGAAACATGCTGACGGGTGCGAAGGTCCACCACGACGAGGTGCCGGTGTTCTGGTCGAACCAGTTCGGCCACGTGATCAAATCCGTCGGCATACCCGAGGCCGCAGACAGCGTGGTCATCGCTCAAGGATCCACCGAAAAGCGTTCGTTCGTCGCCGTCTACGGCGTCGGAGACCGCATGGTCGGTGCCACCGCCCTCGACCAGGTCAAGTGGCTCGAGCACTACCGGCGTGAGATCAACGACGGCGCCGCATTCCCGCCGACGGGCCGAACCGTCGACAGCCTGCCCGGTACCGACCGAAGCGTGCGCCCGCATTCCCGGGCTAGTCGCCCAACCACCATCCCCGCGAAGTCCGATGAAAGGACCACACTGTGAGCACTTCTCCCGAACCCCGCCCCGGCTGCCCCGTCACGGGCGGCTCCCCCACCGCCACGGCGGTGTGGAACGAATTCCTCGACCACGACAACCGCGCCGACCCGTATCCGGTCTATGCCCGCCTTCGTGATGCCGCGCCGGTTCAGCGCCTCGACGACGGGGCGTTCCTCGTCACGGGCTACGACGAGATCCTCGAGGTCGTCCATGATCCGCGGATCAGCTCCAACCCGCTCGCCGGCCGAGACGACACCGAGGGGGCCGCCCCCGGCCTCACGTCCGCGTTCGTCATGCAGGATCCCCCGGAACACGACCGCCTGCGCCGTCAGACCATGCGACACTTCGGCCCTCCTCATCACGCCGGCTACATCGACTCGCTCCGCGACGACATCACGCAGACGGCGACCACGCTCATTGACGCGTTCCCCGCATCCGGCACCCTCGATCTCGTCGAGGCCTTCGCCTACCCGCTTCCGGTCATGATGATCTGCGACGTGCTCGGCGTTCCCCACGAAGACGAGCCGCGCTTCCATGCCTGGAGCATGGCGATCATCGCGCCTCCTGAGGCCACGACACCCGAAGAGGCTGAAAGGCTGCAGGCGGAGGCGTCACGGGCAACCAGTGAACTCGGGGCCTATCTCGCCCAGCTTGCCGAGGTCCGTCGCGGAACACCCCAGGGCGATCTCCTGTCGGGACTTGTCAACGACACCGGCCCGGATGGCGCGATGTCGACCAGCGAGATGATCAGCACCACCATCATGCTGCTGATCGGCGGGCACGAGACCACGGTCAACATGATCGCCAACGGCGCGCTCACTCTGCTGCGGCACCCGGAGGCCCTCGACCGGCTTCGCGCGGACCCGAGCACGATGCCACTCGTCTTCGAAGAGTTGCTTCGGCTGGAGCCGCCCGCCCAGGTCACACCGAAGTACATCGCTCTCGAGGATGTGCGTATCGGCGACGTGACGATCACGAAAGGGTCCCCCGTCTGGATTGCCTGGGCCGCCGCCAACCGCGATCCCCGACACTTCGCCGATCCCGATCGGTTCGACCCCGAGCGGGAGAATCGTGACCACCTCGGATTCGGCGCCGGCATCCACGCGTGCTTCGGAGCGCCCCTCGCCCGCCTCGAGACCCAGATCGCCCTGGCCGAACTCTTCTCGCGACTCGAGAACGTGCGCCTCGTCGAAGACCCGCCGCCCTATCGCCGCAACCCCCTTCTGCGCGGTCCGAGTCGACTCGACATCACCTTCGACGGCATCACAGCACCGTGACCAGCCCGACGAACGAAAGTAGAGACCACGACACAATGGTGAACATGAGCGAGATCATCTCTTCCGGTGCTGCCCTCGTCGTCGTCGATATGCAGGTCGGCACGTTGGCGAACGCACGCTCGCAACCCGCCGACCGGCTCATCGTCGAGGTGGGGCGAGCGATCAACGACTTCCGAGAGGCGGGTCGACCGGTGGTTTTCGCGATCTCGACCGGCACACCGCCGGGCATAACCCAGTACGGATCGCAAGGGCGAACCTGGCCGAGCACCGACACCGAGCTCGTCGACGGCATTCAGGCGCAGGAAGACGAGCTGATCATCCACAGGGCCGCGTGGAGCGCCTTCGCGAACACGGAGCTCCATGAGCACCTGACGGCCGCGGCTGTAAACCAGGTCGTCATCGTGGGCATCGCGACAACCTTCGGGGTCGAATCGACGGCCAGGTCTGCCGCCGACCTCGGCTACGACGTCGTCGTGCTCGCCGAGGCCGTCTCCGATCCGGATCCCGCCGGTCACGACCGCACCCTCACCCGGGTCATCCCCGCCCTGGGTCGAGTTCTCTCGCTCGGAGGCTAGAAGACTCGGAGGCCGCCACATCACTGACTAGCCCGAAGCTCCGCCTCCAGGACTCGAACCTAGACCTAACAGCTCCAAAGGCTGTCGTGCTGCCATTACACCAAGGCGGACCACGCCCGGAGGCGCCGGACCATTCTGCCAGATCGCGGCTCCGGTTTTGGGGCGGGGCCCCGTGGGCGCGCGACAGGTGCGAGTGGGCGGGTGTTATCCGGAGTCGGCGGGTGCTGCAGCCCTCGCCGACCCTCAACGACACCCGCCCACTCCGACCGGCACCGGCGGCACACCGAGACCACGCGACATAATGGCCCGATGCCCGAAGAACAGCGCGACGAGGTCGACCGGATCGTCGCCAGCTGGAACCGCGAGCGCCCCGACCTCGACTTCGAGCCCCTGCACGTTCTGTCGCGCGTAGGCCGGCTCGCGAAGCACCTCGACCGCGAGCGCCGCGCCGCGTTCACCGCGAGCAACCTCGAATCATGGGAGTTCGACGTGCTGAGTGCCCTTCGCCGCGCCGGATCGCCCTACGCGCTCTCGCCGAAGGCCCTGCTCACGCAGACACTCGTGTCGAGCGGGACGATGACCAACCGGATCGACCGCCTGGTCGGGCGGGGCCTGGTCGCGCGGAACACCGATCCGAGCGACGGGCGCGGGATCCTGGTGTCTCTGACAGACGACGGTCGCAGTGCTGCCGACGCTGCCATCACCCGGCTCGTCGAGGCCGAACGCAGCCTGCTCGGCGACCTCTCATGCGCCGACCGCGAGATGCTCGCCGGGCTGCTGCGCTCGCTGTCGCTCACCCTCGGCGCCTAGAAGCCGGGCCGAAACCGAAGGATCCGGCCCACCCCCGCTCAGCCCTCGAGCTTCTCGCTCACTGCGAGCCATGCCAGCTCCAGCTCGTCGGCCTTGACCTCGATCGCGGCCACCTTCTTCTGCAGCTCTCCGAGCCCCACGTAGTCGTTCTGGTCGTGGGCGGCGAACTGGTCGAGGAGCGTCTGGCGCTCGGCGGCAGCCTTCTGCATGCGACGGTCGAGCGAGGCGCGCTCCTTCTCGGCGTTGCGCTTCTCGGCACCGCTCAGCCCCGAGGCCTTGGCCGCCGCGGTGACGGTCGCCGAGGCTCCCTGCGTCGCGGTGGGCCGGTCGGTCGCCTCGCCCGCGCCGCTAACGGCGATGCGGCGCAGCTCGAGATACTGGTCGACGCCCCCGGGCAGGTGGCGCATCTCGCCGCCGAGCACGGCGTACTGCATGTCGGTGACGCGCTCGAGCAGGTACCGGTCGTGGCTGACGACGAGGAGCGTGCCGGGCCAGGTGTCGAGGAGGTCTTCCATCGCCGCGAGCATGTCGGTGTCGAGGTCGTTGGTGGGCTCGTCGAGGATCAGCACGTTCGGCTCGTCGAGCAGGATCAGCAGCAGCTGGAGACGGCGCTTCTGACCACCCGACAGGTCTTTGACCGCGGTCTGCAGCTGCGGGGTGGTGAAGCCCAGACGTTCGAGGAGCTGACCGGGCGTCAATTCTTTGCCGCCCGAGACGTACGACGAGCGGTAGCGGGAAACGACCGTGTTGACGCGCTCGTTCGCGAACTCGTGGAGGTCGGCGAGCTGCTGGTCGAGCACGGCGAACTTGACCGTCTTGCCGCGGGTGACGCGACCCGTCGTCGGCAGAACCGCCCCGGTGACGAGCTTCAGCAGTGTCGACTTGCCGGCGCCGTTGACGCCGAGAATGCCGGTGCGCTCGCCCGGAGCGATGCGCCACTCGATGTCTTTGAGCACCTTGCGCTCGCCGTAGTCCACCGACACGTCAATGATGTCGACGACCTGCTTGCCGAGGCGCGACGTGGCCATCTGCGACAGCGAGACCTTGTCTCGCACGGGAGGCTCGTCGGCGATGAGCGTCTCGGCCGCCTCGATGCGGAACTTCGGCTTCGCGGTGCGCGCGGGGGCACCGCGGCGCAGCCACGCGAGCTCCTTCTTCATCAGGTTCTGGCGCTTGGCCTCGGAAACGGAGGCCGATCGGTCGCGCTCGACGCGCTGCAGTACATAGGCCGCGTAGCCGCCCTCGAAGGGCTCGACGATGCCGTCGTGCACCTCCCAGGTGTCGGTCGAGACCTCGTCGAGGAACCACCGGTCGTGAGTCACGACGACGAGCGCACCTTCGCGCGGCGACCAGCGGCGCTTGAGGTGCTCGGCGAGCCAGGCGACACCCTCGACGTCGAGGTGGTTGGTGGGCTCGTCGAGGAAGAGGACGTCCCAGTCGCCGACGAGGAGAGCTGCGAGCGCGACGCGGCGGCGCTGGCCTCCCGAGAGGGCGCCGATCGTGGAATCCCAGGGGATGTCGGTGGCGAGGCCCGAGATGACGTCGCGGATGCGGGCGTTGCCGGCCCACTCGTGCTCGTCGCGGTCGCCGACGATGACCTCGCTCACGATGGAGTCGAGGGGCAGGATGTCGCGCTGGTCGAGCACGCCCATGGTGATGCCGCGGCGGCGGGTGACGCGGCCGGAGTCGGGCTCCATGCGGCCGGCCAGCAGCGACATGAGGGTCGATTTGCCGTCGCCGTTGCGGCCGACGACGCCGATGCGCGAGCCCTCGTCGATTCCGAGGGTCACGCCTTCGAAGATCACACGGGTGGGGAATTCGAGGTGAAGCGCTTCAGCGCCGAGAAGGTGGGCCACCCGTCAAGGGTAGGCGGTGTGAGTGCGGGCTTCGACCGCCAGACCCGCACGATCGGCGTAAACACCTGCCCTAGGAGAGATGTTTATGCCGCCGAAGCGGGTCTGAGCCGATCGCGCGGGTCTGAGCCGATCGCGAGGGTCTAGCCGAGCGACGCCACCCACTCGCTCGTGCCGTCGGTGAAGTCCTGTTTCTTCCAGATCGGCACGCGGGCCTTGATCTCGTCGATCAGCAGCGCGCATGCGGCGAACGCCTCGGCCCGGTGGGCGCTCGAGACCGCGGCGGCGAGCGCGACGTCGCCGATGCCGAGCGGCCCGGTGCGGTGCTCGACTGCGATGGCCACTTCGGGATGAGCCCGAGCGATGTCGGCCGCGACCCCCGCGAGCACGTCGCTCGCGCTGGGGTGCGCCTCGTATTCGAGCGCGGCGACCCCGCGGCCGTCGTCGTGGTCGCGGACGACGCCCTCGAACGTGACGACGGCACCGGCCGTCGCCTCGTGCACGAGCGCCGAACAGGCCGCCACGCTGAGCGGGTCGGCAGTCACCCGGGCGAGGAGCACGCGGGGCTCAAGGATCTGACGCACGTCGTCATCCATGCCCGCCACCGCCGAGCTGGTCGAGGAGGTGGTCGAGCACACCGCCGAGAACGTCGAGGCCGTCGCGCACTCCCCCGGGTGATCCGGGGAGGTTGACGACGAGAGTGCGGCCGGCGATTCCGACGAGCCCGCGCGAGAGGAGTGCAGTGGGAGTGTGCGCGACACCTCGGCGCCGAAGCTCTTCTTCGAGCCCGAGGAGGCGCTTGTCGAGCAGCGGCGCAGTCATCTCGGGAGTGGCATCGGTGGGAGTCACACCCGTGCCACCCGTCGTGATGATGACCGAGACGGGCTGGGCGATGCCGCCGATGAGGGCCTGGCCGACCGGCTCGCCGTCGGCGACAACCGCGGGGTCGTCGAGAGTGAAGGAGCGCTCGCGGAGCCAGGCGGCGATGACCGGGCCGGTGCGATCTTCGGCTTCGCCCCGGGAAGCACGGGTCGAGGCGACGATGACGAGGGCCGTCCGTGGCACGACGACCGGAGCGGAAGCCGTAGAGAGTGGGTCGGTCATTGCGCGCCCTTCGAGTCGCGAGCCCAGTCGCCGCTCTTGCCGCCGGACTTCTCGAGCACCTGGATCGCCTCGATCACGGCGAACTTGTCGACCGCCTTGATCATGTCGTACAGGGTCAGGGCGGCGACGGAGGCGGCGGTCAGCGCCTCCATCTCGACACCGGTCACGCCTCGCGTCGACACGGTCGCGAGAATGCGCACCGACTCGTCGGCCGGTTCGAAGTCGATCGTGACGGAGCCGATCGGGAGCGGATGGCAGAGCGGAATGAGGCTCGACGTCTGCTTGGCCGCCATGATTCCGGCGACGCGGGCCGTGCCGAGCGCCTCACCCTTCGGCAGGGAGCCGTCGGCGATCCGCGCGACGACGTCGGATCGCGTGCGAAGCACGGCCTGTGCCGTCGCGACACGCTTGGTCTCGGCCTTCTCGGTCACGTCGACCATGTGGGCGCTGCCGTCGGCGCGCACGTGCGACAACTCTGAATCACTCATCGAGGGCCCACACTACGACCTCGTCGCCCGGCTCGACCCGTGAGACTCCGACCGGGATGTGCGCGAGCACGGTGGCCTGCGCGTAGTGGTGCAGCAGGTGCGAGCTCGGGCCGCCGACGAAGTGAACCCGGCCGTCAGCGTCGAGCCTGGCGCGACGGATCTGGTGCTTGCCGGGCGGCGAGTCGGCGGCCTCGGCGAGAGGCGCCCGACGATCGCGGTCAGCGACGATGGAGTGTGCTCCGCGGGCCAGCGGCACATGGAGAAACGCCTCGAAGGAGACGAGTGCGCTGACGGGGTTGCCGGGAAAGCACACGATCGGAATCGAGCCGTGCCCGGTCTCGACCGCGCCCCAGCCCTGCGGCCCGCCCGGCTGCATCGCCACCGAGGCGAATTCGACGCCGCGGTCGTGAAGCGCCTCGCGGACGACCTCGTACGCGCCAGCGCTGACACCGCCGGTCGTCACGACGAGGTCGATGGCGGCACCGTCGGCGGTCGTGGGGTCGGCCCCGTCGAGGCCTTGGATGAACGCGAGGAAGTCGTCGACGTCGTCGGTCGCCTGGTAGGTGGAGACGTGCACCCCGAGGGAGGCGATCGCCGACCCCAGGGCGGCCGTGTTGGCGTCGTGAATCTTTGCCGCGCCAAGGTTGCCCGGGCCCGTCGCCAGCTCGGCCCCCGTCGAGACGAGCATCACGCGAAGCGGGGCGATCACCTCGACCGTCTCGACACCCGACGACGCGAGCACACCCCAGTGCGCCGGTCGCAGAACCGTGCCGCGCTCCTGCAGAACAGACCCGCCCGGAAGATCGGAGCCGCGAGACCGGACGAACTGGCCGGCGGGGACCGGCCCCGGCAACGTGACAGAGAACGGGCCCGCCGCCTCGTCGAGAAACCGCGGCGGATCGGCGAGCTCGATCTGGACGACGGCGTCGGCGCCGTCGGGAATCGCGGCGCCGGTCATGATGGGGGCGGCCGTACCGGCGAGAAGCGGTGGCGGGGCGACGCCGGCCGGGATCCTTCGCCCGACGGTCAGCGCCCGAGGCCCCGCTGCGAGGTCGGACGAGCGCACCGCATAGCCGTCCATCTGGGAGTTGTCGAACGGCGGCAGATCGAGCGGCGCGATCACGTCGTGCGCGAGCTCGCGCCCGCGAGAGGCCGGGCCGAGCGACAAAGACCCGGAGGCAGCCGCCGTGACAGGCAGAAACTCGGTGCCCCGCGACGCGAGAGCCGCCTCGACCAGCTCGGAGATCGCTCGCTGATGCTCTTCGATCGTGCGCACTCGCACCTCGCTTTCACTCTCGGACGGGGCTGTCCCAGTAGTCTCGCATTCATGTCGCAGGCACCTCGGGAGTTGTCCACAGGCGCGCTTCCCCGCGTCGACGTCGCCGTGATCGGCGGCTCCGGTCTCTATTCACTGTTCCCGCGCGGGGCGTCCGACGAGGTCATCGTCGACACCCCGTACGGCCCCACGTCGAGCCCCGTCTCGATCGGCGAGCTCGGCGGCAAACGCGTCGCCTTCCTCACCCGGCACGGCGGCGACCACTCGGTGCCGCCGCACCAGATCGGGTATCGCGCAAACATCTGGGCCCTTGCAGCTCTCGGCGCCAAGGCGATCGTGTCGTCGTCGGCCGTCGGCGGCGTGCACCCCGACTACCCGCCGGGAACGATGGTCATCACCGACCAGTTCATCGACCGCACCTGGGGCCGTGCCGACACCTTCTACGACCAGGGATCGGTGCAGCACCTGTCCGCTGCCGACCCGTTCGACCCGACCCTGCGCGATCTCGCGGTCGACGCGCTCGCGAAAGAACTCGGATCCTTCGCCCCGTCCGGCACCTGCGTCGTGATCCAGGGCCCGCGGTTCTCGACCCGCGCCGAGTCGCTCTGGTGGCGGCAGGCCGGGGCCCACACCGTCAACATGACGATGGTGCCCGAGGTGCCTCTCGCCGGCGAGCTCAACATCGGCACCGTCAACCTCTCGTTCGTCACCGACGCCGACGCGGGGCTGGCCCCGAGCGACGACGACGCGGAGGCGGACGTCGAGACGGTCAGCCACGGACTCGTGATGGCCCGCCTGGCCGAGGCGCAGCCGCTCATCGTCGCGGCGATCGAGCGCATCGTCGCGTCCATCCCGAGCGACTTCACGCCGCGCCAGCTGATCCCCGCCGAGGCGGTCGACGCGGTTCTCGCGCGTCCCGTCTCGGGCGATCCGAGGCTTCCCGAATGACCGAAGGATCCGCGCCCACCGCCCCTCTGCTCCTCGTCACCGGCAGTGCAGGGTTCATCGGCTCGGCCGTCGTCGATGCCGCCCTCGAGCGCGGCTGGCGGGTGCGGGTGCTCGACTCCCTGCGGCCGGACGTCCACGGCGGGCCAGCCCCGATCGACCCTCGGGTCGACTTCCGTCGCGACGACGTCCGCGACGTCACCGCCGTCGACGAGGCTCTGCTCGGCGTCGACGCGGTGTGCCACCAGGCCGCGAAGGTCGGTCTCGGCGTCGACTTCCAAGACGCCCCCGACTATGTCTCGTCGAACGACCTCGGCACCGCCGTGCTGCTCGCAGCGATGGCTCGCGCGGGCGTCGGCCGTCTCGTGATCGCCTCGTCGATGGTGGTCTACGGCGAGGGCGCCTACCGCGGCCCCTCCGGCATCGTGCGCCCCGCGCCTCGCCGCATCGCCGACCTCGATGCCGGCATCTTCGATCCGCGCGACGACGCCGGCGATCTGCTCGCACCCGAGCTCATCGCCGAAGATGCGCAGCTCGACCCGCGCAACGTCTACGCCACGACGAAGCTCACCCAGGAGCACCTCGCTACGGCGTGGGCCCGCAGCACCGGCGGTCGCGCCGCGGCCCTCCGCTACCACAACGTCTACGGCCCCGGCATGCCGCAGAACACCCCCTACGCCGGAGTCGCCTCGCTGTTCCGCTCGGCGCTCGAACGCGGCGAGGCTCCCCGCGTGTTCGAAGACGGCGCCCAGCGACGCGACTTCGTGCACGTGCGCGACATCGCCTCGGCGAACATCGCCGCCCTGGAGTGGACGCGAGATCAGGATCCGACGGCTTACCGAGCCTTCAACGTCGGCAGCGGAATCGTCCACACCATCGGAGAGATGGCTGCCGCTCTTGCCCTCCACGCGGGCGGGCCTTCGCCGATCGTGACCGGCGAGTACCGGTCAGGAGACGTCCGCCACATCACCGCCTCCTCGGAGCGACTGCGGCGGGAACTCGGCTGGGAGCCGAGCGTGTCGTTCGACGAGGGCATGCGCGAGTTCGCAACCGCCCCGTTGCGCGCGAGCGTCTAGCCCCACCGGCCTCTCCGGCGACGGTCGATGCCACGCACGCCTAGCCGGTGACGAACAGCAAGTCCTCACGGCTCACGAGTGCGCCGTGCCCGGCGTGAACCGGTAGCCCACCCCCCAGACCGTGAGCAGGTGCGTCGGCGAGGCGGGATCGTCTTCGATCTTCTCGCGCAGACGCCGCACGTGGACGGTGACCGTCGAGTAATCGCCGACCTCCCACCCCCAGACGGATCGGAGCAGCTCATCTCGGCGGAATACTCGATCGGGGTGCGTGATCAGGTGCGCGAGGAGGTCGTGCTCTCGAGCCGTCAGAGTGAGGGTCGTGTCGCCGACCGTGATCTCTCGGCGAGCTCGATCGAGACGGAAACGCCCCGCCTCGATCGTGGCCGGGGGCTCTTCGGGTGACGAGGTGCGCCGAAGAACAGCCTCGACCCGGAGCAGGAGCTCGCGCGGGGAGAACGGCTTGACGAGATAGTCGTCGGCTCCCACCTCGAGGCCGGAGATGCGATCGTGCTCCTCGCCCAGGTCGGCCAGCATGATGATGGGCACGTCGGCGAGGAGGCGGATTCGCCGGCAGGCCTCCAGCCCGTCGATGCCCGGCAGCATCCGGTCGAGCAGCACGAGATCGGGTCGCGTCTCGCGAACCGCCTCGACGGCGTCGATCCCGTCGACGACCAGGCGCGCAGCGTGCCCGTTCGCCCGCAGAGACGACACGAGCACGTCGGCGGTGACCGGATCGTCTCCGACGACGAGAATGCTCCGCCGAGCTGGGCCCGATGAGCGAGAGGCGGGCTTGAGCGAAGGCGCGACCATCGGTGAATACGACATGTTTAACATGTTACAGATCGGTTACCGAGAGGCTTCAGGCTCATCGTTTCGTTCGACTTCTGTAATACCTCGGGCGGCCCAAGACCCCCGCCGCCCCGTACTCTCAGGGAATGCCGTTTTCTACCGTCGACGTCGTCTTGCCCTGCCTCGACGAAGCTGCCGCCCTTCCCGGCGTCCTCTCCCGGCTGCCCGAGGGCTACCGCGCGATCGTCGTCGACAACGGCTCGACCGACGGTTCAGCCGACGTAGCCCAAGCCCATGGGGCACTCGTCGTGACCGAACCCCGGCGCGGCTTCGGGTCGGCGGCCCACGCCGGCCTCCTCGCGGCAACGGCACCACTCGTCGCTTTCTGCGATGCCGACGGCTCGATGGATCCGGGCGATCTCCCTCGGCTCGCCGCCCCCGTGCTGGCCGGAGAATTCGAACTGACGCTCGGCCGCCGCCGCCCGACCACCCGCGGTGCCTGGCCTCTCCACGCGCGGTTCGCCAATCTCGTTCTCGCCCGCCTGATGCGCAGGGCCTCCGGTGTGGCCCTCCACGACCTCGGTCCCCTCCGAGTCGCCTCCCGAGAGGGGCTTCTGGCCCTCGACCTCCAGGATCGCCGAAGCGGCTACCCGCTTGAAATGGTGCTCCGTGCCTCCGAGGCGGGCTGGCGCATCCGCGAACTCGACATCGACTACTCCCCCCGGGTTGGGCGCAGCAAAGTCACCGGAACGGTGCGCGGAACGATTCGCGCAATCAAAGACATGTCGAGACTCCTCCGCGAGGCACGAGCATGACGACCCTGGTGGTGATCGCAAAGGAGTGTCTTCCCGGCAAGGTCAAGACGAGGCTGCACCCGCCGCTGACACTCGAGCAGGCAGCGGAGGTGGCCGCTGCCAGCCTCGGTGACACCCTGCTCGCTACCGATTCGCTGCCGGCGAGCCGTCGGATCCTGCTGTTCGATGGCAACCGACCGCCGGTCGGCTCCGAACAGTTCGATGTGATCCCTCAGACGACCGGCCCCCTCGACGAGCGGATCGCTGCGCTCTTCGAACTGGTCACCGGGCCGACCGTGCTCATCGGCATGGACACCCCTCAGCTGGTCCGCGACGACCTCGCCCCCGCCTTCGACGGTGAGTGGCCGGACGACATCGACGCCTGGTACGGCGCCTCGACGGATGGCGGGTTCTGGGCCCTCGGCCTGCGCGACCCCGACGGCTCACTCGTGCGCGGCGTGCCCATGTCGCGAGACGACACCGGGGCTCACCAGCTGGCCCGCCTCGCCGACGCCGGACTCCGAGTGAGCAGACTCCGCACCCTGACCGACGTCGACCACATCGACGATGCGATCGCCGCTGCCGCAGCCGCTCCCGACGGCCGATTCGCCGCCGTGCTAAACGACGCGCTCGGGAGCACCGAATGACCATCGCCGAACTGGGCCGCGAGGCCACCTTCGGTGCCGGCGGCGCCGAGCCGTACGCGCACGCGCTGCGCCGCGAAGGGCGCCTGACTCTCGTCCGTTCCGATGCGGGCGGCGAGACTTCAGGATCCCACGGCGAAGGATCCACCGAACCGAGCTCGGGCGACTACGACCTCGGCCGCTGGATGGCAGCCGCCGACGATGTCGACCGTGCCCTGCTCGCGGCCGAGCGTGGCCCCGTGCTCGACATCGGCTGCGGGCCGGGTCGCATGGTCGAGGCCGGAATCGCGCTGGGTCTCGTCGCTCTCGGCATCGACGTCTCTTCGGCCGCCGTCGCGGTCGCCAGGAACGCCGGTCTCCCCGTGCTGCGCCGAACGGTCTTCGAGCGCCTGCCCCGCGAACGTCACTGGGGTACGGCCCTCCTGCTGGATGGCAACATCGGAATCGGCGGCGACCCCGTGCGCTTGCTGAACCGCTGCCGCGAGTTGCTGTCTGCGACCGGCGCCGTCATCGTCGAGGCCTCCCCGCGGGACGAGGCCGACTCCGTCTTCTCGGCGCACGTCGTCGACGATCACGGTCGCGCCTCCTCGGACTTCCCCTGGGCCGAGGTCGGCGCCGACGCCATGGCGCGCCATGCTGCCTCGGCCGGCCTGCGGGTCGACCAGGAGTGGCGCATCGACGGGCGCGTGTTCGCCCGGCTGGTTCGCGCGTAGGCGCTGGTGCTCCTGGGGTGTGGAGGCGTTCTCAGCTGCATTGCCTCACGCGAGCCGGAGTCGGCGGGTGTTATGAGCAGTGGGCGGGTGCTCCAGCACCCGCCCACTCTCAATAACACCCGCCCACCTACTCGAAAGCGGCGAGCCCCCACCAGGCCAACCCTCTACGACCGAACGATCCGATCCCGCTCGGCCCGCCGACGCACCACCCGCAGGTACACCACGATGGCGAGCGCAGCCAGCACGGCGATAACCGCCCACAGGATCGCCAGCCGGTTGGCATAGTCGAACGGCAGCACCGTTACGTTCTTCGGGCCCTTGGCCTTGCGGATGATCTCGGGCACGACGACGAGGGTGAAGATCGAGCCGACGACGATGGCGCCCTGGATGATGCCGATGACGGCGGGCCGGACCCTGCGACCGCGTTTGCGCATCGCGAGGCTGATGGCGACGACAGCCGGCGAGATGATGCCGTCGTGGATGATCACGGCGCCGATCAGCCAGGTGACCAGACCCCAGATGTTTTTGGGCTTGACGGTATCGACCATGACGTAGGCGCCGAACAGGATCGCCGCCGCTCCCAGGCCGAGAAGGATTCCGCGAGCGATCTTCACGACAGCACCTCCAGTCGGCTCAACCATTTGGTTTGAAGCACACCGGGGCGGCCCGGAGCGATCATGCGCGCCGGATACCCGTGCTCGATGTCGAGCCGGGCGCCGTTGAGGTGGAGGGCGACCAGGGTGTTCTCGTCGCGCACGTATTCGGCTCCCATGAGGGTCACCCGGTAGCCGCCCTTCTTCTCAAGGCTGGTGATGCGCAGGCTGTCGGAGTCGCTCGCGCCGACCAGCGCGACGATGTCGCGCAGTCGCGGGCCTCTCCAGTCGGCCATCTGGCTCCAGCCCTCGACGCAGGAGATCGGCAGCGCGGCGTCGTGCTGGGGCAGCGCCTGGAGGTCGGCGAGCGAGAACGTGCGAGACGAGGATCCGCGAACCACCGTGAGCTCCCACCCCGGGTCGGTGGCGGTCTCGAGCACCTGGGCGGCCGCCGCGGTGCGGTTGATCGGCAGATCGTTCGGGCCGAGGCCGTTCTTGCGCGGCGCGAAGGCGTTGATCGGTGAGAGCGGGGTGGCCGACTGGCCCGCCGTCAGAGCGACGAGGCCGGCCGTGGTGACGCCGACGGCACCGAAGAACGCACGGCGAGAGGTCTTCGGGTCGATGGTGGGAGTGCGGTCGATCCACTCGAAGACGCGGCCGATGAGACCGGACGGGGCGCGAGCGGCGACGACCTCGCGGGTGACGTCTTCGGGCAGGACGATCCGCGGATCCTTGAGGTCGTCGGGGTCGACGCCCATCGTCGCGAGCTTCTCGCGCGCCACCCGCTGGGTCGTGGGCGGGACCTCGTCGACTCCGACGCTCTCGTCGACGAGGAAGCGGCCCTCGGCGTCGTAGCTGTCGCGCCCCCGCCAGTAGCGAGCGATGATCGGCAGTTTGACGCCGATGTGCACCGCCAGCGAACCGATGATCACGTACGAGAGCGCGTAGTGAACCTGCTTGAAGGGGAACGGCCACGGGTAGTACTGGAAGGTGTTCAGCAGGCCGGTGAAGATCTGGACGAGCGACGCCGCGACGAAGAGCGCGATCGAGGCGCGCTCGAGGATCTGCACGGGAGACGAGATCGGCGGGTACTTGAACAGCTGCGGGAACACCGCGTAGAGCTTGCCGAACAGCAGCGGGAAGCAGGCGATGCCGGCGGTGATGTGGATGCCCTGAGTCCAGCGGTAGAGCGACACGGGCCTCGTCGGGAACGACATCCAGGCCGCGGGCTCTTGGAGGAAGTGGCTGTAGAGGCCGGTGCCGAGGCAGATGACGAAGGCCAGACCGAGGAGCCGGCCCATCACCACTGCCGTCCGCGCGTTGCGGTTCGGCGAAGTCATCGACCGTCGGAGCCCGTAGAGCAGTTCTCGCATACTGAATCTCACCATGATCGGGAGGAGCGGCGGCCCGTTTCAAGCGGATCGGCTCGAGATGTCACAGTCGCGTAAGGGGTTCGGACCGGAACGCCCTTCGGTTCGGGCAGAGTAGAAGCGTGCGCACCTTTCTCGCCCTGCTCGGCTCGGCCGTCGTCGCCGCGACCATCGCCTGGGGCGTCGTGACGCTCGGCTTCTACAAGCCGGGAGTGGGGCATTCGTTTCAGATCTGGACCATCGTCTGCTGGTTGCTGTTCGTCGGCGCGGTCGTGCTTCTGCGACGGGTGCCCGCGCGATCCGCCACGGTCGTCGTGCTCATCGGTTCGGCGCTCATCGGCGGCGCCGCCATCGCGGGGCCACCGAACACGAGCACCGACTCGGCCCGATACGCGTGGGATGGCATCGTGCAGAACGCCGGCGTCTCGCCCTACGCCCATGCGCCCAACTCGGCTGCGACGGCCCGGCTGAAGCCGGAATGGCTGTTCCCGACGCCGACGACCGCGTCCGACGGCACCCAGCAGTGCATTGGCACCCGCATCATGACCACGCACGAGAAGGGGTCAGGAGACCTCCTGTGCACGGCGATCAACCGACCCCGGGTCTTCACCATCTACCCGGCGGCGGCCGAGCTCTACTTCGCCGCCGTGCGCGCGGTCGTGCCGGTCGAGGCCGAGTATTGGCCACTGCAGGCATCGGGGCTGCTCATCAGCCTGGCGATTACCGCGGGGCTCCTCGTGCTGCTGCGACGCCGCGGACTCGATCCGCGCTGGGCCGCGCTCTGGGGGTGGTGCCCGCTCGTCGCCTCCGAAGCCGTCACGAACTCGCACGTCGACCTGCTCGCCGCGGGGTTCGGTCTGCTCGCGACGGCACTGGTGGCGACCGAGAGCGTCTCCCGGCTCCGGCGATGGGGTGGCGGGGCGGCGCTCGGAGCGGCCATCGCCGTCAAGCTGATCCCCGTCGTCGCGGCTCCGGCCCTTCTCCGCCGCAAACCCCTGCCGGTGATCGCCGGTTCGATCGCGGCGTTCGTGCTCCTGTACGTGCCCTACATCATCTCGACCGGGCCGAAGGTGCTCGGCTATCTGCCCGGCTACCTGCAGGAGGAGGGGGTCAACGACGGCTCGCGGTTCGCACTCGTCTATCTCCTGGTTCACGGCACGGCGACGACCGTTCTGGCGCTCCTCATTCTCGCGGCGGTCGCCGTCATCGTGTGGCGGACCTCCGACGTCGACACCGTCTGGCTCGGGCAGCTGGTGATGATCGGGGCGTTCCTCTTCGTACTGAGCCCCCGCTACCCCTGGTACGCCTTGCTGCTGATCCCGTTCGTCGCCATGACCGGACGCATCGAGTGGCTGGCGCTGGCGCTGGCCATCTCGATCCGGCAGTTCTGGCCCTACAACTACGTGCGCGCCTCGACCCTCGGCGTCGCCCTCGTGCTCATCATCGTGGTCAGCATCCGGCGATCCGGGCCGGGCTGGCGGGGCAGGATCCGCGACCGCGCCGCGAGTGAATGGCGCCTCGTGACGCGCCGCCCGCCGCTCGCCGCGATCGGCCACACGCCCGCAGAGAACACCCCGTAGGCTCCGCTCATGCCCCAGCTCAGAATCAGCGAAGCCTCTCGCTACCTCGGCGTCTCGGACGACACCCTGCGGCGGTGGATCGACAACGGCACTCTCGAGGCATCGAAGAACGAGTCGGGCCGCACCGTGGTCGACGGCCTCGCCCTGGCCCAGTTGGCGAAGAAGAACGCCCTTCTGCCGGACGATCCGTCGGGCGTCGGCCGGTCGGCGCGCAACCGGTTCATGGGGCTCGTCACCGACATCAAGCTCGACACGGTCATGGCGCAGGTCGAGCTGCAGTGCGGGCCGTTCCGCGTCGTCTCGCTGATGAGCTCCGAGGCGGTTCGCGAGCTGGGTCTCGAACTCGGTTCCGTCGCGATCGCCGTGGTCAAAGCCACCACCGTGCTCGTCGAGACGCCGTCGCGCTGACACTCTCGAAATAAATTCTCACCAAAACCCAAACCGATGCGGCGAGGACTGCGAATCCTCTTGCAGCGCCGTCCCTACAACGGCGCTCGCTCTCTGCCAGGCGAGAGACCCGCAGCCTGGCATCAGCACACCGGATCGGTGAAACGCCCGGGGTCCCGCAGCGAACAACTCGCGTTGCGGTCTCCCGGGCGTTTGTTCTTCCGGGGGCTTAGAGGCCGCCCCAGTCGCTCAGGTGTTTCTTCTTGCACGCCGGGTCGGCCGCCTTGAAGGCCGGCGTCTCTTGGTCGATCCCCTCCCACGAGATGGTGCCCCGCGCCGCCTGGCTTTCGTCGAACCCGGTGATGCCGGCCTCCGCCATGCAGGCGATGTAGCCCTGCGTCTGCTTGGTCCAGGTGTCTTTCTGCGCGGTGCTCGCGCCCTTGGGTCCGCCGCAGCCGGCGGAGGCCTTCTGGAAGGCGTCTTCGTCGATGCCCTCGGGAATCCGGAGCCCGCCGCTCGCCAACTGGGCGTCGGTGGGGTCTTCGATCGAGATCCCGGCATCACGCATACAGGAGCCCCATTTGGCCGCGGCTCCGTCGGCGGACGGTGTCGGAGAGTCGGACGCCGGCGACGAGCAGCCGACGAGGCTCGCGACGAGGGCGGCTCCGAGAGCGAGCGCGATGACTTTCGGGCGGATGGTCGATGACATGGGATTGCCTTTCGTAGTGGGGTGGGTCAGGCCGCGGCGAGAGCCGAGGTCGGGGGAACGGAGGCGGCTCGGCTCGCGGGGTAGATTCCCGACAGCCCGCCGATGACCACGGTCGAGCCGAGACCGCCGGCGACGGCCCAGACGGGAACGGTCGGTGGCCAGCCCTGGGCGACGGCGAAGATCACGGTCACAACCGCGCCGAGCACGACGCCGCAGGCCCCGCCGAGGAGGGCCAGGAGGAGCGACTCGATCAAGAACTGGTCGCGGATGTTTCGTCGGCGGGCTCCGAGGGCACGACGCACCCCGATCTCGGCACGCCGCTCGAGCACCGTGATGACCATGGTGTTCGCCACGCCGATGCCGCCGACGAGCAGTGCGACGAGTCCGAGGCCGAGGAGCAGCCCTGTGAACGACGCCTCGGATGCCCGCTGCGCCTCGAGAGCGTCGGAGGGACGCGACACCGTGGCTCCGGCCTCGACCGCGGGGTTGGCGGCTCTCGGAAGGAGGGTGCGGACGCCGTCGAGCCGCTCGGGGTCGGCGCGGGCGGAGATCTGCGTGGGAGCCCCGTCGAACCCGAGGCGCGAGGTCGCCGCCGCGACCGGGACGAAGGCCGAGGAGTCGAGATCCGGCGCCAGGGTCAGCGGCTCGAGGATTCCGACGACGCTCCACCAGCTGCCCCCGATCCAGACGCGTTCCGCTCCGGTCACGCGGTCGATGCCGAGCGCCGTGGCAGCGCCGTGACCGAGGACGACCTCGGAAGGCGACCCGAAGGATCCTGCCGTCGCCGCTTCGGTCGGCCCCGGCTCTCGCAACCAGCCCCCGGAGACGAACCTCGCCCGGAGCACGCCCGGGAGGTCACCGAAGGCGGCGCGGACGTCGAGGCCCTTCGTCTGGAGCGTCGGGATCTTGTCGGTGCGATAGACGTGGGCGCCGACGACGAGACCCGTCCCCGCACTCTCGAGGACGCCGGGCACCCGTCCGACCTGGCCGACCGCCGTTGCGGGCAGCGGGATCGTGTCGCCCGTCAGCAATTTGCCGGGCAAGACCGCGAGCACGTTCGTCCCGAGGCGGTCGAGGACTCCCGTGAGCTGCGCCCGGCTCGACGAGCCCAGGCCGACGACGGCCACCATCGCGGCGATGCCGATCGCGATGCCGAGCGCTGACAGGAGGACGCGCGTGGGGCGGGTGCGCAGACCGAACAGCCCCAACCGGAGGAGGTCGCCGAAGCGGACGCCGGTGCGTGGGCCGGTTGCGATCCGGTTGACTTTTGCCGCGGTCATCGCGGGAGTCCGGTGGGCTCGAGCGGAGCGGGCGAGAGGTGCCCGTCGAGCATGCGAACACTCCGCGGGAGCGCTCCGGCGAGGTCGCGATCATGCGTGATCACGACCACGGTCGTCCCGTCGGCATTGAGCTCGCGGAGGACGGCGAGTACGTTCGCGCCCGACGCGCTGTCGAGGGCGCCGGTCGGTTCGTCCGCCAGAAGCACGCTCGGATTGCGGACGATCGCTCGGGCGATCGCCACCCGCTGTTTCTCGCCGCCCGAGAGCATCGGCGGCCGGTGCGTGAGACGGTGCGAGAGGCCCACGCGCTCGAGGGCTTCTGCAGCGCGGCGCCGACGCTCGGCGCGCTCGACGCCGCTGTAGAGAAGGCCGTCTGCGACGTTCTCCACCGCCGTGGCTCCGGCGGCGAGGTGGAAGTGCTGGAAGACGAAGCCGATATGGAGGGCGCGGAGCTCGGCGAGCCCGTCGTCGGAGAGATGGTCGACGCTGTGCCCGGCCACCGAGAGGCTGCCGGAGGTGGGACGGTCGAGCGTGCCCATGATGTTGAGCATCGTCGACTTGCCGGAGCCGCTCGGGCCGACGATGGCGAGCATCTCCCCCGCGGCGACCGTGAGATCGATCGAGTGGAGCACCCGGGTGTCGCCGTACGACTTCGAGATCTGTCGGAGGTCGAGGACGGGGCCGTTCACGAGGGCACCACGACCTCGAGTCCCTCGACGATCCCCTTTCCGCTGACCTCGACCCGGCCCTGCGCGAACAGGCCGACTTTCACCCGAAGGTGGGTGCGTCCGGCAGAAGAACGGGTCTCGACCTCGTAGCCGCCTTTCGGGTCGACGACCAGGGCCGCGACCGGCACCGACAGGACGTCCTTCTTCGCCGCGCCCGGCACGAGCACGTCGACGGCCTGCTCGCCCGTCTCGGCGTTCTCGAGAGCCGAGCCCACCTTCATCGTGACGTCGACGGTCGAGTCGGTCGACGACCCTCCCGTCGAGGGTTCCGGCTGGGAACGCGAACTCTGCGCCGAGACCTTGGCCGCGACCTTCGTGCCGTCGGGCAGACCCACCTCGACGCGATTGCCGATCGCGAAGGCGGATGCCTGCCGCGCGGTGACCGTGCTGGTGACGACGCGCGTGGTCGACGTGTACTCGAGGATGGGTCCGGAGGCGCTCGACCCCGCGGGCGCGGTGACGCCGGCGATCTTCACGTCGCCCGGCACGAAGGCGATCTGGTCGGCCCCGATCACGCCGGTCGCGGCGTAGCCGTGTGCCCGCTGCCAAGCGCTGACAGCCCGTGCCGTCTCGCGTGTGAACTCGTTCGAGGCGGGAACGGCGGTGTCTCCGAGCGCACGGAGGCTGGCGTTCAGCTGCTGCACGTCGCCGCCCGTCATGCCCCACGACATGGCCCGGTAGACGGGCAGGCGCCCATGGAGAGCAACGACGGGGCGCTCATCGACCGTGTAGAGGGTCTCGCCGAGCTTCACGACCGAGCCGAAGGCGGCGACCGACGTGATGGTGCCGGAGGCCGCGGCGACCAGCGTCTCGGGCGACCCGTAGCCGAGCGTTCCGGGATACAGCGTGCTGTCGACGAGGTCGCCCCGCAGCACCGGCGCGGTAGCGGTCGCAACGCTCGACCCCGCCGAACCCGCTGACGCCGGAGACTCGGTCGCCATCGCGACGACCCCGATGCAGGAGCCCCCGACGACGAGGGCGGTCGCGGCTGCCGTAATGACGAGTGTGCGCCGCCGCATCACAGCACCCGCCCTTCGAGTCGGGGAGCGGACGAGGGGGTGGTCGTGAGCATGCACTGGCCTTTCGTGTCGGGGCCGCGTCGGTCGACGCGTCGAGACCAGAAGACCAGGGCGCCTGTTTCGCCAGCGTCTCCCGACCGGAGAGGTCTGCGAAACACGCAGCGTCGTAATGTGCTGAGAGACGTGCGTCCGCCGGAGAGAGGAACCCATGCGACTGCTCATCGTCGAAGACGAGGTCACGCTGGCCGATCTGGTGGCTCGGGGGCTCCGGGCCGAGAACGTCGCCGTCGACGTGGCCTATCGCGGCGACGAGGCCGACGAGCTGCTGACAGTGAACGACTACGACGTGGTCGTGCTCGACCGCGACCTCCCCGGGCTGCACGGCGATCAGGTGGCGCGACGGATCTCGGAACGGGGCGACAGCACCAGGATCCTGATGCTCACTGCTTCAGGAACCCTCGCCGACAGGGTGGCCGGTCTCGACCTCGGGGCCGACGACTATCTGGCGAAGCCGTTCGAGTTTCCCGAACTCGTCGCCCGGGTGCGGGCTCTGGCACGACGGTCGGCACCGGCGTTGCCCACGATGCTGACCTCGGGAGACATCGTGCTCGACCCCGCCCGGCACCGGGCGACGCGCGGTGGTCGACCCCTCGACCTGACGCCGAAAGAGCTGATGCTGCTGCAGGTGCTCCTCGAGGCGCAGGGAGCCGTCGTCAGCGCCGAGGTGCTCTTGGAGAAGTGCTGGGATCACAACGTCGATCCCTTCACCGGGGCAGTCCGGGTCGCCCTGAGCAAGCTCCGCGGCAAGCTGGGCGAACCCGCGGTGATCACCACCGTCCAGGGGCGGGGGTACTGCCTGTGAGGAAGGAGTCGGCGCCGTCCCGACTCGGTTTGCGGGGCCGGACAGCCCTCGTCTTCGCGGTGGCGTTCCTCGTTCTCTCGGGTGGCGTCCTGGCCGGGATCAACGTGTTGACCGCCCTCGGCGTCAGCGCCCGATCGGGCGCCTCGATCACCGCCGATGTCTCCGGCACCTCGACCGGAGCCGGCACGGGCGTGGCCACAGTGGGCGTCGACGAGATCGCGCGCCAGCAGCTCCTGCTCTGGTCGCTCATCGGACTCCTGGCCGCCACCGTGCTCGCAGCCGCCGTCGGCTGGGTCGTCGCCGGCCGCATGCTGCGTCCGGTGCGGATGGTCACCGAGGCCGCGGGCCGCATCTCGGCCGAAGACCTGCACGAGCGCCTCGACCACGCGGGCCCCGACGACGAGCTGAAACGACTCGCCGACACGTTCGACGCCCTCCTCGCCCGACTCGAGATCGCGTTCGACAGCCAGCGACGCTTCGTCGCGAACGCGTCGCACGAGCTCCGCACGCCCCTCGCGATCCAACGAACGGCCATTCAGGTGGGTCTCGCCGACCCCGCGCCCGAGAACGTCGCCGCGACCGCCGAACAGCTGCTGGCTGCCAACCGTCGAACGGAGCGACTGCTCTCCGGGCTCCTCGCCCTAGCCACCGGTCAACGCGGTCTCGAGCGGACCGACGCGGTCGATCTCGACGCGGTCGTCACCGACCAGGTGGAGGTCCGCCGAGCCAGGGCCGCGCAGGAGCACACCGAGCTGCGGGTGCGAGTCGACCCCTTGGTGGTCTCGGGAGACGCGGTGCTTCTCGGGCAGCTCGTGGGCAATCTGCTCGACAACGCCCTCGAATACAGCACGAAGCCCGGAGTCGTCGAGGTCGACCTCGACCCCCGCCGCCTCCGCATCGGCAACACGGGCGCCGTCATCGACCCGGATGCCATTTCGAGGCTGTTCGAGCCGTTCGTCCGCCTCGACGGCGACCGGCACAGTGCCGGTGCACACGCGGGCCTCGGGTTGTCGATCGTCCGGTCGATCGCCGACGCGCACGGATTCACGGTGAAGGCGCAGGCACCGGCCACGGGTGGCCTCGTCGTAGAGCTCGCACTGACATAGGGTCGAGGAATGAGCATTTCGCTGGGCATGCCCACCCTGCCGGGTCAGCAGGATCCTGCGCGCCCGGGTGCCGTCTCCCGCCCCGCGGGCGTTCCCGGCCTCCTCGACCGTTTCAACCGGGTCGCGACCGACCTGCGGGTGTCGTTGACCGACCGCTGCAACCTCCGCTGCACCTACTGCATGCCCGCCGAAGGCCTGCCCTGGCTCGATCGCGAGCAGGCGCTCTCCGCCGACGAGATCGTGCGGCTCGTGGGGATCGCCGTTCGCGACCTCGGAGTGCGCCAGGTGCGCTTCACCGGGGGCGAACCGCTGCTGCGCGCCGACCTGATCGACATCGTCAGCCGCTGCGCTGCACTCGAGCCTCGACCCGAGATCTCGCTCACGACGAACGCGATCGGCCTCGCCTCCCGGGCTCAGGGCCTCGCCGACGCCGGGCTCGACCGGATCAACGTCTCGCTCGACTCCCTCCACGCCGAGACGTTCGCCGCACTGACCCGGCGCCCCTTCCTGCGGCAGGTGATCGCCGGAGTCGACGCGGCTGCCGCAGCCGGGCTCGGGCCCATCAAGATCAACGCGGTTCTGTTGCCGGGCATCAACGACCACGAGGCTCCCGGGCTGCTGCGCTGGGCTCTCGAGCGCGGCCACGAACTCCGGTTCATCGAGCAGATGCCCCTCGACGCCGACCACACCTGGAGTCGCGACAGCATGGTCACAGCAGCCGACATGCGTCAGCTGGTGGACGCCGAGTTCACCCTCACCGTGGCCAGGGAGCCGCGCGACGGGGCGCCCGCCGAACGCTTCATCGCGACGGCGCGCGACGGCTCCGGGCTCACCGGAACCGTCGGCATCATCGCCAGCGTGACCGAGGCGTTCTGCGAAGACTGCCGTCGCACCCGGCTCACCGCCGAGGGCAGCGTGATGAGCTGCCTGTTTTCACACGAGGAGACCGACCTGCGAGCCTCCCTTCGCACCGGTGGCTCCGACGACGACATCGCCGACCTCTGGCGGGGCGCGATGTGGGCCAAGCCGAAGGGCCACGGCATCGACGACCCCTCGTTCGTGCAGTCCGACCGTTCGATGAGCGCGATCGGTGGCTGAAGCGATGTCGACCACCGTCACCCTCCGCTTCTTCGCCGCCGCTCGGGCTGCCACCGGCCTCGACGAGCTCGCCTGCGTGTCGGCGGGCGAGCCGACCATCGGCGAGCTCGTCGACGGTGTGCTTCCGGCCAGTGGCAAGGATCCCGACGAGCTCGCCCGAGTGCTCGGCCGGTGCGCCTTTCTCGTCGATGGCGTCTCGACGCAGGATCGGTCGCGTGTTGTGCCGGCCGGTGCGGTCGTGGATGTCATGCCGCCCTTCGCCGGAGGCTGAAGACCAGAGGCTGGCACGGTGGCCCTCCTGCAAATTTGAAGGAAAAACGCGGCGGGCCGAGCGCAGACATCACGATCGGCGGGGGTCGACGCGAGGTTTCTCCTTCAAATTCGGAGCGGAGCAGGGCCGGGCGGCGGGACGGGGCGGAGCGGCCTACGAGTGCAGGTTCGGCCGGAAGCCGTCGGGGTCGATGTCGCCGAGCGGCAGCGGCACCCGTCCGGTCGCACCAGCACCAGCGGCGAGCGCGCCCGGCCGCAGGTTCCAGCCGAGCATGCCTCGGGTGAGCACGGTGACGTCGTACCCCTCCGCCGCCAGCAGCTCGGCGGCCTGTCGTGACCGCGGCTCGCGCGCGCAGTACACGACGATGGGCACGGCCGGGTCGAGCGGCGGGTGGTCGAAGCTGGTCGACCCGAATCCTGCAGCGAGGATCGACCCGGGGATCGCCTCGACGTCGTGCTCCTGCCGCTCGCGCACATCGACGAGCGCGAAGTCAGCGCCACCGTCGGCGCGAGCGGCGAGGCGCCCCTCCAGGGCGTCGGCGGTCAGGGCCGGAACGGTGACAGGCGGGCGGGCGGCGGCTACCGGGCGGTGCGCCGGATCCTGCCGTCGTTCTTCGGCCCGTTCGGGCGACCGCCGCAGTCGTGATTCGCGCCAGCCGCCGCCGAGCGCGTCGATCGTGACGACCCGGCCCAGCAGCGACTCGCCAGCGCCGGTCAGCAGCTTGATCGCCTCGGTGGCCATGACCGAGCCGACGAGGCCGCACAGGGGTCCGAGCACGCCGACATCGGCGCACGATTCGTCCCAGCCGTCGGCGGGGGCCTGCGGGTGGAGGTCACGGTAGTCGACGGCGAGGCCGTCGGGAGCGGCATCCCAGAAGACGCTGACCTGGCCGTCGAAGCGAGCAACGCTGCCCCAGACGACGGCGAGCCCTCGGGCGGCCGCCGCATCAGCGACCAGGTAACACGTGTCGAATGAATCGCTTCCGTCGACGACGAGGTCGTAGTCGTCGAGGATCCGAACGGTCGCCTCATCGAGACGGAACGCGTGAACGCGCACGGTCACCTCGGCATTGGCCTGCCGCACCCAGTCGGCGGCTGCGCGCGCCTTCGGCAGCCCCACCTGATCGGCGCGGTAGAGCACCTGCCTCTGCAGGTTCGAGAGATCCACAGCATCGTCGTCGACGATTCCCAGGGTGCCGATGCCGCTCTGCGCGAGATACTGGATGATCGGGCTTCCGAGCCCACCCGCTCCGATGACGAGCACTCTCGCGTTATGCAACCGAGACTGACCGCTCAGGCCTATCTCAGGCAATCGGATACTGCGTTGGTAGCGTGCGAAGTCGGGTGCTTTCGCGCCCTCTTCGCTGTGTCGGGGGAAAGCACCCCCGCTCGAGCCTTTTTGTCCGTCACCCACCAGAGGAGGAAGCGCCACCATGACCAACCTCCTCTCGTCGTCGACTGCTGCGATTCCTACTGTACGGCCCTCTCAGACGGGCCCGATCGGTCTGCTTCGACGCCTGCGGGCACAACCGGGCGGCGACCCCGCGATCGCGGGTCTCTTGGGCTTTCTCGTCAGCGTGGCGTTTGCGTGGGTGCCCTCGGTCTGGTTCGACGAGTCGGCCACCGTCGTCTCGGCGACCCGCTCGTGGAAGCAGCTCTTCGCCGAGGTGCAGAACGTCGATGCCGTCCACGCGACGTATTACGCGCTCATGCACGGCTGGTTCGACCTCGTCGGCTACACGCCCTTCACCCTGCGGCTGCCGAGCGCTCTCGCGGTGGGCGTGGCCGCCGGTCTTCTCGTCGTCCTCGCCCGAGAGCTCACCACGCGGCGGACGGCCCTCGTCGCCGGCCTTCTCTTCGTGGTTCTGCCACGGGTCACGTTCATGGCGACGGAGGGGCGTTCGTACGCCACGGCGACGGCCCTTGTAGTCGCCCTCACGCTCGTGTTCGTGCACGCCTCGAAGCAGACCCTGAAGAATCCTTCCCGCTTCGTTCGGTGGTGGCTCCTCTACGGAGTCGTGGCCTTGGCCTCCGGCGCGGTCTTCCTCTACACGGTGCTCGTCGTCGTGGCCCATGGCGTCACCCTCGCGCTCTGGAGCCTGCGCGGGCGCCGCGCCGGCCGGGCTCAGGCCTGGCGTTCGCCCATCGGCGGCTGGTTGGTCTCCTCGGCGATCGTGGGCGCCTGCCTGGTACCGCTGGCCCTCCTGTCGAGCAGCCAGTCGAAACAGATCAGCTGGATCTCGAAGCCCGACTTCTCCACGCTCGTCAGTCTCTTCACCTGGCCGTGGTTCATGCAGAACCTCCCGATGGCGGTGTTCGGCTGGGCGCTCGTCACCGTCGGCATCATCGCGGTCGTGCGGCGGCGATCGCGTTACGACGCTCCCAACGTGGTGCAGATCGCGGTGCCGTGGATCCTCGTCCCCGTCGTCGGCCTGATCGTCGCCTCGACCGTTCTCAGCCCCCTCTACTCGCCGCGATATGTCGCCTTTGCGGCCCCCGCTGTCGCGCTGCTGATGGCGGCGGGCCTGACGTCGCTGAAGTTCCGAGCTGTGATCGGTGCGGGCCTCATCGCCGCGATCGCCCTCACGGCCCCGAGCTACGTCGAACAGCGTCAGACCGAGGCCAAAGACAGCTCGTCGTGGTCGGAGGTGGCCGCCCTCATCGCGAAGGAGCGCGCCCTCGAGCCGAGCGGAACCACCGACGCGATCATCTACGGCCCCATCCGTCGGCACCCGGCTGCATCGGCCCGCAACATCGCCTACTCGTACCCCGACGCATTCGAGGGCATGACCGACGTGACGCTCAAGACGCCCGCCGCCGAGACCGGGTCGCTCTGGGAGACCCGCTACCCGCTGTCGGAGACGATCGATCGCGTCGACGGGCATCGGTACGTCTATCTCGTCACGAGCAACAGGCAAGACCTCCGCCCGAGCGTGACCTCGGCCCTCAAGGCCGAGGGGTACGACGTCGATCAGGAGTGGAGCCTGACCTGGGTGAACGTCGTCCGGTACGAGCGCTAATACCTCTCTGGCAGAACGAAGTCGGCACCGGGGATTCGGCACCGGGTAGTCGGCGCAGGTCGCTCTCGATCAGCCCGAATGCAGCGTCAGTCGGCGATGAGGCGGGCGCCGTGAACAGGACCCGTTGCCCGCACGACCTCGAGCTTCGCTGCGCCGAGGGCGAGTTGCAGTTCGAGCGCCGCATCGAGATCGGGCGCGAGGAACGCGACGGTCGGGCCGGATCCTGACACCATGCCCGCGAGGGCGCCGTTCTGCTCGCCCAGCTCGAGAACCGCGGCGAGCCCCGGCTCGAGGTGCAGCGCGGGGGCCTGCAGGTCGTTGTACATCACGTCGGCGAGGCGGGCGGGATCGCCTGCGCGAAGAGCCTGCAAGACCGCGGAGTCGACGCGGGGTGAGCGCACGACGGGGCTGATGTCGGCCTGGTGCCGCAGCCGGTGCTGGTCGAGTTCGCTGTAGACGGCGGGGGTCGACAGGCCGAAGTCGGCCAGGGCGAGCACCCACTGGAAGGTGCCCTGGGCCAGCGCCGGGCTCAACTCGTCGCCGCGGCCGGTGCCGATGGCCGTGCCGCCCATGAGGGCGAACGGCACGTCGGCGCCGAGCTGGGCCCCGAGTCGCTGCAGTTCGTCGCGAGAAAGACCCGTGTTCCAGAGGGTGTCGCAGGCGAGAAGAGTCGCCGCAGCATCGGCCGAGCCGCCGCCCATTCCGCCGGCGACGGGGACGTTCTTGTCGATCGAGAGTTCGACTCCCCCGCGGTAGCCGGCCGCCTTCGCGAGGAGTTTCGCGGCACGGATGGCCAAATTGGTGTCGTCGACGGGCACGCCGGAGAGATCGATGCCCGCGGTCGTCGAGGTGAAGCGCACCGTGAACTCGTCGGAGTCTCGGGCCCGGACGTCTTCGTAGAGCGAGACAGCCTGGTAGGCGGTGGCCAGCTCGTGGTAGCCGTCGTCTTGCAGGTCTCCGACGGCCAGGAAGACGTTGATCTTGCCCGGGGCGCGGGTGTGCACCACGGTCGAGGGCGCCACAGACGTCATACGACCAACCTACCTGGGTGCGACGGCCTCTCGTACCGACGTCGATTCGGCCCGCACGAGAGGAATGACGTCACGGGCGAACCGCTCCATCTCTTCGACCTGCGGCGAGAACTGGAGCAGCAGCGTGTCGACGCCCACCGCTTCGAACTCGAGGATCCGGTCGGCCACCTGCCGCGGGGTGCCGACGAATCCGGGCCGGAGCCCCCGGTTCGACACCGAATAGTCGCGAAGGTCGGGCTGGTGCTCGAGATGCGACTGCTTGATGAAGTCCTGGTACGACTCGTAGGCGGCGCCCGAGCTCACGTCGGTGATGCGGGCGAGCTCCTGCTCGGCCTCGGCCTCGGTGTCGCGCACGATCGCGTAGGCGGCCATGCCGAACGCCTCGAACGGCGTGGCACCCGCCGCCTCGCGCTTGACACGCATGTCGTCGATCTTGACCCGGAGCTCGTCGACGGTGCCACCGTGCGTCAGATAGGCGTCGGCGAACCCGACGATCGTGGCTTTGCCGGCCGGGCTCTCGCCCCCGGCGTAAATGCGCGGCTGCACCCGCGGCTTCGGCTCGAGGTGGGAGCGGGTGAGGTCGTAGTAGTCGCCGTGGAAGTCGTACGGCGTCTCGTTCCACAGCCCCTTGAGGATGCTGACGAACTCGCTGGTGCGCGCGTACCGGTCGTCGTGCTCCGAGAAGATGCCGCCGTACTGCCGCGACTCCTCCTCCCACCAGGCGCTGACCACGTTGAGAGTGAAGCGACCGCCCGAGACCTCGTCGATCGTCGCGGCCTGCTTGGCCGTGACGGCGGGCAGGTGGTAGCCGGGGCGAACCGCCGCCATCAACTCGAGCTTGTCGGTCACCGCAGCGATCGCGGCCGTGAGCGACCAGGCCTCGAGTGAGGGCGCCGCGACGCCCTTGATGTCGTTGAGGTTGAGCTCGGGGATCAGCGTCAGGTCGAAGCCAACGCGCTCGGCCGTCTGCACGACCTTCTTCACGTAGTCGAAGGTGACGGGCATCTGCTCGTCGTCGATGTTGCGGAGCCAGCCGCCGAAAATCGGTGTCCAGAAGCCGAACCTCATGCAAGGGCCTCGACCTTCGACGACTCCGGGTACCGTGCTTCGAGCAGGCCCCCGAGGAACTTCGCGATCTCGCGCGGCCCCGACTTCGGAGCCGCGGCCTCGACATCGGGGTTGTAGTTCGTGTTGGTGTTGACGTCGTAGACGACCGTGCGGCCGTCGGTCGTCTCGATGAACTCGATGCCGGCGATCTCGATCTCGTTAGCCGCCAAGAACTCGGGAAGCCGCTTGATCAGAGGGTGCTCGGCGATCGGATCGCCGTTCGCCGTCCGCTCGCGCAGGGCGAAGAGCGGGGCCTGGCCGGGAAGCGCGCACGCGTCGGCCGGGCAGAATTCGAAGGATCCGCCCGACGTATCGACGCGCACCGCATACACGAATTCTCCGCCAACGAACTCGGCCCGCGTCACGAACGACTCGGCGCCGACGAGCAGCTCCTGGATGAGCGTGATGCCATCCGGCGACGATTCGAAGTCCGGGCCATCGACCCAGGCCCGGAACTCGTCGATGGAATCCCAGCGGCGGACGCCGAGGCCCTTGCCGCCCTGGTTGTGCTTCGAGATGAACGGAGCGCCGAACGCCTCCGCGGTCGCGACCAGATCAGTCGTGCCGAACACGGCCTTCGTGCGGGGCACGTCGAAGCCGAGCGCCTGCAGAGCAACGTGCTGCTGCACCTTGCTGACCTCCAGGTCGATGACCGTGCGGCCACCGACCGTGCGGCGACCCGCGGCTTCGAGCCACGACAGGGTCGCGCGCGTGAACTCCTTCGAGAACTCATTGCCGCGCGTGTGGGCACTCGCCGACATGCGCGACCAGTAAACGCCCTCGGCGGGTTCGGCCGTGAGGTCGATGGCGCCATCGGTGAGCAGGAGCTCCTCGACGGGAACGCCTTCGGCCTCGAATGCGGCGCGCAGCGGGGGGAACCACTCGGGGTTCTCGTGGATCACGTAGACGGTGGGCTGATCGGTCACCGCCTCAGCCTAGGCACTCGCCTGGGTGTGCGCTGAAGTGTTGCGCCCCGCTACGCGTGCGTCGCACCTCGGCAGCGACACAGGCACACTGGAGCAATGGCACGGATGCAGCACTTCGGATGGTTCTTCGGCCGAGGCTTCGGACCGCAGGGCTGGCTCCGGCCCGACTGGCACTGGAACCTCCGCTGGGATCGCCCCAACCTCTACCAGCAGTCGGCTCGCGAACTGGAGCGCGCCGGCCTCGACCTGCTGATCATCGAAGACAGCCTCTCCCCCGGCCCCCGCGAGCAGCTCGACCTGCGCGTGCGCGGCGCGCTCGGCGCTCCAAAGCTCGACCCGCTCCAGCTCACGCCGTACCTCTTCGCCGCGACCGAGCACCTCGGCGTCGCCCCGACGATCAACGCCGGCGTCTTCCCGCCCTACCTCGCCGCGCGCCAGTTCGCGACTCTGCAGCACCTCAGCGACTACCGCGTCGGCCTCAACGTGGTGACCGACGTCAAGGGCAGCCGCCACTTCGGAATCCCCGAGCTGGCGCACGATCAGTCCTACGACCGCGCCGAGGAGTGGATGCACGTGGTCCGCCAGCTCTGGCACAGCTGGGCTGACGGGGCGATCGTCGAAGACACCGACACCTGGCGCTACGCCGACGGCTCGAAGCTCGACGCGTTCGAGCACCGCGGCGAGTACTTCTCGCTCGACGGCCCGCTCAACGCTCCCCCGTTTGACCCGGCGGCCGGCGGCGGAGACGGCGACCCGGTCATCGTCTCCCCGGGCGGCTCGGGCCGCGGCCTGGAGTTCGCCGGGCGCAACAGCGACGTGCAGCTCGCACTCGCGAAGCTCGACGTGGAGACCGTCCGGGCATACCGGCAGAAGATCCACCGAGCGGCCGAGGCCGAGGGGCGGAAGGCGACCGACATTCGGATCCTTTTCGTTCTGACCCCCGAAATCGTCGCGAGCGAGGAGGAGGTCAACCGGATCGTGGCCGCCTCGGCCCACCCGAGCGACGCCGATCTGCACGAGGTCATCGAACGGCAGTCGATCATCACCGAGACCGACCTCACGGGGCTCGACCTCGACAGGCCGCTCGACCCGGCGGTCTTCGGTCAGCACGTGTCGACGGGCAGCATCGGCGGACTCGTGGGCGGCGCCGACCCGGCCACTCCGTTGCGCGAGCTCTTCGTGGCGAAATATCGCAAGGGCCGGATCAGCGACGGCTCCGGGTTCGTCGGCACGGCCCCGCAGGTCGCCGACTTCATCGAACGGCTCGGCGACGACGCCGACAACGACGGCTTCATCTTCAACGGCGACCTGCACCCGGTCACGGTGCACCGCGTGCTCGACCGGCTTGTGCCCGAGCTGCGGAAGCGCAGGATCCTGCGCTCCTCGTTCGGTACCTCCGGTCTGCGCGGCAACCTCACCGATTTCTGACCGGCCCCGAAACTGACCATCGCGTTTCTCGACAATTCGAAGTAATCTCGGGAGTGTCGTTGCTACGGCCCGACACGGCTACCCGAGCCACCTCCGCGTCAACCGCTACCCGACCGGTTTGCCCTCCCCCAGGCGAACTGGTGCCGAGACGCTGATCCAGTACCACGCACTGAAAGCACCCCTTTGTTCCTGTCCCGAAACAGGAGACTCGCCGCCGCATCGGCAACCGTTCTCGCGCTCGTCGCGGGAAGCCTGGTCGCCGCCGATGCCGCGCTCGCGGACTCCGCACCCACCGCCCCGACCAACCCGAAGACTCCGGCCACCGTCTCGGCGGTGTCACTTCCGACGCCTCAGATCAACGGCGTCGTCTGGACCCAGACCGTCGTCGGCAACACCGTCTTCGTTGGCGGCAAGTTCTCGACCGCGCGGCCCGACGGCGCCCTGCCCGGCCGGTCGACGGTCAAGCGCTCGTCGATCCTGGCGTATGACATCCGGACGGGCGCTCTGATCGCGAAGTTCGCGCCCGTGCTGAACGGCCAGGTCAAGACGATCGTGCCGTCCGCCGATAAGAAGCGTCTCTACATCGGCGGTGACTTCACGACGGTGAACGGCACGACGAGGAACCGGATCGCTGCGATCTCGCCCGCTTCGGGCAACGTCGTGTCGTCGTTCCGCGCTTCCGCGAACAAGCAGGTCAGTGCCATCGGCGTCTACGGGTCGACGGTCTATGCCGGCGGAGCCTTCACGACGATGGACGGCCGGTCTCGAGTGAAGGTCGCCGCCGTGTCGTCGAGCACGGGCGCTCTCACCTCGTGGGCCCCCAAGCTCAAGGGCGGCGACGTGACGTCGATCGCAATCGCGCCGCGCGGAACACGGGTCGTGCTCGGCGGAGCCTTCACGTCGGTGAACGGCTCGTCGACCTACGGCTATGGCCTCGCCTCGCTCGTCCGCACCACCGGTAAGACCACGCGCTGGGCGGTCGACCGCGTTGTCCGCAACGCCGGGGCGAACTCGGCCATCACGAGCCTGACGGCCACGTCGACCGGTGTCATCGGCACCGCGTTCCGCTTCGGCACCAGCGGAAACTTCGAGGGGGCGTTCCGAGCCGACTGGTCGACCGGGGCCGTCCAATGGCTCGAGACCTGCCGGGGAGACGTGTACTCCGCAGCCGTCTCGGGCTCGGTCGTGTACACCGCCGGGCATGCGCACAACTGCGACTCCGTGGGCGGATTCCGCGAGACCAAGCCGGTGACCCACCGCCGCGCTCTCGCGTTCACGCTCGCAGCCACCCAGAAGCTCAATGACCGAGGATCCGGGCCGAACGCCGCTTTCACCGGCCGCCCTTCGCCGAGCCTGCTCAACTGGTACCCGGAGCTCACCCCGGGAACCTTCACCGGCAAGCAGCAGGCGGCCTGGAGCGTCGCCGCGACGTCGAAGTACGTGCTGTACGGCGGAGAGTTCACGGCCGTCAACGGACGCCCCCAGCAGGGTCTCGCGCGGTTCGCCGCACCGGCCTCCGCAGCTCAGTCGACCGGCCCCGTGTCGAACGGCGCCGGGTTCTTGCCCACCGTCACGTCGACGGTTCCGGGAACGGCCACGGTGAGCTGGAAGTCGAACGCCGACCCCGACAACTCGACGCTGACCTACCAGCTCTACCGCGACAGCCTCAACGACGCTCCCCTTTACCAGGTCAAAGCGGACTCGAGCGTCTGGTACCGACCGCGGTTGTCGTTCACCGACACGGGACTCACCCCCGGTGCCACCTATTCGTACCGAATCCGTGCCATCGACCCGTACGGCAACGCCGCCCTCGGCGACCGCGTCTCGGTGACCATCGCATCCACTGCGCCACCGGCGTACGCCGCGTCGGTCCTCGCCGACAAGCCAACATCGTTCTGGCGGTTCGGGCAGGCGAGCGGCAGCACCGTCCGCGACGAGACGGGACTCGCTCCGTTGACCGTCTTCGGAAAGCCCGTCCCCCGGGCCGCGGGCTCCAGTGCCGACCGCACCACCGCGACCCAGTTCACCGGCGCGACGTCGACGTACGCCGGCACCGCGGAGCCGTCGACCACGACAGCGGGAGCCCAGACCATCGAAGCGTGGGTCAAGGTACCCAAGGGCAAGGGCGGCACCGTGGTCGTCTTCGGAGACTCGATCGGCCGGACCTCGGGAGCGACCGACCGGATGCTCTACGTGAGCTCGAAGGGCCTTCCGGGCTTCGACCTTCGATCGTCGACCACCGGCGACCTGCTCGGCAAGAGAAGCATCGCCGACGGCAAGTGGCACCAGTTGGCGCTGACGGCCACGACGAAGTCGGCACAGCTGTTCGTCGACGGCAAGGTCGTCGCCTCGAGGACGGCGGCCATCTCGCTTCCGTCGCGCTGGGGCTACTGGCGAGTTGCCGGCGATCGATCGACGATCGCGAAGCCGTACCTCACCGGCACCGTCGACGACGTGTCGCTCTACCCGCGCGCGCTGTCGAGCAGCCGCATCGCGGCGCACTTCACGGCGTCGAAGAAGGCACCGGCCTCGAAGTAACAAGGATCGGCCATATCGACGCGGTTCGCCGCGTCGATATGGCCGATTCGCGTCGGTATGGCCGATTCGCGTCGGTTCGCCTCTCAGGCGGAAGGCCGAGCGGCGACGCGCTCGATGGCATGCTCGAGGCGACGACGAAGCTCGGGCACGCGTTCGGGCAGCCGGATCCTTGATTCTTCGATCGTGACCGCGCACCGCCCCTCGCGAGACGTACCCACGCGAGCCTCGAGCCGGTCGCCGCTCTCGAGCAGCCACACGGCGACGGAGCGCTCGGGTTGGCGATGCACCTCGGCTGGCGCGGCACCGCCGATCGTCGCGGCCTCGGCGATCGCGCCGTCGAGGAGGTCGGTCTGGGCACCCCGGATGCTGCGGCTCGCCGCCACCGCGAAGGTCCCGTCGGGCTGCTGACCGGGCAGCGCGATGCCGTGCGCCTGCTGATACCGGACGGCCACCGACTCGGCACCCCAGTCGGGCGCCTCGTAGACCTCGACGAGCAGGTCGACGATCTGCGCGTGCGAGAGACGCGTGGCATCTTCGGCGTCGAGGATCT
Source organism: Frondihabitans sp. PhB161 (assembly GCF_003814635.1). Classification (NCBI taxonomy): domain Bacteria; kingdom Bacillati; phylum Actinomycetota; class Actinomycetes; order Micrococcales; family Microbacteriaceae; genus Frondihabitans; species Frondihabitans sp. PhB161. The sequence goes on from NZ_RKQW01000002.1 coordinate 495,275, forward strand.
CGAACCACTCGGCCACGCCTCGTCCCGATCTCGCGGCGAGCTTGGCATCCGTGGGGCCAGCCGCCGCTCGTCGCGTCGCCGGGCTCATGGCTGTACTCGACCCGCTCGGTGCGCTCCCCGCCCCCTCGGGCTGTCGCCTCCGCGTCGGAGACACGACTACTCGGCCCGGTCGGCCAGCCGCACTCGGGCGATGGCCAGGAAGTCGTCGACCGTGAGCTCTTCGCCGCGACCCGTCGCCGCCAGGCCCGCGCGCTCGATCGCGTCAGATGCCTCCGCCGACGACCCGAACACGACCGACAGCGACTGCCGGAGCATCTTGCGGCGCTGCTGGAACGCGGCGTCGACGAGCTCGAACGTGGCGGCACGCTCCGCCTCGGTGCCCTTCGGTTCGCGCTGGTCGTAGGCGACCAGAATGCTGTCGACGTTCGGCACCGGCCAGAAGACCTGGCGGCTGACCTGACCCGCCGTCGACCAGATGCCGTACCAGGCCGCCTTGATGCTCGGCGAGCCGTAGACCTTCGACCCGGGCGAGGCCGCGAGACGGAGCCCCACCTCGGCCTGAACCATCACGAGCCCTCGCGTCAGCGACGGGAAGTGCTCGAGGAAGTGCAAGAGCACCGGAACAGAGATGTTGTAGGGCAGGTTCGCGACGAGGTGCGTCGGCTCGGACGGCAGCTCGGTGACCTTCATCGCGTCGGCGACGACCACGGTCAGGTCGGCGTCGGGCTGCAGCAGGCGCACGGTCTCGGGCAGCTGTTCGGCCAGCCGCTTATCGATCTCGACCGCGGTGACCGAGGCACCGGCTTCGAGCAGACCGAGAGTCAAGGATCCAAGACCCGGCCCGATCTCGACCACACGGGTCTCGCGTGCGACCTTGGCAGCCCCCACGATCCGCCGCACAGTGTTGCCGTCGTGCACGAAGTTCTGGCCGAGCTTCTTCGTCGGCTGGATACCGAGGAGGTCGGCGAGGTCGCGGATCTCGGCGGGCCCGAGAAGCGTGCTGGATGCCACGTCAGGCCTCGATCCGGATGGGGTCGGACTCCCACGTGCCGTAGACCAGCTCGGTCGTCGACGTGATCTGCGCGGCGAGCATGCCGACGTCGGTGCCGAGGGTCTCGGCCATCGAGCGCAGGGTGTGCGGGATCAGGTACGGCGAGTTCGGGCGGCCGCGGAACGGGCTCGGCGTGAGGAAGGGCGCGTCGGTCTCGACCATGATGAGACTGCGCGGGGCCTGGATGAGAGCGTCGCGGAGGGCCTGCGCGTTCTTGAACGTGACCGTGCCGGCGAACGACATGTACCAGCCGTTCTCAGCGCAGACGGTGGCCAACTCGGGACCGCCCGAGAAGCAGTGGAAGACCGTGCGCTCGGGGGCGCCGACGCGCTTGAGCGTTGCGACGACGTCGTCGTGGGCGTCGCGGTCGTGGATCTGCAGGGCGAGATTGTGCTTCTTGGCGATCTCGATGTGCGCTTCGAACGACTCGAGCTGCGCGGCACGAGCGGCGTCGCGGGTGTCGTCGTCGGGAAGCCGGAACCAGTCGAGGCCGGTCTCGCCGACGGCACGCACGCGGGGCCTGGCGGCGAGTTCGTCGATCACGGCCAGCGCCTCGTGGAGTTCTCCGGCGGCGGCGAGCTTCGGCGCCTCGTTGGGATGCAGAGCGACCGCCGCCAGCACGCGCGGTTCACGGCTCGCGATCTCGGCCGACCAGCGCGATGTCGCCACGTCGTTGCCGACCTGCACCACTCCGCGGATGCCGACGCTCGACGCCCGGTCGAGGTGCTCGCGGTAGTCGAGGCCCTCTTCGCCGTCTTCGATCTCGAGGTGGGTGTGATTGTCGTAGACCGGAACCGTGAGGGGCTGCGGCAGCGGCGGGTAACTCAGATCGCGCTTCTGGCCGCCCGATTCGTCGCTGCGCTTACGGATGTGGGTCGCGCCGGCGTTCTGGTCGTGAGACGGGGGCATCGTCGCTCCGTCGCCGGATTCTGCGTCAGTCACGCTGTGGCCGGCTCCGGCTGCTCGATGCGCGGGAACAGCGTCGACGGAAGCGGCTGAACGTTCGGTGCCGACGACCACTCCGGAGCGCGGTCGACGTTCTGGCTCGTCAGCTCACCCTGGCCGATCGACGCCCACAGCTTGCGCGTGGCATCCGGGATGAAGGGGCTGAGCAGCACGGTCAGCGTGCCGAGACCCCGAAGCGCCGTGTTCAGCACCGTCGCGAGACGATCGCGCTTGGCTTCGTCTTTCGCGAGAGCCCAGGGCTCCTGCTCGGTGATGTAGCCGTTGAGGGCATCGACGAGCTCCCAGATGGAACCGAGGGCCTCGTGGATCGCGAACCGCTCGATCGCCGCGTCCGCGGCGGCGGTCACGCGCACCTCGGTCTCGCGGATGGCGAGGTCGGCCGCGTCGAGGTCGCCGGCGACGGGCACGGTGCCGTCGAAGTAGCGAGTGATCATGGCGATGATGCGTGACGCGAGGTTGCCGAATCCGTTGGCGAGCTCGGCCTGGTAGCGCGCCGAGATGTCTTCCCACGAGAAGTTGCCGTCGTTGCCGAACGTGATGGCGCGCATGAAGTAGTAGCGGAACGCGTCAACGCCGAAGGTCTCCGTGATCTGCTGCGGCGCGATACCCGTCAGCTTCGACTTCGACATCTTCTCGCCGCCTACCAGGAGCCAGCCGTGGCCGAAGACGTGCTTCGGCACGGGCAGACCGGCTGCCATGAGCATTGCAGGCCAGATGACGGCGTGGAAACGCGCGATGTCTTTGCCGACGATGTGAGTGGCGGGCCAGCGGCGGTCGAACTCGGCCTGCTGATCGGGCACGCCGTAGCCGACGGCGGTGACGTAGTTGAGCAGGGCGTCGAACCAGACGTAGACGACGTGCTTGTCATCCCACGGCACCTTGATGCCCCAGTCGAACGAGGCCCGCGAGATCGAGAGGTCGCGGAGACCCTGCTTGACGAACTGGACGATCTCGTTGCGGACGCTCTCGGGCTGAATGAAGTCGGCCTGCGACTCGTACAGATCGAGCAGCGGCTTCTCGAAGTCGCTCATGCGGAAGAAGTAGTTGCTCTCCTTCAGCAGCTCGACGGGCTTCGAGTGGATGGCGCAGACCTGCTGGCCCTCGAACGGACCGGTGCCGTCGACCAGGTCGGACGCCTGCTTGTACTCCTCGCAGCCGACGCAGTAGAAGCCCTCGAACTCGCCCTGGTAGATGAAGCCGTCGTCGTAGAGCTTCTGCAGGAAGGTCTGCACACCGGTCTCGTGCCGCTGGTCGGTGGTGCGGATGAAGTCGTCGTTGGCGATGTTCACCGTCTCGAGGAGCGGGATCCAGGCCTCCTCGACGAGCTTGTCGGCCCACTCTTTCGGCGAGACGTCGTGGCTCGTCGCCGTGCGCAGAATCTTCTGGCCGTGCTCGTCGGTGCCCGTGAGCAGCCAGGCGTCGTCACCGCGCTGGCGGTGCCACCGAGCGAGCACGTCGGTCGCGACCTCGGTGTAGGCGTGCCCGATGTGGGGCACGTCGTTGACGTAGAAGATGGGCGTGGTGATGAAGAAGGCGTCGCCGGCGGGCATGTCGTCCATCCTAAAGCCGCGCGGCGGTGCGTTTCGGCGTGTGGGAGGGGTCGGCGGGTGTTCACACCTACCGAGCGGCGAGCGCCCCCTGGTACAGGTCGCGCTTCGAGAGACCCGTCGCAGCCGACACCTCGGCGGCGGCCTCCTTCAGGCGGTCACCGGCAGCAACGGCCGCGAGCACGAGAGCGACGCCGGCCGAGAGGTCGACGTGACGGGCCGCGGATCCTTCGATCACGATGCAGATCTCACCCCGGACCCCCTCGGCAGCCCAAGCGACGAGCTCGGCCGCGGTACCCCGCTTGACCTCTTCGTGCAGCTTCGTCAGCTCGCGGCAGACGACCACGCGCCGCGACTCGCCGAGCGTCGACGCCACGTCGACGAGCGAGTCGGCCAGGCGGTGCGGAGACTCGAAGAAGACCATCGTGCGGCGCTCGCCCTCGAGTTCGCCGAGCACCCGCAGACGATCGCCCTGCTTGCGCGGCAGAAACCCCTCGAAGGTGAAGCGGTCGGTCGGCAGCCCCGAGACGGCGAGCGCCGTCAGCACGGCCGACGGGCCGGGAAGAGAGGTGACGGTCACTCCCGCGGCGGCCGCCGCTTCGACGAGCGGGAACCCAGGATCCGAGATTGCCGGCATCCCGGCATCGGTCAAGACGAGCACGTCGGCATTCCGTGCCAGCTCTACGACCTCGGAGGCTTTCTCGCGCTCGTTGTGCTCGTGCAGCGCGATGAGCCGCGGGCGGTTCTCGACGCCGAGGGCGCGCATCAGGTGGATGGCCGTGCGGGTGTCTTCCGCTGCGATCACCTCGGTGTTCGAGAGGGCCTCGATCAGGCGCCGGGAGGCGTCGCCGAGGTTGCCGATAGGAGTTGCCGCGAGAACGATCACCCGCCCATTCTCCTTCGTCGGGCCATCTACGATGGCCGAATGACATTTCGGCCGAGCGGCGACTTCGACCAGCTGGTCGGAAACGCGCCCGTCGAAGGCCCCGGCGGCGAATCCCCCCACGGTGCCGAGCCCGACCGGGTCGAGCGACCGCGGAAGCCGGTCGCGCATCGCTGGGGGCTCACGCCAATCGACGCCTGGTGGGGTCGCGTACTCTCTACCCCCGCCCGCCAGCGCGCCTGGCGCTGGGGCGGCCCGGCACTCGTCACCCTGATCGCCGCGCTGCTGCGCCTCTGGCACCTCGGCCACCCGAACACCCTGGTGTTCGACGAGACCTACTACGTCAAAGACGCCTGGAGTCTGCACAACCTCGGCTACGAGGGCACCTGGCCGGGCGACGTCGACTCTAAGTTCGCGGCCGGGCAGACCGATCTCTTCACGAGTTCCGCCGAGTTCATCGCCCATCCGCCCCTCGGCAAGTGGCTGATCTCGCTCGGCATGGCCGTGATGGGGCCGGCGAATCCGGCCGGGTGGCGGTTGAGCACGGCGGTGGCCGGGATCCTTGCCGTCCTCCTCATTACGCTAATCACGCGGTACCTGCTCAAGTCCGACGTGCTCGGAGTGCTGGCGGGGTTCTTCTTCGCCATCGACGGTCAGGCGATCGTGATGTCGCGGGTGTCGCTGCTCGACAACTTCGTGATGCTCTTCGCGTTGCTCGCATTCGGAGCCGTTCTGCTCGATCGCGCGCACAGCAAACGACGTCTGGACGCCTGGGTTCGACGGAGGAATGCGCGCGGGCGCGACCTTGCTTGGGGGCCGACGCTGTGGAACAGGCCGTGGCTGATCGCGGCCGGAATTATGCTCGGTGCCGCCTCGGGCGTGAAGTGGAACGGCATCTACTTTCTCGCCATCTTCGCGCTCTACACGGTGGCCGTCGACATGATGGCGAGACGTCGTGTCGGAGTCGAGCTGTGGGGCACGGGAACGCTCATCACGCAGGGTCCGGCGACGTTCCTGCTGATGGTGCCCGCGGCGGCAGTCACCTACATCGCCACCTGGACGGGCTGGTTCGTCACCCGGGGCGGCTGGAACCGCACCTGGCTCGAAGACGGCAACGGGGCCACCCCCTGGAAGGGCCTGCTCGCCTGGGTGCCCGACGTCGCGCAGAACTTCTGGCACTACCAGGCGAGCATCTACGCGTTCAACGTCGGGCTGTCCACGGCGCACCCCTACCAGGCGAACCCCCTGCTGTGGCTGCTGATGCAGAGGCCGACGAGCATGTTCTACCTCGGCCTGTCAGAGGGTCAGAACGGCTGCACGGTCGACCGCTGCGGCCAGGCCATCAGCGGCATCGCGAACCCGCTCATCTGGTACGCCGCCGTGCTCGCCTGCCTCTACCTCTGCTACCGGCTGGCGCGCTACCGCGAGTGGCAGTCGGGGGCCATCTTGATCGGCGTCGCCGCCGGCTACCTGCCCTGGATGATGTACCTCAACCGGACGGTCTTCCAGTTCTACACGATCGCGTTCGAGCCCTATCTCGTCATGGGGCTGGTGGCCGCTCTGGGCATCATCCTCGGCAAGCGCACCGACGATCCGCTCCGACGCCTGAGCGGGATCCGCGTCGTGGGGGTGATCGTGATCGTGGCAGTCGTGCTGACGATCTTCTACTACCCGATGTGGACGGCGACCCAAGCGCCGTGGACCTTCATCAACCTGCACTACTGGGTGCCGAGCTGGAAGTAGCCCGCTGACCCCTGGTCCGCGTGCAAATTTGAAGGAAAAACGCGCCGCGGCGACCGGAAACATGCCGATCCGGGGCCTCCAGCGCGAGTTTTTCCTTCAAATTCGGGCAACGGCGGCGAGCTGCTCCTCGAACTCGGGCACCGAGCCGACCGGCAACCGGCACACGAAGTCGCGGCAGACGTAGGCCGTCGCAGTAACTCCATCACCGGCGCCGAGCACCCGCCCTTTGAAGAGCTCGAATCCGGCGGCCGACCACTCTGCCGCCTGAGCTTCTGTCACGACGGCTACGACGGCGCCGGGCCGTCGCACTCGTCGGGCGGAGTCGGCGAGCGAGCCGTCGGATCCTTCGCTCCCGTCGGACACGACGACGACCTGAACCGCAGGATCCGACAGCGCGACACCGACCGACAGGATCGCCCCGAAGGCGGTCGGGTTGTCGAGCGCCAGGTCGTGCACCGAGCGAACGGCGCGCGCGGCGGCCTCCCGGTAGCGGGCGTCGGCCGTGAGCTGTGACAGGGTCAGCGCCGCCGAGGCCATGGCCGACAGGCCCGACGGGTAGGCGCCCTCCGACGGGTCGCTCGCGAGCTGGAGCCCCTGCGCGGCGAGCACCGGGTCTCCGCCGCCGGGAGCCACGAACACGCGGGCGTCGCCGGCCCCAGGGAGGCACTGCTCGACGAGGTCGCGCGCAGCCGTGGCGTACGACACCTCGCCGGTCGCTGTTGCGAGCCGCAGCAGCCCGTCGGCGAGCATGCCGAAGTCTTCGAGGGTTGCGACCGCGTCGGAGGCACCCCGCTCGGACGTCGCCCGCAGCAGGACGCCGCCGGTCGACACCGAAGACCCGAGGATCCGATCCGCCGCCGCTCGTGCCGCCGCGATCCAGTCGGCTCGCCCCTGCCGCACCCCGGCCTCTGCCAGCGCGCCGATTGCGAGGCCGTTCCACCCCGTCAGTACCTTCTCGTCGACCTTCGGCGGTGTCGCCGCGGCCCGCCCGTCGCCGCCCAGCGCGTAGTAGCCGCCCTCGCCGAGGTCGCTCTCGCTGTCTTGGGCCGACCCGAAACCACCGCCCGGCCGCTGCAGCGTCGTCAGCAGGAACTCGGCGATGCCCGCGGCCACGTCGAACGATCCGACGCGGGAGTAGGCGTCGAGCAGCACGGCATTGTCGTAGAGCATGCGCTCGTAGTGCGGCTCGTGCCAGTCGCGCCGAACGGAGTAGCGGAAGAAGCCGCCCTCCACCGAGTCGCGGAGAGGCGACGCGGCCATGGCGTCGAGGGTGCGTCCGACCAGCGCTCGCGCGGCTGGTGCGGCGGGCGACGAACTCGTCGCCACGTCGACGAGCAGGCGCTGCACCGGCGCGATCGGGAACTTGGGGGCGCGACCGAAGCCACCGAACTCGTCGTCTTCGAATGACGCGAGCCGAGTGACGATCGCCTGGATCTCGTGAGCCGTGACGTCGGATCCTGCGTTGTCGCCCGTGCCTGCGCCTATGGTCGTCGACGCTGCGGCGAGCGCGGCGGCGATCTCACCGGCGTTCTGCTCCACCTCGTCGCGGCGGTCGGTCCAGGCCTCCGATACGGCATCGAGCACCTGACGGAACGACGGCGTGCCCTGCACCGGAACTGGCGGATAGTAGGTGCCCGCGAAGAACGCGCGGCCCTCGGGGGTGACGAAGACGGTCAGCGGCCAGCCGAGGTTGCCGGTGAAGGCGCCCGCCGCCGCGAGATAGCTGGCGTCGACATCGGGGTGCTCCTCGCGGTCGACCTTGATGGCGACGAAGCGCTCGTTGAGATGCGCGGCCAACTCGGGGTCGGAGAAGCTCTCGCGGGCCATGACGTGACACCAGTGGCAGGTCGAATAGCCGATCGACACCATCATGGGGAGTCCGCGGCGGGCGGCCTCCTCGAACGGGGCGGCTCCCCACGCGTGCCACGCGACGGGGTTGTCGGCGTGGCTGCGGAGGTACGGGCTGATGGCGTCGCGGAGCTCGTTGGGCACGAGGCCACGCTACGCCGCCGGCCTGGCACCGGCTTCGGCCTCGCCTGTGCCGAGCGGTTGAGACACCACCTTTCGGCCTCACCACCGCCGATGGGCGGCGTCATGCCCGAAACCCGGTGTCGCGCCCTGCCTCACGACGAAGGAACGTCGCGATACCCCTCCCCCACGTACTCGCTCAGCGGTCGGATGAGCGCATTCGCACCGCGCTGTTCGACGACGTGCGCCGTCCAGCCGGCGACCCGCGCCGCGACGAACAGCGGCGTGAACACCTCGGCGTCGAACCCGAGCAGGTGGTAGGCGACGCCCGACGGGTAGTCGACGTTCGGCTTGAGGCCTTTCCGCTCGAGCACGCCCTGTTGAAGCGCGTCGTAGAGGTCGCGCAGCCGCTCGTTCTCCTGCCCGGGGCGCTCGTCGAGGAGCCGCCCGAGAGCGACCTCCATCGTCGGCACGCGACTGTCGCCGTTCTTGTAGACGCGGTGCCCGAAACCCATCAGGGTGCGCTTCTCGGCGAGGGCCGCATCGAGCCAGGCGTCGACCCGGTCGGGGTCGTGGATCTCTTCAAGCAGAGCCAGTGCTGCCTCGTTCGCACCGCCGTGGAGCGGGCCCCTAAGCGCGCCGATCGCGCCGACGAGGGCCGAGTGCAGGTCGGAGAGAGTCGAGGCGATCACGCGAGCCGTGAATGTCGACGCGTTGAACGAGTGCTCGGCGTAGAGGGTCATCGACACGTCGAACGCCTCGACGTCGAGCGGGTCGGGCTCTTCGCCGAAGACGAGCCAGAGGAAGTTCGCGGAATACCCGAGGTCGTCGCGGGAGTCCAAAGGATCCTGCCCTCGTCGTCGACGCTGGTCGTAGGCGATCAAAGCCGGGATCTGCGCGAAGACCCGAAGAGCCCTCTCGTAGGTCTCGTCGGGCGACGGCTTCGCCGGTTCAGGATCCAGGGTGCCGAGTGCACTCACGGCCGTCCGCAAGACATCCATCGGGTGCGTGGACTTCGGCAGCGAATCGATCAGCGAGCGGAGGGTCGGGTCGAGCGCCCGGGCACCGCGCTCGGCAGAGCGGAACGCCTCCTTCTCGGAAGCGGTCGGAAGCTCACCGCGCCAGAGCAGCCACACGACGTCTTCGAACGGCACGGCACCCGCGAGCTGCTGCACCGGATACCCGCGATAGAGGAGGGAGTTCGAGGCGGCGTCGACTTGGGAGACGCGGGTCTCGTCGACGACGACGCCGTTCAGGCCCTTGTGGATTTCAGGTGCGGTGTCGGTCGCTGCGGATGTCGTCATCGGTCACTCCTTCGTGAGGTCGAACGTGTAGATCGAGTCGTCGAACTGCGAGTAGCCCTCGTAGTCGATCAGGTCGTACAGGTCTCGGCGGTGCTGCATCCGGTCGAGGAGCGCCGCCTGCGTGCCGGCGGCGGCGATCTCGTCGAGACCGCGCTCGGCCTCGCCCATGGCCAGGCGCAACAGCGTGACCGGGTAGATCACGATCTTCACCCCGGCGCTCGCGAGCTCGTCGGCCGTGTGCAGCTCGCCCTTGCCGAACTCGGTCATGTTGGCAAGGATCGGCACGTCGAGGGCATCGGCCATCGCCTCGAACTCGCGGAGCCCCTCGAGCGCTTCGGGGAACACCGCGTCGGCGCCCGCGTCGACGAGGGCCTTCGCCCGATCCACGGCCGCCGCGAGACCGTCGACGGCGCGCACATCGGTTCGGGCCATCACCAGGAAGTTCGGGTCGCGACGACCGTCGACCGCGGCGCGGATCCGCTTGACCGCCGTCTCGGCGTCGACGACGCTTTTTCCGTCGAGATGCCCGCAGCGCTTCGGATTCACCTGGTCTTCGATGTGCAGGCCGGCCAGCCCTGCGTCTTCGAGCGTCTGGACTGTGCGCGCGACGTTCATCGGCTCGCCGAAGCCGGTGTCGGCGTCGACGATCGACGGCAGGTCGGTCATGCGGGCGATCTGCCCGGCCCGGGTGGCGACCTCGGTCAGGGTCGTCAGGCCGATGTCGGGCAGGCCGAGGTCGGCACTGATCACGGCACCCGAGATGTAGACGCCCTCGAAGCCCTTGCGTTCGATCAGCCGTGCGCTCAGCGGGTTGAAGGCACCCGGCAGCCGCACCAGACCCGGGCCGTCGAGTGCCCGCCGCAGGGCGACGCGTTTGTCGGCAGCCGAAACCGAGGAGTACAGCACTACAGCAGCCCCTGGCGCACGGTGAGCCCCTCGAAGTAGGCCGCATCGGGCATCACGGTCAGCCCGCCGAGCTCGTCGGCGGTCAGCTCGGGCAGACGCTCGGCGAGGTCGATGAAGGCGTCGATCGATGACGAATCGAGGATCCCACTGGCCAGGGTCCGGAACTTCGCCACGTAGTCCGCTCGCTGGAACGGCCGTGCTCCCAGGGGATGCGCATCGGCCACCGCGATCTCGTCCACGAGGGTGCCTCCGTCGGTGAACGTGACCTCGATGCGTCCGCCGAATGCCTGCTCGGCCGGGTCGAGCGAGTGGTAGCGGCGAGTCCAGTCGGGGTCTTCGACCGTCGTGATGGAGCGCCAGAGAGCGACCGTGTCGGCGCGGGCGGCCCGCTCCGGGGCGTAGGAGCGCTCGTGGTGCCATTCGCCGTCTTGCAGCGCCACGGCGACGATGTAGGGGATGGAGTGGTCGAGGGTCTCGCGGCTGGCGGTGGGGTCGTACTTCTGCGGGTCGTTCGCGCCGGAACCGATGACGCGGTGGGTGTGGTGGCTCGTGTGCAGCACGATGCTCGCCACGCGCGCGGGATCGCGCAGCTCCGGGTGCTCGCGGCCGAGCCGGCGGGCCAGGTCGATCCAGGCCTGCGCCTGATACTCAGCCGAGTGCTCTTTCGTGAACGTGTCGAGGATGGCGCGCTTCTGCTCGCCCGCGGCCGGCAGCGGTACCGAGTAACCCGCCTCGACGCCGTCGAGAAGGGTCGCGATCACGCCGTCTTCGCCCTCGTAGATCGGTGACGGGCTCGTCTGGCCGCGCATCGCGCGGTCGATCGCCTCGATCGCCTGCTTCCCGGCGAAGGCCGGCGCATAGGCCTTCCAGGTAGAGATGAGGCCCTTGCGCGACTGCCGCGTCGCGGTGGTCGTATGGAGGGCCTGGCCGATCGCCTGGTAGATCGTCTCGGCGTCGAGGCCGAGGAGCGTGCCGAGGCCCGCTGCAGCGCTCGGGCCGAGGTGCGCGACGTGGTCGATCGTGTGGCGGTGCAGGCTGATCGCCCGAGCGAGGTCGACCTGGATCTCGTACGCGGTCGCGATGCCACGCACCACGTCGGATCCTGAACGGCCCGCGTGCTGCGCGACAGCCAGCAGCGGCGGGATGTTGTCGCCCGGGTGCGAATATTCGGCGCTGAGGAAGGTGTCGTGGAAGTCGAGCTCGCGGACGGCGACGCCGTTGGCCCAGGCGGCCCATTCCGGGGCGAAGCGGAGGGTCGGGTCGGTGCCGAACACGGTTGATCCCCGGCGCCTGGGGTCTGTCGCGGGGCTGATCGGATGTGCCTCGGCCTGGGCGCGCGCTGCAACCACCGACGCGCGACGCAGCGACGCGGTCGCCACCGCCGCGTTGTCGATCACACGGTTGATGATCATCTCGGTGACGTCGTCGGCGACGGGCACCGGGTCGACGGCCAGCTCGGCGAGCTGCCAGGCGAGCTCCTGATCTTTCGGGAACCCCTCGTCGCTTCGGTGGACGCGGACCTCGACGTCTCTCACGCGTGAGCCGGGGCGAAACGCTGGACGAGCTGGCGCTTGAGCACCTTGCCGCTCGGACCGAGGGGCAGGGCGTCGAGCACGTGCACGACGCGAGGGTACTTGTAGGCCGCGATCTCTTCGGCGACGAAGGCGATGAGGTCGTCCGGGGTCGTCGTGCTCTCGGACGCCAGGACGACTGCCGCCTCGATCTCTTGACCGTGGGTCTCGTGAGGCACACCGAACACGGCGGCCATGCGCACGTCGGGGTGGCTGGCGAGGACTTCTTCTACCTGCCGGGGATACACGTTGTAGCCGTTGCGAATGATCATGTCTTTCGTTCGGTCGACGATGGTGAAGTAGCCGTCGTCGTCTTTGGTGGCGAGGTCGCCCGTGCGGAACCAGCCGTCGACGATCGCCTTCTCGGTGTCGTCGGGGCGGTTGAGGTAGCCGTTCATGATGTTGTGGCCGCGCACGACGATCTCGCCGATCGAGCCGTTCGGCATGAGCACGATGCGGTCGGCGACGCTGGGGTCGGCGACCTCGACGTCGACTCCCCAGATGGCCGTGCCGATCGTTCCGGGACGCGGCGTGCGGCCGACGTGGTTGAAGGTCGCGACCGGCGACGTCTCGGTGAGGCCGTAGCCCTCGTGGATCTCGGCCCCGAAGATTTCGCAGAACCGGTCGATGATCGCGACGGGAAGCGCGGCACCCCCGGAGATCGCGTATTTGAGACTCGGCCGCGACTCGGTGCGGGTCGCCGCGTCGAGCAGAGCCATGTACATCGTGGGGACGCCCATGAAGATGTCGCAGTGCTGCTCGACCATCACCCGCAGGGCCGTGTCGCCGTCGAACTTCGGCACCATCACCATGGTGGCGCCCGCCCGGAAGGCGACGTTCATGGTGCAGGTCTGGCCGAACGTGTGGAACAGCGGAAGCGCACCGAGAAGACGATCGCCGGCCTCGATCTTGAACGTGGAGAGAAGCAGGGCGTTGGTCTGCTCGAGGAGGCTGAAGTGCGACCCCTCGGCGCCCTTCGGCTGACCCGTGGTGCCGCTCGTGTACAGGATCGTCGCGGTGTCGAACGGGTCGCGGGGCACGTAGGTGTCGATGGGTTCGGCCGCCTCGGCGAGCGCCTCGAGGCGATCGAAGCCGGTGACGAGATCGGGCGGTGCCAGCACGGTGACCACGTCGACGCCGGCCAGACCGGCGCCGGGCGCCCCTTCGCCGAGGAGTGGTGCAGCGCAGACCAGCATGGCCGATCCGCTGTCGTGGAGGACGTATTCGATCTCGTGCTGCTTAAGCAGAGCATGGATCGGAACGGCCACTGCCCCGAGCGAGAGAATCGCGTAGTAGACGCGGGGGAAGTCGGTCACGTTCGGCACGAGCATGGCGACGCGGCTGCCCTCAATGACGCCCTTGGCACGGAGAGCGCCGGCGTAGGCGCGGGTCTCGGCCCACAGCTCGGAGTAGGTCGTCTCGGTCGGACCGACGACGACGGCGACCGCATCGGCGTGTCGGTCGGCCGACTCTTTGAGGATGGAAGCGACCGACGCGGTGGCACGAGAGGGGGAGGTGCGGGAACTACTCATTGGAGCTCCAATTTCGTCTTCGTTGACGACTCGGGTTCGAGCGGTGATCACAGCATACGGATCGCTCCTGATCGTCGCGAGCGCCTCATTCAAAATCCCAGATCGCCTCCTGCCAGTCGCTCCATTCCGATCGACAGCACTGCTCAGGGGGTCGAGTCGACGTAGCGGCGGTAGGCCCGCGCCACAGCAGCGACACCGGCGTCGACCCGAGGCTGAAGCCACGGCCAGGCGAACCAGACGCCCACGGCACAGGTCAGGAGCGCGAAGAGCCGCGAGACCCAGAACAGACCATCTGCCGCGATCTGCACGTCTCTCGGGGCGAGAGCGGCGAGGACGACGTACGGAAGCACGGAGGAGACGACCGCCACGAGAGTGAGCGCGACCAGGCCGTTCCGAGCGCGGGCAGACGCGTCGGGAGCGCGACCAACCAGGATCGCACCAGCGACGAGAAGAACCAGTGCCGCGAGCTCGACCACCAGGAAGGCCCATGAAAACGCCTGAACGGTCGGCGACTCGAACCTCTCGGAGGGCACGCTGCCGAAACTCGATGCGATGCCTGTCGCGAGCGAGAGCGAAGATGCTCCCACCAGTAGCAGCAGCACCACCCTGCCGGAGCCGAAGACGCCCGCCCTCCCGGGGAGCCCCAGGGCAAGCACCGCAAGCCCGACCGACCAGGCCAGCGCCCCGAGAAGGAAGGCACCTGAGACTCGACCTGCCCCCACCGACGCGACGCCTGCCAGGAACACCGCCCCGCCACCGACGAGGGCCACGACCGGTTCCGCTTTCAGCTCCACTGCCTCCATGCGCGCCAGCATGGCATAAATATCGCGTATCGGCGACCCCCGGCCTACCCCGCCCTCTTCTGCAACTTCAGGAGCGCGAAGGGCTCCCCCAGCGTCTGACTCTGCATCAGATCGTCTAGACGACGGCCGTCTTCCGACCGGATGAACCGCCTTGCGCTCTTCTTGCGTACCGGGTCGGCACTCCGGGCATCCCATGCGCTGTCGAGAGCGCACTCCAGCAGGTCGGCCTGGGCATGGTCGCCCGCCAGGCGCAGCCCGACCAGATGCCGACGAGCGGCGGCGAGTTCGTCTCGGAAGCGAGCCTCGTCGAGACCTCGGTAGCCGCCCGAGCGTTCGCGCGTGACGAAGTCGTTGCGCACGAGATTCTCGAGCACCTCCCGTGCGTGCGAGGTCGGGATGCCGAGTCGGCCGGCCGTCCGCTGCGTGAGGTCTTTCTCGCTCGTCACGCCGGTGAGAAGCAGGTCGAGCAGGTGCAAGACGGCGGGGCTGAGCAGGAGGATCAGGGCCCGGCGGTCGGGCGACATCATCACGCGCGCGCCCCCTCGGCTGCTCCGACGGCCGAGACGTGCCCGAGACTCCGGGCCTCGAGCCTCGCGGCGTGCCGACGACCCGCCGCCGACGCGCGAAACTGCGCCGCGCTGAGTCGTTTCGCCGGATCGGCGCTGCGGGTGTTCCAGGCGGCGTCCAGCGCCACGAGGATGTCGTCGACCTGGCGCCCCTCCCCCTTCGATCGCAGCCATTCCAGCTGATCCATCGCCTTCTCGAAATGCGCGGCGAAGTCGTCGAGCCCGAGATCGGCGATCTCGGTGAGACCGGCCCGCCCGATGTACCCGACGCCGATCAACCCGTCGAGCACCGCGGCGGCGTGCTCGACCGTGACGCCGATGCGCTCGGCGGCACGAGCCGCTATCTCGGCCTCGGAGGTGAGGCCCTCGTGCACGAGGTCGAGACAGTAGACGCAGACGGGATCGGTGAAGACGATGAGGGCTTGGACGCCCTCTGAGCTGGAGTCGAACGAAGAAGTCATGCGACGAGGATGGCAACCCGAGCGACTCCCCCGCTGGCCCCGACCACCACCCTGTGGATAACTCCTCACCGACCCGCGCGCGGTAAGCTGGAGGGCTCATGATTCCTGCCATCACCTTCCCCCCGGAGCTGCCGATCTCGCAGCGTCGCGACGACATCGCGGCTGCCATTCGCGACAACCAGGTCGTCATCGTGGCGGGTGCGACAGGCTCGGGCAAGACCACGCAGCTGCCCAAGATCTGCCTCGACCTCGGTCGCGAGATGATCGGCCACACGCAGCCACGCCGCATCGCCGCCCGCACGGTCGCCGAGCGCATCGCCGACGAGCTCGGCAGCGAGATGGGCGACCTCGTCGGCTACCAGGTCCGGTTCACCGACCATGTCAGCGACGCGACCCGCATCAAGCTGATGACCGACGGGATCCTTCTCAACGAGATCCACTTCGACCGCGACCTCACCAAGTACGACACGATCATCATCGACGAGGCACACGAGCGCAGCCTCACGATCGACTTCCTGATCGGCTATCTCAAGCAGCTCCTGCCCCGCCGCCCCGATCTCAAGCTGATCATCACGAGCGCGACGATCGACCCGGAGTCGTTCTCGAAGCACTTCGACGGCGCCCCCATCATCGAGGTCTCCGGCCGCACCTATCCGGTCGAGGTGCGCTACCGGCCGTTGGTTGCAGATGAAGTCAGTGCTGACGGCGAAACCGAAGGATCCAGCACCGACCCCGATGACCTCGACGCCCGGGGCGACCGACCGACCCGAGCCGACGACCGCGACTACCTTCAGGGCATCAACGACGGCCTCGACGAGCTGGCCCGGGAGAGCTCCGGCGACGTGCTCGTCTTCCTCTCGGGCGAGAACGAGATCCGCGATGCTGAGGAGTCGATCCGCGGCCGCAACCTGCCCTTCACCGAGGTGCTTCCCCTCTACGGCCGGCTGAGCGCGGCCGACCAGCACCGAGTCTTCGAAACCAGTCGCACCCCGGGAACGCGTCGGCGCATCGTCCTCGCCACCAACGTCGCCGAGACGAGCCTCACCGTGCCCGGCATCCGCTACGTCATCGACGCGGGCACCGCGCGCATCAGCCGGTACTCGACCCGAGCCAAGGTGCAGCGCCTGCCCATCGAGGCGATCTCGCAGGCGAGCGCGAACCAGCGATCCGGCCGCTCCGGCCGCACGAGCGACGGCATCGCGATCCGTCTTTACTCCGAGCAGGATTTCGAGAAGCGTCCGGAGTTCACCGAGCCCGAGATCCTGCGCACCAACCTGGCTGCGGTCATCCTCCAGATGATCTCGCTCGGCCTCGGCGCGATCGAGAAGTTTCCCTTCTTGCAGCCGCCCGACTCGCGCGGCATCAAAGACGGCGTCGACCTGCTGCGCGAACTGCGCGCCGTCGAGTCGCGGGGTGCGACCGACGAGCCGCGGATCACCCGGCTCGGCCACCAGATCACGCGCCTGCCGATCGACCCCCGTCTCGCGCGCATGGTGCTCGAGTCGAAGCAGCACGGCACCACCCGCGAGGTCATGGCCATCGTCGCGGGGCTCAGCATCCAAGATCCGCGCGAGCGTCCACTCGAACGCCGTGCCCAGGCCGACCAGCAGCACGCTCGGTTCACCGATCCGTCGGGCGACTTCCTCAGCCTGCTCAACCTCTGGAACTACCTCGAGGAGCAACAGAAAGACCTCGGCTCGAGTGCGTTCCGCCGCCTGTGCAAGGCCGAATACCTCAACTACCTCCGCATCCGCGAGTGGCAAGACGTGTACCGCCAGCTCGTGCGCGCTTCGAAGAATCTCGGGCTCCACGTCGGCGAGCCGAGCGCCAACCCTGACGGCGTGCACAAGTCGCTCTTGGCCGGGCTCCTCAGCCAAATCGCCCTGAAAGACCTGCAGAAGAAGGACTACGTCGGTGCGCGCCAGTCGCGCTTCGTCATCTTCCCGGGATCGGCTCTCGCAAAGAAGCAGCCGAACGCGATCATGGCCGCCGAGCTCGTCGAGACCTCACGCCTGTTCGCCCGGGTGGCCGGCTCGATCGATCCCGCGTGGGCGGCACCGATCGCGGGCGACCTGGTCAAGCGGAGCCACTCCGAACCGCACTGGGAGAAGAAGCAGGGCGCGGTCGTCGCTTTCGAGCGGGTCACGCTCTACGGGGTGCCGATCATCCCGCGCCAGCGAGTCCAGTTCAGCCGCATCGACCCCGTGTACGCCCGTGAGCTCTTCATCCGGCACGCCCTCGTTGAGGGCGACTGGGAGTCGCACCAGAACTTCCAAGACGCCAACGACCGCCTGATCGACGAGCTGACCGAGCTGGAGGAGCGCACCCGCCGCCGAGACATCCTGGTCGACGGCGACGCCGCGTTCGAGTTCTACCACCGCCGTATCCCCGCCGACGTGTTCTCGACGCGCTCGTTCGAGGGCTGGTGGCGCAAGGCCCGTGCCGAAACCCCCGACCTCCTGACCATGCGGGCCGACGACCTCCTCGGCGACGACGAGCCCGAGGTCGACGAGAAGGCCTACCCGACCACGTGGCGGCAGGGTGACCAGGCGCTGACCCTCCGCTACCGTTTCGAGCCGGGCTCGCACGACGACGGCGTGACCGTGCTCGTGCCGCTACCCCTGCTGGCATCGCTCAAGCCCGTCGGCTTCGACTGGCAGGTGCCGGCGTTCCGCGACGAGCTCGTGACCGCGCTCATTAAGTCGCTGCCGAAACAGCTGCGCAAGAGCGTGGTTCCTGCAGGCGACTGGGCTGCGAAGATCACCGCGGAACTGCCTGACGAACCGCAGGATCCTTCGGTCCCGTTCACAGCCACCGTCGCGGGCGTCATCAAGCGGCTTACCTACGCCCCCGTGGCTGAGACCGACTTCGATGTGTCGCGCGTGCCCGCTCACCTGCGCATGACGTTCGCGGTGGTCGACGAGAAGGGGCGTGTGGTCGGGATCGACAAAGAGCTCGGCGCGCTGCAGCGCTCCCTCGCCGCCGACACGCGCCGCAGTGTGGCGCGGGCGACCGAGACCGCTCCCGCCTCTCGGGTGACGATCCAGCGCGACGGCATCACGAAGTGGGATTTCGACGACCTTCCCGCCTTCGTCGACACCAAGCACGGCGACACGACGATCCGCGCCTACCCGGCGCTCGTCGATGATGCCGCGTCGGTGTCGATCCAGCTCATGGCGACGGCCGCCGACCAGGCTCTCGCCACCCCGCGCGGAGTCCGGCGGCTGCTCATGCTCGGCACCCCGTCTCCGATCGCCTATGTGCAGCAGCACCTGACGAGCGCCGAGAAGCTCATCCTCGCGACCAGCCCGTACCAGAACACCGCCGCGCTCTTCGCGGACTGCCTCACGGCGGTCGTCGACGACGTGCTGTACCGGGTAAAGCCCGACGGCATCGTCTTCACGAAGAAGGAGTTCGAGACCGTGCGCGACCGGGTGTCGGGAGCCGTGATGGATCAGATGTTCCAGACCGTGTCGCTCGTCGCCCGCACGCTGACTGCCGCTCGCGACGCCGACAAGGCGCTGAAGCAGGCCACGAACATGGCGCTACTGCCTGCGCTGACCGACGCGCGCGAGCAGCGGTCGCGCCTCCTCTACCCCGGCTTCGTGTCGGCCACCGGGATCGCGCAGCTGCAGCGGGTGCCGGTCTACCTCGTCGGCATCCAGCGCCGCGTGACGAAACTGCTCGAGAACCCCGCGCGCGACCGCGCCTGGATGGTCGAGGTGCAGCAGGCGCAGCAGCGGTACGTGGATGCGGGTGGGGCGTTCCCGCCCGCGGCCTCTGCTCCGGCGCCGCTCGTGCGGGCGCGCTGGATGATCGAGGAGTTCCGGCTGTCGCTCTTCGCGCAAGACCTTCGGCCGGCCGAGTCGGTGTCGTTGCAGCGGATCCAGAAGGTGCTCGCGACGGCGTCGGCCTGACCCTGCCCTGCCGAATTTGAAGGAGATCCGGCGCCGCCGCGACCGATTCATGCCGATCGGCAGGGTGCCTGCCCGGGTTTCTCCTTCGAATTCGGAACGCGCCCGCCCGCACCGCCCCGCTAGCCTGGCCGAATGCGCGCAACCGTTCGAGACGTGGCGACCCGGGCCGGGGTCAGCCCGAAGACCGTCTCCAACGTGGTCAACGGCGTCGTGTTCGTCCGGCCCGAAACGCGCGAGCGGGTTGAGGCCGCCGTCAAAGAGCTCCAGTACGTGCCGAACCTCAGCGCACGCGGCCTCCGCAACGGGCGCACCGGCGCGATCGCCCTCGCGTTCCCCGACCTCGGCACCATGTACACCGCCGAAATGCTGCACTGGTTCGTCGAGGTAGCCCACGAGTTGGGCTGGGCCGTGCAGCTCGAAGAGACCGGTCGGCGCCCCGAGCGCGAGCGCGAGCTGCTGTCGCGGGGCCGGGAGCACCTCGTCGACGGCCTCGTGCTCAACCCGGTCACCCTGGAGGCCAGCGCCATCGTGGGTGCCGACTCGCTCCCGCCGGTGGTGGTGATCGGCGAGGTCGAGCAGACCCTCGTCGACCAGGTGTCGGTCGACTCGATCACCGCCGCGCGTGACATGACCGCGTACCTGCTGAGCCTGGGGCACCGCCGCATCGCGGCGGTGGGAGCCGTGGGGCCGGCGTTCAACAGCGCCTCTAATCGACAGCGAACCGAGGGATACCGGCAGGCGATCGCAGCAGCCGGGCTTCCGACGGATCCTTCGCTCGAGCTCTCGGGCGAGTGGTCGCCCGAGTCGGGCCGTCACATGGTGCTCGAGGCGCTCGACCGCGGGCTCGACGTCGACGCCTTCTTCTGCTTCACCGACTCGATGGCCCTCGGGGCGCTGTCGGCACTGGCCTCCCGTGGCATCAGCGTGCCGGGCGACGTCTCGGTGGCGGGCTTCGACGACATCGCCGACTCGCGGTTCTCGACGCCGCCGCTGACCACCGTCACCTTCGACAAGCGGGCCTTCGCCGACCAGACGCTGAGCCTGCTCGCCGCTCGGGTGTCGGATCGGACCCTGGCGCCGCGTTACGTCGCGATCCCGCACGACGTCGTGTCGCGGGCGTCGACCCGCACCCGGCACTGAAACCGCCCGCGGGCCGTTCTCGGGCTGCATGAGAACAGCCCGCGGGCTGTTCTCATGTAGCCCGCGAGCGACGATTCGCGTAGAGCACTTGACGCAGGGTTACAACGATGTAATAGTCGTCACCAGCGCAGCGCGGCGCAGTCGACACTCCCCCCGACGGCGGCACCGCAGACTCACGTTGCCCACCGACAAGGAGGTCGAAATGGCACCCCGTCCATCGTCCACGTTCACCCGGCGCAGTCTGCTCACCGCGGGTCTCGCAACGGCCGGAGCGGTGGCCCTCGCCGGCTGCTCCAGCACCCCGCTCGGCGCGGGCCTCTTCGGCTCGCCACTCAACCCTGAGCAGCTCATCTTCTGGAACCTCTTCGGCGGCGGTGACGGCAGCCGCATGCAGACCATGGAGGCCGGCTACCGCAAGGCCAACGGCGGCACCAAGTCGCTGCAGGCCACGGTCTTCGCGTGGGGCAACCCGTACTACTCGAAACTCACTCTCGCCACGGTCGGCAACAAGCCGCCGGACGTCGCGGTCGCGCACCTCACCCGCGCGAAGCCGCTCTACGACGGCGACATCCTCGAGCCCATCACCGACGCCGACCTCGCCTCCGTCGGGCTCTCGGCCGACTCGTTCAACGCCAAGTCGTGGGACGCCCAGAAGACCGACGGCAAGAACATTGCGATCCCCCTCGACACCCACCCGCTGGTGATGTTCTACAACAGCGACGTGATGAAGAAGGCGGGCCTCCTCGACAGCGACGGCAAGCTGAAAGACCTCACCGGGCTCGACACCTTCGAGGCAGCTCTCGCGGCCATCAGCAAGGTGACCGGTGGCACGGCGATCACGGTCGCCAACGTCAGCGAGACCGCGACGCCGTGGCGCGTGTTCCAGACGCTGTACTGGCAGATCACCGGGGCCACCCCCTTCCTCTCCGACAACGGCTCCAAGATCACGGTCAACGACGACGCCTACGCGAAGGTCATGGAGCGGATCGCTTCCTGGGTCAAGAAGGGGTGGCTCAACAAGGGCCTCGACTACGCCGGTGCTCAGACTGCGATGTTCACGGGCAAGTCCGGTTTCTTCCTCCAGGGAGAGTGGGAGATCACAACGGCGCAGTCGATCAAGGGCCTCAAGTTCGGCATGGTTCCCGTGCCGACCCTGTTCGACAAGCCGGCCGCGCAGGCCGACTCGCACACGTTCGTGCTCCCCCGCAAAGACCGCACGCCGGCCCAGCGCAAGCAGGCGATGGTGTTCATCAAGTCGATGCTCGACCAGAGCCAGACCTGGGCGATGGGCGGTCACGTTCCCGCCTACCTGCCGACCCTCGACAGTTCGGCGTACAAGACCCTCGAACCCCAGGCCGACTACTCGAAGGCGGCTGAAGACGCGGTCTACGACGACCCCGCCTGGTACGGAGGATCCGGCTCGACGTTCGAAGTGACAGTCGGTGCTCAGCTGGCTCTCGTCCAGCAGCTCTCGAGCTCGCCGCAGGCCGCACTGTCGGCCATCAAGGGCCAGCTCAAGGTCTACACCAACACCCCCAGCCCGCTGTGAATCCCCGCACCCCGACCCCAGGAGGTACAACGTCGTGACCGCCGCTCCCGCTCTCACCCGCCGCGCAGCGGCCGCCCCAGAAGCCCGACCGAAGAGGCACTCTGTGCTCTCGCGCGGCGACGGCCGCGGTGCATGGCTGTTCCTCGCCCCGTTCGGGCTCTTCTATTTGGCGTTCCTGCTCGGGCCGACCATCTGGATGGTCATCACCAGCTTCTTCAACACGTCGACGGTCCGCACCGGGCTCGGTTCGTTCGCGGGTGTCGCGAACTACGCCGAGATGCTCGGTCGAGCGGACTTCTGGAGCGCGATGTGGCACACGCTGCAATTCACGCTCTACACGACGCCGCCGCTGGTGATCCTGGCGTTCTTCCTGGCCATTCTCACCAACCGGGTGCGGCGCGGGCAGTGGTTCTTCCGCCTCGCGTTCTTCCTCCCCTACATCTTGCCGTCGGCGACAATCTCGCTCATCTGGGTGTTCATCTTCACGCCGGGATCAGGCCTCTGGGCGAGCGCGCAGAGCATCTTCGGCATCACGCCAGGAGCCGGCGTGCTGGCCAGCCCGAACACGGCCATGATCGGCATTGCGATTGCCACGATCTGGTGGACCCTCGGGTTCAACTTCGTGCTCTACCTAGCCGGTCTTCAAGAGATTCCGCGCGAGCTGTACGAGGCCGCCGCGGTCGACGGCGCCTCGACCTGGGAGCAGATCCGCTACATCACGCTCCCGCTGCTCAGCCGCACCACGACGCTCGTGCTGCTGCTGCAGATCGTCGCCAGCCTCAAGATCTTCGACCAGGTGTACCTGATGACATCCGGCGGTCCCGGTATCTCGACGTCGGTCGCCCTGACGCTCGTCACGGGCACGGGCTTCACCGATAACCGTCTCGGAGCTGCCTCGGCCGCGTCGGTCCTCCTCCTCATCGTCATCATCGCGATCGCCGTCATCCGACAGCTCGTCGACCGCGCGGCAGTTCGAAAGGCGGCCTGATCATGGCTCTCACCACAGCTCCCGAACGCCGCACCAAATCGCCGCTGTCTGCGGCAGCCCCGGCGGCCCGCCCCACCGGCGCCCGCATGGGCACGAGCGGTCGCACGTTCAGCATCGTGTCGGCCATCGTGCTGACCGTCTTCGCGATCGTCTGGTTGATTCCGAGCGTCTTCGCACTGAAGACGTCGCTCTCCGATAACGGCGTCGCTGCTCTCGGCGCAACCGACATCCTGAAGACCTGGAACCCGACGCTCCACTCCTATGCCGCGCTGTTCCAGGCCGGAGACATCTGGAACTGGTACCTCGCCAGCGGAGTCACGAGCGTCGTCACCGCAGCGATGACCGTGCTCTTCGCATCGATGGCCGCCTTCGCGCTGTCGCGGTTGAAGTTCCGCGGCCAGAACGCCGTCTTCCTGCTGATCATCCTCGGCATCATGATCCCGAGCCAGGTGCTCATCGTGCCGATCTTCCAAGAGCTCGGCGCCGTCAACCTGCTCAACACCTACTGGTCGGTCATCTTCCCGCAGGTGCCCGCCGTCATCGCGGTGTTCATCTTCAAGCAGTTCTTCGACGGCATCCCGAGAGAGCTCGAGGAGGCGGCTCGCATCGACGGCGCCGGCCTCTGGAAGGTCTACTGGTCGGTCATCATGCCGCTGTCCCGCCCCGTGATCGCGGCCGTCATCATCCTCACCTTCGTCGGCGTCTGGAACAACCTGCTCCTGCCGCTGTTCGTCCTCTCCAATCCAAACCTGATGACCATCCCGGTCGGTCTCGCCACCGTCCAGGGCAGCTTCGGTCAGCGCTACGCCGACATCCAGGCGGGCGCCCTCCTCGCGGCTCTGCCGCTGGTCATCCTCTACCTGGCGTTCCAGCGTCAGATCGTCGAGGGGATCACGGGTTCCGGCCTCAAGGGCTGACCCCGAGTTCGATACGCGACGGGCGCAGGATCCGCAGCACCGGGATCCTGCGCTCTCGTTTCTTCTGCACCACACCACCCATCACCCACGTAAGGATCCCTATGCCCTCCGCGCGCATTGTCATCGACCGCGACTTCACGATCGGACCGGTGCCCCGCCGCCTGTTCGGCTCGTTCGTCGAGCACATGGGACGCTGCGTCTACACCGGCATCTACGAGCCGGGTCACCCCGAGGCCGACGAGCGCGGCTTCCGCCAGGACGTGCTGAAGCTCGTCAAGGAGCTCGGACCCACGGTCGTCCGCTACCCCGGCGGCAACTTCGTCTCGGGCTACAACTGGGAAGACGGCGTCGGCCCCGTCGAGGAGCGCCCGCGCCGCCTCGACGGCGCGTGGCACACCGTCGAGACCAACGCCTTCGGCCTGCACGAGTTCGTCGAGTGGTCGAAAGACGCCGACGTCGAGGTGATGGAGGCGATCAACCTCGGCACCCGCGGCGTCGACGCGGCCCGTGAGATCGTCGAGTACGCCAACCACCCCGGCGGCACCGCGCTCTCCGACAGGCGCATCGCCAACGGTGCGAAGGACCCCTTCGACATCAAGCTCTGGTGCCTCGGCAACGAGCTCGACGGCCCCTGGCAGATCGGCCACAAAACCGCCGAGGAGTACGGCCGCCTCGCGCAGGAGGCCGGCAAGGCCATGCGCTTCGTCGACCCGTCGATCGAGCTCGTCGCGGTCGGCTCGTCGAACTCGGGCATGCCGACGTTCGGTTCGTGGGAGCACACGGTGCTGTCGCACGCCTACGACGAGGTCGACTACATGTCGATGCACGCGTACTACCAGGAGCACGACGGCGACGCCTCGTCGTTCCTGGCGTCGGCCGTCGACATGGACTACTTCATCGAGTCGGTCGTCGCGACGTGCGATGCGGTCCGGGCGAAGCGCAAGGCCAAGAAGTACATCAACCTCTCGTTCGACGAGTGGAACGTCTGGTACCAGACCGGCCTCGAGACCGACGACCAGCCCGGCGCCGTGTCACAGTCGTGGCGTGAGCACCCCCGCCTGATCGAAGACACGTACAACGTGACCGACGCCGTCGTGGTGGGCACGCTGCTCAACTCGCTGCTGCGGCACGGCGACCGCGTGTCGATCGCGAACCAGGCGCAGCTCGTCAACGTGATCGCCCCGATCCGCTCCGAAGAGAACGGTCCGGCCTGGAAGCAGACCATCTTCTGGCCGTTCGCCCGCATGGCGGCTCTCGCGCGCGGCGAGATCCTCCGCACCGCGACCACGAGCGACAAGGTGTCGTCGAAGCAGTTCGGCGACGCCGACCAGGTCGACGTGAGTGCGACCTTCGACGAGCAGAACGGACGCGTCGCGCTGTTCCTGGCCAACCGCGGACTCGACGAGTCGGCCGACGTCACGGTCGCGCTGAACGGGTTCGCCGGTGGCCGGGTTCTCCGCGCCGAGCTGCTCGAGATCCCGTCGGGTGGCACGCGCCTGACCGCGAACACGCTCGAGTCGCAGGATACAGTCGGCCTCGTGCCGCTCGACGGAGTCGTCGTCGACGGCTCGACCGCGAGGCTGCGCCTGCCGGCTCTCTCGTGGGCGGTCGTCGAGATCGAGGTCTCGAAGGGTTAGAAACGCAGGTGCATGACGTGCAGGCCGACGGCTGCGGATCAGCATGCGCCGAGCGCAGTGCCCGGGTTCGCCGGTACCCCGACACCTCGATGCGTCTGCAGTCTGTTGGCCGTCATCGAGTGCCGCCTAATGCCGTCTGCGGCCTGGCCTCCCCGGCATTTGGCGTCACTCGGGGCGCCGGCGCCGACAGCGACGCCGATGGGCGGACGAGCGGCCAGACGCGGACGATGTCGGCGGATCACGGCAGGATGGAGTCATGCTCCTCACCTGCGACGACGCCTGGTTCGGCGGCTGGCGCGGGGCCAGCGCGCTGACCATCGAGGCCGGGCGGCTGCGATACGCCGGGCCGGCCGACGCGCTCGCCAGCGACCCGGGCAGCGACCCCGACAGCGCCCCCCAGAGAACAGAATCCGACGGCCACCTCCGGGGCGTCGTGCTCGCCCCCTTCACCGACTCGCACGTGCACCTCGGCCTGATCGACGCCGGCGCCCTGGTCGCCGGCGGTATCGGGCGCGTGGTCGACCTGGGGTGGGATCCCGCGCAGGCGCAGGCCTGGCCGAGCATCGGCGCCGACCCCGAGAGCGGCTGGCCCGAGGTGTCGATGGCGGGCCCGCTGCTCGGAGCACCCGGCGGCTACCCCAGCCGCTCGGCGTGGGCTCCGGCAGCGGCGGCCGTCGCCGTCGCAACCAGCGACGACGCGAAGCACGTGATCGACGGCGTCAGAGCCGTCGGCGCGAGCATCGTCAAGATCACCCTCAACTCCGACGCCGGCCCCGTCTGGAGCGACGAGACCCTCGACGCCGTCGTCGGTGCCGCCCACGACGCCGGCCTCCCGGTCGTCGCCCACGCGCAGGGCCTCGGCCAGACCCGCCGCGCGGCCCGAGCCCGCGTCGACGCCCTGGCCCACACCCCGTTCTCGGAGCGCCTCGACGACGACCTCCTCGACGACCTCGCCCACTCGATGACCTGGATCTCGACGCTCGCGATCCACGCCCGCCCCTCCGGCGCCAACGGCCAGGGCGGCGACGCCTACGACATCGCCGTCGACAACCTCGCCCGCTTCCACGCCCGCGGCGGCTCCGTGCTCTACGGCACCGACCTCGGCAATGGCGAGCTGCCGCTGGGGCTCAACGGCATCGAGCTCGCGGGGCTGAGCGCCGCCGGGCTGACGCCCGACGCCGTGCTGAGTTCGCTGACGCCCGGCAGCGGTGAGCCCGGCTACGACACGCGCCTCGTGACGTGGATGCCCGATCGACCCGCGACGATCGCCGATCTGGCGACCAGTCGGATCCTGACTTTGCCCGCCCTCGTGAGAGAAGCCGAATGACGCCCCCGACCATCGCCCCCGACAGCAGCCACTCCGATGAGAGCCACCTCGACGCCGCACTGCTCGACGCAGCCGACCCGCTCGCGCACTTCACCGAGCGCTTCGTGCCCGCCGAGGGTGTCGTCGCCTACCTCGACGGCAATTCGCTCGGCCGACCGCTCAAGGCCACCGGCGAGCGCATCGCGTCATTTCTCGCCCATGACTGGGGCACCCGCCTGATCCGCTCGTGGGACGACCAGTGGATGGACGCACCGACGTCGCTCGGTGACCGTCTCGGATCCTTGGTGCTCGGCGCAGCCGCCGGTCAGACCGTGATCGGCGATTCGACCACCGTGCTGCTCTACAAGCTGCTGCGCGCCGCTCTCGACCACGGGCAGAAGTCGGGCCGCGACGAGATCGTCATCGACGACGACCAGTTTCCGACCGACCGGTTCGTCGTCGAGGGCATCGCGCGCGAGCGCGGCGGCTCGATCCGCTGGGTGAGCGTCGACCCGACTCTCGGCGTGACTCCCCAGCTAGTCGCGGAAGCGGTCTGCGATCGCACGGCCGTCGTGCTCGTCAACCACGTGTCGTACCGGTCGGGCTACCTGGCCGATCTCACCGAGATCAGTCGAATCGCGCACGACGCCGGGGCACTCGTCGTCTGGGATCTCTGCCACTCGGCGGGAGTCGTGCCGATGTCGCTTGACGACTCGGGCGTCGACCTCGCCGTCGGCTGCAGCTACAAGTTCTTGAACGGCGGCCCCGGCGCTCCCGCGTTCGCCTACGTGCGCCGAGAGCTGCAGGAGGTGCTCGAGCAGCCGATCCAGGGCTGGATGGGCGCCGCCGACGTCTTCGCGATGGCCGCGTCGTACGAGCCCGCGCCGAGCATCCGCCGCTTCATCAGCGGCACTCCCCCGATCGTCGGCATGCTCCCGCTCCGCGACATGCTCGATCAGATCGACGAGGCCGGAATCGAGGCGATCCGCACCAAGTCGCTCGCTCTCACCGACTACGCCTTCGCTCTGGTCGACGAGTGGCTCGTGCCGCTCGGGGTCCGTGTGGCGACCCCCAGAGACACCAGGATCCGAGGCAGCCACGTTACGGTCACACATCCGGCGTTCCGCGAGATTCTGCCGTCGCTCTGGCAGGCCGGGGTGATCCCCGACTTCCGCAATCCCGACGCCCTTCGCCTCGGTCTCTCGCCGCTCTCCACCACCTTCGCCGAGGTGCGCGCTGGCGTCGCTGCGATCCGCTCCGCCCTCGCGTAGGTCGCCCGTGAGACCTCAAATTCGACCGTCGAGCGGCGACAGGATCGGTTGTTTCTGAGGTCTCACGACCAGGCTCGAGTGGCACAGTGGAGGCATGAACTCCGGCGACGCCTTCGAACCCGACCAGCGACATGCAGCCAACGCCACCTCCTTCGGCTCGGCCGCCGACGTCTACGAGCGAGGGCGCCCGTCGTACCCGGCCGAGGCCGTCGAGTGGCTCCTGCCCGAGGGCGCCCAGCACGTCATCGACCTCGGGGCCGGCACCGGCAAACTCACCCGACTGCTGGTCGAGCGGGTGCCACGTGTCACCGCCGTCGAGCCGTCCGAGAAGATGCGCGAGACGCTCATCCGTGCCGTGCCCGGGGCGCAGGCGCTTCCGGGGTCGGCCGAGCGCATGCCGGTCGACGGCGAAAGCGCCGATGCGATCTTCGCCGCCCAGGCCTGGCACTGGGTCGATCCCGAGCGCGCCGTCCCCGAGGCGGCCCGTGTGCTGAAGCCCGGCGGCGTCCTCGCCCTGCTGTGGAACATCCGCGACACGAGCACCCCCTGGGCCGCGGCGCTCGACGAGATCATCGACGCGGCGTCCGAGAGCGAGCTCGAATCCGAGGAGCCGCGAGTAGGCCCGCCCTTCCTCCCCGTCGAGCGGCGCGACTTCGCCTGGGTCAACCCGATGACGCACGACGAGGTCGTCGCCATGGTGGCCTCGCGCAGCTACGTCATCACGCTGCCCGAGGCCGAGCGGGAGGCGCAGCTCGCCCGCGTTCGCGAACTGCTCGAGACGCACCCCGACACCGCGGGCCGCGCGACGGTCGATCTGCCGTATGTGACGCGCTGCTCGGTGGCCGTGCTCCCCGCCTGACCGCTTCAAGCCCAGTAAGGTCGCTCCGTGCCCGCTCGCCGAACTCTCGCCATCATCGGCATCGTCGTCGTACTGGCCCTGTTCGTGAGCATCGGCATCGGGGCGATCCTCGTGGCCGGTCGCGAGTTCTCGAAGACCGACCCCCAGCGGACCATCTCTCCCTCCCCCACGCCAACGGCGTCGGTGGCACCCTGAACCATGACGATCTCGCTCCAGCCGATGCCGCCCCAGCGCCTCGCCCCGTGGCTCGATCACACCGCCGCGAGCTACATCGAGTCGCGCATGAAGGCGGGCGACAGTCGTGACCAGGCCGTCGCGAATTCCGACGCCTCGTTGGCTTGTACGTTCCCGCTCGGCAAGCCCGCTCCCGACCAGCACCCGTTCAACGTCTTGGCCGATGGCGAGATCGTGGGCATCCTGTGGATCGGCGTAATCGACCCGGCCTCGAAGGGCTGGTGGGTCTGGGACATCGAGATCGACGAGGCGCATCGCGGCCGGGGCCACGGCCGCGCCGCCATGGAACTCGCCGAGAGGGCCCCCAAAGAACTCGGAGCCGCAACGCTCGGCCTTAACGACTTCGGCTACAACACGGTGGCTCGGGCCCTTTACGAGTCGCTTGGCTACACGACGACGTCGGTGCAGATGAAGAAGCCGCTGCAACCACAAGACAAGCTTGGCTACGCCAGCGAATAGCCGTGCTCGGGTTGCCGGTTCTTCGCAATCTACAGTCGCGTCCTCGTCAGTACTTTAGCCGCCAGCCCACGGTTAGAACTGGTCCATCCGGGCGCTTTACCCTCCAGGCATGGTTTCCAGAGAAGGGTAAGTGGTCATTGCGTCGCTACTTCGGCTTTCGGAGCACTCTTGCAGAGAGCCTTGAGATTCGGAAGGTAGTCGGTCACAGCCGCCATGACTTGGTCTTCGGGCATGGATCTCAAATTCCCTAAGACGGCTGGCGAAAGCTCCGAGTGAATCATTTTGTTGGCCCCCGGGAAGAGCTTTCGAAATTCATCACTGTCACCTGGGTAGTCGGACGGGCTGAAAATGTAGGCACGCACTGCCGAGCTGAGGAATCTGCCGCACGTCGTCAAGGAGCTCTGTCGCTCGGTCAAGGGCTCAGGCGAGGGAATGGTGCTTGAGGGCCCTTCTTCGCGTCCCTTTATATTCTCAAAGCGAGTTAACTCCTTGGGTGGTCCGACCACAAACCAGTTCTTTCCTGAAACGACCTGCCGATCTTCTCCAAGCGAAGGCTCCCAATCATCGGTAAGGACCTGAGCTACTGACGATGAGGCATGAAAGACGCGGACGACGACAACATCGTCACTGCGGAGGTAGCAGTCCTGACCCAGGACATCGTCGTAAAAGGTTAGGTCGTTCGAAACCTCTATGACCGATGCGCACGAGAGGTGCTGAGTCAAAGATCTTAACTGATGCTCTTGCCCTGACCTCGAGAGGTACGTTGCCTTGGTCTCGGACTGAACCACGGGTTCAGGCATCGCGGCGCAGCCAGTAAAAATCAGCACGCACGCTGCGCCACTTACGACTTTGAATCCGCGTCGCTTGACACTTTGCTGGTGTGCGCCGCGAGCCCACATCTCAGGAGAACTTAATCTTGGTCGCGAGTGCGCCCGTGGAGATGCCCTGGATCTGCTTACTCGCAGCCACATTTCCCCAGTTGATCTGAATCGTTCGTCCAGTTCCTCGACCTGCCGCGTACCACGTCGTCTTCCTTGCCGAGTTAAAGCCCTTGGCATTGATCACAGCCGACCCTCGACCATCGGTTGCCCACCCATACCCAACCTTCACCTTGCTATTAGTGCCAATCACGTTGCACCCGTTGACGGAATTGGACCACACGTATCCGAGGGCAACGTAATTCCGGTCTGGGCAACCGCTTCGACCTGAGCCGCCGCTCTCGCCAATCACTACCGAGGGGGCTGTTGGGTCAAATGACTCATCGACATACGTTCCCGCTGGAACACGATTCGGTCCAGCGGTGGCGTGGGCAGCCGTCGACCCGAGAGCGATGAGAGACAAGGTTGCCCCCACGAACAGCGGAAGGCTGATCTTCCGCGAGCGGCTCGTTTGAAGAAATTTCATTATTTTTCCAATCGTTTGGCGGACGTCTCATCGAAAAGCAGACCCGATCTAAATGTCAAATTACAAACAAGAAATTGTGGATTTTTAGTCCTCAAAGGCGGTATGCGGCCATCTCCACCCCAGGCGACTTCGCCAGGCACGAAAGAGCGTCTCGCGCCGAACTCGGCGCCGAGGCCCTCGGCCTCAACGTCTTCGGCTACAACACGGTGACCCGGGGCCTCTGCGAATCGCTCGGCTACACGACGACGTCGGTGCAGATGAAGAAGCCACTGCAGACAACAGAGCCCCCGCACACGACGAAGCCGGCAAGTCAAACGCCCGAGTAGCGGTGCTCGGGCCGCCCGGTGGTGCCGTAGTGCAGCCGCATCCGGGCCAGCCCCTCGGCCGACAGGGTGGCCAGGTAGCGCTGTGCCGTCGCTCGACTCACCCCGACGCGCTCCGCGACCTCTGCCGCCGACAGCTCGACGTCCGGGGAGAGCACGTCGAGCACACTCCGCTCGGTCGCCGCGCGCGACGGCGAGCCCGCTTTCGAATCGCCGGAGTGCAGGATCCTCAGGCCCCGCTCGACCGCCTCCTGATCGAGGGTTCCGCGGTCGTCGAGCACGTTGCGAAAGCGCAGGTACGCGCGGAGCCGCTCGGCCAGCAGGTCGGCCGAGAAGGGCTTGATCAGGTAGGCGAGAGCTCCGCGGCGCAGGGCCGACCGGACGGTCGCAGGATCGGAGGCGGCGCTCACCACGAACACGTCGGTGTCGAGGGTGCGGAGCAGGTCGAGCCCGGAGCCGTCGGGCAGGTAGACGTCGAGCAGCACGAGGTCGACCGCTGTTTCCGCGACGACGCGCCTCGCCTCGGCCGCCGTTCCCACGGGGGCGAGTGCCCGGAATCCGGCAAGCTCGTCGACCTGCCGACGATGCAGGTCGGCCACGTAGAAGTCGTCGTCGACGACGAGGACGACGAGATCGGGGTCGTTCACGAGAGACCTCCCGGGGTCATGACGGCGACGAGGCGAGCGCAGAAGATCGCGCCGTGATCGTCGCCACCGGCGGACGCGAGCCACACGTCTCCGCCGCTGCGACGAGCCAGCTCGCGCGACAGGGGCAGACCGAAGCCGAGGCCGTGCGCCGGATCCTTCGCCCCCGGTTGCGGAGGCGTGTCGGTAGGGCCCGGCCGCCGCTCGAACGGATCCGCGGAGGCAGCACTCGGCCTGAAACCGCGGCCGGAGTCCATCACCGAGAGGTGCAGATCGGAGCCGTCGTCGAGCACCTCGATCTCGACCCACGCCGGGCTGACGTCGCCCGCTACCGCCGCGGCGACCGCGTTGTCGATGAGGTTGCCGAGCACGGTCGTGACGTCGCCCGGCTCGGCGACGACGCCTGCGACGAGCGTCTCGGCACCGAGCTGCAGCAGCACGCCGCGCTCGGCTGCCTCGACGCCCTTCGCCCCGAGGAATGCCTGCAGATACGGCTCGGTCAACCGGTCGGCGTGCTTCACGGGATAGCGGAGCGGCCCTCGCTCGAGCACGTCGGCCAGGTAGCCGCGTGCCTGCTCGACCTGACCGATCTCGAGCAGCCCCGACACCGCGTGCAGGCGGTTGGCGAACTCGTGCCGCTGAGCCCGCAGGGCCGTCGTCATCGCACCGACCGCGTCGAGCCGGCGCGAGAGCGCCTCGACGTCGGTCCGGTCGCGGACGACGGCCACGACCCCGAGATCATGGCCGTCGCGCGCAACGCGGCGCACATCGACGAGCAGCACGTGGGCGCCGACCACGAGCGTGCTGTCGCCCTCGGACGACGGCGAGCCAAGGATCCGACGGAACTCACCCGGAAGCGAGGCCTCCTCGATCGGGCGACCCGTCGGATCCTGAATTCCGAGTAGCGCGGCCGCCCTCTCGTTCCAGACCGTGACCACGCCCGTCGGTGACACCGCGAACACCCCCTCCCCGAAACCGCCGAGGACCGCCTGCTGGTTCTGCACGAGTGACACCAGGTCTTCGGGCTGGAGCCCGAGCGTGAGGCGAACCAGGCGTCGGCGGATGAGAATCGACGCGACGATGCCGATCAGAAGCGCAAGCAGGCCCACTCCGAAGACGGGAATCGCGTCGCGCATGAGTGAGTCGTACACGCGGGCTCGGGCGAAACCGACGCTGACCTCGCCGACGGGCTTCGAGTTCGCTCCCGCGCCGGACGCGTAGATCGGTACCTTCGCGCGGCCCGACTCGCCCAGGGTGCCACGATCCCACGACACGGTCTCTTCGCCGCGGAGGGCCGCTGCCGCACTCGTGCTGACGAGCTCGCCGATCCGGTCGACGTCGGGGTGGGCGAGACGGATTCCGTTGTCGTCGGTGACGACGACGAACAGCGCGCCCGTGCGGCGGGCCGTGTCGAGGGCGCCCGCCTGGACGGGGCCGTCGGCCAACGCCGCGCGATCGAGGTCGGTGCCGTCGACGCTCAGTCGAGCGACCTCGCTTCGCAGGTCGGTGTCGCTGGCGACGCTCTGTGCGATTGCCAGCGCTGTCGATTCGGCACCGGTCTCGAGGCGGTGCACTGCGATGCGGAAGAAGACGGCGCTGGTGAGACCGACCACGACGATCACGACGACGAGCTGAAGCACCAGCAGCTGCGTCGCGAAGCGCGCACCGCGTCGGGTGGGTCGTGCCGTCTCCGGCCTCGTCGTGTCAGCGTCGATCACGCGACCCAGCCTAGGCACTCCCGCCCCACCCTCGTGAGCAGAATGCGCAGAACGCGGCCAACGCGCTGTACTCGACCAATGCGCAAAAGCACGACGCAGCCACGCGACCCCCCTAGCGTGCTGGGAGCACACCACCGGACAAAGGAGTCCTCGCAATGCTCGTCCTCCTCGGCTACGGCATGGTCATCGCCTTCATGGTGCTCATCATGACCAAGCGCCTCTCGCCCATGCTCGCCCTCATCATCGTTCCGACGATCTTCGGCCTCTTCACCGGGGCCGGTCTCGGGCTCGGCGACATGATCCTCGAGGCCATCGGCACGCTCGCGCCG
Organism: Frondihabitans sp. PhB161; assembly: GCF_003814635.1. Taxonomy (NCBI): domain Bacteria; kingdom Bacillati; phylum Actinomycetota; class Actinomycetes; order Micrococcales; family Microbacteriaceae; genus Frondihabitans; species Frondihabitans sp. PhB161. The sequence goes on from NZ_RKQW01000002.1 coordinate 529,271, forward strand.
ACGGCGGCCCTGCTCATGTTTGCCATCATGTTCTTCGGGCTCATGATCGACGTCGGGCTCTTCGACCCGCTCGTGCGCTTCATCCTGCGGGTCACCGGCAACGACCCCGCCAAGATCGTGCTCGGCACGGCCCTGCTCGCCGGCGCCGTGTCGCTCGACGGCGACGGATCGACGACCTTCATCGTCGTGACGGCCGCGATGCTGCCGATCTACCTGCGCCTCGGCATGAGCCCCGTCGTGCTCACCTGCGTCGCCGGTCTCACCAACGGCACACTCAACATCGTCCCGTGGGGCGGCCCGACGGCACGCGCCGCAGCGGCACTCAAGGTCGACGCCGCCGACATCTTCGTGCCGCTCGTGCCCTCGCTCGTCGTGGGCCTGATCCTCGCGTTCGGCTTCGCCTGGATCCTCGGCCTCCGCGAACGCAAGCGCCTCGGGCTGGTCGAGCTCGGCGAATCGAAGGTGCTGTCCGCCGGTCGCGCAGCCGGCCGTGTCGGGAAGTCGCGCGCTCTCGCCCTGGCCGGGGGCGACGGATCCTCGATGTTCACGAGCTCGACGGTCGCTCTCGGGCTCCGCGGCGGAGTGGCCGACGGGCGTCGCGCGGGTGCCGACGGCACCGATGAGGTGGGCGACGGCGAAGAATCCGGCCCACGCGGTGAGGCTTCAGGAACCCTGGCCGACACGATGCTCGATCCCGACCGCCCCACGCTCCGCCCGAAGCTGATCTGGTTCAACCTCGCGCTCACAGTCGCCGTGATGGTCGTGCTCGTGCTCGACGTCGTGCCGCTCGCCTACGTCTTCATGGTCGCGACGGCCATCGCGCTGCTGGTCAATTTTCCGCAGGTGAAGAGCCAGTCGGCCGAGATCGTGGCCCATGCGCCGAGCATCGTCGGCGTCGTGTCGATGGTCTTCGCCGCGGGCGTGCTCATCGGGGTGCTCGACGGCACCGGCATGGTCGATGCGATGGCCGACTGGCTGGTGCGGGTGATCCCCGACTCGATGGGACCGTATCTCGCCGTGATCACCGGCGTTCTGAGCCTGCCGCTGACCTTCTTCATGAGCAACGACGCCTTCTACTTCGGCATCCTGCCCGTGCTGTCGCAGAGTGCTGCCGCGTTCGGCATCACCCCGGTCGAGATGGCCCGCGCGTCGGTGGTCGGGCAGCCGGTGCACCTTCAGAGCCCGCTCGTGCCGGCGATTCTGCTGCTCGTGTCGCTGGCGAACGTCAACCTCGGCGACCACCACAGGAAGGTGCTGTGGCGTGCGGCCGTCGTGGCGTTGGCGATGCTCGCGGTCGGCGTCATCGTGGGGTGCATTCCGTTCGGGTGAGCTTGCCCGGGCTCAGGGTTCCGATGCGCTGCGCTACCCGACGCCAAACGGCCAAAACCACCTGCCGCGGCAGGTGGTTTTGGCCGTTTCGAATCTTCTAGCGAGGAGAGCCGACTTGTTAGAAGTCCCAGTCTTCGTCTTCGGTGGTCTCGGCCTTGCCGATGACGTACGACGAGCCGGAGCCCGAGAAGAAGTCGTGGTTCTCGTCGGCGTTCGGCGAGAGGGCCGACAGGATCGCCGGGTTCACATCGGTGACGTCTTTCGGGAACATCGGCTCGTAGCCCAGGTTCATCAGCGCCTTGTTGGCGTTGTAGTGCAGGAACTTCTTGACGTCTTCGGTCAGCCCGACCGAGTCGTAGAGGTCTTGGGTGTACTGCACCTCGTTGTCGTAGAGCTCGAACAGGAGATTGAACGTGTAGTCCTTGATCTCTTGCTTGCGCTCGTCGGAGGCGCCTTCGAGCCCCTTCTGGAACTTGTAGCCGATGTAGTACCCGTGCACGGCCTCGTCGCGGATGATGAGGCGGATCATGTCGGCGGTGTTGGTCAGCTTGGCGCGCGACGACCAGTACATCGGCAGGTAGAAGCCCGAGTAGAAGAGGAACGATTCGAGCAGCGTCGAGGCGACCTTGCGCTTCAGGGGGTCGTCACCGGTGTAGTAGTCGAGAACGATCTGGGCCTTCTTCTGAAGGTTGACGTTCTCCTCCGACCAGCGGAACGCGTCGTCGATCTCGGGGGTCGATGCGAGGGTCGAGAAGATCGACGAATAGCTCTTGGCGTGCACCGACTCCATGAACGCGATGTTCGTGTAGACCGACTCTTCGTGCGGCGTGATCGCGTCGGGGATCAGGCTGATCGCGCCAACGGTGCCCTGAATCGTGTCGAGCAGGGTCAGCCCGGTGAACACCCGCATGGTGAGCTGCTGCTCTTCGGGGGTCAGCGTGTTCCACGACTGCACGTCGTTCGACAGCGGGATCTTCTCGGGCAGCCAGAAGTTGTTGACCAGCCGGTTCCAGACCTCGACGTCTTTGTCGTCGTGGATGCGGTTCCAGTTGATCGCGCTCACGGCACGCACGAGCGGGATGCTCTTGCCGATGGCGTGGGCCGGGTCTGTAACAGTCATTTCAGGATCCTGTAGTCGTTATGCGATCAAAACGGGGGAGGACAACCGCGGGTGCGCCACACTCGGCGCCGCACCCGCGGCCGTCAGAGCAGGCTGAGCTCGTCAGCGTGCCGGGGCTTTACAGCATGCAGCTGACGCAGCCATCGACCTCGGTGCCCTCGAGTGCGAGCTGGCGAAGACGGATGTAGTAGATCGTCTTGATGCCCTTGCGCCATGCGTAGATCTGCGCCTTGTTGATGTCGCGAGTGGTCGCGGTGTCTTTGAAGAACAGCGTGAGCGAGAGACCCTGGTCGACGTGCTGCGTTGCCGCGGCGTACGTGTCGATGATCTTCTCCGGCCCGATCTCGTACGCGTCGGTGTAGTAGTCGAGGTTGTCGTTGGTCATAAAAGGCGCGGGGTAGTAGACGCGGCCCAGCTTGCCCTCCTTGCGGATCTCGATCTTCGACGCGATCGGGTGGATCGACGACGTCGAGTGGTTGATGTACGAGATCGACCCGGTCGGCGGCACAGCCTGGAGGTTCTGGTTGTAGATGCCGTGCTCCATGACGCTCTGCTTGAGTGCGCGCCAGTCGTCTTGCGTCGGGATCGTCACGTCGGCGTCGGCGAACAGCGCAGCGGCGCGGGCCGTCGAGGGCACCCACTCCTGCTCGGTGTACTTGTCGAAGAAGGATCCGTCGGCGTACTTCGAATCTTCGAAGCCCCCGAAGGTGACTTTGCGCTCGATGGCAATCCGGTTCGATGCGCGCAGGGCGTGGAACAGCACCGTATAGAAGTAGATGTTCGTGAAGTCGATCGCCTCTTCGCTGCCGTAGTGCACGCGCTCGCGTGCCAGGTAGCCGTGGAGGTTCATCTGGCCGAGGCCGATGGCGTGCGACGAGTCGTTGCCGACCTCGATCGAGCGGACGGACGCGATGTGGCTCATGTCGCTGACCGCGCTGAGGCCGCGGATCGCGGTCTCGACGGTGCGGCCGAAGTTGTCGCTGTCCATCGACAGGGCGATGTTCATCGACCCGAGGTTGCACGAGATGTCTTTGCCGATCTCGTTGTACGAGAGGTCTTCATTGAAGGTGGTCGGCGTGTTGACCTGGAGGATCTCGGAGCACAGGTTCGACATGTTGATCCGGCCCTTGATCGGGTTGGCCTTGTTCACCGTGTCTTCGAACACGATGTACGGGTAGCCCGACTCGAACTGGATCTCGGCGATGGTCTGGAAGAACTCGCGAGCGTTGATCTTGGTCTTCTTGATGCGGCTGTCGTCGACCATCTCGCGGTACTTGTCAGAGATGGAGATGTCGCCGAAGGGAACTCCGTAGACGCGCTCGACGTCGTACGGCGAGAAGAGGTACATGTCTTCGTCTTTTTTGGCGAGCTCGAAGGTGATGTCGGGCACGACCACGCCGAGGGACAGCGTCTTGATGCGGATCTTCTCGTCGGCGTTCTCGCGCTTGGTGTCGAGGAACCGCAGGATGTCGGGGTGGTGAGCGCTCAGGTAAACGGCGCCAGCACCCTGGCGGGCTCCGAGCTGGTTGGCGTAGCTGAAGCTGTCTTCGAGGAGCTTCATGACGGGGATGATGCCCGACGACTGGTTTTCGATCTGCTTGATCGGGGCGCCGGCCTCACGGATGTTGGAGAGCGACAGGGCCACGCCGCCACCGCGCTTGGAGAGCTGCAGCGACGAGTTGATGCCGCGCGAGATCGACTCCATGTTGTCTTCGATGCGAAGCAGGAAGCAGCTGACGAGCTCGCCGCGCTGCGCCTTGGCCGTGTTGAGAAACGTCGGCGTCGCGGGCTGGAAGCGCCCGGCGATGATCTCTTCGACGAGGTCGACGGCGAGCTTCTCGTCGCCCTGAGCGAGGCCGAGAGCCGTCATCACCACGCGGTCTTCGAAGCGCTCGAGGTAGCGCTTTCCGTCGAACGTCTTGAGCGTGTACGAGGTGTAGTACTTGAAGGCGCCGAGGAAGGTCTGGAAGCGGAACTTCTTGGAGTAGGCGAGCTCGTTGAGCTTCTCGATGAAGTCGAACGAGTACAGGTCGATCGTGGCCTGCTCGTAGTACTGGTTCTCGACCAGATAGTCGAGGCGCTCCTTCAGGTTGTGGAAGAAGACGGTGTTCTGGTTCACGTGCTGCAGGAAGTACTGCTTCGCTGCCTCGCGGTCTTTGTCGAACTGGATTTCACCGTTCGGGCCGTAGAGGTTGAGCATGGCGTTGAGCGAGTGGTAATCCATCCCGCTGTTCGGCCCGGCGATTACCTCGAGGTCGTCGACTGCTGTGTCCAAAATCGATCCAATCCTTCTTGCACTGCTTGTACGTCGTCTGGCGTGCCGAAGACCTCGACACGGTAGAGCAGAGGCACTTGGCACTTGGCGGCGATGATGTCGCCAGCAAGGCAGTACCCCTCTCCGAAGTTGGTGTTCCCGGCCGCGATGACTCCGCGGATCAGGTTTCGGTTGCCCTCGTCGTTGAGGAACCGGATGACCTGCTTGGGAACGGCACCTCGCCCTTCGCCGCCACCGTAGGTGGGGAGGACGAGGACGTAGGGGTCGCGCGCCTGAAGCGGCTCTTCACTGGGGAAGAGCGGAATGCGCTCAGCGGGGAGCCCGAGCTTCTCGACGAATCGGGCGGTGTTGCCCGAGACGCTCGAGAAGTAGATGAGGTGAGTCGACGTAGTCGCGAGTTGCACGGCCTGACTCCTCTCGATCGGTGGGGAAAGAAACGCGCTCTACGCGATCGCGGCGGCGAGGCCGGCGATCTTGTCAGGGCGGAATCCGCTCCAGTGGTCTTCGTCGGTGACGACGACGGGCGCCTGGAGGTAGCCGAGGGCCTTGACGGTCTCGAGGGCCTTCTCGTCGACGGAGACATCGAAGATCTCGTACTCGATGCCCTTGTTGTCGAGGGCGCGGTAGGTAGCCGTGCACTGGACGCAGGACGGCTTGGTGTAGACGGTGATCGCCATGATTCTCCCCTAGAAAAGAAGTGCGGTGGGTGGTGCCGAGTGGTGTTTGCTCGTGTGCTTCGATACTACATCTAGGGGCCGACATCGGGAGGCACAACTAGATGATGTGTTACACCGCTGTAATTACCCGAGGACGATTATCCACAGGGGTTCTCCACAGAAGCCCCGGCTTATCCCCGGAAAATCGGCGTTGTCCACACCTTCCTCCCCACCACCGACACTCGGATCTGTGGATAACCATTTGCGCCCGGGCACCGTCCCCAGTTCGGGGCACGGCGTGTCGCGACCCACGACGCAGGGTCAGCAGTCAAACGCGACCAGCGTCGGATCCTCGGCCGTTCTGGGGCGGGGAGGAGCGTGGCGGAATGTCGACGCGGATCCGTAGACTTGTTCCCTTGTGGGCGCCTATTCGAATCTTCTGAAGACGCCGGGAGTCGCACGGATCATCGCCGCACAGCTGACTGCCCGGTTCCCGTTCGGCATGCTGTCGCTGGCGTTCCTGTTGCACGTCGAGCACCAGACGGATTCCTATGGCGCGGCCGGCGTTGTCCTCGCCGCGACGAGCGTCGGCCAGGCCATCTCGGGCCCCCTCACCAGTCGCTGGATGGGCATCTGGCGCATGCGACCCGTGTTGCTGCTGACGCTCGTGGTCTGCCTCACGAGCCTCCTGGTATTCGCACTCGCTCCGCTGACTCTTCCCCTCTATATGGTCGTCGGCTTCTTCGCCGGGCTGAGTGTGCCGCCGATCCAGCCCGCCGTCCGCACCATCTACCCCAAGATGGTCAACTCGACGCAGCTCACTCCCCTCTTCTCACTCGACGCCTCCGCGCAAGAGATCATCTGGGTCGCGGGCCCCGTCGTCACCACGTTCGTCGGCACGCAGGTCAACACGGTGGCCGCGATTCTGGTGGCCGCGGCGTTCCTCATCGGTGGTGGAGCCTGGTTCATCGCGTCTCCCGAGGTGGGCCGCGTGCGCATTCCGCAGAGCAAGCGCGCCTTCGGCAAGGTGCTCCTGCGCCCGACCGTGCTCCTGTCGACAATGACCGGCTTCCTTCTGATCGGCACGTGCGCCGCGGTCGAAGCCGGAGTCATCTCGGCGTTCGGCGACGGCAGCCCCAACTCCGGCTTCGTGCTTGCCATCTTCGCGATCGGGTCACTCGTCGGCGGTCTCCTCCTCGGTCACCTCGCCGTCGGGCCGTGGTCGCTGCCGATCCGCATGCTGATCGTGTTCGTCGGCATCATTCTGACGATCGTGATGCCGACGTCGTTCGTCTGGCTGTGCGTCACCCTCCTGATTGCCGGTGTCGGAATCGCGCCCGCTCTCGCCGTGATGTTCGCGATCATCTCGTCGAGCGTGCGTTTTAGCGACACCGCCGAGGCCTATGGCTGGTCGGGCACCGGGCAACTGATCGGCGCTGCGATCGGCTCGGCCATCGCCGGCGCCCTCATCGATTCGAAGGGAACGGTCGGCGGACTCTACGTCGCCGCCGCGTTCGCACTCGTAGGGGTGCTGGTGCCCGTCGTCTTCAAGCGCTGGCTGCCCGATCTGCGCGGCACCGATGCGAGCCCGCTGGCCGACACCGAGCCGGTGCCGATTCAGACGAGCTGACGCGGCCAGTAAGCCGGCCCACCTTCGAATTTGAAGGAGATCTGTGGTGGCGACCCCGTCGGATCCTTGATTCTTCGTCGCAAGGCAGGCGTTTCTCCTTCGAATTCGGCCCAGCCTTCGAACCCTGGCGGTGCGGCAACCCTGCGCGGCGATAATCGAGTCATGACTCTCGACGCGGTCCCCAGGATCCGGCTCAACGACGGCAACACCATCCCGCAGCTCGGTCTCGGGGTCTACAAGGTCGACGACGACGAGGCGGAGCGCAGCGTCGCGGCCGCCCTCCAAGCCGGCTACCGCCACATCGACACCGCCGAGTACTACGCCAACGAGGCGGGCGTCGGGCGGGCACTCGCCTCATCCGGCATCGCGCGCGACGACGTCTACGTGACGACCAAGGTGTGGAACGACCAGCAGGGCTTCGACTCGACCCTCTCGTCGTTCGACCGCAGCATGGCGAAGCTCGGCCTCGACGTCCTCGACCTCTACCTGATCCACTGGCCGGCACCCCGCCAAGACCTCTACGTCGACACGTACCGCGCTCTCGAGCGCCTCCGCGAGGAGGGGCGCGTCCGGTCGATCGGCGTCTCGAACTTCCAGGTGCACCACCTCGAGCGCCTGCTCGGCGAGACCGACGTCGTGCCCGTGATCAACCAGATCGAAGTGCAGCCGTGGCTGCAGCAGCGCGAACTCCGCGACTTCGGCGACACCCGCCACATCGTCACCGAGGCGTGGTCGCCGCTGGCGCGGGGCAGGATCCTCGACGAACCCGTCCTCACCACGCTGGCGAGCGCCCACGGAGTGTCGGTCGCCCAGCTCGTGATTCGCTGGCACCTGCAGTCGGGGCTCGTCGTGATCCCGAAGTCGGTCACGCCGTCGCGGATCGCCGAGAACATCGACGTGTTCGGCTTCGAGCTCTCGGCCGACGAGATGGCGTCGATCGCCGCGCTCGATGCCGGCGAGCGCGTGGGGTCGCACCCGGACGAGGTCGGCTGATTGCGCAACGCGCCGGCCAGGTAGCGCGCCGACCCCCGTTGCAAATTTGAAGGAGATTTGGGCACGCGACCCCGCCGGATCCTGATGTTTTCGTCGCCGGCCGCGCGTTTCTCCTTCGAATTTGCAAGCGAACGGCCGAGCGGAGGCAGCGAGCGCAGGATCCGACGGCGCAGCTCCCAGCATCAGCCCCGGTACCGTTGCAGGGCACGCGCACTGCACACCGCAAGCGGCAGTGATGCCCGACGACCAGGGCTTGCCCGAGGTCCGGTACCGCGGACGCTTTCGGAGAAGAAGAAGAGCACAAGGAGCACCCATGACGATCACCGCCGCAGCAGACGGTTCCGCCCTCGGCAACCCCGGGCCCGCCGGCTGGGCCTGGTACGTCGACGACTCGCGATGGGCGGCGGGCGGCTGGCCGCGCAACACGAACAACGTGGGTGAGCTGACGGCTGTGCTCGAGCTGCTCCGCGCCACCGCCGACGAAGACGACGACCTGCACATCCTCTGCGACAGCCAGTACACGATCAAGGCGTGCACCGAGTGGCTGCCGGGCTGGAAGCGCAAGGGCTGGCGCAAGGCCGACGGCAAACCGGTGATGAACGTCGAGATCATCAAGGAGCTCGACGCGGCCCTCCAGGGTCGCCGCGTGAAGTTCGAGTGGGTCAAGGGGCACATCGGTCACCCGATGAACGAGGCCGCCGACATCCGAGCGCGGACGGCGGCAGAGGCATTCCAGCGCCGGAGCGAGGTGCCGCACGGCCCCGGGTGGCCGGGCCGGCCCGTGACGACGGTGTCGGATGCGGCTTCCGCGGATCCTGAGCCCCCGGCCACGCTCTTCTAAGACGCCGACCGACGTCTCGCGGACTCGCCGCCCTGCCGCGGCAGGTCGCCTAGTCCGCCATACGTTGTGCGGACACGCGCGCCGCCCGCGAACTACCCGCCGACCGGCCCCACAGCGGTCACCCGCACGACCGCCTCGCCCTGCTCGTTCGATTCGGCGAGGTCGACGGTCGCCGAGATGCCCCAGTCGTGGTCGCCCGCGGGATCCTCGAAGATCTGTCGCACCAGCCACTGGGTGGCGCCCTCCTCGACGATGAGCATCGCCGCGCTGCGGGCACTCGGCCCGGTGCCGATCGCGTCGAACTCGTCGTAGTACCGGTCGAGCGCGGAGCCCCAGGCGTCGACGTCGAATCCGGCCGCCGCATCGAGTGCGCCGAGAGCCTCCGCGTCATCGAGAGCCGCGAGCTGCACCCTGCGGAACAGCTCGTTGCGGACCAGCACGGTGAAGGCCCGATGGTTCGCGGTGAGGGTACGGAGGGTCGGCGGCACGATCGCCTCGTGCGACGTGACCTCGGTCGGGTTGACCATCTCTTCCCACTCGTCGAGCAGCGAGGAGTCGACCTGGCGGACCAGTTCACCCAGCCACTCGATGAGGTCGAGCAGTTCGTCGGTCTTGGCCTCGTCAGGAATCGTCTGCCGCATGGCGCGGTAGGCGTCGGAGAGGTAGCGCAGCACAAGACCCTCCGAGCGCGCGAGCCCGTAGAAGTTGACGTAGTCGCCGAACGTCATCGCCCGCTCGTAGAGGTCGCGGACGACCGCCTTCGGTGACAGCTCGAAGTCGCCGATCCACGGCTGAGACCCCTTGTAGGTCTCGAACAGCGCACCCAGCAACTCGTCGAGCGGCTTCGGCCAGGTGATCTCTTCGAGGCGCTCCATGCGCTCCTCGTATTCGATCCCCTCCCGTTTCATCTCGGCCACCGCCTCGCCGCGCGCCTTGAACTGCTGCTGCGAGAGGATCGGCCGCGGGTCGTCGAGCGTCGACTCGACCACCGACACCATGTCGAGCGCATAGGTCGGCGACTCCGGGTCGAGCACCTCGAACGTCGCGAGGGCGAACGGCGAGAGGGGCTGGTTGAGCGCGAAGTTCGGCTGCAGGTCGACGGTGAGCTGAATGGTCGGACGGGGCGAAGGATCCGCGGCACTCGCGACCCCGGGCACCTGCTCGACCACGCCGGACTCTCGCAATGCCCGGTAGATCGCGATCGCCTGCCGGGCGAGGGCGTATTTCTGCGGCTTCGTCGAGTGGTTCTCGAACACCAGCGACCGGACGTTGCCGAACACATCGCCGCCGCGGGCGATCACGTTGAGCAGCATCGCGTGGGTGATCTGCATGCTCGACGTGAGCGCTTCGGGTTCGGCCTCGACGAGTTTGAAGAACGAAGGCTCGCCCCATGAGACGAACCCCTCGGGGGCCTTCTTACGCACGATCTTGCGCTTCTTCTTGAGGTCGTCACCGGCCCGTTTGATCTGGGCGAGGTTTTCGATCTCGTGCTCGGGCGCCTGGAGGGTGACCGTGCCTGCGGTGTCGTAGCCCGCTCTGCCCGCCCGGCCTGCGACCTGGTGGAACTCACGGGCGCTCAGCTGCCGCATGCGCGTGCCGTCGAACTTCGTCAACGCTGTGAGCAGCACCGTGCGGATCGGCACGTTGATGCCGACGCCGAGAGTGTCGGTGCCGCAGATGACGCGCAGCAGACCGCGCTGAGCCAGTTGCTCGACGAGGCGGCGGTACTTCGGCAGCATGCCGGCGTGGTGAACGCCGATGCCCGCGCGCACCAGCCGGTTGAGGGTCTTGCCGAAGCCGGTCGAGAAGCGGAATCCGGCGATCAGCTCGGCGATCTCGTCGCGCTGCTCTCGCGTCGCGATCTTGATGCTCGACAGAGCCTGCGCTCGCTCGAGCGCGGCCGCCTGCGAGAAGTGCACGACGTAGATCGGGGCCTCGCCGGTGCTGAGGAGCTCCTCGACCGTCTCGTGCACGGGAGTCGTCGCGTAGAAGTAGTGGAGCGGAACGGGACGCTCGACGCCGGTGACGAGGGCGACGGACTTGCCGGTGCGGCGCCCGATGTCGTCGCTGATCGTCTCGACGTTGCCGAGCGTCGCGCTCATCAGGAGGAACTGCACGTCGGGCAGAAGGAGCAGCGGCACCTGCCAGGCCCAGCCGCGCGAGGGGTCGGCGTAGAAGTGGAACTCGTCCATGACGACCTGCCCCACCTCGGCAGCCGGGCCGTGCCGCAGGGCGAGGTTCGCCAGGATCTCGGCGGTGCAGCAGATGATCGGAGCGTCGGAGTTGACCGACGAGTCACCGGTGACCATGCCGACGTTCTCGGGGCCGAACAGCTCGACCAGTTGGAAGAACTTCTCGCTGACGAGGGCCTTGATCGGGGCCGTGTAGTAGCTGCGCTTGCCTGTCGCGAGTGCCGTGAAGTGGGCGCCGGCAGCCACGAGCGACTTGCCGGTTCCGGTCGGTGTCGAGAGGATCACGCTGGCACCCGACACGAGCTCGATCATGGCCTCGTCTTGAGCAGGGTAGAGCGCTCTGCCCGACTCCTCGGCCCAGCCGGCGAAGTCGGTGTAGACCGTGTCGGCGTCGTAGCTGCCGTCGCCGTGCGTGTCGTTCGGCCCGTAGTACTCGGACAGGAGGGCTTTGAGGGGGTACTCGACAGTCGGCATGGTGTCTACGATCCTGCCGTACTCCCCTGCACGGTGCCGGATCGCGTGGGCCGGGCTTGTGGAGTGGGCGGGTGTTCCCCGCAAGTGGGCGGGTGTTCCCCGCAAGTGGGCGGGTGTTCCCCGCAAGTGGGCGGGTGTTCCCCGCGAGTGGGCGGGTGTCGTTGAGGGTGGGCGGGTGCTGCAGCACCCGCCGACGCCTAAGAACACCCGCCCACTCGCGCGAGCCCGCCGCGGCGCAACCGCCAATAAAAACGAGAATGCGCCCCCGTCAACGAGCCGCGAGGCTCGGACTGGGGGCGCATCGACACGTCCCTGGCGGGCGACCGAGCGGAATCGGATCAGGTGACTGCCGCGCGATCGAACCAGTTGATGGACGTGCTGCCTCGGTAACCAGCCGAAAGCTTTCCTAAGCTATATGCCAACGCATACGACCAACGGGTGATCATCGGGTGATAGATCGGGCGGGTGTGGGTACTTATGCCTACACGGGGCACAGAATTCAGCGTTTCGGGGCACAAGGTGGCTGGACGATCCGACAATCAAAGGATCCGGGGCGTCTCCCCACTCGCCAGGCGTCGAGTGGCCCGTCTCAGCTTGCGAGGATCGCCGCCCGAGCGGCCGCGTGCTCCGACTCGGTGATGATGCCGCGCGCCCGGAGGCCGTCGACCTCGCGAAGGCGCTCCTCGAGCGTCAGCGTCGACGGCGCTGTCGGCGGTGGTGTCGGAGCACCCGCCGAGGCAGTTGCTCCGGAGGCGTCATCTGCGGAGGCAGCACCCGACACGACCTTCTGAGCCTGCAGCGTGTCCAGGGCCGCCGCACGGATGTCGTTGTCGAGCGTCAGCGGGTTCTTGCCCTGCTGGGCGAGCTTGACGGCCCGATAGATGGCAAGGCCGATCCCGATCACGATGATGATCACGATGATTGTGAAGATCGCCGAGAACGCCTGTCCCGGCCCCGACTGCATCAACGGGTCGCTGCTGCCGCCAAACGGATCGGAGCCATCGACGAACGGATCGTCGGCCGAGCCGTCGCCGGTCGCCAGAGCCGGATCGAAGGCCGAGGCGAAGACCATCGCGTGCGTGAAGAGTTCCCCCATGCGCTGATTGAAGCGCGCAGAGCCCCGGCGGCGCAAGTCGCGCGCCGCGTGTCAGGCCCCCCCACAACGGGCCGCCGGATCCTGGGCTCCCCCGTCTGCGATGCTGTAGAACGAAAAGATGCGGTTATCGCCGCCCACCCCCACTCAGAAGGATCGACGATGTCGTCAGCCCCTACCCCCGTCCGCGTCGCTGTCACCGGCGGTTCCGGCAAGCTCGGCCGTGCTGTCGTGCGCGATCTCGCCGAGCACGGCTACGAGGTGGTGCTGCTCGATCGCGTGCCGTCGCCCGATCCCGTGCCGGGCGTCTCGTTCACCCGCGTCGACCTCTCCGACTACGGGCAGGTGCTCGAAGCTCTCACGCACATCGACGACCGCTACGACCACATCGACGCCGTCGTGCACCTCGGGGCCATCCCGGCGCCGGGGCTGGTGCCGAACGCCGCCCTGTTCACGAACAACGTCACGTCCAGCTACAACGTGTTCGCGGCCGCTCGCGCCGCCAAGATCCGCAACGTCGTCTGGGCCTCGAGCGAGACGCTCCTGGGTCTCCCGTTCGCCATCGACCCGCCGTACATCCCCGTCGACGAGAACTACCCCGTGCGCCCCGAGTCGTCGTACTCGCTGGGCAAGGCCGTCGACGAAGAGATGGCGCGGCACTTCACTCGCTGGGATCGCCAGCTCAAGCTCATCGGCCTGCGCTTCTCGAACGTGATGGACGACGCCGACTACGAGGCGTTCCCGTTCGACGACGACCCGGAGTCGCGCTCGTTCAACCTGTGGTCGTACATCGACCACCGCGACGGCGCTCTCGCTGTCCGTCTGGCGCTCGAGTCGGATCTCGTCGGATTCGAGGCGTTCATCATCGCCGCGTCCGACACGGTCATGAATACGCCGACGGCCGTTCTCGCCGATCAGTTCCTGCCCGACGTCGAGCGTCGATCAGCCGTCGAGGGCACCATGCCGCTGCTCTCGAGCGACAAGGCCCGCGACCTGCTCGGCTTCGTGCCCGAGTACTCCTGGCGCGGCTGGGGCGATCGCTCCGGCAAGTAGCGCGACCACGTGACTGTCCACGATCTGCTGATGTCAGCGCTGTGGCATCAGCAGATCGTGGACGATCACCCGGTTGTGTGAGCGGGTCAGTGATCAGCGGCTGAGAAACTCAGGATCCCGCCCACCACGAGGTCACGCACCTGCGGCAGCAGCTCGGCCCGCAGGTCGGCCTCCGGCGCCTCGAGCAGCTGCGCGAGAGCGCCCACGATCGCCCCGACGCTGAGCTCGCCGTCGCTGGCCCCGACAAGCGCCGTCAGGGCCGTGCCCGCGTCGACGGTCCGCCCGAAGCCTCCGCCCTGCCGCAGCGTGATCACCGTCGGGTCGTCGTTGCCCGGCCAGTAGTGCCGCTCCTCCGTGACGTCCCCGGCGACCTGCAATGTCGTCTGCGCGAGGTCGTCATCCGAGAGGGTGCGCAGCCGGTCCAGGGCGTCGAGGGTCGCACCGAGGTGGGCGCCGAGCCCCACGTCGGAGCGGCCGAGGGAGCCTCGGAGACTCTCGATCCGTGTCTCGGGCCGCGCCGTGGGATCCTTCGGTCTTCTGAGCGTGACGTACCCGAAGCCGACCTCGACGACCCCGCGCGCATCGAAGTCATCGAGCCATGCCCCGTAGAGCCGCTCGAATTCGGGGCTGCCGGGTCTCGTGCCGCCGTCGCGGATCCAGGTTTCGGCATACGACGCAGGATCCTGCGCCTCGCGCTCTACTACCCAGACGTCCACCGCAACACGACCGCGCTCGGCCCAGTCCCCCACGCTGAACGGACCTCGCTTGTCGCTCGTCGCAGCCCCCGTCTCCCAGTTGCCGAGCAGCTGTGCGATGCCGCCCGGCGCGAGGTGCTCCCCCGCCTGCTCCACTACCGTCGCGACGAGCGCATCGCCGACCATGCCACCGTCGCGGTACTCGTAGGCGGGAACCCCGTCGACGCGCGGCGTGATGACGAACGGCGGGTTCGACACGATGTGGTCGAACGTCTCGCCGGCGACCGGCTCGAACAGGCTGCCGAGGCGGAACTCGATGCCGTCGATCAGGTTGAGCTCGGCGTTGAAGCGGGCGAAGTCGAGGGCGCGCTCCGAGATGTCGGTCGCCACGACGTGACGCGCGTGACGGGCGGCATGCATTGCCTGAATGCCGCAGCCGGTGCCGAGGTCGAGTGCCCGATCGACCGGTCGGGCGATCATCAGGCCGCTCAGAGTGGCGGAAGCGCCGCCGATGCCCAAGACATGGTCTTCGCGAAGGGCACCCTGCAGGGCGAGCTCACCGAGGTCGGAGGCGATCCACCAGTGCGCTTCGCCGGAGGCATCCGTGAACGAGTAGGGGCGCAGATCGACCAGGGCGCTGACCATGCCGCTGTCGTCGCGCGCCACGAGCTGCAGTTCGATCGCGCCGTCGAGTCCGAGCGTCGGCAACGCGGCAGCAACGGCATCGGCGGGCTGCGGGTAGCCGAGCACGAACAAGAGCGCCAGGGTGTCAGACGCGCGTTCTGCAGGCGTCTCCGGGATCCTCGAAGCCAGCGCCCGCCGCGCCGCGATCCGCTCGCCCCGGAACAACGCAGCACCGCCCTGCGCACCCCAGGCCCCGGCACCGGTCAGATGCGACACGGTGAAGAGGGAGGTGGAGAGATCGGAGCGGAGGCGGGAGATCAGGTCGGAGCGCACCGGTCCATCCTGCCGCACTCCCTTCGTCGGTCGGCGCGGGCTCTGCTAGTCGCGTATCGCAGGCTTAGTCGCGCTTTTTCGCGACTAACCCTGCGATTCGCGACTAGGTGCGAGCCAGTCGACCCGGCAGGAACGGCAGCAGCGGCGCCCGATAGCGGATGGCCTTCGTGCCCTGCTCGACGATGAGCTCGGCGGCCCCGAATCGCCACAGCCGATTGAAGAGGAACACGCCGATCGTGTCGCCCGGCTCGACCTGCCAGGTGCCGACGCCCCACTGCGCCGGCTGGCCGCGCCCGTCGATTACGGCGGTCGGCTTCGGATACCACCCGATCGGCGGCTTGGCGAGGGCGAGTTCGATGCGAAGCGTCTGCGGTTCGGGCACGCGTTCAGCCTAGGTGTCGGTGGCTCCCGCCCCGCCCCCGCCCCTCTTTTGAGGCCAGCGAGGCGGCCGCGTCGCGAAGCGACCAAGCCAGCACATGCAGATGGCCCTCCCGTAAGGGAGAGCCATATGCATTCGTGGAGCTAAGGAGACCCCGTCGTTCGGGCAAGCCCTCTCTCCTCCTCGAATCGCTGTGCCTAGACGACAAACAGCAGAAGGCGCGCCCCGGGGGGCACGCCTTCTGCTGTTTATCGTGGAGCTAAGGAGATTCGAACTCCTGACCTTCTCATTGCGAACGAGACGCGCTACCAACTGCGCCATAGCCCCAAACTGCTCCTCAACGATATCACCCCGTCGGCGGCGCTACCGACACAGTCAGCAGGCGCCATCGAGTCCGGCAGTGACTCGACCGAGGCGGGCCGGCCTCCCCTGAGAAGCGTTTTGCGCGCCGTCAAATTTGATGGACATCGAAACGCGGCACCACTTCGATCCGCGTCGAATTTGATCGCGCGCAAAACGCCTCCACGGAGGTGCCACCTCCCGCTCAGCCAGCCTCCACCTCAGCGAAGGCGCCTACGACACCGGAATCCAATTAAGGCACCGCCGAAAGGCAGTGCCGCGACCGGAAAGCGGTGTCGGCGCGAAAAGTCAGACGGCGCGACGACGCTGCAGAACGTCGTCGAGGCTGAGCTGCTCGATCTCGCCCTCGTCGTAGAAGCCCATGCGCGCGAAACGGCTCGTGGCAGCAGGCTCAGGATCCGCGGCAACCGCCGCAACAACCGGCGTCTCCCGGGCCGACCCAGCCGACCCCACGGAACCAGCCGACCCAGCCGAGCCAGCCGACCCCACGAACCCAGCCGACCGCGCCGAGCGCTGCGCCTGCAGCGCTGCTTCCGCCCGCGCCACCTCACGCAGAGCTTCGCGCTGGGCCTCCTGGCTCGCGGCCTCCTGCTCCTGGCGCAGGGCCTGCTCCTGACGCAGCGCCTCCGCCGAAGCGGCCGCGGCCTCCTGCAAAGCGGCGGCGTCGGCCGCGTTCGTCGCACTGCCCGCGACCGCAGCCGAACGAGCCAGCGCGCGCGCCGAACCCAATCGCAGATACAGGGGGCGGGGCATGGCGACGGGAGTCCACTGTCGTGATGCGGTCTCGGAACGCGACCCCGCAGGATCCTGCTCCTCGGCCACGACCCCGTCCGCCGCCTGCGACGGGGCGAAGTCGTGGAACGCCTGCGCCACCGGAGTCGCCGAAACGGTCACCGCGGGCGCGACTCGGGCTCGGCGTGCGCGGGCGCGCGACACCGCCGACAGCTGACCGAGCATGACGACCGAGCCCGCTCCGGCGATGGTGCCCGCGACGAGAAGGAGCCACGCCGACGGAAGGCCGACGATGCCGGCCACGAAGGCGATGAGAGAGGCGACGAGCACGAGCGTCGATACGAGGCGGGTGCGACGAAGACGACGGGCGGCAAGAGCCGGTTCGGCGTCGGCGGCGCGGAGAACGGGAGCGGTCGCGGCGAGCTCGCGGGTGACCGCACGCTGTCGGGCTGCCTCCTGAGCGCGGCGGATGGCCTCGCGCTTCGACTCCTCGGAGCGGAGGATCTTCTGCGCAGTCGCGACGGACTTGGCATTGGCTTCCACGCGGACCTCCTCGGGCAGCTCGGCCGTCTGCGCGAGAATGCGCAGCGTCTGCTGCAGGCGCACCGCGTTGCGCTCGGTGGCGAGGTACTGCTGACGTTTCGCCCACGACGGGATCAGGTAGACCAGCCAGAGCACTGCGACCAGCCCGAGGACAATGCCTCCACCCCACGACCCGATTCCCATGCTGGCAAGGGTAGGAGGGCCATGCGCGCCAACCCGGCTGATCGCGGGGTGTGTCGAGCCGCCACTGCCGAACTAGTAGCTGCGAGCGGCCTCGTCGAGAGCGTCGGGGGGCACGGATCCTTGGCCCGGAGGAATCCGGCCCTCATGCCAGCGGCGCAGGACCCCCTCGGAGACCTCTTCGGCGACCAACCCGAAGCAGAAGTGGTCGCGCCACTCGCCGTTGATGTGGATGTAGCGGCGACGCAGGCCCTCGTAGCGGAAGCCGAGCTTCTCGACCACGCGGAGGCTGGGGCCGTTCTCGGGTCGGATGCAGATCTCCATCCGGTGCAGTCCGAGGCGCTGGAAGCAGTAGTCGGTGGCCAGCGCGACGGCCGTGGGCGTGGCGTTGTGGCCGGCTGCCGACTGGGTGACCCAGTAGCCGATCGTCGCGGAGGCGAGCGAGCCGTAGGTGATCCCCGACACGTTGAGCTGTCCGACGAAGCGCCCGTCGAGCTCGATGGCGAACGGCAGACCGAGGCCCGCGCGCGCATTGGTCTGCAACGAACGGATGCTCGACCGCACGTCGATCGTCGTGAAGCCGTGCGGGTTCGTGGCCTCCCACTGCCTGAGCCAGGAGCGGTTCTCCGCCAGCGCCCTGTCGAGGTCGCGTGCGTCCCGCAACCGCAGGGGTCGGATTCCGATGCGCCCCGACACCAGCGTGGGGATGGTCGTCACTTGGTTGCCAATGGTTCTCGGGAGGTGCGGCCCCTGTCAGGGCCGCACCCACGTGGTGTCCGGGTTGTCGTCAGGCCCGGGTCAGGCCTTCTCGAGGCCCGCCGTGAAATCGATCAGCCACGATTTGAGGTCGTCGCCGAGGTCGTCACGGTCGCTCGCGAGCTGCACGATGGCCTTGATGTAGTCGAGTTTGTCACCGGTGTCGTATCGGCGCCCGCGGAACACGACGCCGTACACGCCGCCGGTCCACTCTTCGGCGGCAGCCATCTTCTCGAGAGCATCGGTGAGCTGGATCTCGCCGCCCTTGCCGGGCGCCTGCTTCTCGAGCACGTCGAAGACCTCGGGGCGCAGCACGTAGCGCCCGATGATCGCGAGGTTGGAGGGGGCTTCGCCCTGCAGGGGCTTCTCGACGAGACCGGTGATCTTCACGACGTCGTCTTCGTCGGTCTTCTCGACCGTGGCGACACCGTAGAGGTGGGTCATCGACTCGGGCACCTCGAGGAGGGCAACGACGCTGGCGTTCTTCTGACCCTGGACCTCGATCATGCGGCTGAGCAGCGGGTCGCGCGCATCGATGATGTCGTCACCGAGCAGGACGGCGAACGGTTCGCGGCCCACGTGCATGGAGGCGCGAAGGACGGCGTGACCGAGGCCGAGCGGGTCGCCCTGGCGCACGTAGTGCATGTCGGCGAGGTCGGTCGACTGGTTGACCTTCGCGAGTTTCTCGTGGTCGCCCTTCTTGCGAAGCGTCTCTTCGAGCTCTGACACGTGGTCGAAGTGGTTCTCGAGCGCGTTCTTGTTACGACCGGTGATCATGAGCACATCGGTGAGGCCGGCCGAGACGGCCTCCTCGACGACGTACTGGATCGCCGGCTTGTCGACGACGGGGAGCATCTCCTTTGGCATGGCTTTGGTTGCGGGAAGAAAGCGTGTGCCCAACCCTGCTGCTGGAATGACGGCTTTAGAAATCGTGAAACCCATGCCGCTCAGCGTATCTATTTCCTGCGTTACGGAGCGGTTAAGTTTGGTCTCCGGTCGTCTTCGACCGGGCGGTTACGATTGCGGGCATGACCGATCTGGTGTCCGATGCCAAACGAGCCCTCCGAAAAGAACTGCGCTCCCGGCGCCGCATGATGACCGACACGGAGGCCGACTCGTCGACCGAGGCGCTGACCGAGCACCTCATCGGCCTCGCCACCGAACTCGGGATCACCTCGATGTCGGCGTATCTCTCGGCCTCGTTCGAGCCCAACACGCGCCCGTTCCTCAACTGGGCCCACGACCGCGGCATCCGGGTGCTCTACCCGATCACCCGCGAAGACGGATTGCTCGACTGGGCGGTCTCGACCGACTTCGAATCCGAGACCGAGGGTCTCTTCGGCCTGCCCGAGCCGATCGGCGAGGTGCTGAGCCCGATGGCGATCAACGACGTCGACCTGATCATCGTTCCGGCGGCGCAGATCGACCACACCGGCATGCGCATGGGCTGGGGCAAGGGTTACTTCGACAAGACGCTCGGATCGATGGAGAAGCGCCCGCCGGTTTATGCTGTGGTGTTCGACTCCGAGTACGTCGAGTCTGTGCCGAGTGAGCGGCACGACCAGCCCGTCGACGGCGTCGTCACCCCTTCCGGCATCGTCCGGTTCTGATTCCGCTCCACCCTTCTCTTTTCCCCCGAGGCTCCGAGGTCCTGTGCCCACCTACAGCTACCGCTGCACCGAGTGCGGCAACGCGTTCGACATCCAGCAGTCTTTCTCTGACGACTCGCTCACGGTGTGCCCCGTCTGCTCGGGCAAGCTCCGCAAGATCTTCTCGGCCGTCGGCGTGACCTTCAACGGGTCGGGCTTCTACCGCACCGACTCGCGCGCCAAGCCGTCCGAGGGATCGGGGTCGGGTTCGCCCAAGACGCCGAGTAAGAGCGCAGGATCCGACGGATCCTCGTCCGGCAAGGCGTCCGGCACCGCGGCAGCGCCGTCCAAGCCCGCCTCCTCCGGTTCGGGCTCGGGGTCGGGCTCGTCGAGCTCGGGCTCCTCCGGTGGCGGTTCGTCGCCCTCGAAGTAACGCCGATACCCTCGGTCTGGTTGAGTCGACGGAGATTCACGTCTTTTCCGTCTACCTCGAGGAGCACCCGTGAAGGGCTTCAAAGAATTCATCCTGCGCGGCAACGTCATCGATCTGGCCGTCGCCGTTGTGATCGGTGCCGCATTCACGGCGATCGTCACCTCGCTCGTGACCAACATCTTCAACCCGCTCATCGGCGCTCTCTTCAACGCGTCGATGCTCGACGAGGCACTGAAGGTCGACATTCCCACCGTGGGCGGCGGCAAGCCCGCAACGCTTCTCTTCGGTGCGGTAATCGGCTCCGCAATCAACTTCATCATCATCGCCGCGGTCGTGTACTTCTGCCTCGTGCTTCCCGTCAACTCCCTGCTCAAGCGCTCGTTCGCTAAGCAGAAGGCGGACGAGGGCAAGCCGCAGGAGGTGCCGCCGACAGACGTCGAGATCCTCAGCGAGATCCGCGACCTGCTGCGCGCGCAGAACACCTCACTCGGCGACACGCACGGGTCGCACGCGGCCCCCGTCGCTCCCCCGACGGCCACCGGCACCACGGGCGTCCCCGGGATGCCTTCGGCCTAAGCGGCCGTTCAGCTCTGCAGTGCTTCGGTCGGCGGGATTCGCGCGGCCCGCATGGCAGGATACAGCCCGGCCAGGGCTCCGATCACGAGCGTCGCGCCCAGGCCGCCGGCCAGAACGAACGGCGGGATGACGATCGGCCATGCGTTCGACGACGCGAAAGCCGACGTGACCGCGGAGCCAATTAGCAGGCCTCCGACTCCTCCCAGCAGAGACAGGAACAGCGCCTCGGCCAGGAACTGCCGACGGATGTGCGGCCGGGCAGCGCCCAGGGCACGCCGCAGCCCGATCTCTTTTCGCCGTTCGAGCACCGAGATGACCATGGTGTTCGCCACCCCGATGCCGCCCACGAGCAGGGCTACGGATCCGAGTCCGACCAGAAGCCCGGTGAACGCCTGGTTCGACGCGTTCTTCGCGGCGAGGGCGTCCGAGGGGCGCTGGATCACGACATCCCCGGCCGACTGGGGCGCCACGGTCCGCGGGATGAGCTCCCGCACCTCGGCGATCGTCTCCTCGTCGGCCCGCAGGAACACCTTCGTCGGATGCACCGGCTGCCCCAGCAGTTTCGTGCCCATGCTCTCGCCAATGAACGCTCCGAGATCGAGATCTTCCGCGAGTTCGACGGGAGCCAGGATGCCTGCCACCGTAAATACCTCCGTTCCGATCACGATCTGCTGGCCAGGACTGGTCACGCCGAGCTTCTCCGCGCTGGTCGAGCCGAGGACTACGACGGGAAACTCGCTCTGCCCGTCGGTCAGCCAGGTGCCGGAGGCCATACTCCCGCCGGCCACGTCGATGACTCTCGGGGATGCGGCGTAGACCTGGATCCCGTTCGTGTCGGACGGGAGTGTCGCTGAGCTGCGGTACGCATGGGCGTCATCGACGACACCGAGTGTTCCGGCGATCTCGACGCCGGGCACCCGCAGGAGCCGACCAACCGTGTCGATGGGAAGCTCCGCCTGCTCGCCGAACACGTCCCGGCCGGGGAACGCGGTCAGAAGATTGGTTCCGAGGCGGTCCAGGGTCTTGCCGAGGTGCGCCTGACTCGACGTCGAGATGCCGACTACGGCGATCATGGCGGCGATTCCGATGGCGATACCGAGGGCGGACAGGATCGCTCGGGTCGGTCTCGAGATGAGACCCCCGAGGCCCAGCCGCACCGTGTCGCTCGGCAACAGGCGAGAGGCGGCTACGGTGGCGGCGCTCACGACGACTCCCCTGCCGTCACGAGCACTCGCCCGGCCGATGCTCCGTGGGCGCTATCGGCCGTCAGCCGGCCGTCGCGGATCATGATGCGACGCGGCAGCTTTTGGGCGAGCGCGTTGTCGTGCGTGATCACGACTATGGATGTTCCCTCCTCATGGAGCTCATGCAAGAGCTCTACAACGCCTGCACCCGATCGCGAGTCGAGGTTGCCCGTGGGTTCGTCCGCCAGCAACAGCGGCGGACGGTGGACCACAGCGCGCGCGATGGCGACACGCTGGCGTTCGCCGCCCGACATCTGGCCCGGTTTGTGGCCGAGCCGATGCGAGAGTCCGACCCTTTCGAGAGCGTCGACCGCTCGGATCCTTCGCTCTCGGAGGGTCACCCCCGAGTAGAGGAGTCCGTTCGCCACATTGTCGATCGCCGTAACGCCGTCGCTGAGATGAAACTGCTGGAACACGAAGCCGATGCGTCGGGCACGGAGCCCGGACAGCCGTGCATCGCTGAGCTGCGCCACGTCGATGCCGTCGATGTGCACGGTTCCCTCGCTCGGTCGGTCCAGGGTGCCCAGCACGTTTAAAAGCGTCGACTTGCCAGAACCAGACGGCCCGACGATCGCGAGCATTTCGCCTTTCTCGACTCTCAGGGAGACGCCATCGAGGGCGACGGTCGGGGGTCTGCCGTATTCGCGGCGAACGTCGCGGAGTTCTACGACCGCGCTCACGCCGGCACCACGACTCTTTGACCGGCCTGCAGTCGACCAACGGTGATCTCGACGCGATCGCCGGCGAAGAGACCCACGTCGACCGGTACCTTCGTCGAGACACCGGCCTTGCCCTCGACCTCGACGAGGAATCCACTGCCCGCCCTCGCGGCCAGCGCCGATACAGGCACCGACAGCACGTTCTTGCGCGTCTCGGAGACGAAAACGACAGAGACGGAAACCTGATCCAGCTCCCTGGCTTTGCCGGGGTCGGCGAGTTTCACGGTGACAGGCACCGTCGACTCTCCGCCGTCTTCCGGGGTCACGGGATCACCCAGTGACGAAATGGTCCCCTTCGCCTGCGGGGAACCGGGCAGGTCGACCTTCACCTTGCCTCCGACTCTCGCGAGAGGAGAGCCGACCGGTAGATCGACGACGACGACCATCTCGGTGCCGGTCGTCACGAGCAACTCGGCTCCCGGCTCGACCGGCGCCCCCGGCTCGAGCTTGCGCTCAGAGACGACCTGGTCGCCCATGCCGAACACGATCGTCCCGGCCGAGATGCTTCCGGTGATTGGCTGCTCCGTGGTTTTCTGCCACTTCTCGATGGCCACTCGGGCGTGCCAGTCGAAGTGCTCGGTCGCCACCTCGTCGAGATACCCCCAGGCACGCAGATTGTCTTCTAGCTGCTTGATATCGGGGCCATCGCTCATGCCGTCGATGAAGGGCCGCCACTGCGGGAGAACACCCGCGAGATAGCTGACCGGCACGTTGTCGACCCGGTAGACGACGTCGCCCGGCTTGATGACGGTCCCGATCCTGGGAACCTCGGTGAGCGTTCCTCTCGGACCTGCCGGGATGAGAGACCCCCCGATTCGCTGCACGGTGCCCGGCTTCGTGGTCGTGCCGACCAGGTCGCCCTTCTCGACGCGGGCTGTACCCGTCGAAACGGTCTGAGTCGTGATGTCGGCTTTGGTTTCGCCGCCACCCCGGCCGGTCGAGACCAGGATCCCTCCGGTCACAAAGAGGGCGGCTCCCGCCACACAGGCGGTCACGACGATCGCTCGGCGCTTCATCAGCTGCCCGCCGTCGGCGTACCAATGCCGCACTTCTTCTGGACGTCGGCGGAGATGTCGTCGAGGGAAAGAGCCTTGCCCTCGGCTACCTCGACGCCGTTCTTGCGGAGGCAGTCATCCGTCTTGGCATTCTCGTCGGCGTTATTCTTCTGCTGATCGCTCACGGGTCGCTCGCCGAGCTTCGCCGTGACCTCCTTGTCGCACCTGGTGCTGTCGGCCGTGAACTTCTCGATCGAGTCGTTCTCGCCGATCGACAGGCCCTGGCTGCTGCCATCTCCCGAGGGGTCTTCGACGTCATGGCCCGCGGCCCTCATGCACTTGGTCTGGGCTGCAGCCCACTCCTCGGCGCTGGCAGACCGGGGCGACGAAGCCCCGGCGGATTCCGAAGCCGAGTGACTCTCGGAGCAGGCGGCGAGACCTCCGACGAGGGCGGGGACGGCGGCGAGCGCCAGGACGCGGTGGATCATGCGGAGTTTCATCTCTTCCTTTCCTGTCAGTGGCGTCGGAAGACGCCCGGGGAAAGTTCAGCGGAGCGGATGTTGCGACGCCGTCTCGGATATGTCTTATATTTCATTAATGTTCGTGGCGCACACTGGAAACTCCGCTCCCGAAAGGATGACCATGCGCGTGCTCGTAGCCGAAGACGAGGCCTACCTGGCCGAGGCGATCCAGGTGGTCCTGACTCGCGAATGCATGGCTGTCGATGTCGTCCACGATGGCGACGCGGCGCTGGAGAGTCTCGCGGTCAACGATTACGACGTCGTCATCCTCGATCGAGACCTCCCCGGCACCCACGGAGACGAGGTCTGCCGCGTGACGGTGGCGGATGGATCGGGTGTCTTCGTTCTCATGCTGACGGCATCAGGCGGGCTGAGAGACAAGGTGGCCGGTTTCGAGCTCGGCGCTGACGACTACCTGTCGAAGCCGTTCGAGTTCGCCGAGCTCGTGGCTCGTCTCCGGAGCGCACACCGACGTTCGCGCGAGGCGCGCCCGCCCGTGCTCGAGTCCGGAGGGGTCAAGCTCGACCCGTTCCGACGCGAGGTCTACAGCGACGGGCGCTTCGTACGACTCAGTCGGAAGGAATTCGCGGTTCTCGCGGTGCTCATGTCGTCGGAAGGCGGTGTCATCAGCGCAGAGCGGCTCCTCGAGAAGGCGTGGGATTCGAACGCCGACCCGTTCACTAACTCCGTGCGGGTGACCCTGTCGACACTGCGCCGCAAGCTCGGCAAACCGCAGGTGATCGAGACGGTGGCGGGCTCGGGGTATAGGTTCGTCGGCCACCGTTCGGCGACCTGAGCTACGACGATCGATGCCTTCCACCTTCCACCCATGCAATCCACGGCGAAGCGCCCGTGTCCGTCTGACCCTCGCTTTCACCCTGCTCGTCCTGGTGGTCGGCGCTGCAATCGTCGGTTCGGTAGTCGTTGCGATGACCTACTTCACGCATTACGACATCGTGGCGCGCACAACCACCGCCGAACGGACGCACGGCGGCCTGGCCATACCGCCCATGGCCAGAGCATCCGGTGAGACCGAGTCGTTCGCACTGGCCACCGTCACCGACAAGAACGACATCCTCCGAGTCCTCGTTACAACCTCGGCCGTCGTGTTCACGGTCGTGTTCCTCGTCGGCACCGCCCTCAGCTGGATGATCGCCGGCCGTGTGCTCAGGCCGGTGGAGAAGGTGACCTCGGCCGCCAGGGCCGCCTCCTCTGGCACTCTCGATCATCGCATCGACCTGGCGGGGCCGCCTGACGAGTTCAAGCGGCTTGCCGACACCTTCGACGCGATGCTGGAGCGCCTCGACCGATCTTTCCAGGCACAGCGGCGGTTTTCTGCCAACGCGTCGCATGAGCTACGAACCCCGCTCGCGACGACACAGGCGATGCTCGACGTGGCGCTTCTCGACCCCGACTCCGTCGATTCCGCGACACTCGTTCGCAAGCTCCGTGAGACCAACACCCGCAATATCGAAACAGTCGAGGCCCTACTAGCGCTGTCCGATGCCGAGTCGGAGGCGATGGAGCATGAGCCCGTCGACCTCGCCGACGTCGCTCGCGAGGTCGTCGCATCGACGTGGTCGGAAGCGGCCGAGCGAGGAATCCACGTCCACACCACGATTCTCGCCTGTTCGATAAAGGGCGATCTCCGACTCGTCCGGCTCCTTCTGACCAACCTCGTGAGCAATGCAATCCGTTACAACGTGAACGACGGCGATATCTGGCTCACAGTCGCCAACGGCACGGTACGACTGGAGAACACCGGGGTCCTCGTGTCGTCCGCCGACGAACCCCGCCTCACCGAGCCGTTCTTTCGCTCGGTCGGTCGCGTGGCAGGATCTCACGGACTGGGCCTGGCTCTCGTCGAGGCGATCGCCCGTGGCCATCGTGCTGCGCTGCACCTTCAGGCCCGCGACGGCGGAGGCCTTGTCGTTGAGGTTGCGTTTGCCCGCTGACCCACTCGCGGCTCGCGGGCTCATCTTGCGTGGAAATGCGGCCCGGGGGGCGATGACGCTGCACCCGATCGCTACCAGTGCGGCGGCTTGTCGGCCTTGAGTCGGGAGTCGTTGTCGCCCGAATCGCGGCGCCGGTCGGCGGGGGCCGGGTTCGGGTCGGATCCGGGAGCGGGGTCGGTGGTCACACGGCGGCCGGAGCGACGCTGACCGCGCACGGGAGAGGTGGCCTGCGGGGGTGCCGCGGGATCCTGAAGGTCGTCGTCGGCCATGTCTCAGGCGTGGTTGACGTGCGAGCGGGCCCCCACGACCGGTGCCTGCTGGATGGGCACCGGCTGCGTGTGCGTCGCCCCGATTCCGAGCACGTCGGCGATGCGAGTCGCGACGGCGTCGGGGTCGGTGAACAGCTGGAAGGCGTGCACGCGCACATAGTGCCAGCCGAGACGACGAAGGATCTCGGGGCGCTCGCGCAAGGACTCACGGAGGCTCGAGGTGACGAGCGTCGAGTCGGTCTCGATGGTGACGCAGACGCCGTCGTTCGCGCAGACGAGCCCGAGCTTGCCGCGGTGTCCGAGTGCCACGGGAATGCCCTTTGCCTCGAGGCGCCGAGCGAGGTCGACCAGCATCGGATCGGAATCGTCGGGAACGTGCTCGGCCGTGGTGCGGACCTGCACCTCGCTGAGGATCTCGGAGAGCGCGACGGTGCCGTGCCCCATGCGGTCAGCGTCGATGTGCGACGGCTGGAAGCAGGTGACGATCACCATGGAGCGGCGAGCCCGGGTCATGGCCACGGCGAGGAGTCGCTCTCCGCCCGGCTGCCCGAGCGAACCGAAGTCGCTGAGTACGCGGCCGTGCGGTGTGCGGCCGTAGCCGATCGAGAAGATCACGTGATCGCGGCTCTGGGCGACGCTCTGCTCGAGGGTCGCGACGACGAAGGGCTCGCGGCGGTCGCCGATCACGAACTCGGTCAGGTCTTTGTGTCCGCTCACGGCGGTCAGAACGGCCTGCTGCACCCGGATGGCGTGCTTCGCGCTGGCGGTGATGACCATCAACGACTCAGCGGGGCGCGAGCGGGCGTGCTCCAGGACGAGCGCGACGACCCGGTCGACCTCGGCGTCAACGCTCTCGACGGCACCGGACTCGGGGTCGGGCACAGCGGTGCCGCCCGACACGTAGTCGAGGGCGATGCTGCCGTGACCGAGGAAGCTCCCGGCCCAGGGCAGCGACTCGATTCGGCCTCCGTAGAAGCGGCGGTTGACGAGCTCGGCGAGGTCTTCGCCACCGGCACGATAGCTGCGGGTCAGCGACAGCGTCGGCAGCAGGGTCGAGAGACGAGCGAGAGCCGACTCTTCGTGCAGCTGCTCGAGGCGCGACTCGGCGGTCGCGACGGCATCGAAGTCGTCACCGGATTCAGGATCCGTCGGCCCGCGTTTCACGACTCGGGCCGGCGCCTCGTCGACGTACGGCGCGATCGCGATCGAGAAGTCGGACGGCGTCTCGGTCACGGGGTCACCGAAGGCCACGGTCTGCTTGCCGCGACGAATCGCGCCTACGTTCTCGGCGAGGGTGGTGGCCCCGGCGTCGACGAGGATCACCGTGTCGAACGGCACGGTGTCGGCGATGCGATGCACCTCGTAGGGCGAAGCGATCCAGACCGGTGCGACGGAGCGCGAGAGGTGCGGGGCGGCGTCTTGCAGCATGCGACTGGAGACGTTCGGGTGCTGCAGCAGACGCTTGAGCTGCGCGGCCTCTTCGGGCCAGTCGACGAGACCGAGCTTCCAGTTCTCGGCGAGCTGCCATCCGAGCGACTGGGCGCTTCCGGCGGCGTGCGCCTCGTCGACGAGACGGAAGTCTGCCTCGAGTCGGTCGAGCATGCCGGTATTGGCGCCGAGCAGTGCCCGATCGGCCTCGAGGAGCGACTCGAGAGCGGAGCGCCACCAGGCGAGCTCGAGCTCGGCGGCGACCTGCGCTTCGGGCACGTGCCGGTTGGCGAGGTCGGTGATGAGCGGCGAGAGCTCGAGGTCGCGCAGGGTCGTCATGAGCTCGGTGCGCTCCTGCAGGTTGCCGAGCACGTCACTGTCGGCCGCGAGCACCTCGAGCTTCTGCTGCAGCTCGTCGATGCCGACGGCCTCGAGGAGGTCTTCGCCGGTGAGCCCGAGCGGCTTGTCGAGCTGCGCCAGGTCGTCGGCGACGTGGCGATAGAGCGAGATGGTGTCGGTGACGCCGGTCGGCACCTCGGGCGGGGTGCCGGCAGCGACGTAGCGCTGCCAGAGGATGCGCTGCTGCTGCACGCGCTCGAGCGCCTCGTGGAGATCGGCTACGTGCATGCCCGGGCGCACATACTCGCGGGCGAGCTTCTTCAGACGGCGGCGATCTCCGCCGGACATCTGCCCGTCGCGACGCCCCGAGGTCGCTTCGACGAGCTCGGCGACGCTGCGCTCGAAGACGACGGGGAGGAACTTGTCGAGGGTGTCGCGGACATCGGCGAGCAGGCGCAGGTAAATGCCGAGCTCGTGGATGCTGACGAAGGGACGCATGCGCGTCGCGCCCACGACCTCGTTCGCCCGCTCGAGCAGGTGCGGCACGTCGCGATGGAAGAGGTTCTTGGCCAGCTGGTGGGCCTGGCCGGCGGTGGGCCCGGATCCTGCGCCGTCGTCGAACCGCGCGCCGTACCAGGGCGAGTCGCCCGGCCCGTAGAGGAACTCGCCGAGGTTGGCAGCGTTGACCATGGTCTCGGCGACCCGACCGCGGCCCTCGACCATGGACTCGACGCTCTTGCGGCTCAACCGAGCGGTGGTCGCCGGGGAGGCCGGGAGCAGCGCGAGACGCGCGAGTTCGGTCAGGCAGTCGAGAACCGAGACGCCGAGCACCGGGTCTTTGCGGCTGAGTGCACCGCGGTAGTCGACGAGCACCCGGCGCAGGCGCACGAGAGCGTCGTCGACCTCGGCCATACCGGGCTGCTTGGCCTTCTCGTTGCGGCCGATTGCTCGGATCACATCGCGGCGCAGCGTGGTCGGAGAGACGGCGACACCGTTCAGGCCGATCTCGGTGAGGCGCGACGAGATGGCCCCGAGCGTGGCTCGGCGGGCGCTGACGACGAGCACGCGCTTGTTTTGCGCCACCAGGGTGCCGATGGTGTTGACGATCGTCTGCGTGCCGCCGGTGCCGGGGAGCGTCTTGACGACGACGGAGTTGCCGGCGGTGATCTGCGCGACGACGTTCTCTTGCTCGGTGTCGGCGTCGAGGAGGAGCGTGTCGGTCTCGGGGCTGCGCTCGTCTTGTGGCGTCGGCGAGACGGGGCGGTAGGCGGAGCGGATCTGCTGCTGCGCGCTGGGGTTGCCAGCGAGGGCGTCGAGGACGAGGTGCGAGAGGTCGCCGGCGTCTTCGACCATGGCGTCGGAGACCGCGGCGAAGGTCGAGACGACGAGTCGCGGCTGCACGGTGAAGCCGTCGAGGTGAGCGGTCAGTCCGCGCAGGCGGTCGATGACCGGGTTCGGGGTGAAGGATCCCTCGCGGTCGGCGAGCGCGACGAAGGCCGGCGCGTCGAGCGTGATGCCGAACTGGTCGTGCAGCGCATCGGCCAGCGCCGGGTTGAGGAACGGGGCACCCAGCAGCTTGACCTCGAAGTCGCGCCCGTGGCGGCGGATCGCCAGGGGGCGGAGCAGCAGGGGTGCACGGAACGTCTCGCCGGCGAACGCCCACTGCGCGATACCGATGGCGAGGTGCACGGCATCGATGCCGCGGACGGTAGCCAGCTCGAGACCCTTGGCGGCGATCTCGCCCGCGGCGATCCGGGCCGTGCGGAGGGCGAGGTCGTCGCGAATCAGGCTGGAGAGGAGGGTCGTCTTGCCCGTGATGAACTGCGCGAGGCCGCCGGGATGGGTCGTGCTCAGCTCGATGCGTGTGCGGGGTGCATCACGGAAATGCAGAAGGGTGGATTCCCCGCCGACCGCGTCGAGGCGAGCCCGCCACCCCTCCCACACCGGGTCGGCGACGTTCCCGACCGCGAGGGAGGGATCGCCGAGACTCAGGGTGTGCGGTTGAGTCTGGTTCGACCCCGGGGTCGAGTCGGAGAGGGGCGGCAGACCGGAGTCGATTCCGTCGCCGTCGCCGTCAGTACTGTCGAGACGCCACACATATCGACCTTAAGCGGTGCGACCCGGGAATGTGGGGAGGACGAGCTGTTTTTCGTCAGACGAGACTCCTTCGACGACGGCTTCTGAGAGACGACGTGATAGCTCGTCGATGCTGCGCACACAGAGTCGAGCATCTTTCGCATAATGCAAAAGCCTTTTACCGCAATGAAGATGCCGCTACATATCGATGTATGCCATGATATGCGCATATAGCCGGAGGGCCTCCGGCACATATCTGTCAGCACACGTCGAGAGTCAGTCATGCCATTCGAACAGAAGTACTCCCCCGACACGCGTGAGGCCTCGCTGGCCCGCGTGCTCGAGCGCCGCGAAGCCGAGCCGGGCAACCGCGCCATCATCCGCGAGACGGCCGACGAGTTCCAGGTCGGCGAGCAGTCGCTCCGCGGTTGGATCCGTGCACATGAGAAGGCGAACACCCCCGACGAGCCCGTCTCCGAAGCACCCGAGGTCGTCGAGACCGCCGCGGCTCCGGTCGCAGCGGGCCCCGAGGCGCCGGCCGAGCCGCCGGTCCGACGAGGTCGCCCGAGTGCCGCCGCGTCGGCAGACGCGCGAGTGGCCGAGCTCGAGACCGAGGTCGCCAAACTGCGCCGTGACCGTGAGACCCTCAAGAGCGCCCTCGCCGTCCTGCTCTCGGACTAGTCTTCATCCACCGTCATCGACAAGGGGTACTCATGCCTGGCAAGTTCGTCCTCACCAAGACCGAGAGCGGTGCCTACCGCTTCAGCCTCGTCTCCACCACCGGGCAAGTGATCGCCACGAGCGAGAACTACAGCACCAAAGGCGCAGCGCAGAACGGCATCGATTCCGTTCGCGACCACGCGACTGACGCGGTCGTCGACGACCAGACCGGGCGCGACCTCCTGCTCTAGCCACGACGTCACCCCTCGACATCGAGGGATTCTCGAACATCGCTGCCATGCCGACCGCTAGCGTCGAGCTATGGCCTCGCCGTACGAGTGCATCCTGGGGGACGAACTCGACAATCTGCACCCGCGTCTGCGGACGTACTTCGGCGCGATCCCCGAGGGGTCGGTCGGCCGGGGGCAGGGCACGTTCGACGTGGTGGGCACCCCGCGCCGGTGGCTGTGGCCGGCGCTGCGGATCCTGAGCCTTCAAGGCATCGCCTTTCCGGTCTGGGCCGCCGACGTTCCCTTCGACGTCGAGAACCGCCCCGTGGTCGACGCAGCCGCACACACGGCAGTCGCCGCCGTACGGACCTTCCACTTCGGCGCACGCCACGGCGGTACGCGCACCATGGTCGATGCCATCACGGCCGAGCCCTCGGGTCTCGTGGATCACCTCGGCCCGTCCCGTCTACTGGGCGCGGAGCTCTCGGCGACCGTGCGGGACGGGTCGTTGCGCCTGGATTCCCGCGGTCTCACCATTCGGGTCGGACGCCGCCGGATGGCACTCCCCCGTGCTCTCGCCCCGCGCGTCGCCCTCACCGAGCGCTTCGACGACGACGTCGACCGCCAGCACGTCACGGTGATCCTCTCGCTGCCACTCGTCGGTCGGGTCTACGAATACTCCGGCCACTTCGACTACGCCATCACTCTGGAAGAGGCACCATGACCGACCGCATCGTCATCGCCGGGGCTTCGGGCTTCATCGGCGACCACCTCGCCCGCGTGTTCCGCGCCGAAGGCTCCGACGTGAAGCTGATCGGGCGCACCGGCCCCGATGCGCGCTGGGGAGAGACCACCAGGATCCGGCAGCTCGTCGATGGAGCCGACCTCGTCATCAATATGGCCGGCAAGAGCGTCAACTGCCGCTACGACGAGGCGAATCGGCGGGAGATCCTCCGGTCGCGCATCGAGACGACACGCGAGCTGGGCGAGGCGATCGCCGCGAGCGACAACCCGCCGCGACTGTGGCTGAACTCATCGACGGCGACCATCTACCGCCATGCCGAAGACCACCCGCAGACCGAGTCGACCGGCGAGATCGGCCAGGGATTCTCGGTGTCGATCGCCACAACTTGGGAGGACGAGTTCTTCGCGCGCGACCTGCCCGGCACCCGCCGTATCGCCCTGCGCATGGCGATCGTGCTCGGCGACGGCAGCGCCCTCGTGCCCCTGATCAATCTTGCTCGCGCGGGCCTCGGCGGCCCTCAGCTCGACGGGCCGTGGCCGTCGACAGCGGCTCGACGCGAGGCCGGCACGTATCACGCGTTCGGTGCGGCGGGAGGGCGGCAGAAGTTCAGCTGGATCCACATCGACGACGTCGTCGGCAGCATCCGGTTTCTGCGCGAGCACGACGAGATCGAGGGCGTCGTCAACCTCGCCTCCCCGAACCCCAACGACAACCGCACGATGATGCGCGATCTGCGCCACGCGCTCGGCGTCCCGTTCGGCCTGCCCGCGTTCCGGTGGATGCTCGAACTCGGCACGGCGGCGATCCGCACCGAGGTCGAGCTCGTGCTCAAGAGCCGCTGGGTCGTGCCCGAGCGGCTGACCGCGGCCGGCTACGAGTTCGAGCACCCGTACCTCGACGAGACGCTCAAGTCGATCGTGGCGGAGCGGGCTACGCGCGCCTGACGGTGCGGCTTGGCTTGTGCCTTAACGCGTATCGCGGACTCAGAGACCTGCCACGGCAGGCCTGGGAGTCCGCGATACGTGGTGCGGCGCCAGGGTTGGCTAGAGAACGTCTTCGTCGACCCAGTCGAAGGTCTTCGTAACGGCCTTCTTCCAGAGGCGCATCTGGCGCTCACGCTCGGCGACGTCCATCGACGGCTCCCAGCGCTTCGACTCCTGCCAGTTGGCGCGGAGTTCGCCGAGGTTGGCCCAGAAGCCGACGGCGAGACCCGCGGCGTAGGCGGCACCGAGCGCGGTGGTCTCGGCGACAACGGGACGCACGACCGGCACGTTGAGCAGGTCGGCCTGGAACTGCATGAGCGCATCGTTGGCAGTCATGCCGCCATCGACCTTGAGCTCGGTGAGGTCGACACCGGAATCGGCGTTGACCGCGTCGAGCACCTCGCGGGTCTGGAATGCGGTCGACTCGAGAGCGGCGCGAGCGATGTGGCCCTTGTTGACGTAGCGCGTGAGCCCGACGATCGCACCGCGAGCGTCGGAACGCCAGTACGGCGCGAACAGACCAGAGAACGCCGGCACGATGTAGACGCCACCGTTGTCGTCGACCGTTGTCGCGAGCGTCTCGACCTCGGGCGCCGACTTGATGATGCCGAGATTGTCTCGAAGCCACTGGATGAGCGAGCCGGTGACCGCGATGGATCCTTCGAGGGCGTAGTGCGGTGCCGCATCTCCGAGCTTGTAGCCGAGCGTGGTGAGCAGGCCGTTCTCGGAGTGGACGATCTCTTCGCCCGTGTTGAAGATGAGGAAGTTACCGGTGCCGTAGGTGTTCTTCGACTCGCCCTGGTCAAATGCGGCCTGACCGAAGGTCGCCGCCTGCTGGTCGCCCAGGATGCCGGCGATCGGCACCTCGCGGAGAAGCGACGAGTCGCTCGCCATTCCGTAGACCTCGGACGACGACTTGATCTCGGGGAGCATGGAAGCCGGGACGCCGAACACGTCGAGGATGTCTTGACGCCACTGGAGCGTCTCGAGGTCCATGAAGAGGGTGCGCGAAGCGTTGGTCACGTCGGTGACGTGGACGCCGCCCTTGGTGCCGCCGGTGAGGTTCCAGAGCACCCAGGTGTCGGTGGTGCCGAAGAGCAGGTCGCCGGCCTCGGCCTTCTCGCGGGCACCGTCGACGTTGTCGAGGATCCACACGATCTTCGTTCCGGCGAAGTAGGTCGCGAGCGGCAGGCCGACGATCGGCTTGAAGCGCTCGACGCCGCCGTCTTTGGCGAGGCGGTCGACGATCGACTGGGTGCGCGTGTCTTGCCACACGATGGCGTTGTAGACGGGCTCGCCGGTGTTCTTGTCCCACACCACAGCGGTCTCGCGCTGGTTCGTGATGCCGATCGCCTTGATGTCGTGGCGGGTGATGTTCGCCTTCGACAGCGCCTGGCCGATGACCTCGCGGGTGTTGTTCCAGATCTCTTTCGGGTCGTGCTCGACCCAGCCCGCACGCGGGAAGATCTGCTCGTGCTCGAGCTGACCCGTCGAGACGATCGACCCCGAGTGGTCGAAGATGATGGCCCTCGTCGAGGTGGTGCCCTGGTCGAGTGCGATGACGTATTCGCTCACTGCTAACTCCATTGTTGTGGGTGTGAGCCGCCGACTAGGCGACTGCGCGGGTCGGCGCACCTCTATCCAAGGTGAACCACCTTTGAAATTAGTGGAGCTTGCACGGTCGCTACCAGCATGTGCACGGATGTGCAGTGCCGAGCTGGTGGGAGCTGCCGGCGCGGAGCCGGAGCGCCGGTGACGTGAACATCCGTGCACCCGGGGCCTCTGCTCGCGCGCCCGACTTCCGAATTCGAAGGAGATCTGTGGGGGCGACCCCGCCGGATCCTGATGTCTTCGTTGGCGCGAGGCGGTTTCTCCTTCGAATTCGGAGCAGAGCCGGAGTCGGAGTCGGAGGCAGTGCCGGGGGCTAGTCGATCAGGTCGCCGCGCATCAGGCGTTCGGCGTCGACCGATGCAAGTGCCGCGATCTCTTGCAGCTGCTCGGCGACGCGCTCGTACCTCTCGACAAGTGGCAAGCCGAAGCTCACATCGGGGCTCTCCGACAGTTCGCGATATCCGGCCTGGATCTCGGCGACCACTCGGAGGGCATCAGCGAGAGATCGGAGCTCCACTGCCACCGCCTTGTCGTAGGCCCGGGGCAGCCAGGCCATGCCGAGAATGTAGTGATCGGCGATGTCTCGAGCCGCGCCGATCCGGTCGGTGCGCGGCAGTGCGTCAAGCCACGCGAGGAAGAATCGCTCGGAGGCCTCGGCATGAGCATCGACGAAGGCCTCGTCGAGTGCCGAGAGGACGCCCCCGATCGGCCTACGAATGGCTATGGCCACGGCTTCCGTCGGGTCCGCCAGGACGGCCTCGCGGAGGGTGCAGCCTTGAGCAGATGGGTTCATATAAGTATTCAACATTGGAATAGGAGCAATCGGGCCGGCATCGCCCCCGAATTCGAAGGATATCTGTGGGGGCGACCCCGCCGGATCCTGATGTCTTCATTGGCGGGCGGCGGTTTCTCCTTCAAATTCGGACAGCGACGGCTACCGTCGACGCGTGACGACCACCCTGCCCGCGGCCCACGAGCACGGCGCGCCCCGCGACCCGGGCGCACAGCACGCACACGGGCCGCGCCGCGCATCCCGCCGCCTGCTCGTCGCGGGGCTCATCGTCGTCGCAGCTCTCGCGCTCGTCCGGATCACTACGGCGACCCTGCCGGCCGGGATCCTGCCCGACCGTCTGCAAGATTTCGTCACTCTCACGCTGAGCGTCATCGTCGAGTCGATGCCGTTCGTGCTGCTCGGCATCGTGTTGTCGATCGTGGTGCAGGTGTGGCTGCCCGCCGGATTCTTCGCGGCCTGGCTGCCGCGCAACCCCACCGCGAGGCGGGCCGTGATCTCGCTGCTCGGCGTCTTCCTGCCGGTGTGCGAGTGCGGCAACGTGCCTCTCGCACGCGGACTCGTCGTGAAGGGCTTCTCGGTCTCCGACTCGATGACGTTCTTGATCGCCGCGCCCATCGTCAACCCGATCACGATCATCACGACCTATCAGGCGTTCGGCTGGAGCGATGGGATCCTCGTCTCGCGCGTTCTGGGCGGCTTCGTCGTCGCCAACCTGCTCGGCTGGCTCTACGCGAAGCAGCGCGACGAGCGGTCGCTGCTGACGAGGCAGTTCGATGCGGAGTGCAGGATCCCCGAGACCCCGCACGACCACCCGCACTCGCGACTGACGTCGTCAGCTGTGCTCTTCCGCCGAGAGATGTCGACCATGCTCCCCGCTCTCTTCGTCGGGGCCGCGATCGCCGGCGGTGTGCAGACGCTCGTGCCGAGATCGGTGCTGCTGGCTCTGGGGTCGAACCCGCTCTGGTCGATCCTCGCGATGATGGCGCTCGCCTTCGTCATCTCGATCTGCTCGAACGTCGACGCGTTCTTCGTGCTGCCGTTCGCGTCGACGTTCTTGCCGGGATCGATCGTCGCGTTCCTCGTCTTCGGGCCGATCGTCGACATTAAGATGCTGACGCTGCTCCGCACCACGTATCGACCGGTCGTGCTGGTGCAGATCTCTCTGGTCGTGGCACTGGTCGCCGCGGCGCTCGGGCTGGCGGTGAACGCCCTTGCCTAGGCTCTCGCTCGCTGCACTGAGTGCCCGGTGGCGCGGGGTCGCTCTCACGCTGATCATCGGAGTGACGACGCTGTGGCTCGCCGCGGCGGGTCAGCTCGTGCTCTACATTCACCCCAGATACGTCGTGTTCACGGTCGTGCTGACGGTGATCGGGATGGCGCTGGCGCTGCTCGCACTGGCGCTGTCACCCGACGGTGATGACGAGCCGGGCCACGGCGGAGAGGACGCCCCGGCAGCCCAGCGCGATGGAGCCGCAGGCGCGGAGTCACCCGCCCGCCGCAGCCGCATTCTCGGCACCGCGGGTCTCGTCGTCACGGCGGCCGTCGCGGCCAGCCTCGTCGTACTGCCTCCCGCAACGCTCACCAGCGCCACCGCCGGCACTCGGGGTCTCGGTACGGCGGTCGTCACGACCTCGGGCGGCGATGCTCCCGCGACCGGCCCGACCTCGACCTACACGGTGCTCGACTGGGCGACGCGACTGCGCCAGTCGACCGACATCGGCACCTACGAGAACCAGTCGGTGGATGTGACCGGCTTCGTCAGCCCCTCCCCCGATGACCCCGACAACTCGTTCTTCGTCACGCGCTTCGTCGTCACCTGCTGCGCCGTCGATGCCCAGCCGGTCGGCGTGCCCGTCTACGACCCGGGGTGGAGCAAAGACCTGAAGAAGAACCAGTGGGTCAGGATCCGCGGATCGTTTGCCACCAACCCCAGCACCGCGTCGTCAGCCCCGATCACCCTGGCACCCCGAACCCTCGCGAAGATCGCCCAGCCCCGTGACCCGTACCTCTACTGACTTCGGTGCGGGCGGCACTGATGCCGACGAGGCCCCCCGCCAGCTGTCGTTCGCCCGCGCGTTCACCGTCGTCGTGATCGTGCTGGCGCTCATCTGCACCGCCCTGGTCGTCGTGACTCAGAGCCGCGGACCCCGCCTCGACGAGACGCGCGTCGACGCCGCCGCGGTCACTCAGCGGACCGACCAGCAGGCCCGGCTGTTTCTTAACGAGTCGGTGTCGACGGTGCGCTCGAGCCAGGTGCGCGTCACGCCGACGACGCCGTTCACCGTGTCGACGGCCGGCACGGTGGTGACCGTCCAGTTCTCCCGGCGGCTGCACTCGGCGACGAGGTACTCCGTGGCCGTCGACGGGGTGACGAGCATCTTCGGGTCGCGCGACGCCGACGTCGAGACGACGTTCACGACGGCGAACGCCGAGGTGCTGACGCTCGACCGGTCGGCCACCGCCGGTGGCGTCGATCGCATCGTCGAGGCCTCGGTGAACACGGTCGGGCGCGACGTCGTCTACGAGGCCCGGGGTATTCAGGCCTTCGCCTCGATCGGTACCGACCTCGTCGTCGCGGCCGACGACGGGGGCACGTCGACCCTGTCGATCGTCGCCCGTGACGGGACCCGCGAAAACCTGCTCCTGCCCGGCCCCGGGCTCGTGCGGAGCCTGTCTCTGGACGCGCCCACCGGGATCCTCGTCTTCGGGTTCACGGCCACGGGAGCCGCGCCCGACTCCGCCGAGCGTCTCTACTCGATCGACCTCGCCGGCGTACACCGAGCCGAGCCACTCAAGGGCGCGGACCGACGGGCTCTCGTGACTACCGCCTGGGGCATGACACCCGGGGCACCGGTCGTCGTGACGCACGCCCCCGGCGGCACCATCACGCGCGCCGATCTCGGACTCGAGGGCACGACGACGACTGTCTCGGCTGACTCTCTGACGGTCGGCGAACGATCGCTGATCAAGTCGGCGGGCACGGTTCGCGCAGGATCCGACACGGCTCGCCTCGCGACCTCGACCCGGTCGATCATCGTCGGTTCGCGCGCGCTCTACACGGCGCCCTCCAGCTCGCGGCTGTCGTCGCTGGGCGTCTCGCCGAATGGCCAGTACCTCACCGTCGTATCGGCTCCTGTCGGCGCTCGGTCGGATGGCGCGACGATCGCGCCGGCTCCCGTGGGGGCGACGACGCTCGTGCTCGACGCGGAGTCGGGCGCGCTCGTCGCGAGCTTCGCGGGGGCGTCGCTGCACTGGCACTAGCTGGCTGGAGACGCGTTGCGGACTAGCGGAGGCGCCGCGGCGCCTCGGGGAGTCCGCACGGCGTGTCCCAGCAGCGACCGCAGAGCCAGCCGCTACGACCGGGCACGCGGCGCCAACCGTTCCAGCTGCGTCACGTGCGACGGGTTCAGCTCCTCGAGCGAATTCACGCCGAGCAGCCGCATGGTACGAGCGACTTCGGTCGACAGGATCTCGATCATGCGGTCGACGCCCTCGCGGCCGCCGGCCATCAGACCGTACAGATACGCGCGGCCTACGAGCGTGAACCTGGCCCCCAGCGCGATCGACGCGACGACGTCGGCCCCCGACATGATTCCGGTGTCGACCCAGACCTCGGTGTCGGCGCCGACCTCGCGCGCCACCTCGGGCAGAGTGTGGAACGGGATCGGGGCCCGGTCGAGCTGACGTCCGCCGTGGTTTGACAGGATCAGGCCGTCGACCCCGAGCTCGGTGACGCGTTTGGCATCGTCGAGCGTCTGGATGCCCTTGACGACCAGCTTGCCGGGCCACTGCGACTTGATCCAGGCCAGGTCGTCGTAGGTGACGGTCGGGTCGAACATGGTGTTCAGGAGCTCGGCGACAGTGCCCGACCAGCGGTCGAGCGACGCGAACGCCAGCGGCTCGGTGGTGAGGAAGTCGACCCACCACCAGGGGCGCGGCAGCGCATCGATGATCGTGCGGGGCGTTAGCGACGGCGGGATCGTCATGCCGTTGCGGGAGTCTCGGAGGCGAGCGCCGGCGACCGGCACGTCGACGGTCACGAGCAGCGTGTCGAATCCGGCCTTGGCCGCGCGCTCGACGAGAGCCATCGAGCGGTCGCGGTCCTTCCACATGTACAGCTGGAACCAGTTGCGGCCGTTCGGAGCGGCCTCGGCCACGTCTTCGACAGACGCGGTGCCCATCGTCGAGAGCGAGAACGGGATGCCGGCAGCCGCCGCCGCGGTGGCCCCGGCCTTCTCGCCCTCGGTCTGCATCATGCGGGTGAAGCCGGTCGGCGCGATGCCGAACGGCTGCGCGACGCGCTTGCCGAGGACGTCCCATCCGGTGTCGACGTGGGCGACGTCGCGGAGGATCGCCGGGTTGAACTGCACGTCGCGGAATGCCTGCCGAGCTCGGCGCAGCGAGATCTCGGCCTCGGCGGAACCGTCGGTGTAGTCGAACGCGGCAGTCGGCGTGCGCCGCTTCGCGATCCTCCGGAGGTCTTCGATCGTGAGGGCCTCGCGCAGCCGCTTCGCCTTCAGGTCGAAGGTGGGCTTCTTGAACTGCATCAGCGGCGCGAGGTCGTGGAAGCGGGGAATGCGGCGTTCGACCATGGGTCAGGACCTTTCGGAGGGGAGAGAGACGGTGGCCGGCTGATACCGGACGGGTGGAAACGCCGCGCGGACGAGAGAGCGAAGGGACTCCAGACTGCCCGAGAGGAGACCCGCGGCGCGCGCCTGGACGAGAACGTTTCCGAGGGCGGTCGCCTCGACAGGACCGGCGAGCACGCTCCTCCCGGTGCGATCGGCGGTGAGCTGGCAGAGCAGCGTGTTCTGCGACCCGCCGCCGACGATGTGGACCGTCGTGATGGTGCGCCCCGAGAGACGCTCGGCCTCGTCGAGGGTGTCGGCATACGCCGCAGCCAGCGACTCGAGGATGCTGCGGACGCACTCGGCCCGCGTCGACGGCGCCGCGACGCCGTGTTCATCGCACCAGTCGCGGATCCTTCTCGGCATGTCGCCCGGTGGGGTGAAGCGCTCGTCGGAGGCGTCGAAGACCGCGACCGGTGCCGTCACCTCGGCCGCCGCCGCGAGCAGGGCGGCGAGGTCGGACGACCGCGTCGCGTCGGTCGACGCCTTGCCCGAGGCGGAGTCCCATGTGCGCATCGACTCGCTCAGCAGCCAGAGCCCGGATATGTTCTTCAAGAACCGGATGCGCGCGTCGACGCCTCCCTCGTTGGTGAAGTTCGCGGCTCGCGCGGCCTCCGTGACCACCGGCTGCTCGAGCTCGAGACCGACCAGCGACCAGGTGCCGCTCGAGATGTAGGCCGAGTGCTCGTCGAGGAGCGGGGCGCCGACGACGGCGGATGCGGTGTCGTGCGAGCCGACAGCCGTGACCGGCACGGCCCGACCGACGCCGATGTCGCGCGCGAGGTCGGGCAGCAGCCCGCCCACCGACGCCCCCGGATCGACGAGCGGGGCGAACAGGGTGCCCGGCAGCCCGAGGGTGTCGACGAGCCGAGGATCCCAGTCTCCCGTGGCCGCCGACAGCAGCCCGGTGGTCGACGCGTTCGTCCGCTCGGTCACGTCGACGCCCGTCAGCCATCGGCCGACGAGGTCGGGGATGAGCAGTGCCCGGTCGGCGAATGCCAGAGTTCCGGCGGCCCGGTCGGCCGCCAGCTGGAACACGGTGTTGAACGGCAGATGCGCGAGGCCCGTCCGGCGGTAGAGCTCGTCGGCGGGCACGGCCCGGTGCACGTCGACGACACCGCCCGCCGAGCGGTCGTCGCGGTAGTGGTACGGCAGCCCGACGAGACGGCCCTGCCGCAGGAGTCCGTAGTCGACGGCCCACGAGTCGACGCCGATCGACGACACCTCCGGCTCGCTGCGGAGCGCCTCGGCCAACCCGTCGCGTATGGACGCCCACAGACCGAGGACGTCCCAGTGGAGTCCCGACCGCCCCTCCCCCTCGGCGATCGACACCGGCCGGTTGGCGAATCGGGCGACGTGCTGCAGGCGCACCGATCGGCCGTCGACGTGCCCGAGCATGACCCGCCCGCTGGTCGCCCCCAGGTCGACGGCGGCGACGGTGCCGGAGGTCATCGCCCGGGTTCCGTCGTCGCGGAAGAGCCGCCCGGCGCTGATGGGCCTGTCATCGCAGGAAGGCTGCGGCGACACCCGCATCGACCGGGATGTGCAGCCCCGTCGTGTGCGACAGATCGCCGGCGGTCAGCACGAAGACGGCGTTGGCCACATGCTCCGGCAGCACCTCGCGCTTCAGCAGGGTGCGCTGGGCGTAGTAGGCGCCGAGCTCCTCTTCGGGCACACCGTAGACGGCGGCGCGCTTCGCCCCCCAGCCGCCCGCGAAGATGCCCGAACCGCGGACGACTCCGTCGGGGTTGATGCCGTTGACCTTGATGCCGTACTCCCCCAGCTCGGCGGCCAGCAGGCGCACCTGATGGGCCTGGTCGGCCTTCGTCGCCGAGTACGCGATGTTGTTCGGTCCGGCGAAGACCGAGTTCTTCGACGAGATGTAGACGATGTCGCCGCCGAGCTGCTGAGCCATCAGGACCCGGGCGGCGGCGCGCGAGACCAGGAACGACCCCTTCGCCATGACGTTGTGCTGGAGGTCCCAGTCGGCGACGGTGGTCTCGAGCAGCGATTTCGAGAGCGACAGCCCGGCGTTGTTGACCACCAGGTCGAGTCCGCCGAAGGCCAGGAGCGCCTCGTCGATGCCACGCCCGACCTCGTCTTCGCTGGTGACGTTCGCCTGGATCCCGATCGCGACATCGGCGGAGCCGAGTTCTGCTGCGGCGGCCCGGGCCTTCTCGAGGTCGAGGTCGGCGATGACGACGCAGGCGCCCTCGGCGGCCAGTCTCGTGGCGATGGCTTTGCCGATGCCGGAGGCTGCTCCCGTGACGAGGGCGATGCGCGACGCGAGCGGCTTGGGAGCCGGACGGCGCTGGAGCTTCGCCTCCTCAAGGGCCCAGTACTCGATCCGGAACTTCTCGCTCTCGTCGATCGGCGCATACGACGAGATCGCCTCGGCGCCCCGCATGACGTTGATCGCGTTGAGGTAGAACTCCCCCGCGACGCGAGCGGTCTGCTTGTCGGCGCCGTAGCTGAACATGCCGACGCCGGGGATGAGCACGATTGCGGGATCCTGCCCCCGGATCGCCGGCGAATCGGGCGTGGCGTGCCGGTCGTAATAGGCCTGGTAGTCGGCGCGATACTCGTCGTGCAGCGTCGCGAAGCGGGCGAGCGACTCGTCGACGGTCGCGGTCGGCGGCAGGTCGAGAAGCAGCGGCGTGACCTTGGTGCGCAAGAAATGGTCGGGGCACGAGGTGCCCAGGGCTGCGAGACGCGGGTGCTCGGCACGACTCAGGAACTCGAGGATCCGCGGGTCGTCGCTGAAATGGCCGACCTGGGCGCGGTCGGTCGACACCAGCCCCCGCAGCGCCGGCGCCAGTGCGGCCGCCCTCTCTCGGCGAGCCGACGCCTCGAGCGCGGCGTAGCCCGCGAGCTCGGCGCCGAACGGCTCGGCCTTCCCGTTCGCGTCGATGTAGTTCGCGGCGGTCTCGATGATCCACAGCGAGTTCGCCTCGGCCTCGTCGGAGGTGTCGCCCCACGCGGTGATGCCGTGGCCGCCGAGGATCGTGCCGATGGCCTCGGGATTCTGCGCCTTGATGTCGGCGATGTCCTGCCCCAGCTGCCAGCCCGGACGACGCCACGGCACCCAGACGACCTTCGACCCGAAGATCTGCTTCGTCAGGGCTTCGCCGTCGGCGGCCGTCGCGAGGGCGATGCCGGAGTCGGGGTGGAGGTGGTCGACGTGCGCGGCATCGACGAGCCCGTGCATGGCCGTGTCGATCGACGGCGCGGCGCCGCCCTTGCCGTGCAGTGTGAAGTCGAACGCGGCCACCATCTCGTCTTCGTGTTCCACACCCCGGTAGACGCCGCCGAGAGCCCGCAGACGATCGAGCCGCAGCACGGCGAGCCCGCTCTCGGTGAGGGTTCCGAGGTCGCCGCCGGAGCCCTTGACCCAGAGCAGCTCGACCTCCTCGCCCGTGGCCGGATCGATCTCGGTGCCCTTGGCGGAGGTGTTGCCTCCGGCGTAGTTCGTGTTGCGCGGGTCGCTGCCGAGCCGGTTGGAGCGGGCGATCAGGTCGGCGGCGGCGATCACGCCCGGTGCGGGCGGTGCGGTGGCGGTCATCTCGGTATCGGCCTTCGTGCTGTCGGTCATGGGGTCAGGCGCTCCAGCTCAGCTGCGTGCCGCCGACGCGCTCGTCGGCGATCTTCTGCTGGTGACCGGATTCGGCGTAGGTCGCCATGGGGTCTCGCGGAAGGCCGCGCGACTCACGCCAGTCGGCGAGGGCCGGGCGCACGTCGGTGTAGAAGGCGTCCATCAGCACCTGGTTGGCACCGAGGACGTCGTGCTCGGCCTGGGCCGCGGCGAGCGCCGGTCGATCGACCAGGAGTGCTCGCGCGGTCATCTCCTGGACGTTGAGCACCGACCGCATCTGGCCGGGGATCTTGTCTTCGACGTTGTGGCACTGGTCGAGCATGAACTGCACGGGCGAGTCGGCCTCGAGCCCTCCGCCGTTGATCACTTCGAAGAGGATGCGGAAGAGCTGGAACGGATCGGCGGCGCCGACTATGAGGTCGTCGTCGGCGTAGAAGCGCGAGTTGAAGTCGAACGAGCCGAGCTTGCCGAGACGGAGCAGCTGCATGACGATGAACTCGATGTTGGTGCCGGGCGCGTGGTGTCCGGTGTCGAGGCAGGTGTACGCCTGCGGTCCGAGAGCGCTCACCTGAGCGAAGCTGGTGCCCCAGTCGGGAACGTCGGTGTGATAGAAAGCCGGCTCGAAGAACTTGTACTCGAGCACGAGGCGCTGCTCGCCGCTCAAGCCTGCGTAGATCTCGGCGAGCGAGTCGGCGAGGTGATCCTGCCGCTGGCGCAGGCTGTCCTGGCCCGGGTAGTTGGTGCCGTCGGCGAGCCAGATCTTGAGGTCGCGCGAGCCCGTCTCGGTCATGATCTCGAGGCAGCGCAGGTGGTGGTCGATCGCCTTGCGGCGAACCGAAGGATCCGAGTGGGCGAGACTGCCGAACTTGTACTCGTCGTCTTGGAACGTGTTGC
Source organism: Frondihabitans sp. PhB161 (assembly GCF_003814635.1). Classification (NCBI taxonomy): domain Bacteria; kingdom Bacillati; phylum Actinomycetota; class Actinomycetes; order Micrococcales; family Microbacteriaceae; genus Frondihabitans; species Frondihabitans sp. PhB161. The sequence goes on from NZ_RKQW01000002.1 coordinate 573,809, forward strand.
TGTTGACCGTGCCGAGCTGCACTCCCAGACCTTCGGCATACGACTTGAGCGCGGCCCAGTCGTCGACGAGGTCCCACGGGATGTGGAGCGCGACCGCCGGGGCCAGCCCGGTGAGCTCGTTCACCTTCGCCGCGTCGGCGATCTTCTCCTCGGGCGTGCGGGGAGTGCCGGGGGTGCCGAACACCTTGAAGCGGGTGCCCGAGTTGCCGAACGCCCAGGAGGGGAGTTCGATGCCCTGCCGTTCGAGGACGGGGGTGATGTCGGCGAAGGTTGTCATGCCGGTTCTCCTTGGTGCGAGGTGGTCGTTGCAGATCGATGGAGCGATGGGGATGGAGCGGGGAGAGGGGTCTAGATCCGGGTGAACGGCACCTCGAGCAATCGGGCCGCGGCCTTGATGTCGTCGGCTCGATGACCGACCGCGAGAGACCAGTGGTGACCCGTGCCGGTCGCCGACCACTCGTCGACCCATTCGCCGGGGTCTCGACCGAAGTCGACCCTCGAGGTCGTGTTGCCGATGGCGAGCAGCGGCCCGGGAACGACCTCGCCCTCCGAGACGATGAACCGGAAGCGGCCATCGACGTCCTGCCCGAGGGAGAACAGCGTGACCGGGCCCGGCCGCACGTCGAATTCGACGCTGACGCCCTTGCCTGCCTTGCCGTGATAGACGCCCAGGCCCCGCAGCAGCGGGTCGCGCGCGCTGACGGCCAGATGCGCCGGGCCGTCGTGACCCATCTCGACGACATCGTCCTCGAAGTTCAGGCCCTGGATCTCGGTGAAGGATCCGCCGGCGCCCATCGTCTGCGTCGCCAGCATCGCGATGCTCGTCCGGAGCTCGTATTCGCCCACCACCGGGATGCCGCGGGCGGTCAGGAGCGACGCTCCGAGGATCATGCCGGCGCCGAGCTGCTCGTAGACGTCGTCGCCCACACCCCGGTGGTAATAGGCCAGCGAATCGAGCTCGAAGTCGTCGACGAGCCGATCGAGGCCCACCGAGACACGGGCACCCCACTCGAGGTCGGCCTCGGCCACCGTCGCGTCCATCGTGAAGACCTCGTGGGCGAGGGCCGTCCGGTCGGCGACCTCGGCCTCCGTCACTTGGTCGACGCGAGCGCGCAGATCGTCGAACTCGAGCACTTCGACGTGCGATCCCAACTGCGTGGAGACCAGGGTCAGATCGGTCGAGACGTCGAGCATGCCCGGATAGAGGTGTCCCATTAGGCCGTGGCGAGCGGTGCGGAGGGCGCCTCGGACGGCGGCGGCGGTGATCCAGCGTCCGATGCGATCCCACGCGGATTCCTGCCGGAGCCAGCCGCTGACCGACTGGAACGGGATCCCGGCCCGGCGGAACACGTTGGCCACTTCGGGGACGGCGCACTGACCGCAGTACGCCAGCCACTCGCCGGTGCCGAACGTCGCGTGGTCCATCTTCTCTGTCGGCTGCAGGTCGATCACGAGCACGGGGGTCTTCGTGCGCTGAGCGATCGGCAGCACCATCGACGAGGTGAGGTAGGTGGTGAGGAACATCACGATGACGTCGCAGTCGCCGATCCGGAGTTGTTCGGCGGCACGGTTCGCATCCTGCGCATCCGAGATGAAGCCCACGTCGACGACCTCGGCGTCGAGGGCCGCGAAGCGTTCGGCGACGTACCGGGTCGACTCCTGCAGCTGCGGGAGGAGGGTCGGGAACTGGGGCCAGTAAGTGCCGAGCCCACCGGCGATGAGGCCGACCTTCGGCTTGCGGCGGGGTCGGGGGGCGAGAAGCCGGGAGACTTCGGGCGTGAGGCTCATGACGGTGCGGGCTCCTCCGACTCGAGAAGCGAGTCGAGTTGGGTTTCGAGATGGAAGATCGAGGTGAGCTGCTCGGTGGGGTTGTCGGCGTCGACGAAGAACGGCGCCATGTCGCGCTGCCACCGCCCGTTGACGTCGGTGTCGGCCATCGCCTCGGAGGCGGCATCGAAGTCGTCGGTCAGGAGGTACCCGACCACCAGGCCGCGGCCGTCGGAGAAGAGGGAGTAGTCGCGCCAGCCCGTCGCGGCCAGAGCCTGGAGCATCTCGGGCCAGACCGCGGCGTGACGCCGTTCGTATTCGAGGAGCCGCTCCGGCCTGACGTGGAGCACGAAGCAGATGCGTTGCATGAGGAGGGGGTTCCTTTCGCCCTCTGGAACCCGGGCCCGCGCGCGGTGCGCGGGCCCGAGCCGGGATCAGAAGTCGTAGTCGTCGATGTTCGCCGAGGTGAACTCGGTGGGCGGCCCCACGATGACGGTGTTGTCAGCGCCGACCTTCAGGGTTCCGAGGTCGCCCGCCTTGAACGTGTCGCCCTCCTTGCCCGTGATCGTCCCCGCGACGAGAGCCTTCGCCGCGTAGACGGTGGCGGTGCCGATCTTGGAGGGGTCCCAAAGCGCGAACTCCTTGACGGTTCCGTCTTTCACGTACTTGCGCATCTGGTTCGGCAGACCGAGACCGGTCAGGACGACCTTGCCCTTGTACGACGACGTCGAGAGGTAGCGGGCCGTGGCCGCGATGCCCACCGTCGTGGGCGAGATGATGCCCTTGAGGTTCGGGTACGACTGGAGCAGACCCTGAGCAGCCTGGAACGACGTGGTGTCGTCGTCGTTGCCGTAGACCGTCGTGACCAGCTTGATCTTGGAGTACTTCGAGTTCGACGCGAGCTCGTCTTTCATGTACTTGATCCAGGCGTTCTGGTTCGTCGCGTTCGCCGTGGCCGACAGGATCGCGATGTCGCCCTCGTAGTTGATCTGCTCCGCCATCTGCTTCAACTCGACGAGGCCGACGTCTTTCGCGACGACCTGGTTGATGAACAGGCTCCGGCACGACTTCGCGGTGTCGGAGTCGAACGTGATGATCTTCGCCCCGCCGGCCTTGGCCTGGTTCAGGGACGAGCAGACCGCGTTGGGGTCGTTGGCCGCGATCGCGATCACGTCGGTGTGCTTCTGGGTGAGCGTGTTGATGTAGCTCACCTGCGACGAGGCGCTGGCCGTGTTGGGGCCGACGACGGAGTACGTGTCGCCGGTCGCCTTCGCGGCCTTCTCGCCACCGCTCAGCTCGACGTCGGTGTAGGGGTTGTTGAGCTGCTTGGGCACGAACGCGATGCTGATCTTCTTGTTCGCGTCGCCCGAGCCTCCGCCCGACGAGGTGCCGGCGCAGCCCGCGAGGAGCCCGAGGGCGGCCGTGGCTGCGATCGCCGTGACGAGGATATTGCGCGCCGACGGGGCGGATCCTCGGGGTGTGTGATTGGACAACTTCATTGTTCTTCCTCTCTGGGGGACGACGCCGGTGCAGGCGCCACTGGGTCAGGTCGCTAGAGCTGCAAGGGACCGGGTTCTGGCCCGACGCTCTCGAGCCGCGGTGATGCGGGCCGAGACGCTGGGGGCGACGACGGACAGCACGAGCAGTCCGCCGGTGACGATGGTGAGCACGGTGTCGGGAAGGCCGCCGAGCTGGAGGGAGTAGTTGACCGTGCGGATGATGAGCACGCCCGCGACGACGCCGACGATGCTGCCGGAGCCGCCGAAGATCGAGACACCGCCGAGAAGGACCGCCGCCACGACGCTCAGCTCGAGGCCCTGGACGCTGTCGCTCTGGGCGCTCGAGTAGCGCAGCACCCAGAACAGCCCGGCCGCGCTCGAGATGACGCCGCTCGCGACGTAGAGCCAGAACTTCGACCGTCCGGCCCGGATTCCGACGAAGCTCGACGCCTCGGGGCTGTAGCCGATGGCGAAGAGCGAGCGGCCGAACGGGGTGAAGTGCAGCAGCACGGCGAAGACCGCGACGACCACGAGAACGAAGACCATCACGGTCGGCACGCCGATGCCCGGGATGCTCGAGGTGGCGAACGTCGTCAGCGACACGGGGAAGTCGGCCACGGCGTTGTCGCCGATCACGACCAGGGCGAGGCCGCGGAACAGCGCGAGCGTGCCGATCGTGACGGCGAGCGAGGGCAGGCCGACGACCGCGATGAGAAATCCGTTGAAGGCGCCGCACGCGGCTCCGACGACCAGGCACACGACGACGATGACCGCGATGTTCCCCTTTGCGTCGGACTGCTGCCAGAGGACGCCGAGCACCGCGGCCGACAGGCCGGCCGTGCTCGCGACCGAGAGGTCGATCTCGCCGGTGATGATGATGAGCGCCATCGGCATCGCCATGAGCAGGATCGGGATGGCGTCGATCAGCAGGAAGCTGACGGTCGTCACCGAGGCGAAGTAGGGGATGAAGATCGCGGCCAGGACGACGATCAGCACGAGCGCGTAGACGATCGTCGCGTCGCGTGACCGCCAGAGGCGACGGGGTGCCCGCGGAGCGGTCGCGGCGACAGCGGCCCGCACTTCGGGCGCGGTCTTCGTGTCAGACATTCTTGGCCTCGCTGACCCGCAGCTTGCGTGCGTTCCGGATGGAGATGATCTTGGTGATGAGGATGGCGGCGATGATGAGAACGCCGACGATGGCCTGCTGCCAGAACTTGCTGACATTGAGGGCCGCGAGGGCGCCGGTCATCGTGGTGAGCAGCACCGCGCCGATGGCGGCGCCGGCGACGGTGCCCGATCCGCCGAAGATGGCCACACCGCCGACCACCACGGCCGCGACGATCTGCAGCTCGTAGCCTGTGCCCGTATCGGCGCCGACCGAGTTGAACCGGGAGGCGTAGAGCACGCCGGCGAGACCCGAGAGGGCGCCGCTCACGACGAAGGCCGTCACGACGCGGGCATTGACCCGGATGCCGAAGAGCGCAGCGGCGGTGGGGTCGGATCCTATGGCGTACAGGTCTCGACCCGACCGCGCCCCGTACAGGTAGAGCGCGAAGAGGATCGTGACGACGAGGGCGATCAGGGCGAGCAGCGGGATGCCGAGCACGGTCTGAACGGACAGGTTGCCGAATTCGTCGGGCGCATCGCCGACGAAGTACTGGGTGCTGCCGGCCCACGCGTTGTTGATTCCGCGGAAGATGTAGAGCGTGCCGAGGGTGATGACGAGCGCCGGGACCTTCGCGGTCGTGACGATCAGACCGTTGACCGCACCGAGGACGGCACCGAAGACGATGCCGATCACGAAGATGCCGATCAGCGGCATGGTCGGGACGGCCGCGTAGACGGCGCCGGTCGAGAACGCCGTCAGGCCGAGGATCGAGCCCACCGACAGGTCGACGTTGCGCGTGATGATCACGAGCGCCTCGCCGACCGCCATGACGACGAAGATCGCGGAGTTGAGCAGGAGGTCTTTCGTGCCCTGGGGCGAGAGGAAGCGCGGATTCGCCACGGTGGTCACGATCAGCAGGATCGCGAGGGCCGCGAAGACCGAGAACTCGCGCGACGCGAAGGTGCGTCCGAGACCACGGCGTGCGGTGCCCGTCGAGGACTTCGCGGCGGTCGGCCTGTCGGTGAGAGTCGCGTGGCTCATGCGGCCACCCCCTTGTCGTGTGCGGCAGCGCTGTCGGTCGTCGCGGCGTGGAGGATGAGCTCGGCAGTCGCCTCGTCGCGAGCGAGCTCGGCCGAGATCCGACCCTCGTGCATGACGAGGATCCGGTCTGCCATCCCCATCACCTCGGGAAGCTCCGACGAGATCATCAGCACCGCGATACCGCGGCCGGCGAGCTCGGAGATGAGACGATGCACCTCCGACTTGGTGCCGACGTCGATGCCTCGCGTGGGCTCGTCGACGATGAGGAAGGTCGGGTCGGTGGCCAGCCACTTGGCCAGCACCACTTTCTGCTGGTTGCCGCCCGACAGCGTCGAGACGGCCAGGTCTTGCGAACCGGTCTTCACCTGCAGCCGTGTCGACCAGTCTTCGGCGGCGGCCGTCTCGCGACCGGCCGAGATGAGGCCGAACCTCGACAGCTGCCGACGGAGGGTCAGGGTGGTGTTCTTCGCCACCGAGAGCTCCATGACGAGCCCCTGCTTGCGACGATCCTCGGGGACGAAAGCCATCCCGGCATCGATCGAGGCCTGCGGAGACCGCGGCTTGACGGGCTTGCCCGAGAGCGTGACCGACCCCGAGTCGTAGGGGTCGATTCCGAAGACGGCGCGAGCGACCTCGGTGCGGCCGGCGCCGACGAGACCGGCGAGACCCACGATCTCGCCGGCCCGCACGTCGAAGGAGATGTCGGAGAACACACCGGCACGGTTCAGACCCTCGACCGACAGCACGACGTCGCCGACCTCGGCCTCGCCCTTGGGGAACAGCGTCGAGATGTCGCGACCGACCATCTCGCGGACGAGCGCGTCGACGGTGATGTCGGATGCACTGTGCGTGGCGATGTAGGCACCGTCGCGCATGACCGTGATCGTGTCGCAGAGTGCGAACACCTCGTCGAAGCGGTGCGAGATGAAGAGGATGGCGGCGCCCTGGTCGCGGAGGCTCCGAGCTACCGCGAAGAGCCGGTCGACCTCGACGCCGCTCAGAGCCGCCGTGGGCTCGTCCATGACGAGCACCCGGGCGTCGAGCGAGATGGCCTTCGCGATCTCGATGATCTGCTGGTCGGCGATGGAGAGCCCCTCCGCCGAACGGTCGGGGTCGATCGGCACACCGAGGCGGGTGAAGAGGTCGGTCGCCTGACGGCGCATCGCGGCCCGGTCGACGAACCCGAGGCGCCCCTTCGGCTGCCTTCCGATGAAGATGTTCTCGGCGACCGTCAGGTCGGGGAACAGGGTGGGCTCCTGGTAGATCACCGAGATGCCGGCCGCCTTGCTCTCGGCCGCGCCGGAGAAGACCACGTCTTCGCCGCGCATGCGCAGCGATCCGGAGTCGGGCTGGTAGATGCCCGCGATGGTCTTGACCATCGTCGACTTGCCGGCGCCGTTCTCGCCGACCAGGGCGTGGATGCGACCGCTCTCGAGGACGATCGTCCCGTTCGCGAGGGCGACGACCGGGCCGAACGACTTGGTCACCCCTCGCAATTCGAAGGCGGGCGGCGCCTCGGCGGGTTCCGTGCTCATGGAGATGTTCCTGACTTCGTCGTGAGGATTGAATCGTTTTACAAGTGATCGGTTGAACCTTAGGGAGCCGGAGCCGGTCCCGTCAATCGATTCGCGAAAAATAACCCCGACGACCTCGAATCCCATAGACTTCGGGCGCGACTGAGGGGCTTGAGGGGAGACACCGTGACTTCGGTGAACGTGCGCGACGTGGCAGCGCTGGCCGGCGTCTCAGTCGGAACAGTGTCGAACGTGTTGAATCGACCCGAAAAGGTCGCCGGCGCGACGGTCGAGAAGGTTCAGCGGGCGATCGATCAGCTCGGCTTCATCCGCAACGATGCGGCCCGCCAGCTCCGCGCCGGGCACAGCAACGCCATCGGACTCGTGATCCTCGACGTCACCAACCCCTTCTTCACCGACGTCGCTCGCGGCGCACAGCAGCACGCGGCGACGTTCGGCAAATCGGTGATCCTCGGGTCGAGCGACGAGCAGGCCGCCCTCGAGCGCTCGTACCTCGACCTCTTCGAGGAGCAGCGCGTGCTCGGCATCCTCCTCTCGCCCGTCGGCCCGGTCAGCGAGCGACTGGAGCGACTGCGAAGCCGGGGCATCCCCGCCGTCCTGGTCGACCGGATCAGCCCCGACTCCGGCTCGAGCTCCGTCTCGGTCGACGACGTCGCCGGCGGCGCGCTGGCGGTCTCGCACCTGATCGACCAGGGTCGCTCGCGCATCGCCTTCGTCGGAGGCCCCTTCGGGATCCGGCAGGTGTCCGACCGCGCGTCCGGCGCCGCCCGCGCCGCTGCCGACCGCGGCGCGACACTGGAGGTGCTCGCCACCGACGCCCTCTCGATCGACGAGGGCCGCCGCATCGCCGATGCCCTCCTCGCTCGACCCGCCTCGGCACGCCCGGACGCCGCGTTCGCCGCGAACGACCTGATCGCGATCGGGCTGCTCCAGACGCTCTTCGCCGATCAGCGTGTCAGCGTGCCCGGCGACATCGCCATCATCGGCTACGACGACATCGGCTTCGCGGCGTCCGCCGTCGTGCCGCTGTCGTCGATCCGGCAGCCGAGCGCCCGGATCGGCCGGACGGCCATCGACCTCGTGCTCGAGGAGGTCGCCGGGGGCGCGCCTCGGGCGGTCGTGTTCCAGCCCGAGTTGGTCGCGCGGGCGAGCACCGCCTAGAGCCGGGCGGGCCGCGATACGCGTCGCGGTCTCCCGGACGCGCCGCGGCACGTCGGGGAGTCCGCGACACGTCTGCCAGCGCGCCCGGGGGCGCGGCGATACAAAAAGCGCTTGACTACGTAGACAAAGTCGTGTTCACTGGCGTCAGTCCTCGTGTTGACTACGCAGTCAACCAGACGGCGAAGGAGCCGAGATGCCATCGACACCCGTCGGCGACCAGCCGAATCGTGCGACCCGCCCCGTCTCGATGATGGATGTCGCGGCCGCGGCCGGCGTCTCGCAGAAGACTGTCTCCCGGGTCGTCAACGACGAGCCGCACGTGTCGCCGGTCATCCGCGAGCGCGTCCTCGGCACGATCGCCGAGCTCGGCTTCCGACCCAACTCCGCGGCGCGCGTGCTCAAGGGCCAGCGGTCGCGGCGCATCGGCGTGATCACCATCGGAACCACCCTGCACGGGCCGGCCTCCACCCTCGCCGCGATCGAACGCGAGACCCGCACGCGCGGCTTCTCGCTCACGGTGGTCCGAACCGACGAGACGTCGCCCGAAGACCTCCAGCCCGCCGTCGACTCCCTCCTCGACCAGAACGTCGAGGCGATCGTGATCTCGGAGCCGGTCGACCACCACCTGTCGACCCTCAGGATCCCTGCCGACGTCACCGTGCTCACCTTCGGACAGGGGCCCGACGAGATTCGCCCGGGCTCCCTCGCCATCGCCATGGACGAGTCAGGCGGTGCTCGCGCGGCCACCGACCACCTTCTCGCTCTCGGCCACGAGACGGTCTGGCACATCTCCGGCCCGACCGACTGGATCCCGGCCAACCGCCGGGTCGCCGGCTGGGCCGCCTCGCTCGAAGACGCCGGAGCCGCCCGCCACGAGCCGATCGTCGGCGACTGGAGTCCGCGCAGCGGTTTCGAGGCGATGAGCAAGCTGCTGCAGCGCCCCGACGTCACGGCCGTGTTCGTCGCCAACGACCAGATGGCGATCGGCGCCATGTCGGCCATCCAGGCCAAGGGCCTCCGCGTGCCCGACGACATCAGCATCGTCGGCTTCGACGACAACCCGGTCGCCGAGTTTCTGGCCATGCCCCTCACGACGATCCATCAGGACTTCGCCGAAGCAGCGCGCCAGGCGATGCACCGTCTCTTCCGCACTCTCGACGGCCACCCGCCGGTCGAGAGCGCCCGACTCTTCGCTCCGCAGCTGGTCACCCGCAGCAGCACGGCGAAGCCGTCCCCCGAACGCCGCCGGGTGCGCCCGGTCGACTGACACCCGCGATCTTCTCCCCTTCCCTCGACGACGACGTCAGGAGTCACCGATGACCCCCTCTCCCCCGACCCGCAGAGACCTGTTCCGCTGGGGTGCCGCCGCCGGCGGCACGGTCGCCCTCGGCGCCCTCCTCTCGGCATGCGCGACCGGACCAGGATCCCGAGCGCTCACCTCGGGTGCCGCCGACCTGTCGTTCTGGACCCACGACGACGGCTACGTGAAGTTCTTCACCGAGGCGCTGCCCACGGCGGACGCCGCGACGACATACCGCTACGCGCTCGACGTCACCAAGATCGCCGCCGCCGACATCCCCACGAAGCTGATCGCCCAGGCGGTCGCCAACACGGGCACGCCCGACGTCGTCGGCCTCGAGATCGGCGCGTTCGCCCGCACCCTTCGCGGGGATATCGCGAAAGAGTTGCTGGTCGACCTCTCGCCCTCGATCGCCGACTACAAAGACGACCTCATCGGCGCACGGCTGACCCCGTTCTCGAAAGACGGCAAGCTGTACGCCCTCGACTCCGACACCCCGCTCTGCGTCTACTACTACCGCCCGGAGCAGTTCGACAAGCTCGGCATCCCGGACGACCTCGCCACCTGGGAGGAGTTCGAGGCGGCCTTCGCGAAGCTGAACCCGTCGAAGAACGTGTCGATGCACGCGGTCGCGACGAACGACCCGGGCGGGGCCGTCCAGAGCTACCAGATCATGTTGCTGCAGCGCGGCGGCGATCTCTGGGACGTCGACGGCAACCTGACGATCGAGACGCCCGAGGCGGAGGACACGCTCGCGTTCATCGCAAAGGGCGTCCAGTCCGGAGCCATCGCGACCGTCGCCGACATGTACGGGCCCAGCCTGCAGTCCGGCCTCAAGAGCTCGTCCATCGTGGGCGTCGACATGCCGTCCTGGTACGCCAGCTACGGCATCAAACCGAACGTGCCCGAGCAGAAAGGCACCTGGAAGGTGCGCAAGCTGCCGGTGTTCGCCGGAGGCGGCCGGACGACCAGCGTCGGAGGCGGAACCGGGTTCGCCGCGATTCGCAAGAAGCCTCTCTCTCAGGCGGGTGTCGACCTCGTTCTCTCGACCTACCTGAATGCCGACCAGCAGGTGAAGCGCTACCGCGACCTCGGATACCTGCCAACACTGCGGTCCGTCTTCGACGACCCGCGACTCTCGGCTATCAGCGACCCGTACTTCGACGGGCAACGGCTCTTCGGTGTCTACAAAGACGTGATCGATGACGTCCCGTCGCAGCACCAGAGCGCCGACACGGCGATCCTCCAGACCGTGCTCAGCGGCTACCTCCTGCAGGCCTACAAGGGTCAGCTCACCGCCAAGCAGGCACTCAGCGCTGCGGCGGACGATTTCCGCGGCCAGGCCCGCGCCTAGAAGGGACGACCATGTCGACATCCACTGCGACCGGGGTCCCGGTCGCCGCGAGCCCCGAGTCGAAGACCCGCCGCCGCAAGCTCAACACCAGCGGCGGTCGTGCGCCGTACCTTTTCATCGCGCCGTTCTACGTGCTCTACGGCCTCTTCATGATCGTGCCGGTACTGGCAGCGGTCTACCTCAGCCTCACCGAGTGGGTCGGTCTCGGCTCGCCGAGGTTCATCGGGGTGACGAACTACGTCAACCTCGTGCAAGACACCAGCTTCGGCACCGCGCTCGTCAACTCGCTGATCTACACGCTCATCGCCGTCTTCATCGTGGTGCCGTGCTCGCTCCTCGTCGCCCAGGCTCTCAACGCCAAGGGGCTCAAGGCTCGCGACCTGTTTCGCGTCGCCTTCTTCATCCCGATGGTGCTGTCGCCGATCGTCATCGCGCTCATCTACAGCCTCATCTTCGACACCGACTACGGTCTGCTGAACTCGGCGCTGAAAGCGCTCTTCGGGCTGCCGAACACCGACTGGCTCGGCGACCCGACCCTCGCCAAGCTCGCCATCGGCTTCGTGCTCCTCTGGCGGACGGTCGGCTATCTCACGATCTTCTTCCTCGCCGCCCTCCAGGCGGTCTCGCCCGAGCAGTACGAGGCGGCCTCGCTCGACGGCGCCGGACCGATCCGCAAGTTCTTCTCGGTCACGCTGCCCGAGATCCGACCGGTGACGAGCTTCGTCGTCGTCACCAGCTTCATCAGCGCGGCCCAGCTCTTCGACGAGCCCTACCTGCTCACCAAGGGCGGACCGGGCGAGGCCACGCTCTCGGTCGCCATGTTCATCTACCGTGCCGCGTTCGAGCGGCAGCAGTTCGGGTACGCGGCCGCCGCCGGCGTCGTGCTCTTCGTCATCGTGTTCGGGGTCAGTCAGATCCTCAACCGCGCACTCGCCATCGGGAGGACCTCATGAGCGCCAGCAGCACCACCACCCGAGCCGATGCTCGCCGCCTCCGCGCCGCCACCGGCGGCGGTTCACCGCAGCAGCGGCCGAAGAAGCGCGCGGGCGGCGGCTGGCTCGCCCGGCGCGGTCTGCTCTACGTCACCCTCAGCGTGCTGCTCCTCGTGTTCATCTTCCCGCTCGTCTGGGCGCTCTCGGGCTCGTTCAAGAACCGCGGCGACATCTTCGCCACCCCGCCGAGCCTGATCCCCGACCCGGCCACAATCGCCAACTACGTGAACTTGCTCACGACGCAACCGTTCTGGAAGTGGTTCGGCATGAGCGTCGGCACCGCGGCCATCGCCACCGTCATCTCGGTCTTCGTCTGCGCCCTCGCCGGCTATGGCTTCGCGAAGTTCCAGTTCCGCGGCAAGAAGGCTCTCTTCACGATCATGTTCTCGTCGCTGTCAGTGCCGTTCGCGGTGATCCTGGTGCCGCTGTTCATCCTGGTGGTGAAGTCAGGGCTCTCGACGCCGTGGTTTGCACTGGTCGTGCCCTGGGTCGCCCCGGCGTTCGGCATCTTCATGATGCAGCAGTTCATCGTCCAGTCGATCCCCGACGAGATCATCGAGGCCGCCCGGATCGACGGCAACTCCGAGTTCGGCACCTTCTGGCGCGTCGTGCTCCCTCTGCTCCGCCCGTCGCTCGGCGCCCTGGCCGTCTGGGGCTTTCTGCAGAGCTACAACTCGTTCCTGTGGCCGCTCGTGCTGCTCTCCGACTCGAACCAGTACACGCTGCCGCTCGGCCTGAACGTGCTGTTCGCCGCCGAGAACCGCTCGTACGACCTCGTTCTGGCCGGCTCCGTGCTGGCCTCGGTGCCCACGATCCTCGTCTTCTTCCTGCTGCGGAAGCAGCTGCTCGACGGGCTCACGGCAGGCGCCGTGAAGGGCTAGAAAACCAGCGACAAGGATCCTGAACCACCGCATCTCGCATCACCGTCACTGAAAGGCACACCCATGCAGCACCTGACCGACCGCGTCCTCTTCGGCGCCGCGTACTACCACGAGTACCACGCCACCCCCCGGCTCGACGACGACATGCGCCTCATGAAGGAGGCCGGGTTCAGCGTGATCCGGGTGGGCGAATCGGTGTGGTCGACCTGGGAGCCGGAGAACGGCGTGTTCGAGCTGGAGTGGCTCGCGCCGATCCTCGACGCGGCCGAGGCAAACGGCATCAAGGTGATCCTCGGCACGCCGACCTACGCGATCCCGATGTGGCTGGCTCGCCAGTTCCCCGAGATCAACGTCGAGCGGAATGCCGGCCACGCGATGGGCTGGGGCGCCCGGCAAGAGATCGACTACGCGCACCCGGCGTTCCTCTTCCATGCCGAGCGCGTCATCCGCAAGATCGTCGCCCGCTACGCCGAGCACCCCGCGGTGATCGGCTACCAGGTCGACAACGAGCCCGGCAACGAGATCATCGCCAACCGCGAGGTGTTCCAGAAGTTCGCCGACCACCTGCGGCACACCTACGGCACCGTCGAGAAGCTCAACGAGGAGTGGGGCCTCACCTACTGGTCGCACCGACTGTCGACCTGGGCCGACCTCTGGACCCCCGACGGAAACGTGCAGCCGCAGTACGACCTCGCCTGGCGCAAGTTCCAGGCGTCGATCACCACCGACTTCATCGCCTGGCAGTCGGGCATCGTTCGCGACTACTCGCGGGCCGACCAGTTCGTCACCACGTGCAACTCGTACGAGCGCCCCACCCTCGAAGACGACGCCGAGACCGTCGCCCTCGACATCACGGCCGGCAACCCGTACTACGGCATGCAAGACTCCCTCGCCCTCCCCTCCACCGAGAAGACGAGCCAGTACTGGACCTCGTCGGGCACCTGGTCGCTCTTCTCGAGCGGCGACCGCATGTACGGCTCGAAGCAGGCGCCGTTCCTCGTGACCGAGACGAACGCCCAGGCGATCGGCTTCTCCTGGTCGAACAAGCCGGCGTGGGACGGCCAGTGGCGACAGGCCGCGTGGGCACTGGTGTCGCGCGGGGCGACGATGATCGAGTACTGGCACTGGCACACGACGCAGGCCGGGGTCGAGACGTACTGGGGCGGGATCCTGCCGCACTCGCTCCAGCCGGGCCGGGTGTACCGCGAGATCGCCACGATCGGGGCCGACTTCGCTGCCGCCGGGGACCGCGTGACGGAGCTGACGCCACACGCCGACGTGGCGCTACTGTTCTCGAACGCGTCGAAGTGGGCGCTCAACGAGCACCCCGCGCTCAGCCTGGAGGGCACTCGTCACGGGCCGGAGGCCGATCGCCGCTCGTTCCAGACGGTGTTCGACTCGTTCGCCCGCGGCGTCTTCGAGGCCGGACTGCAGGCGAACACGGTGCACCCGTCGCAGATCTTCTCGCTCGCCCCGGCCGCATTCGCCGCCGACCACCCCGTGCTCGTCGCCGTCGCGTTCACCATCGCCTCCGACGCCGAGCTGCAGTGGCTTGCGTCGTACGCCGAAGCCGGCGGGCACCTCGTCGTCGGCATCCGCACCGGCTACGAAGACCACGAGCAGCGCGCCCGCCTCGAGCGGAAGCCGGCGTTCCTCGATGAGGCCGCGGGGGTCTGGTACGACGAGTTCTCGAACCTCGCCGACCCGGTGCCTCTCACGTCGTCGCGATCCGACGCGCTCGGCTTCGTCCTCCCCGCCGGCGCCACGGGAACGCTCTGGGCCGACGGCCTCCACAGCGAAGGATCCGAGGTGCTCGCCTCCTACGACCACCCCCACTTCTCGAAGTTCGCGGCCGTCACGACCAAGGCACACGGCGCCGGACGCGTCACGTACGTCGGCACCGTCCCCGACCTCGTGCTGGCGCGCGCGGTCGTCGACTGGGCGGTCGCGGTCGGCGCCGGAACGCCGACCTGGCGTCCGCAGACCGATTCGCAGACGGTGTCGTCGTCGGTGAACCGCCACGGCGAGACGATCCACGTCGTGCACAACTGGTCGTGGGAGCCCTCGACGTTCGAGTTGCCCGGTGCGGCGGCGGACGTGCTCGCGGGCACGACGTTCGAGGCGGGTGCCACGATCGAGCTCGGCGCCTGGGATGTGCGGGTGTTCGCGGCCCGGTAGACCTCCCGCCCGTCGCCGAGTGGCGGCAAATGCCTCCCAGCCCCTGGCTGGCGCGGCATTTGCCGCCACTCGGCGGTTGGGGCAGGGCGGCTGGCCATATACATAAGCCAGTTATATAGTTGAGCTATGTCACCCGCCGAGAACGCGCCGTCCACCACCGACGTGGCCCACGCGCTCGAGGCCGTCGTCACCTGGCTGCGCGATTCGCGCGAGCCCGTCGGAATCTCGAAGAGCTCGCTCAGTACGCTGGCGCGCCTCGACGTCGTCGGCCCGCTGCGCATCACCGACCTCGCCGAGCGCGAGGGCCTCACGCAACCCGGCATGACCACGCTCGTCAACCGACTCGTGCAGACCGGCCTCGCCGAGCGCCGCGCCGATCCGGGCGACGGGCGAGCCGTGCTCGTCGCACTCACGAGCGACGGCCTGGCCCGGTTGACCGAGTACCGCGTCTCGAGAACCGAGCTGATCTCCGCTCGGCTCGAGCAGTTGGATCCTGAGTCGCGAAGCGCCCTGGCCAAAGCCGTGCCGGCGCTCCATCGGTTCGTCGACGACTCCCACGTCACCGAGGAGAAATAGAAGCCATGTCGCACCACACCAGCGCCGACGCCACCACCGGCCAGAAGCCGCCGAGCCCGTTCACGCAACCACGCGCCGTCTGGGCCGTCGCCTTCGCCTGCGTCGTCTCGTTCATGGGCATCGGGTTGGTCGACCCGATCCTCAAGTCGCTCGCCGGCCAGCTGAGCGCGACGCCGTCGCAGGTCGAGCTGCTCTTCACGAGCTACCTCGTCGTCACGGCGGTCTGCATGCTCGGCACCGGCTGGATCTCGAGCCGCATCGGCCCGAAGCGCACGCTGATCGCCGGGCTCACTATCATCGTCGTCTTCGCGGCTCTCGCCGGATCGAGCGGATCGATCGGCGAGATCGTGGGGTTCCGCGCCGGCTGGGGTCTCGGCAACGCCCTGTTCATCGCCACCTCGCTCTCGGTGATCGTCGGCTCGGCCTCGGGTGGATTCGCCGGGGCCATCGTGCTCTACGAGAGCGCCCTCGGCGTCGGAATCGCCCTCGGGCCGCTGATCGGCGGCCTCCTTGGCAACATCTCGTGGCGTGGCCCGTTCTTCGGCGTCTCGGGCCTCATGTTCATCGCTCTGCTGGCGACCATCTTCCTGCTGCCGAAGCTGCCCACACCGGCCCGCAAACAGAAGCTGTCCGAGCCGCTGACCGCCCTGAAGCACAAGTCGCTTCGCACGACGAGCATCGTGGGTTTCCTCTACAACTGGGGATTCTTCACCGTGCTCGGCTACTCGCCCTTCTTGATGGGCATCGACAGCCCCATTCAGCTCGGCCTCGTCTTCTGCGGTTGGGGCGTGCTCGTCGCCCTCTTCGCCGTCTGGGGCGCTCCGTGGCTGCAGCGCCGCTTCGGCACCCCACGCACCCTCTACGTGAACTTCGTACTGATGGCGATCGACCTCGCTGTGATCGGCATCTTCCCCTACAGCCACGTCACCGTGATCGTCTGCGTGATCGTCGCTGGCGCCTTCATCGGCATCAACAACACGCTGGTCACGACGGCCGTGATGAGCATCGCTCCCGTCGAGCGCCCTGTCGCGAGCGCCACCTACGGATTCGTGCGATTCATCGGTGGGGGCATGGCGCCGTTCGTCGCCGGCCTGCTGGTCACGGCCTTCAACGAGCACGTGCCGTTCCTGCTCGGAGCCGCGACACTCGTCGCCGCGGCGATGGTTCTGAGCACGGCCCACAAAGCGCTCACCGCGGCCGACCGAGGCAAGGTAGCGCAGCCCGAGATCGACGAGCTCGATCGGGTCGAGAATCGCGACGTGTTCCCGGCGGCCGAGGCGATCGGTAACGCCGACTAGGCCCGTCGCCCACTCGCCCGCGCCCCCTCACCTCCCTCCTTCCGAATTCGAAGGAGAAACGTCGATCCGGTAACGAAAACATCAGGATCCGGCCCCGCCGTTGCACGCTTTTCCTTCGAATTCGGAAGCGCTCCCCTGCCATAACGCTCTGCGGCAATTCGATCCGAACTCATATATTCGCTAGGCTGACCAGCATTTGCTTGCGACCGATCTATTCGGAACAAGCGAAAAGCGTGACGAATGTGCTGATGACGATGTGAATGGGTAGACGACAGATGTTGTGGAATTTCGTAGTGGAGCGGTGGGACCAAATCTGGTTCGCCTCCTGGCAGCATCTGTCACTGGTGATCCAGTGCCTAGTGCTCGCCGTCATCCTGGCTCTGGTGATCGCGGCGCTCGTCTACCGCAGCCGCACCTGGAGCGCTGTCGCGAACGGCGTCTCGGCGGTCGGTCTGACCATTCCGTCGTTCGCGCTGATCGGCCTCCTGATCGCGCCGCTCGGCTTCGGCGTCGTGCCCTCGGTGGTCGTCGTGACCTTCTTCGCCGCGCTCCCGGTGCTCCGCAACGCCGTGGTCGGTCTGAACGAGGTCGATCCCGGCATCGTCGAGTCGGCGCGCGGCATCGGCATGAGCAAGTTCCGCACCTTCCTCACCGTCGAGCTGCCGCTCGCCTGGCCGATCATTCTCACCGGGGTGCGCATCTCGGCGCAGATGGTGATGGGCGTCGCCGCCGTCACCGCCTACGCGCTCGGCCCGGGTCTCGGCGGCTTCGTCTTCTCGGGGCTCTCCCGGCTCGGTGGCGCCAACTCCCTGCAATCGGTCGTCGTCGGGGTGGTGGGCGTCGTCGTCCTCGCCCTCGTCCTCGACCTCCTTCTCCTCGGCCTCGGCCGCCTGACCATCTCGCGAGGTATCCGTGTCGCACGCTAACTCCAAGAACGCTGACCCCACCACCACCATCGACAAGTCCGCCGACTCCGGCCGCAGCATCCTGCTCGACCAGGTCACCAAGCGCTACCCGGGCCAGTCGAAGCCCGCCGTCGACGGCATCACGCTCGAGATCCCGGCCGGCCAGATCGTCATGCTTGTCGGCCCCTCGGGCTGCGGCAAGACGACGACGCTCAAGATGATCAACCGCCTGATCGAGCCAACCGAGGGCCGCATCGTCCTCGGCGACGACGACGTGACAGGCATCGACGGCGACGAGCTCCGCCGCCAGATCGGCTACGTGATCCAGGCCGGCGGCCTGTTCCCGCACATGACCGTGAGCCAGAACATCGCGGTCGTGCCGAAGATGCTGGGGTGGTCGAAGGAGCGCATCAGCGCCCGTGTCGACGAGCTGCTCGAATTGGTGTCGCTGGATCCTGCGGTCTACCGCGATCGGTTCCCGAAAGAGCTGTCGGGCGGACAGCAGCAGCGCATCGGCGTTGCCCGCGCACTCGCCGCCGACCCGCCCGTGCTGTTGATGGACGAGCCGTTCGGCGCCGTCGACCCGATCACGCGTCAGCGCCTGCAAGACGAGCTGATCAACATCCAGCACGAGCTCAAGAAGACCATCGTGATCGTCACGCACGACTTCGACGAGGCCGTGAAGCTCGGCGACTGGATCGTCGTCTTCTCGGAGGGCGCGCACATCGTGCAGTACGACACTCCGGAGCGCATTCTGGCCGAGCCCGCCAACGAGTTCGTCGAGAACTTCATCGGCGCCGGTGCCGGCCTCAAGCAGCTCACGCTGAACCGCGTGCGCGACGTCGAACTGGCCGAGGCGATCGTCGCCCACCCGGGCGACACCGCGTCGTCGGTGCTGGGCCGCGTGGAAGAGGCGGGCCACGGCCACGCCGTCATCGTCGACTCGCGCGAACGTCCGATCCGGTGGCCGTCGCGCCGTCAGCTCGGCCGCCTCGACACGATCCCCGCCGACGTCGACCCAGCGCTCCCCGTCGTCAGCCAGGGGTCGACCCTGAACGACGCGCTCGACACCATGCTCGTCTCGAGCGCTGGTGCCGCTCTCGTCACCGGTCAGCGCGACCGCTTCATCGGGGTCATCACGGTCGAGGTCGTCATGGAGGCGATCACGCGCTCGCGCCGTCTCGCCGCCGACGAGGCCTACAAGCCGGTCGGCACGAACACCGGAACGCTCGACGCGATTCCCGCAGTGACGCAGGCCGACGACTCCGAGCCGACAAACGGCTCAGGATCCGCGTCCACCGTCGAGGCACCCCAGTGACCGACGTCGTAGCGGTCGAGAGGGCCAGCGGTACGACGAGCTGGCGCGGACTGCTGATTCAGCCCGCTGCCATCGCCCTCGTCTTCGTCGGCTTCGTCGTCTGGTTGATGACCGCCGACCTCACGCCGAGTGAACGCTCGACGCTCAACCCGTCCGACCTCGTCGACTACGCCGGTCAGCACCTCGCGCTGACCTTCGTGTCGGCGCTGATCGTGCTCGTGATCGCGATCCCTCTCGGGATCCTGCTCACCCGTCGCCCGTTCAACAAGGCCAGCGGCATCATCCTCGCGATCAGCAACTTCGGGCAGGCCGCACCGGCCATCGGCCTCGTCGTGCTCCTCGCTTTCTGGCTCGGCTTCAACTTCCGCTCGGCCGTCGTCGCGCTGGTGCTCTACGCGATCCTGCCGGTGCTGCGCAACACCATGATCGGCGTGCAGAGTGTCGATGCCCGCACGGTCGAGGCCGGGCGCGGCATGGGAATGTCGTCGTTCGCGGTCCTGATGAAGGTGGAGCTGCCGCTCGCCGTGCCGGTGATGCTCTCGGGCATCCGCACCGCGCTCGTGCTTCTGGTCGGCTCGGCCGCCCTCGCGACGTTCATCGGCGCGGGCGGGCTCGGCCTGCTGATTACGACCGGCGTCACGCTCTACCTGCCCCGCGTGCTCATCTCGGGCGCCCTGCTCATCGCGCTCCTCGCGCTGCTCATCGACTGGCTCGGCCGTCTCGTCGAGCATTTCGCCACCCCGAAGGGACTCCGATGACCCGCACTCCTTCTGCCTCCGCTCCTGCCCGAATTCGAAGGAAAAACCGCCTCGGCGCAACGGAAACATCGCGATCGCAGGCCCTCCAGCCAAGTTCTTCCTTCAAATTCGGACGCAAGCGACGCCACGCCCTGCGCGCCTCGATCGTCGGCGGCCTCACCGTCGCCGCGCTCGCCCTCACCGGCTGCGGCCTCCAGCCCGCTACCGCGTTCGTTCCCGCCGTCGCGCTGGGCTCGATCAAGCACATCGACGGCCTCCCCGCCGACGCGAAGCTGACCGTCACCAGCAAGAACTTCACCGAGCAGCTGATCCTCGGCAAGATCGCCGTGCTCGCCGCGAGCGCCGCCGGCTTCGACGTCACGGATATGACCAACGTGCCCGGCTCGGTCCCGGTGCGGCAACTCATGCTGACGGGCGGCGCCGACGTGACGTACGAATACACCGGGACCGCGTGGCTGTCGTTCCTCGGCAACGCCGAGGGCATTCCCGACAAGGCCAAGCAGTACGCGGCAGTACGCGATGCTGACGCGAAGAACGGCCTCGACTGGCTCCAGCCGGCCCCACTGAACAACACCTACGCGATGGCCATTCGCTCGGAGGCCGCCAAGAAGCTCGGCGTCACCAAGGTGTCGGACATCGCGAAGCTCCCCGTCGCCGATCGCACCTTCTGCGTCGAGTCGGAGTTCAACTCGCGGGCCGACGGCTTTAAGCCGATGCTGAGGCACTACGGCCTCGAGCTCGGCGGGTCGGGTAAGAACGGCGTGCCGTCCGGCAACGTCAGCATCCTCGACACGGGCGCGGTCTACACGGCCACCGACCAGGGCAAGTGCAACTTCGGCGAGGCCTACACGACCGACGGTCGCATCAACTCCCTCGACCTGACAGTGCTCGATGACGACGAAAAGTTCTTCCCCGCCTACAACGTCGCGCCGGTGTTCCGCTCCGCGACGCTCGACGAGTACCCCCAACTGAAAGAGGTCTTCGACCAGATCTCGCCGAAGATCACCGACGAGCAGCTGCGCAAGCTGAACCTGCGCGTCGATGTCGGCGGCGAAGAGCCGGCCGACGTCGCCTTCGACTGGCTGAAGAGCGAAGGGTTCGTTACCGCCGGCTGACCGGCCGGCATCTTCGCCCAAAGTGCGCACATGGGGCTCCGACTCGTCGTCGGGGCCCCATTTGCGTCCTCTCGGGAACGAGACGGGAGTCCAGGATCCGGGGATTGGCCCTTTCGACCAAACCGCGGGGCCCTCTACCGTGACCCTGTGCCTACCCCCGATTCCTTCCACGCCCCCGCTCGCACGAGACAGTTTGCTCAGGTCGACGTCTTCGCGTCGGATCCTTATCTCGGTAACCCGGTCGCCGTCGTGCTCGACGCCGACGGAATGAACGACGAGGCCATGGCGTCGTTCGCCCGCTGGACGAACCTCTCCGAGACCACGTTCGTGCTGCCGCCCACCTCGCCCGACGCCGACTACCGTTTGCGGATCTTCACGCCGAGCGAAGAGCTGCCGTTCGCGGGGCACCCGACGCTCGGATCGGCGCACGCGTGGCTGGAGGCGGGCGGGGTGCCTCGGGCCGGCGGTGCTGATGGCTCCGGCTCCGGCTCCGGCCTTGGCGTCGTCGTGCAGGAGTGCGCGGCCGGTCTCGTTACTCTTCGTCGCACCGACGGTCGTCTCGCCTTCGGCGCTCCCCCGACCATCCGCTCCGGCCCGGTCGACGAAGCCGACCTCGCTCGTGTGGCCACCGCACTCGGTGTCTCGCGCGCCGACATCGTCAGCCACCAGTGGATCGTCAACGGGCCGGAGTGGATGGGCATCGAGCTCGCCTCCGCCGACGCCGTGCTCGCCGTCGAGCCCGATTTCAGCGGCGTCCTCGATCTCGCGATCGGCGTCTTCGGCGCCTACCCCGAGGGCTCCCGTCACGCCTTCGAGGTGCGCGGCTTCGTGCCGAACGTCGGAGTGGGCGAAGACCCCGTGACGGGCAGCCTCAACGCCGCGCTCGCGCAGTGGCTCCAGCGCGAGGGCCGGGCGCCGGCGTCGTACACCAACGGCCAGGGCACCCGGCTGCAGCGCGACGGCGTCGTGTCGATCGACGTCGACTCCGCGGGAGCCGTGTGGGTCGGCGGGTCGACCACGACGCTGGTCCGCGGGAGCGTCCTGCTGTAGGTGCGTGGGGCGCGGATCCTGCGCTCTGTGTCTGCCTCTTTCTCGCTTAGGGGCGCCGAGACTCCACAAATGGCCCATCGTCAGCCGAAGGATGGGCCATTTGTGGAGTCTCGCCGCAGGAGCGCCGCTCGCCTGGGCGGCGAGACTCCACTCGTTGCGGGTGGCTGGGCGGCAGACCCGCAACTAGTGGAGTCTCGCCGCCGGAGCGGCGCTCAGCCGGCGTCGAAGGCGAGAGGTCCGGCAAGCTGCGAGATGAGCAGAACGTGCTCGCGCATCTTCACGCGCTGGAGGTTCTCGACGCGCTCCGGGCCACCGAGCGCAAGCAGCGGAACGTAGCCGAAGCACTCGTCGAATTCCGGCATACCCAACCGCTCGACGGCCGCCGCATACGAGCCCGCATCCAGCTCCGTGTCGAGGAACTCCTGGTCGTCGATCACCAGCAACAGCATCTCTAGATCGGCCACGAGCACAGTAACCACGCCGCGGCGGAATCTGAGGATGTTGAGGTAGCCGCGCTCCCACACGACCACGTCGGCGAAGGCGGTTGCGAAGACAGCCACCGCCTCGTCGTGACCGGGGTAGGTCTCGGCCAGAATCGGTGCCCACTCGGCCGGGTCGATTACTCGGAGGCATCCGCCCGCCCCGGTTGCCAACCCGACCTCCCGCCACAGCTCCACGATCTCGTGAGGAACACGAGCCGAGTGCTCCCGGATCGACGTCTCAGGCATCGCGGCGACAGAAACAAACGGAGGCATTGAGTTCAGCTTTCTAGAGACCGAGGTCAAGCTCGCGGAGTGCGAGCCCATCGGGAATCTCACCCGTCTCGTAATAGGCGAGGTAAATGGCGGCAGCCTCTTCGGCGGAGAAGACCTCGTTCGGCTGCACCTCGAGAGTGTGCTGCCCGAAGGGAATGCTGACCCACGGGGCGTTTGTCGCGCTCGACGACGAGGATCCGGCAGCGAACTGGCTGGTCACCCCGTCAACCGTGCGCCGCAACTCGATAGACATCGCGGTGGCTGATCCCGCCGACTGCAGGTAGTTCTCGTCGACCGCTCGAGTGGCTGATGCGTCACCGAGAGCAGCCCCCGCCGGAAGCTTCCAGAGCGCAAGAGAGAACAGGCTCGTCCCGTTCAATCGGCCGAGCATCCCCGCGAGGGTCTCGGGGATGGGGCCTTCCGAGTCGTCCAGAGGGATCTTTGTGAATCCGTTGACGGTCGTGACGTGGGTTGACTGCATCCGCATCAAACAGGGTCGAAGGCGAGCGGGCCCGCGAGCTGGGAGATGATGAGCACGTGCTCGCGCATCTTCACCCGCTGGAGGTTTTCAACTCGTTCCGGGCCACCGAGCGCAAGCAGCGGCACGTAGCCGAAGCACTCGTCGAATGCCGGCTGGCCCAGGCGCTCTACCGCAGGGGCATAGGCAGACCAGCTGAACTGCCAGTCGAGATACCTGGCGTCGGCTACATAGGTAACGAAGTTTGTCGCGTCCGCGCCGACGACAATGACGATTCCATCGCGGAAACGGAGAAGGTAAAAGAGCCCCTTCTCCCACACGATCATGTCTCCCAGGGCCGTGGTGAAGGCAACAACGGCGTCGTCATGGCCCGGGCACGCTTCGGCCAGAATCGGCTGCCATTCCGCAGGGTTGACGAGTCGGATGTATCCGCCCGCAGCGGTTGCTTGCCCAACCTCACCCCGGAGGGCCGAGATCTCGGTCGGTACACGGTCGGAATAGGTCCTCATCGACCCTGCTGGCATCAGGTCGAAGGACGTGAAGGGGGCAGAGTTCATCATGCATCAGCCGGCGTCGAAGGCGAGAGGGCCTGCGAGCTGGGAAATGATGAGCACGTGCTCGCGCATCTTTACTCGCTGGAGGTTCTCAACTCGCTCCGGGCCACCCAGGACGAGCAACGGTACATAACCGAAGCACTCGTAAAACTCCGGCTGCCCCAGACGCTTTACGGCCGGGGCATACGAATCCCAGTCGAACTTCCACTCGAGAAATTCGGGGTCGGCAATATACGTGACGAAGTTCTTGGCGTTCGCTCCGATTATGTCGACGATGCCCTTACGGAGGCGCAGGAGGTTGAAGAAGCCGTTCTCCCAGACGACCAGGTCCCCCATGGCCGTGGTGAACACCACGACGGCCTCGTCGTGGCCCGGGCAGACTTCGGCCAGGATGGGTTGCCATTCCGCGGGATCGACGAGTCGAATGTAACCACCCGCGGCGGAGCCCGTGCCTAGCCCCCTCCACAGGTCGACAACTTCTTGCGGCGTTCTGGACGCGTAGGCATCAATGATTTCGTGGCTAACGGAACCGCTGGCTACAAAGTCGGGGAGCGTGATCATATTTATTCCTAGCGGGTCAGACGAACGTGAATGAACGTTGTCTCGCGCTCTACCTGCGACATTCGAACCGCTTGGTCACGAATGCTCCGGTCGACGGGCACGATGAGAGTTCTCCACTGGGATCCTAGCGAGGAGTTGATTCGCGAATCGCCCAGGACATTGACAGATGCAGCGTGACCGCCAGCGATGAGGTCGGGGGTGTGGAGCGCGGCTCGCGATCGCATCCAGGCCACCGCCATCTCCCGGGACTCCCGCAAGGAATGGCCCTGAGCGAGATACTCATCGACTTTGAGCGCGCTCTCCGATTGGCGCAGTCGCTTCTGAGCCACCCTCGCCGCAGCGCCCCGTCGAGCCGTCGGATACACCTCCCGGTTGCGGAGGAACTCGGCGACGCTGAGGCGGTTCATTTCTTCCTGCTGGCCGAGGAGCTGCCGGTCGAACTCGACGACATCGTGCCCGGGACTGACGCGGAAGGTCACTGGAATCTCGGCTAGACGACGGTCGCCCGCTTTCGTGGTCTGAACGACCGCGCTCTCCACCACTACCTTCTCGCCGACACGACGCGTGCTGGCGGCGACCGCACCGCCGCCCGGCAGGAGCATGCCCCACAGCAGGTCTTCGCCGATGTTGGCCTCGGAGCCGTAGACGGCACCGTCGACGACGGCTCCCGAAGTGCTGGCGACGACTCCCTGGAGCACGTAGCCGGCGGCCATTGGCGCGATGCGCACGGCGAGCGCCTCGATGGCCACGCTGAGACCGCCGACGCCGGTGACGGTCTCGGCGACGACGCCCGCGGCGGTGATGGTCGACTCGACGGCCTCGGTCAGCCAGACGACGATGCGGCCCACGCTCGTGGCGGTCTCGGCGGTCACCGCGCCGGCGCCGACGGCGTCCGAGATACCGAGGGTGAGCGGGGTCAGTAGTGCGCTGGCCGCGACGGTCCCGGCGATCATGGCGGCGAGCTTGGCCAGTTCCGCAGTGGTGTCGTTGCGCGCCTTCTCGATGGCGTCGGCGCGCGCCCGGCAGCCCGTGGCGATAGCCCGGGCCTGGTTGGCGAGGCCGTCGACGACGGTTCGCACCGACTGCATCTTCTGCTCGATCGACGGGATCTCGGGCGAGCTGAAGCCCGACACGTGCGACAGCGGCCCGGTGGTGTCAATGCCGTCGAGCGCACCGGCGTAGGTCTCCCAGGCGCTCCCCGCAGACCGGAGCTTGCCGGTGTCGCCGTCGGGCCATGCCATGCCGATGAGGTCGGCGACATAGTCGAAACCCCAGGGAAAGTCGCGGTTGCCACCGTGGGACGACGGCGGAGAACCGATGCTGATGGTCGAGGGGGTGGCGGGAGCGGCCACGTCGGATCCTGCTCTCCCGTTCGAGGCGTGAGCCTCGGCGAGCGCGTGGTTGTACCCGGTGACGTGCAGCCCGACGGCGAGGGAGTCGATCGCGGTGAGGAGGGATCCGGTGTCGGTCGTCACGCTCCGGGCGGCCTCGTCGTAGCTGGTGGCCCAGGTCTGACCGGCGTCGTCCGATCCGGCCATGCCTCCGCTCCCGGCGAGCGACGAGAGCAGTGCAGAAGACGACGAGCTCAGGATCCGAATGAGGTCACGGGTCGCGACCCCCGCATCCACGTATCCGGTCGGGTCGACGTCGATCAGGTAATCGCCCATGCTCACGACCACCCCGCCCGGTTGTGCGCGGCGACGGCGTCGTAGGCCGTTCCCGCGGCGGCTGCGATCTTCGCGATGTCGGCCATGGCCTCGGCCATGGTCGCGGCTCCGGCAGACCACTCCTGGTGGAGAGCAGCGAACTGGGCTTGCGCGTCTCCTGACCAGTCGCCCGAGACGCGCCCCGCGGTCCCCTCGACGTGATCGCGGAGGGCGTGGCAGTACTCGGTCATGCGGCCGAGTTCGACGACGAGTTCGTTCAGCGAAGCGCCGACGGCTTTGTGGCGGGTCATCGGGCCTGCCCCGGGGTGCCGATGCGACCGCTGGGTGCTGCAGCCGGGGTCGTTGTTACCTCAGAGCTCGCTGAGGCGGAGGCCACGTGGGTCTCAGTGTCGGCGTAGGTCGACGCGGATTCGGCGAGGAGCCGGGAGATGCCGGCGAGGGCGTCTTGCACCGTCGCTGCCCCCTGCAGCCACTCCGTCCAGTCGCCCGCGAAGGCGTCCGCCGCACCGCCCGCCCAGTCGGCTCCGATCAGCCCCGAGACGAGTGACTGGCAGGCGGCGACCCGCCCCTCGAACTCGACGAGATGCTCGGCGACGTCGGCACTCGCAGCCTCGACCGCCTCCGATGACACGCGAAATTCCGCCATGCTCTCCCCCTTCACCCGCTTTCGACGCTAAACGAGGTGATGCGCAGGCCGCAAGCCTGCAGGGGGTGCACTTATGCCCCCGAAATCGAGACTCCAGTAGATGCGGGTGCCGAGGGCGCCTACCCGCACCTACTGGAGTCTCGCGACATACCGCGCAGCAGCGCGCGGGCGAAGCGGGGTAGCGCGTGAACGGTAGCGTGGAACCATGACCGAACTCGACGAGGCCATCGAACGATTCGTCCGGCCCCGGCGCGGAATCGAGGCGCTCCCCGTCGAATCGGAGGAGGTCGCCGGGTCGTGGGCGCTCCAGTCTCTGCTCGCCGAGACCGCGATCGCGCTCCGCCGACGCGGGATCGAGCCGGTCACGACCGTCATGCTCGGTCGGGCCGCGAACGGTGCGCCGATCTACAAGAGCGTTGCGCCGTGCTGGCCGCTCGAGATCTTCGCACTCACGGCCCGCGGGGTCGCGTTGCCGTATTCGATGCTGACGCAGGATGTTCCGGGGATGGATCCGCCACCGCGCATCGACGCTCCCGTCGTCTGCGTGCGCCCCACTCCGATCGCGGTCGGCCCCGGGCCGGGTGACGTCGAGGTGAATCGGCGCGGGCAGCTGCTGTGGCGGTGGGCCGCGACGGGGTCAGCGGATCCTTCGGCTCTGCCGTGGACGACCGGGTTCCGCGAGCGCTTCGACGCCAACTGGTCGGAGCACCGCTCGGGCCCGCTCGTCGAGCCGGTTGCGTTCGCCGTGGTGGATCACCTGGCGGGCCGAATCGAGCGCGGCGTCATCCACTGAGCGCCGCGCGGGCGGCGCACGGTGTCGACGCACCCCCTGATGGCCAGATAACCCCCGATTGCCAGGCCGATTGAGGCCAACCGGGGGTGCGTCGCGAGCTACCCGCCCACGCGCAGCGGCGGCGGTGCTGAGTGGCGGGCCGCCGGATCCTTCGGTCGTCGAATTGATAGCGCGAGCACCAACGACGCGATCACCGCCAGGAGCGCGAGCGTGACCTCTCCGGTGCCCCAGCCGAGCCCGCTGCGGGCGGGCGAGACGCCCATCCAGTCGGCGAACGAGGCGCCGATGGGTCGGGTCACGATGTAGGCGAACCAAAACGCGAGGATCGGGCCGAACAGCCCGGACGCGTACCCGGCTGCAGGAACAGCGATGACGACCGCGAACAGGATGCCCGAGGCCAGATAGCCGAGGTGCAGGGTCGAGGCGGTGAGGTCACCGGTCGCCGTTCCGAGCGCGAACGTCGCGAGCACGGTCGCCCAATAGAACGTCTCGCGCCGCCGGGTCGTGACGCTGTGGATCGAGAGGGTGCCCTCGCTGCGACGCCAGGCGACCAGCACGACCGCGAGCGTCACCGCGAAGACCGGTGCCGATACCAGGTAGGGCACGTCGAGCCCGACGTGGATCACGTCGGCGCACATCGTGCCGAAGACGCTCACCATCACGACCGCGAACCAGTACAGCGCGGGAATGTAGCGGGCTGCCTGGAACTGCAGCACCATCGCGGTCACGAAGAGCACGAAGCCGATGCCGACACCCAGCACCGGGTTCAGGTGGGTGACGAGAAAATCCGAGCCCGTCTCGCCGGCGCCCGTTGTCACGACCTTCACGATCCAGAACAGGGCTGTCACCTCGGGAACCTTGCTGAGGGCGATGCGGGAGCTCGTCATGCCCGAAGCCTGCGACCGCCCCTCTCAGAATCGACGAAGAATTGGCGAGGAATCGACGAGGAATCGAGACCAGGATCCGCACCTCACTCGGCGATCGGCAGCTCGAGGGCCATGGCCGTACCTGCGGCCGACGTGCGTTCGACTCGAACCGTGCCGCCCTGACGCGTCGCGATCTCCCGCACCAGCGCCAATCCAATTCCGAAGCTCTGGCGCCCGCCCTCGACACCGGCGCCGCCGGAGTGAGCGAACCGATCAAAGACGCGCTCCGGGGCGATGCCCTGGATTCCGGCGCCCTCATCGGCCACGACCAACCGAAGCGACCCGCCTGCCCGGTCGAGCGCGACCAACACCGTCGAACCGGTCGGCGAGTGCGCGAGGGCGTTGTCGACGAGCGCGACCACGCAGCGCCGAAGGGCCGCCACCGAGATGCGGACGCGGGCGAGATCGTCGACGTCGACGCTGAGCCGCACCCCCCGTTCGGCGGCGAGGATCCGCAGCGAGTCGACGGCCTCGACGATCACCGGCCCGGCGACGACCGGGTCGGGGCGAGCCTGACCCCCGCCCGCCGCCAGCAGCAGGTCGGTGACGATGTCGACGAGCGCGCGCGAGTCGGCTCGGAGCTCGGCGACCGTCGCGGCCGCGTCGCCGGTGCTCGGCGGGTTGGCACTGGCGAGTCGGCGCTCGAACACCTGGATGCGCGCGTCGAGCACCGACAGCGGAGTGCGCAGCTCGTGGCTCGCGTCGGCGACGAACTCCCGCTGCAACCGCAGGGCGTCACCGAGCGGCCGGACGGCCCGACGGGCGATGAACCAGCTCACGAGGCCCGCGAAGAGCACCGCGCCGATGCCGATCACGACGAGACCCTGATAGACGTCCGAGGTGTCGACGTAGACCCGGGCGACGCCGGACGCGTCACGGTCGATCTGCTCGCGCGGCAGCGACTGATGGAGGATGAAGACGATGGCCACCACGACGATGCCCAGCACGAGTATCGCCGAGGCCAGCATGATCTGCAGGCCGATCGAGAGCGAGGCGCGGCGGGTCGCCCGCGAATCGGCATCGGGGGTGGCCGCGGATCCTCGTCGTCGTGACCGAGTCACAGTGCCCCCAGTCGGTAGCCGCGATTGCGGACGGTGAGCACGACGTCGCGCTCGGTCTTCTTGCGGAGGTAGTGCACGTAGGTGTCGACCGTGCCGAGCTGCTCGCCGTCGGGGAACACGGTGCGCAGCAGGTGCTCTCGTGAGAAGGTGCGCTCCGGCTCGCGGGCCAGCACGCGCAGCAGCTCCGACTCGCGATCGGTCAAAACGACCCGGCTCCCATAGGGCGACGACATCACCCGGTCCTCGGGAGAGAACGACCACTCACCGATCGGGAGCATCGACGCCCCACCCGAGAACGACCGAGTCAGTGCCCGCAGTCGAGCGAGCAACTCGTCGAACTCGAACGGTTTGACCAGGTAGTCGTTCGCCCCGCTGTCGAGGCCGTCCACCCGATCGCCGACCGTGCCGAGTGCGGTCAGCATCAACACCGGCGAAGTGATGCGCCCTTTGCGCAGGGCCTCGACGATCTGGAGCCCGTCGAGCGAGGGCAGGCGACGGTCGACGACCATCACGTCGAAGTCGCCGTCCAGGCCGGCAATGAGCCCCGCCCGGCCATCGACGTGTCTCACCACGTCGTAGACCTCGGCCAGCACCTCCTCGATGAGCGGCCCGAGCGCGGGGTCGTCCTCGATGAGCAGCAACCTCTGCCGAGCGGACGATGGCGTCATGACTGCAGGCTAGCTGGCCGCACCGGCGGCGCGCCGGCCGCGGACGTAGCGCAGGATCCCACTGATCACGATGGGCAGGACGGAGACGATCACGACGAGGATCGCGAGCACGTCGATGTGGGTCCGCACGAACGGGATCTGCCCGAGCACGACGCCGAGCACACTGACGACGAGGGTCCAGGCGAAGGCGCCGGTCAGGTTCCAGAGCAGGAATTGGCGGTAGGGGTAGAGACTCGTCCCCGCCGCGAGCGGCACGTAGGTGCGGACGACGGGCACGAAGCGGCCGAGGATCAGGGCGGGGCCGCCGTACTTCGCGAAGAACGTCTCGGCCTCCCCGAGATACCGGGTCTTGAGCACTCGGGCGTCGGGCTGGAAGAGCCGTCGCCCGAAGCGGTGGCCGAGCCAGTAGCCGACCTGGTCGCCGAGAGACGCTGCGGCGAAGGCGACCAGGATCACCGACCAGACCGGCACGTGGATGACGCCGCTCGAGGCGAGAAGCCCCGCCGTGAAGAGCAGCGAGTCGCCCGGAAGGAACGGGAAGAGGAGCCCCGACTCGACGAAGACCATCAGGCCGAGGCCGACGAGGACGGCCGGGCCCATCGAGGTGAGGAACGACTGCGGGTCGAAGATCATGCGTTCTCCCGGTGGGCTGCTGTGCGGTCGGTGGGGTGGGCGGCGCGACGGGTCGCGGATCGATAGGTCAGCGGCAGGAGGAATCGATTCGACGCGGCCACGACGCCGGGCGCCACGGCGAGCGACCACGCGATCGAGGCGATGACGTCGCTCGGGTAGTGGACGCCGTCCGACACGAGGCTGAGCGCGACCACCGCGACGGCCACCATGCCGACCGCCGCGACGGCCGGCCGATAGCTCTTGCCCGCAGCCAGCAAGTAGAAGGTCAGGGCGAGGGTGGCGATGAACGCCATGTGCCCGCTCGGATACGACGGGTCGACCTCGGCGACGCCCAGGTGGTTCGCGAAGGCCCACGCGTCGGGCCGCGGGCGCTGCACGATCAGCTTCACGACGTCGCTCGAGATCCAGGTGACGGCGACCGTGAGGGCGAAGGTGCCCGCGAGACGGAGGTCTCTGGTCGCCAGGGCGATCACGCCGACGATCACGACGGTGATGCTCACCGCCTCGATCGGGCTGAACGCGGCGTACACCCCCGAGCCGACCGCCCCGACGAAGCCGATGTGCAGCGTGTTGAGCGCCTGCACGCCGGCCAGGTCGAGTCGAGTCATCGGCCCCGTCTTGGCGACGAGCAGGCCGAATGCCACGACGATGACGATGGCGGCGACGCTGAATGCGTTCCGGTTGCCGAGACCCGGCCGACACCGGAGGAGGGCAGGTCCGCCGGACGCGCCGAGTGATGGATTCGTTGAGAGCATCGAGACGGTGGGACTCGTCGGGGGCGCGGCGTGGGTCATGGACTCACCCTCCGGGCCGACCTCTGAGAATTCATGAAGAAACGGCGCGGTCAGCACCCGACTCGGTGCTGGTGGGGGCGCCTCGGCGGATCCGCCCCTGAATCGACAGGCCGGTCACGAGCACCAGGATGACGCCGAGGAACAGAACGCTCGTACCGGTGGTTCCGAGCCCGAGCCCGCCGTCGGCGCTTGGCTGCGACAGAAGGTCACCGGTGGAGGCACCGAGCGGACGGGTGAGGATATACGCGATCCAGAACGCGACCACGGCGTTGAGCTTCACGACGTAGTAGAGGAACGCGACGACAGCGATTGCGGCGGCGAAGACGATGAGCGACAGGACGTAGCCGAGATTGAGACGCTCGGCGAGAAGGTCGCCGGCCGCCGTGCCGAGAGCGAAGGTGAATAGCACCGTCAACCAGTAGAACGCTTCCCGGCGGGTGGAGCGGATGGAGTGGATCGAGAGGGTTCGTTCGACGGCGAACCAGGCCACAAAGGTTCCCGTCAGCAGCACTGCGAAGACGGCGGCCGTCACTGGAAGGGGTACGCCGAGGTTGTCGGTGAGGTTGTCGGTAATGAGTGTGCCGACGACGCTGATGAGCACGATCGCGAGCCAGTAGACGGCTGGCACGTAGCGCTGCAGACGGAACTGCGCGATGAGGGCGATGACGAGCAGAACGGCCATGAAGATCGAGGTCAGAGCGAGGCCGAAGCCGAGGGTCACGTTGAGGTAGTCAGCGAAGGTCTCGCCGACCGTGGTGGCCAGCACCTTGATGATCCAGAAGACGGCGGTGACTTCGGGCACCTTGTTCAGCAGCTCCCGCGGTGAGCGAGGGAGCCTAGCGGGCTGGAAAGAGTGGGCGGCGTTGGTCATGGGGTCGACTTCCTATCGTGGACGGCGTGGTAGGCGTGGGGTGACGGGAGCACTCCATCGGAGACCGTTCAGGCAGTCGACTCTCGCGACGCGAAGAATCGTCCAAGAACCCCCGCCGCGGCCGCCTCGCGACAAGGACCACGGAGACTCGCCGTAGGCTTCACTCATCACCTGTGTTCACCGACGAACAGCCCCCGGCTCCTCGGCAATCGACGATCAGTCAGTCACGACCCTCCCGCCTTCGCGCGGTCGGCATGCGATGGGGTCCACGTCTCCAGACTGAAAGATCCGCCTCCGCATGCACGAAATCATCTACACGCTGACCGACGAAGCGCCCCGCCTCGCGACTACCGCTCTTCTCCCCATCGTGCAGGCGTACGCGGAGAAGGCCGGCGTGCACGTCGAGACGCGTGACATCTCGTTGGCGGCGAGGATCCTGGCGAAGTTCCCGGAACACCTGCGCCCGGAGCAGCGTCAGCCCGACGCCCTCGAGGAGCTCCGGGCCCTGATCTCGGACCCGACGACGAACATCATCAAGCTCCCCAACGTGTCTGCGTCACTGCCGCAGCTGCAGGCTGCGATCGCGGAGCTGCAGCAGGCCGGCTACGCCGTGCCCGACTATCCGGCCGCTTCTTCCGACCCGGCTAGCGAGACAATTCGGTCTCGGTACAACGCCCTCAAGGGGTCGGCCGTGAATCCGGTCCTCCGGCAGGGCAACTCCGACCGGCGCGCACCGGCCTCCGTGAAGGCCTACGCCCACAAGCACCCCCACCCCATGGGTCCTTGGAGCCCGGAGTCAAAGACGCGCGTCGCCACCATGACGGCCAACGATTTCCGCGACACCGAAAGATCCACCATCGTCCCGGCCGACGGCCCGGTCACCATCGAGTTGGTCGGCGACGACGGCACCCACGCACCACTGCGAGAGCCCCTGATGGTTGGAGCTCACGACATCATCGACGCGGCGGTCCTGCGAGTGGGGCCTCTTCGCGAGTTCCTCGCCGAGCAGCTCGACCGCGCGCGAGAGGACGACCTCCTCTTCTCGGTGCACCTCAAAGCCACGATGATGA
This sequence comes from Frondihabitans sp. PhB161, assembly GCF_003814635.1. Classification (NCBI taxonomy): domain Bacteria; kingdom Bacillati; phylum Actinomycetota; class Actinomycetes; order Micrococcales; family Microbacteriaceae; genus Frondihabitans; species Frondihabitans sp. PhB161. The sequence goes on from NZ_RKQW01000002.1 coordinate 607,122, forward strand.
AGATCTCGGATCCGATCCTCTTCGGTCACGCCGTCCGCGCGTACTTCCACACCGTTTTCGACGCGCACGGCGATGCCCTGGTAGCCGCCGGTATCAACCCCGATGACGGCCTCGCCGCACTGTTCGCCCGGCTGGAAAACCTTCCCGACGGTGCGACCATCCGGTCGGCCTTCGACGACGCTCTGGCCGCCGAGCCGAAGCTGGCCATGGTCGACGTGGCCCGTGGCATCACGAACCTGCATGTGCCGAGCGACGTCATCGTCGACGCCTCCATGCCCGCCATGATCCGCTGGTCGGGTCAGATGACAGGGCCGGACGGATCCAGCCACGACACCCTCGCCGTCATCCCCGACTCCAGTTACGCCGCTTTCTACCAGACCGTCATCGACGACTGCCGCATCAACGGCGCCTTCGACCCCGCGACTCTCGGCACCGTGCCGAACGTGGGCCTCATGGCCGGTGCCGCCGAAGAATACGGCTCCCAAGACACCACCTTCGAAATCCCACGCGCCGGGAGGGTGCTCGTCAGAGACGCTGCCGGAACGGTCCTCCTCGAGCATGACGTCGCCCAAGGCGACATCTGGCGGATGTGCCGCACCCGCGACGACGCCATCAGAGACTGGGTCGCACTCGCCGTCAAGCGCGCCACAGCAACCCACGCCCCCGCCGTCTTCTGGCTGGACTCGTCGCGCGCCCACGACACCGTCATCGCGCGTCTCGTCACGAGCTACCTGGCTCTGCACGACACCACCGGCCTCGACATCACGATCATGGCGCCCGTCGACGCGATGACCTTCACCCTGGAACGATTCCGCCGGGGGGAAGGGACGATTTCCGTCACCGGGAACGTGCTCCGCGACTATCTCACCGACCTCTTCCCCATCATGGAGCTCGGCACCAGCGCCAAGATGCTGTCGGTCGTTCCCCTCCTCGCCGGCGGTGGCCTCTTCGAAACCGGAGCCGGCGGAACCGCCCCGCGGCTCCTCGACCAGCTCCGCGACGAGAACCACTTCCGGTGGGACAGCCTCGGCGAATATCTCGCTCTCGCGGCCAGCTTCGACCACCTCGCCACCACGACCGGCGACGCCGGAATCCGGGCTCTCGCCGACACCCTCGACCGCGCCACCGCGACGCTCCTCGACGAGAACAAGAGCCCCGCCGACGACGTCGGCACCATCGACAACCGTGGCAGCCACTTCTCCCTCGCCCTCTACTGGGCCCAAGAACTGAGCCGCCAAACCACCAGCCCCGACCTCAAGGCCGTGTTTACCCCGCTCGCAGAGCAGCTCTCCTCCCACGAGGCCGCTATCGAGGGGGACCTCACCGGGGCGCAAGGCCACGAGCAGGATCTCGCCGGCCACTACCTGCTCTCCGACGCGGTTCTCGCCGACGTGATGCGGCCGTCGTCCCTCTTGAACGAGATCGTCGACAGCTTCGGCACTCACCAGCTCGGGGCACCGGTCAGCACGCGAGCCTGAACGCCGAGAGGCCGTTCGCCCGGACTGGGGGTTAAACCACCCCTTTCCCGTTCGCCGTCTCCCCTAGGATTCAGAAAAAGCGGCCGAGATCACATCGGCTGCGCCTGACAACACGGGGGAACACCATGTCCGCACCACGTCTGCGCCGCCGCGCGCTCACGATCACCGCCGCTCTCGCCGGCACCGTCGGGCTCGCGCTCGGCGGCATCGCACCCGCGAACGCCGCGGCGCCGGTTGCAGCAGCTCCGGCAGCGGCTCCGGCCCAGAGCGCGACCGCGTCGAGCCGCGCCCTCGACGCGCTGCACAACACCGACTTCGGAACGCCCGCCAGCCGAGCGGCCGTCGCCCAGGCGTTGAACGGGACCGCTGCCGGATCCTCGACGCTTCCGTCGTCGTCGCTCCAGCGCAGCGCAACCACCGACGCGGTGCGCCCGGCTCCCGCCGGCGCGATCCCGGCCGCGAAGGTCGACCCGAACGCGAACGCCGGTGGTGCGTACGCGCAGGCCGTTCTCGGCGACGAGCTCTATGGCGTCAGCTATGACTGGGAATCCGACGAGACACGCCTTCAGCACTGGACATCGTTCGGCTGGAAGACGGTCGCCGGCGCTCCCACCGACATCGACGAGCAGGTCGTCGTCGTCGGAAACCTGCTCTACTTCACGGTCAGCACGTACTCCCGCAGCGGCAAGGCCACTGTCACGCTCACCAGCTTCGACGGCACGAACTACGCCGCGGTGAAGACGTTCTCCCACGACGTCACGCTGGCCTCGGCCGGGTCGACGCTGACCATCGTCGAAGACACCACCGACTACGACAATTACGATGACGACTACTTCACCCAGACTTCGGCCATCACCCGCTACGACGGAACGACCTTCTCCACCCCGATCACGACGAAGAAATATCTGACCTCCCCGGTCTCGATCGGCAACACTCAGTACTTCGTCGTGATGAGCCAGACCTCGAGCGCCACCGCGCTCTACCGCGTCGACCCGACCGCCCTCACTCGGGTCAGCTCAGCGCCGTACACCTTCTCGGGCGCCGAGTGGAAGGGCGCCTACTACTTCGGCGGAGTCTCGCCGAAGACCGAGACCGTAGCCGTCTACCGCTTCGACGGCACCGGCGAACCGACCCCGGTCACCACCGGTGTGTCGTTCAAGACGGCCACGGCCCTGCCTGCCGTGGGTGTCTACGACGGCGACCTCGAGTTCACCAACCAGACGAAGGGCCAGCGCCCCACGCTGTACAGCTTCGACGGCACCACGACGACCAACGAGGGCCCGATCGGCGGGACCATTGCTCCGATCGGCTTGTTCAAGGAGTTCGACTCGAAGCTGTTCTACACGTCGTACGACTTCGACGGATTCAACACCTACATCTACGACAAGAACGCCAAGGCCGGCACCCCGATCGAGTCGACCGTCCCCACCGTCGCCGGAACCCCGAAGGTCGGCAAGAAGCTGACCGCTGTCCCCGGCGACTGGACCGCCACCGCCAAGCTCTCGTACCAGTGGTCGGTCGACGGCAAGGCCATTGCCGGGGCGACCAAGCAGTACCACACGGTCGCGCCCGCCGAGCTCCGTCGCACCCTGACCGTCAAGGTCTCAGGATCCGGCCCGGCCTTCGTCACAGCCACCCAGACCAGCGCCTCGACCGCTGCCGCCCTCCCCGGCACCTTCGCGCTGAAGCCCGTCATCTCGGGCAAGACCGTCGTCGGCTCGAAGCTGACCGCCGTCACATCAGGCCTCAAGCCGAAGTCAGCCACGCTCACCTACCGCTGGTTGCGCGATGGCAAGCCGATTTCCGGCGCCACCAAGAAGACGCACACCGCGTCGAAGGGTGACGTCGGCACGAGCCTGACCGTCAGCGTCAAGGCGTCAAGCCCCGGCTACAGCACCGCCTCGGTGACAAGCGCGGCCAAGAAGGTCACGACGAAGAAGTAGTCGCGCAACGCCAAAGGGCGGGTGTTCGGTGGCCTGGTGAGGTCGGATCCTAGGATCCGGTAATCTCACCGCTGCCGATCACTCGCTGTCGTGCTGTCCTGCCCGACCCGGCGACAGAGGTCGGTTTGTGAGCCCTGGCCACCGTGGCGACCTCGCCGTGGCCAGGCGTGTACCGTGCCCGCCATGACCGAGTCGAACACGGGCAAGCAGGCCGCAGAAGATGACGAGCGCTGGCTCGTCATCAACGGCCGACGGTGGCGGCGAACCGACCCGAGCCTGCCCGACGACGTCGCGTCCGCCTTGAGGTCGCACCTCGGCCGCGGTCGCTCTGGAGTGGGTTCGGCGAAGCGCGCTTGCGACGAGTCGGCGGTGACGGCCGCACGGAAGCGGGTGGGTCTCGCCAAGCACGGTCTCGGCGAGCGGGGCGACTACTGGTGGGAGCGGCCAGTGGCCGACCGTCTGGTCCAGGCCGAGCAGGCCCTCCACGACCTGGATGCACTCGACGGCTGAGCCTCATGCTCGGCCACGGGCCCGCCACGCGCGGGCGACCGTGGCAGAGGAGGCCCGCGCGAAGCGCCGCGAGCGCCTACAGTTCCAAGTTCGTGCACGTCCGGTGCAGCAGGGATTGACCGCGTCGCAAGACGGGTGGGGAGTGACGAGTGTCGTCGATAACGGCTATGTGTGCTGTGGTGCCGGCTCACAATGAGGAGGGCCTCATCGGCGCCTGCCTCGAGGGTCTCAACGCGGCTGCGAGAGCTCTGCACGCCGCCCGCCCCGACATCGCTCTGCGAATCGTCGTGGTGGCCGACAGCTGCAGCGACGATACAGTGGCGATCGCTACGTCGTTCTCCGGCATCGAAGTCCTTTCGAGCACGGGCGGCACGGTGGGTGCGGCCCGGGCGGAGGGCATCGACCACTGTCTGGCTGCCCTCCGTGGCCATGCTGATGTCGGCCCTCTCGGTCTCGGTGTCTGGATCGGCAATACCGACGCCGACTCGGTCGTTCCGCGGAACTGGTTTGTCGAGCAACTCCGGCTCGCCGACGCCGGAGTCGACGTGATGCTCGGCACGGTCACGCCCGACTTCGCCGATCTCACCGAGGCCCAGATCGCCGCGTGGAAAGCGAAGCGCGTTCCCGGGAAGCCCAACGGGCACGTTCACGGGGCCAACATCGGGGTTCGTGCATCGGCGTATCTCGAGGCCGGTGGCTTTCTCCACCACGACGAGCACGAAGACAACGACCTGGTCACGAGGCTGCGAGCGCAGGGCGTCACGCTCGCCGCATCGGATGATTGCGACGTGATGACCTCCGGCCGACAGGTGGGTCGCACTCCGGGTGGCTACGCCCGATACCTTGCCGAGAACCTCGTGCCGGCTTGCGTGGCTCCGTCGTTCTGACCGGGTCTCGACCTGTCAAGTGGCCTCGAATAGCCGCGTGACCGAGCCTCCGTTCCGCCATCGAGCTACCGTCCACGTCACACCGATCACAAACCAGGAGATCTCCATGGCACAAGCAATTGGAACCATCGACGTCAACGTTCCCGTGTCCGTCGCCTACAACCAGTGGACCCAGTTCGAAGAATTTCCGAAGTTCCTCGACGAGGTCGAGTCGATCGACCAGGTCACCGAGACCCTAACCGTCTGGAACGTCAAGGTCGGTCCCGTCGAGAAGCAGTTCGAGGCCGAGATCACCGAGCAGCACCCCGACGAGCGCGTCGCCTGGAACTCCACCGGCGGCGAGGTCGACCACGCCGGCGTCATCACGTTCCACAAGCTCAGCGACTCCGAGACCCGCCTGACCGTGCAGATCGACTGGGAGCCCACCGGCTTCCTCGAGAAGGTCGGCTCGACGCTCGGCGCCGACAACCACGCGATCAAGAAAGACCTGAAGAACTTCAAGGAGTACATCGAGTCGCAGGGCAAGCCGGACGGCGCCTGGCGAGGCGACGTCAAGGCCTGAACGGTCTAGCCGACCGCTACTCTGCCCTCGTTCTCCACGACGAAGACCTCCTCCGGGCGCTGAAAGTGCCCGAGGAACCTCTCGTGAAGAACGGGGGCAGAGCCGTGTACCTGCGAGCGGTATTCGCCTAGCGCACGAGCTTTGGCGGCTACGTGGTCGCCGGTCAGCGGCAGCGTGGCCATCGTCGACCACGGGGTATTCGCGTGTTCGGGGTTGCCCCAGTGCCACAGCCAGATCGGGTACGCCCACAGCTGCCGTTGCTCGCGCCGACACACCTCGAGGGTGATCTCGCCCAGAACACGGTGGTCGCGGTGCCCGTCGCCCTGCCACGGTGCGACCACGAGGGCGCGCGGAAATTCGCTCAGGATCCCACCGGTCGCCCGGGCGACAAGGTCACGGTTCTCGCGAATGGCACCGTCGGTCACTCCGAGAAACCGGACGTCGTCGATGCCGAGGTCACGGGCTGCCGCCTCCGCTTCCGCGGTGCGAACCGCGGCGAGCGTCTCGCCCGGAGTAACGACACCGGCGCCGGAGCCGTCGGTGACGACGACGAAGGTAACCGGGATTCCGGCCGATCGGGCAGAGGCCAGGAGCCCACCGGCACCGAGGGTCTCGTCATCCGGGTGGGCGGCGAAGACGATCACGTGATCGATTCCGTCGAGGCGGAGTCGGGGCAGGCGCTGCCACCTCGGATCCGCGTCCCATTCCCGTGCCGCCGTGCCGGGGTCGGCGGCGTCGAAGCTCACCACTCGATGTCGGAGTCGCGCACGCTTCGACCGAGGGAGGCGTCGTCGCGCTCTCCGTGGTGCTGGCGAATGTAGACGGTGAGGTCGGCCACCCGCTTCGCGTGGGATTCGTCACGCACGAGGGGTTCCGGTCCGAGGGCGTGCCCGACGTGGAACATCGCGCCCTCCGCGGCTCGGGCGACGGTGGAGCGGAGGCGCTTGCCGAGCACGACCGCCTCGTCGCCGGAATCGAGCACGGCGGCGGCTGCCGCGAAGGCCCGACGGGATTCGGCCAGGCGGGCGTCGACCACGCCGAGATGCATGAGCGTGATGTCATCGCCTCGACCACCCGGTCGTCGAGTCGCCTCGAGCAGAGAGCGGCCGAGCCCGGTCGCGCCGCCCAGCCAGCACGCGGCGACGCTGATGCCGCCCCAGGCGAACCCGGGGCGATCGAGGTACCAGCCGGTCGCGCCCACGGGAGTCGCCGGGCTTTCGTCGAATTCGACGGCGTTGCTCGGGATCTCTTCGAGACCTCGAGAGTGCCACTCGGCCGACGACACCCGCACACCGTGCTCCGACAGCTTGACGCGGAACAGTCGCCGCTCACTCTCGCTCACCCAGGCCGTCACGAGGGCGTCCGAGAGCGATCCCCCGAGCGAACACCACTGCTTCACGCCGGTGAGACGCCAGCCGGTGTCGCTTTCGCGAGCTTCGACGCGATGACCGGAACCCTCCGACGCGAACACTCCCCAGGTGCCGCCGCGCACATGGCTCGACGCCTCCTGATCGAGGATGGTCTGAGCGTCGATGTGCGGCTCGATCGCGCGCGCGAGAGCGAGATCATGCGAGGCGAGAGTCGCCAGCGCCTCCCACACATCGAGTGTCGCGCCCTGACCGACGAAGGGGCGGAGCGGATTCAGGGCGACGCCGAGGTCGAGCGCGTCGTTCACTGTCTGGGGGTTCGCATCCAGGACCGCCTGGGTGATGCGACCCACGGGTGCTTCGGAGAGAGCAACTCGTTTCATGTCGTCGCCTTTCTGGTGAGAGTCACGACGTCGAGCACGAAATCGGGCTCTTCGTGGTGCACAACCGGCGTGAACTCGGGGTGCTGCGTGAGCGCCTGATGGACGGCGTCACCGGATTGCCGGAAGTCGGACGCCGGGTGCCGCCAATGGCACGCCACCACCGTGCCGCCCTCGGTGAGCTGCGACGCGATCGTGCCAACAAGGTGACGCCAGACGTCGCCGTCGAGGTAGTAGGCGACCTCCGACACCACGACGAGATCCCACTGACCGGCCGGCAGCCCGTCCGACACATCGCCCTGCGCGACCCGCACGTGAGCCAGACCGGCGAGTCGCTCGCGAGCCGTCTGCACGGCACTCTCGGCCAGGTCGACGGCGAGGATCCGATCGCTCCGGCCCGCGAGCTCCTCGGTCAGCACCCCGGTGGAGCAGCCGATCTCGAGCACCGCGCCGTATCGCTCCCGGGGCAGGGCGGCGAGCAGCACGGCACGCTTGCGAATCTCGTACCAGCTCGTCTCGACCGACCACGGGTCGGTTGCACGCAGGTGCGTCGCTTCGAAGTGCGATCGCAGGGCGCCGTGTGACTCGGCGCTCACGGCTTCGCTTCGTGGTGCGCCCGGCCGTGGCTGCGGCGATCCTCTTTCATCTCCGCTTCGAAGAGGTGGCGCTTGCCGCCGGCCAATTCGTCACGTGCCTTCGACTCGGCGGCCTTGAACGCGGCGTAGTAGTTGTCGTCGTAATCCTCGACCACCTGGAACGTCCATCGGCCGTGGATCACGTTGCGCCCGACGAGCTCGTTCTCGATCTCGTCGGCAATCGACTCCTGGCCGGCCTGGCGGAGCATCTCCACGGCCTCCCCCAGCGCGAGGTCGGCCTTGCCGGTGAGTCGATGGAATCCGTAGAGGTAGCCGCGGGCGTGCTCCACGACCTCAAGGGCCTCAGACATCTTGCCGAGGGCCGCCACCGTCGCGTCGTCGAGACCGGCCGGTCGGCGGTGTGCTGCGTCGGGTCCGTCGGATCCTTGTCGTGGGCTGTCTTCACTGGCGCTCATACGTCGAAGTATGGCCCTCCCTCCCGGGGTGTCGCCCACCGTGGACGGGCACAGACCGGCCCCAGCCACCGCATGCCACGATGAAGGCCACCCCGACCCGAAGGATCCGATGCGACTCCTCCTCATCCGCCACGGCGAGACCGCTGACAACGTCGCTCGCACCATCGGCTCGCACCTGCCCGGGCCGGCCCTTTCGCCGACCGGCCTCGAGCAGGCTCGCGCCCTCGCCGATCGTCTCGCCGCCGACGAGGTCGCCGTCGTGCACTCTTCGCGGGCGCTGCGGGCGTCGCAGACAGCCGCCGAGGTGGCCGCCGCCCGGGGTCTGGCACACCACGAGATCGACGGATTGCACGAGATCGATGCCGGCGACCTCGAGGGGCTCCCCTACGCCGAGGCCTTCTCCGGCTACGCGGGCACGATGCAGCGCTGGTGGCACGACCCCGACGCCCGCATCCCCGGGGGCGAGAGCGGCACCGAGTTCATGGCCCGCTTCAGTGCTGCCATCGACGCGGTTGCGAACGCATCGAACGAGGTCGCCGTCGTGGTCTCGCACGAGGCCGCGATCTGCGTCTGGGCCTCCTCGACGGCCACGAACCTCGATGCCGAATTCAGTCGCACCCACGGTGTGCAGAACACCGGCGTCGTGGAGCTCCACGGCTCCCCCGCCGAGGGCTGGCGAGCCGTGTCGTGGGATGGCGCGCCCGTCGACTAGTCGCTTCCGGTAGTGCGGTCGGCACGCTCCCTGAGGGCGTCGAACACCGGTGCGTAGGCTGCCCGGAGCTCCTCCCACGACGCGTCCATCAGCTCGGCCGACGGGGTGTCTACCACCGCGGCATAACCGTGTTGCGCCCGGGGCACTGGGTCGCCCGGCAAGACCAGCGACTGCACGAACGCGCCCGTGTCTTTCTCGAAGGTCAGGGTGTGTGAAGCGACGTTGCGGCCCCAGTCGGCGGATGGCCACGACAGGAAGGCGACGTGCCGCGGTTCGGTCGACAGGTCGGTCGCCGAGACATAGCTGCCGAAGTGCTCTTCGCCGAGCGAGAGGATCTTGTAGGCGCCGTTGTCGAGGTACACCAGGAGCGCCTCCGGGAACGGCTTCCGCCCGTACATTGCCGTGTACCGCAGCGCTTGTGCGAGCACGGGCGTGCCCAACGGCACCTCGATCTGATGCTGCGCGGGTGGGTTGACCTGGTCGACCATCATGTCTCCGATCGGAGTAGCTGGGGTTGCAAACGACGCCCACAATAGCGGCACCACCTGTCGCAAAAACGACTCCGTTTGCTGCGAGCGCGAAGGCACTTTTGAGCATTTTTTGAGCTACGACCCCGGCCACGGTTTTATATTTTTGGTGTCTGAATCCGGGAGGGTTCGGCACCACCAACTCCACACGCAGCACCCAAGAAAGGGGACTCTTCATGGCTATGTCTTTTGATCCTTTCACCGAGATCGACCGTCTCACCGCCGGTCTTCTCGGAACCCGGCAGGGGCCCAAGTTCATGCCCGTCGACCTGTATCGCGATGGCGATCGGTACGTCTTGAACGCAGACATGCCCGGTATCGACCCCGGGTCGGTCGATATCGACGTCGATGGTCAACTGCTGATCATCCGCGCCAACCGGACGGCCGACACCCGCGACGGCGTGAAGTGGCTCAGCCAGGAACGTCCGCATGGCTCGTACCTACGCCAGTTCTCGGTCGGCGAGGGCATCGACTCGACCAAGATCACGGCGCACTACGACAACGGCGTTCTGTCGCTGGTGATCCCGGTCAGCGAGAAGGCCAAGCCTCGCAAGATCGAAGTCACCACCGGCCAGGCCTCCGAGCTCAGCTCGGGTCAGGGTTCGGAACAGCACTCACTCAACAGCTGACGGCGAGGGTGGGGGCCCTCCATGAGGGCCCTCACCCCACCCTCTCACTACGCACCGGCGAGGAGGCCACCATGCTTCGGGTCGCAGCTCTCGACACTCCCACCCGGGATGACATCGACGACGTCATCCGCGAAGCGGAACAGATACTCGTCGACGCCGTCCTCGACGACGCAACCCGCGTGACCATCACTCGGGCAGCACCGCCACTGACTCCAGCCCGTGCAAAACCCGCGGCCACGCCCGGTTGCTCGACGACGTCATGGCGCCGCATCTCACGTCCGACAACCTCGACGCCTTGGGCCCGCTCACCTCCGAGGCGGCCGACACACGACTAGCTCCTCCCGGGGCGGGAACCGGCCTTTGCCAGTTCCCGCCTCGGCCTTTGCGACTGAGGAGGAGACAGCTCACGCACAACGACGCCGTCGCGCGCATCCCTGTCTGACGAAGCTGGAGAGGTCGCCCGGTTAGACGACCGCAGACTCGTTCAGGCCTGCTGCGTGCTCTGTGACGTATCGACGGGCTCGCCGAATGCGGACCACCTGCAGCGGAAGGATGACGACCAGCACCGCCACGAGAATCACGATGAGGATGATCGAGAAGCTGTCGCCTATACCTTCTTGCAACGTATTGACCTGCTGCAACACGATTCCTGCGTAGAGCAGCACGAGGTAGGCCAGCTGGAACGACATTGTGATCGAGATCACGGCTGCGTATCGGGCCGCAGCGGTCATGTCCTGAGGATCCAACTCCCCCGGCTTCTTACGGACGACGACTTTCGCGATGCGTCGGAGTCGAGCGGGATCCCGATCAGTGACATCGCGCAACCGTCGGTTCCACGGGAGGGTGGAGAAGAGCGCGACACCGCCGCCGGCGATGCAGGCAAAAGACAGCGCGAAGATCAGAACCTGCAGCAGGCTCAAACTGCGCGGGACCACCGCGCTCAGCACGCCAAGGCCGACGAGGCCAAGAGCAAGCACTCCGACGAACGTGACCGCCACGGTCACGATCTTCCGCCGGATCTCGGTCGGCTCAATCGCCACCCACTCCTGCTGCGGCCTCGGGTGAGCCCGGTCGTAGCGGTAGGCGACCGGCCCGACCAGCAGTGCCACCGCCGTCAAAATGGCACCGGTGCCGATGAAAACGATCGGGATGAGCGGAGCGCTCGAGGTTGCCACAGCACACACGACAGTGATCACAGCGGCGACGCCCTCGAGGCCGATGACAATCGACACAACGCGGCGGAAATACCGTCGAGACTCCTCCGACCCGGCGACGTCCCAGTACGCGCGAAACGAGCCGATGGTCAGAGGTCCGTAGACGAACGGAATCATGGCCAGTGTCTGCGCGAAGATCCATGCTGGATTCTCGGAGTTCCCCTGAAGAACAAGAAGCACCACTCCCCCCATCAGGATCCCAGTGGCCAACACGATGGTGAGAATGAACGCGGCGATGCGCATGAGCCGACTTTCGGGGTAGGCGGTGACTTTCGCTCAGCTTGGCAGAGTGGCCGTCGCCGCGCCAAGGGCCGGTCGAGTCGCTCGCGCTTTCGGCCCGCTGCGCTGCCTGGTCACATCACATAAGGATCCGAGTCGCCGACTCCCGAAGCACGGCGCCTCTCTTCAGCCCTAACGCCCGCCGGGTGACGACCACAACCGGCCGTTCCCTGCCTCGCTCACTTTTGGCCCCGGACCAGCGGAGCTGGCGGTGACGCCGCCCATGCGCTACATTCCGAGCAGAGGGAAAAATCCCGTTCGGCTTCGGTCGGCGGAAATGCGCACGCGTCTCATGGGAGTCGCCACTTCTTCCTCGAAGGAGTGCGCCTATGTCCGTGCAAACAAGTTCCTCTCCCCGTGTTACCGCCCCACCGGAGCGGCTCCGCGACGCGTGGATCGCCCTCGCCGGACTGTCGGCCGTTTTCCTGTTCGAGATGCTCGACAACTCGATCCTGAACGTCGCCCTGCCCACAATCGGCCGCGACCTCGGCGCGGCAACCGCAGCACTCCAGTGGGTATCGGGGGCGTACTCGGTTGCATTCGGTGGCCTCATGCTCCTGTTCGGGGCCGTGGCCGATCGCTCCGGCAGGCGCCGAGTCATGCTCACCGGTCTCGCCCTCCTTGCCATCGCAAGCGTCCTGACCGTGTTCGTCACGTCGATGGAACAGCTCATCGTCGTCCGAGCCCTCATGGGAGTCGCCGCGGCGATGACGACCCCCGGAACGATGGCCCTGGCTTTCCGCCTCTTCACAAGGGAGGATCTCCGGATCCGGGCATTGACCGTGATCTCCACTGCCGGGCTCGTCGGTCTGGCCATCGCACCGACTGTCGGCGGGTTCGTGCTCGCGGTCGCCCCCTGGCAGGTGCTCCTGCTGGCCACCGCTCCCATCGCCGCCCTCGCCTTCGTCGGAATCCGTGTCGGTGTCAGCACCGATCAGAAAGCCGACCTGCACCGTGATCCGATCGACGTCCTCGGCGCCGTCCTCGGCAGCGTGACCGTCCTCGGGATCCTCGTCACACCCACGCTCTTCGTCACCCACGCTGGTACGGGTTTGTCGTGGGGGTCAGTTGCCGTCACTGCCCTCTCGATCGCCGCTTTCGTGATCCGGGAGCGGTCGGCCCGCTTTCCGCTCCTCGACCTGCACCTCATCGCCACGCCCTTGGTCTCCAGCGGTCTGGCCTACAAAGCCGCGGCGGGTCTTGCCATGGCGGGCCTGTCGTATCTGGTCACTCTGCAGCTGCAGCTCGCGTGGGGGTGGTCGCCGGCTCTCGCCGCCGTCGGCACCCTGCCCCAGGTCGTCGTCCTCCTTGCAAGCGGACGGTTCGTGGGCCCCTTCGTCACCCGGGCAGGTCTTGGCCGTGCCGCGTGGATGAGCGCCGCCTCAGTGGTCGCCGGCCTTGCCGTGTTCGCGACCCTCGCCCGATTCGGCTACGTCTGGGTCGCCCTCGCGCTAGTCCTCGTCGCAGCCGGCATGCGAGTCGTCGGTGTCGTCGCCGGCAACAACGTCCTTCGGGGCCTGCCAGAGAACCGCACCTCGATCGGCGCCGCCCTCGTCGACACCGCCAGCGAGATCGCGACCGCCGTCGGGATCACCGCCACCGGCACCATCCTCGCCGCCCTCGTGGCAGGCAGCATCACCAGCGGGTCCTGGACGCCGACGCGAGTCGACTCGTTCGAGACCGCCCTCACCATCGCCGGCCTGACGATCACCGCCATCGCCGTAGCCCTCGTCGCGCTCGGCATCGTCCGTGCCCGCCACGCCACCAGCCCGTCCACCACCACCACCACCACCACGGAGCCCACTCATGTCTGACCCCACCATTCGCCCCACGTTTGACCCGGAACTGCAGACCTTCCTCACCGCCCTCGAAGCTCGAGGACCATTCACGCTTTCGACCGAGATGCTGCCCCGGATGCGCCAGCTCGACACGACGGAAGCAGAGCTCGACGAGAAGCTCCGCGACCGTGGTTACGAACGCCGAAGCGTCACCGTGCCCGGGCATTTGGGCGACCCCATCGAGCTGGCCGTCATCCAGAGAATCGGCCGCACCGGCGCCACGGCCGCCGTCTACTCGATCCATGGCGGCGGGATGATGTTCGGTCACTACCTCGGCAACCTCGACTCCTATGACGACTGGCTCCTCGACCACGACGTCGTCCTTCTGAGTATCGACTACCGCCTCGCCCCCGAATACCCCGACCCCTACCCCGTCGAGGACTGCTACGCCGGTCTCGTCTGGGTCGCAGCCCACGCCGACGAGCTCGGCATCGACCCCGATCGGATTGTCATCGCCGGCCAAAGCGCGGGCGGCGGGCTCGCCACCGGCACAGCACTCCTCGCACGTGACCGGAAAGGGCCGGACTTGTTGGCGCAGATCCTCGTCTCACCGATGCTCGACGACCGCGACAACACGGTGTCCACGATCCAGATCGACGGGGTCGGAGTTGCTGACCGGCAGATGACTCGCTTCGGCTGGGACGCCTACCTCGGCGCCCGCCGCGCCACCGACGACGTCTCCATCTACGCCGCACCCGCCCGCGCCGAAAACCTCTCTAGCCTGCCAAGGACCTACATCGACTGCGGCAGCACCGAGGTGTTCCGCGACGAAACCGTCGCCTACGCCAGTGCCCTCTGGGCCGCAGGAGTCGACGCCGAACTGCACGTCTGGCCGGGCGCCTTCCACGGATTCACCAGCATGATGCCCCAGGCCGTTATCTCGATAACCGCGACCGCCGCCCTGCGCGACTGGACACGACGAACCCTCGGACCACCCGCGCCGGTCGCAGAGGTTTCAAGTCGCGCGCCCCAGGTGTCTCCTAGCTGAAGTGTGCCGGAACCCCGGGGCTTCAAGACGAAATGATCGGTTGCAGTTATCCCCCGGTCACCGTGCATCGGCACCGTACGGGGTAAACGTGCATCTCCATGCCCGCAGGCATCCCACTTGACTGCCCGACGAGGAGCGAGCGGTGGTCGTCCCTCCCGCGGACTTTGTCCTAGCGTCAAGTTAGAGCCTGTGGTTGGCTCAAGTTATGTCGAGGAACATCCCAATTCGGGCCGTTGCGCTGTCCGCTGGAATCGGCCTCGTGGTTGGCGGTCTGGTCATTGCACTGCTAGGCCATCTGGCAGTTTCCATGGGTTCATGGACTACCGGTCTTGTGGCTGCCGGCATAGCTATCTCCGCTGTCGGCCTTGTTGCCGCCATCGTTGGAGCCCTCGGCTTCGCGATGTTCGGATCGGCGAAGAACCCCCGCGATCCGACCTGAAACGGAGCGTTCCAGGCACGCTGAGAGTTCCTAACCGAGAGAGGTCTCGACGGTCATCTGATCGTGGCGATTCCGGAGGAGAGTGATGGCATGGAAAACGATTTGATGGTGTCACGTTCGGGGGCGCGAAGCTCGGCCACCTTCTCTATTAAAACGACTCGAGAGTCACTGCCCGCGTTGATCTCCGAGGTGATCCGCACATCAAGGCGCTTCAAGCTCAAGGCCGCCCGCGCAGACGGAGCCACGCTGACCGTGGGATTTACCTGGCGAGTGTGGGCTGGGGTGATCGAGCTCAGCTTCGCACCCGTACAGGGTGGCTGGGCCGAGGTTGAAGCAAGTTGGCGACCGACCGTTACTACAACAGTCATCGACTACGGCCAAGGCGCCAAAGATCTTCGACGGCTCTATAAGGAACTCCTGGCCGCAAGCGAACGCTAGATGTTCGACCTCCAGGGCTCACCACGTTCGGTCTGAGTCGAGGTATGTTCTCCAAATGAGAGAGTCACAACGCACGCCAACGACTGGCTGGCGGGATATGCCGTGGTGGCTTGTCGTTGCAATCGGACTGTCTTTAGCCCTGATTATTACGGCCATCGTGATGTCTGTCGCGCGGATCGAGCACGCGCAAAAGATATGGGATGTCGCCATCCTGGTTACAGCTGCGTCATCCGTGGCGCGGGCTGTTTCCCGTAGTCGCTCCAAACGGAGCCCCGACGATCGTTAGTCGTTCTTCGAGTGAATCTTCAATCAATCGTGAGACCACTCCACGTCCGCAAACTCGCGCACTTCCTCCCGCAGCTTCTCAACAACAATTGCTCCTTCAACTAACCAAGGCGCTTCGTGGCCAGGGCGCCACTGCGGACGGTCAAGGTTGTAGTCAAAACCAATCTCCCAGGCGTCGAACCATTCCCGCATTCGCTTCGTCAGTTCTGGGGATAAGCCGTAGTCACGAGGTGTCGTGGTGTACGCATCGGTTCCTGTTTCCCAGAGTGGCCAGCGACGTGCGGCGCTGGGAAACACCCGAATGACGCGGCGGGGGGATGTTGTCATGTAAGTCAACCTATTCGTGCACGGAAACGGTTCCAATTGAGTGCGTCAAGTAGCCTCGCTCCATGCAGAGGGTAACGGGCGTCGTCATTTCGTGGAGCGAAGACGAAGGATGGGGCACCCTGCGATCGGACTCGGCTCCTTCCGACGTGTTCGCCCTCTTCTCCGACCTGGACATGGAGGGATATCACGCCCTGCAGCCGGGCCAAAAGGTCGAGTTTCTCCTCGAGGACTACCCGCGGGGTCAAGATGGATGCGTGTTTCGAGCCGAAGAAGTTCGCGTCATTGGCCGATGACGCGCAGACCCAAGGCCGCGGCGGGCGGATGAACGGTAGCGGTTCCTCTGCGAACGCTGTTCTCGCTGGGCGGTGGACGTCCAAATTGCGCGCCTAGAAAGACTTTGTCGTTTTGCTGCGGCGTAGTGGAGGATCGGCGTGATTTACCTAGTGTCCATCGAGAGCGTGGCAGCCTCCGTCAAGAACGAAGCCGGCCGTGTCGACAACCACCGTGCCTGCTGAATCAACTGATCCCACGAGGCAGCCGCTTTCGTTGACTTCCGCCTCGAACTTCACGAGGCCATCGCCCGGATAAACGGCGATCCACGGATCTGGGGCACCAACTGACGCGAGGACAGTGCGGACGTCTTTTTCGGTGGCCGGATGGGTGAGTCTCGTGAGATCGCCGTGAGCTGCATCGCGGGCTTTGTTCGTGCTGGCCTCGGCGAGGGCCGGGAGTGTGGTGCGGTTGTGGTGGCGTTTGTTGTCCGAGTAGGCCAGCGGTCCATCAGCCGGGCCAGCTGAAGGGGCGCTCGTGTCTGAATCACCGGGAAGGGTCGTCGAGGTGGGCGCGGGGGTCTGTACCGTCACGGTCGGTGCGGCGGACGGCGTGGCTGAAGCGCACGCCGTTACGCCGACCGCGACCATCCCAGCAACCGACAGCCCCGCCAGAAAATGAATACGCACACTTCCCCCTCTTCGCCAACCGGGCGATTCTGTCAGATGCGAAATGCAATCGCTACCTCTCGAAGATGCCCCTCGTCGGGCCTGCCCAACAGCCAAGCGTGAAAGCGGGCTTTCCGGTCGCTAAGGCGGCGGCGACGAATCCTGCCTAGGCAGATTCTGCGCGAGGGCACGCACTGGGCCTTGGGACAGTGACCCTTAGGGAAACAATGTGGCTGACGCAACACCCCGGCAGGTGCTTTCACGCGAAGTCCGCGGCGCACGCTCAAGGTTCCCCTCCGCGCTCTAGGGCGTCCGGCATAATTCGGGCGACGGCGAATTGACGCTCCGTGGTCGCCGTGTCTTGACCTTCGTTGTGATTCTAGAGAGCCTTAGCCCATGGCCATAGACAGCGCCCGACGTCGTCAAGCGCGAATCTACTTCTTCGGCGGCCTTGCGTACGTAATCCTCTTCGGCATCCTCATGCTCACAGCGTTTCCCCCGTCGAAGTCCATCGTGCCTCCATTGATGATCGGCATCGGCCTGATCGAAATGGTCGTAGCAGCTCTCTTCTGGTACCGATCCACGAGACGACCTGCACGCTAGTGGTTCCCTCTCGCGCACCCGAATCGTCTTGTAACTGGAGGGTGCCGAAGGAATCCAGTACCGTCATCTCACCCACCCGAGGAGCTGAGACTATGTCGAATCTGCAGCGCCCTTCCGCTTTTCAGGACGGGGACACGGGTGTTGGGAAGACGCCCCCGAAGCGCGAGAGATGGCCGTCGTGGGCGCGGATCCTGGTCGTCTTGGTGGCGGTGATCGGCATCTTGTTCGGATTCGCGCAGTGCACCGAGTACCAGGCGCGGCTCGTGCCGGACCTGCCCTCCGGGGCGAAGCAGGTGCTCGCCCGCCCCGCCACCGACGCGGGGGTGATCGGGACCTCTCGCACCAACAGGGACATCACTGTCGTGCAGAAGAAGGGCAGGATCCCCGTCGACCTGGTTCCCGTGCGCTGGAGCACCGGCACGCTCCACCCGGCCTCCCGCGACCTCCTCATCACTTGGGGGTACGGCAACTGCGGTGTGCCCGACCGCGAGACCGATGTGTTCCGCCTCGAGACCCCCGACTCGGTGCTCATCGACGTGTGGGACGACACCCGCAAGGACCTTCCGCTCGGAACGGCGTGCGCTGGCGTCGGCCTCACCGGCACGGCGACAGTGCACCTCGCGGAGCCACTTGGCTCGCGGACGCTCGAGCTGCACGAGATCGCTCCACGCTGACGCACGCTGGTAATAGTCAGTGCTCGGCTTCGCGGCATGACCAGCTTAAGTTTGGGGAGGGTTCCGTTCTGCGCACGTCAAGGAGACGTCTAAATCGACAGCAGCCCCCTTCGCCAGATCCACCCTCCGGCCGATCCATTGACCTCTTTGGGCCGATGCGACACCGTCCAACCTCCCCGTAGCGTCGAATTGTGACAACGGGATGGGACGACACCGGCGAGCTCTACAGAGAGCGGACGACGCAGCGCACCGCCGCCCAGTCCTGGATCCTCGCACTCATCGCCATCGGACTACCTGCCGCATGGTTAGCCGGCATAGTCTTCGCACGCTGGTTCGAAGGGCATGTCGGTTACCAGGAGGCACCGTTCGGTCCCTACCCCGGTTACGTGCACCCAACCGACGCGCAGACGAGGGTGCATCTCACCGCTGCTGCCCTCGAGACGTTGACGCTGCCAGCGATGGTCGCCGGGATGGTGTGCGGCTTCCTGTCGCTACGGCGGCCGCGACCGGACGTGCTGCCGGTCGCCGCGACCGTCATTAGCTGCGTCGCCGTGCTACCCGGCGTCTGCGTGAAGGTGCTCGGGTTGGTCGAGTTCATCTTCCAGTCGTAGCCGCCGCCTGGTTGGGCCGAGAAACACCCACTCGAATCGGTTTCTCTTTTTCCACCGATGCAGGGCTCGTTCAGCCAAGAACTGGAGATAGGTAACTCCCGTTAGGACCACAAAGCTCAAGGGGCGAACAGCAAATCCACCGGTGGTCGACTAACTACCAAAGGGCAAAAGGATGCCGAGCAAACACAGGGAGAAGAAGCGACAACCTGGTGTGTGGGGCCTGGCTATAGTCCTACCTGGACAGGAGTGCCATTCTGGTAGGCGTCCAGCCGATAAAAAGAGCAGCGAGGCAATGAGCCCCACCGTCGAGGAAGTCCAGAGATCCGCGGATGCCCAGCGCGAGCTCGCGCTCACGCTCTTCCGGGCCGTCCCCGAGAGCGACTGGGTCACAGTAGTCGCCACCTTCGTTGAAGGCGGAGCAACCAATATCGGACACGCGAAATTCATCCGACCGGATTCCTCGTTCGGATCCATCAGGGGAGGATGGGCCGTCTTCGAGGCCTGGACTGCTGTCCGAGCGTCCATGGTGGACGGCACGAAAGGCACCTGGCTGTCGGCCGAGATCACGCTCGAGGCCGCAGGCAAATACCATTTCGACTTCAACTACGACGTTCGACCCTATGGCGGAAGAAGCGCCGGCCTGTTCGCGCCGCTGGACGACCCCTCCACCGCTATGCCGACGGACGACGACTGGCGCGAAGACCTCCGCCGATACCCGCGCTCGCCTGAATTTCTCCCCAACTGGCTCGCCGCCCTCGCGGGTGAGGGCGACGCGCCGGTCGTCGCGCCCCACGAGGCGCTCGACTCGTCCCTCATCATCGCCGCCCTCGCAGCACCAATCACCTGGCCGGAAGAGCTCGCCATGCTCGAAAGCTCGCCCGAATGGACAGAACTGTACGACGCAGTCTCGGCCAGCACCGCGGTGCAACTCGACGTGAACCGCGACATCACCTCAATGCTCGCCTCCGAGAGCAAGCGCGCCGAGTGGGGCGGGTGGCTCGACAGCCTTCTACAGGCTGTGTTCAGCGACGTATTCGCAAACCGCATCGAGTCGGGCGACGTCGCCGGCCTCGAGCGGGTGTGGCGTCCTCTTGAGGCCGCGGGCCTCGCGAAGGCGCCGACGGGACTCGAGAACATTGACCGGTCGGCACCCGTCACCGGGATCGGCGGCAACATGCCCGACGTCGTGGTGCGACTCATCGATGACGTCTCCCACGCACTCGGTGTGCTGATCGCAGGCCAGTTGATCAACCGGTTCGGGTTCGCGCCGGAGGCGTGAGAAGCGAGGGATCTCAGCCCCGATGCCGCGAACCATTGACGCCGCAAGGCATTAGGTATCCAGTGGCATCACCTTTCTCGCTGGCTGTAGTCGACACCCTCCTGTCCCGAGGGCCAGACCGGTGTCACCCGCTGGCCGTCAGTCAGCAGAGTCGTGGAACACGGCTCGGAGCTTAGGTCGTATAAGGCGAGCCTCGGCGATAGGGTGTCGAAATCAGTTGCGGAGCGCGTGGGGGCACAGTGCAGTCATCAGACAGCGAGTCAGCATCAGGATCGTTAAACCAGTTCGCAGGCGTGGCTGTCATGAGGGGGCGCCGGGCCTCGACGATCACGGGAGCCGCAAGGGCATCCTCCGATGCCCTTGTATCGCTCATCGACAGGGTCATCCGATGAAACACGACACGACTATTCCTAGGCGTGGTTTCTTGGTCGCTGCAGCAGCCGTGGCGCTTCTGGTCGCGAGCGGATGCACGATGTCCACACCCTCGGTGATTGCGACCTCACACCGAGCAACCGCGGTAAGCCCCTCTCCGAGCCAGATGTCCGCGCCTCTCCTGCCTGCCAAGGATCTGGGCCCCCGAGAAGGGGCGGACGGAGAAGCGACACCTAGGGAAGACGGTGTCTTTGAATACGTGGTGGCGTCGGGCGACACTGAGACAGGCATCGCTTCGCGGTTCCGAATTTGCGTCGGTGACGTTCAAAGCTCCACCGGTGATTTGTCTATCTTTGCCGGTGATCGGATCAGTCTTGAAAAGACGACAGGCGTGCCTCTGGGCTCATCGAAATGTGTCCAGCCTGGCGGATAAAAATGCGTCGCTCCGACGCCTGCGAAACCGACAGCAGACCAGCGAGACAACTGATGGGCCGACCTCAAAGGCTGGTCCTGAGCGAACCTTCGCGACCATCTCGAAAGACAAGCGGCCAAGCAAATAACCGTCTCGATCAATCGAGGGACGAGACCTGCACGGACCGGATGCCGAGTACCCGTAGTTCGGTGATCAGTCCGTTCGCGCGGCGCTTCGTCGAGTGAGACAAGTCCACTGATGCGGCACGCGGGCGTCCCGCAATCGGTTGCGCAGGGGGTCTGGGGCAAGGAGCCCCTATCGAGCGAGCTCGTCCTCGACGAAGGCCGGCCGCGCCAATGTCACGGCCGGAATAGTCGCCACGAGTGCGACGACGAGCAGGAAGAGCAGCGGCAAGGTCCATCCGTCGCTGACGTCATGTAGGAGCCCGACAAGCAGTGGGCCGAGCGCGCCGAGCGCGTACGCAACCCCCTGTGCGAAACCACTGAGTGCGACGGTGCCTGCGGGAGTCCGCGTGCGTCCGTTGATGAGCACCAGGCAGACCGGGAACAGGATCGAACCCAAGCCGATGAGCAGGACCCACAGCAGCGTCAGCGGGGCGGGTGCGAGGAGAAAGCCGAGGTAGCCAAGCACGAAGCTGACGATGCCGGCGCCGATCAACCAGCCGACGTTCCGCAGCCGGGCGACGAGGAGGGGCGCAAGGAGTGCGCCGGGCACACTGACCAGCCCGGTTACGGCGAGTAGCACGCCTCCCTCGGCCGGGGTCGTCCCTGCGACATCTCCGAGGATCTCAGGGAGCCAGGCGAAACTGGCGTACGTGAGAATCGTGCTGGTCGAGAACGCGAGGGTGATCGACAGCGCTACGCGTGATCGCCATAGGCCCGTGACGACGGTCGCGGTCGACGGCGGGGCGGTGCCGGCATGTGACGCTCGTCGATGGCGCTCCCGCAGAATGACGGCGAGCCATGGAACGAGCGCGGCGATCGAGGTGACCGACCAGATTCCGAGGGAGAATCGCCAACCGGCGAACTGGGCGACGGGCGCTGCGAGGGCAGCGGGCACGGCGGTACTCACGCCGACGATGCAGACGTAGACCGCGGTCAGCAGGGCGACGCGATCGGGAAAGTACCGCCGGACGACAGACGGCAGCAACACATTGCCAATGCCCGTGCCGGCGAATGCAACGATGCTCCCGACGAGTAACACCCCGACGCCCGGTGCCGCCGCGCGGATGAGGTGCCCCGCGGTGATGAGAACCAGCGCGATGACGATGCCGCCATCAAGACCGAATCTGCGGGCGACCCGGGGTGCAATGAACCCCGAGCCGGCAAACAGAAGTGGCGGGAGGGTTCCGAGCCAACCAATGTCGAGGGTCGATAGAGGGATGTCCACGAGGACGTCGCCCAGGATCGGAGAGATCGCGGCGACAGCCTGGCGCAGGGAGAACGCAACGAGCAGGATGCCCACGAGAGCGGCTGTGCGTCCCGCCCACAGCGGCAGGCGACGATCATCAGGCACCCCGCGATTCTAGAGTCGTGCTGACACGCAACTCGATCGAGGGATGCGCCTGGGCCGGTCGACAGGGATACTTAGGCATCGGCCGTATAGCCGCGCGTGAAGGGGGATTCACCATGTCACACGACCAACAGCCCTATGCGGGCCGCCCCAATGCCAGCGAGATGTCGCACTACGGAGGCGTCGCCTACACGCCGCCCGAGCGAGTCGAGTCACGGCTCAGCGACCAGATCGCGCCTCTGTCGCGCTGGTCTCTCGTCTGGCGCCTCGCCGTCGCTGGAGTCCTGGCGCTCCTCGGGGTCATCGATCTCATCCGGTTCTTCATGCTGCTGTCGTCGGGTTCGAGTGCGAACCCGGCCCTCATCGTCGGATCCTTAGCTCTCGCCGTCGTCTTCTTCCTCTACCCGGTGTCCGTCGCGGTGAAGCTCCGAAGGGGCACGCTTTAGAGAGATTAAGGCGACATAACGCCGGCGCAATGCGGGGAAACTTCCCCTTGGCCGATTAGGTGAGCTGTTCCTAGCTCTTCGCCCCCTCCACAATCCACGCGTTCTGAAATGCGCACCCCTCAGGATCCGATTCGCTCGATTTGACCATCGGACGCCAGTTCGGTTTTTCGACCGGCGCGACTCCTAGTCCTTCCGCAATGAGTGCGAGTAGTTGCTCGCTCGTCTTACCCGTTGCTCATCCGCCAGGACGAGGCAGAGCCCCACGAACGCTCCGGCTACGGCGACGCTACACACGATGAGCAGAACCATGCCTCAAGTTTCCGTCGCGCACCATATGACCGCAATAACGGCGTGAACTTGATCGGCCCCGAGGGCACACGGGTGACCTGGGCAGAAACAGTCCCACATTGTTGGTCGCAGATCGCCCATCTGCCCTAGGTTGAGCAGTGGTGAGGAAGCCCGAATCTTTCTCAACTGTCTTTGAGGGGGATCCGTATGTCTGGTGAGTCGCGCCCGGGTGCCGGTCCTGGTGCCGGGTGGTACCCGGATCCTTCTGGGGGTGCGGGGACTCGCTGGTGGGACGGCGTGAGGTGGACGGATCTCGTGGCTCCCCCCGGTGGCTCCCATGCTGCGGGAACCGTTACGCCCGACAGGCCAAGGCTCGATCCGAAGACCCCGATCTACGGCCCGCTGATCTGGCTGATCGTGCTGCTGCCCGTGGTGGTCTGGCCGCTCAGCCTGTCGTACCGGCCGACGATCCGCGTAATCGAAGTGGGCCCCTCTGGCGTGCCCTCCGTCGACCCGGCATCGATCTACACACCGCAGTACATTGCCGTGCTTGCCGCGGGTTTCGTTTTGTATGGAATCAGCGTGGTTCTGGCGTGGGGAGACTACCGACGCCTCACCCGCGTCGGCGTCGTGCGCCCCTTTCACTGGGCCTGGAGCTTTCTCTCGTCGCCGGTGTACGTGATCGGCCGATCGGTGATCGTGCACCGCGTCGCTCCGGGGCGGGGCTTGTGGCCGGTGTGGGTGTTCATCATCGTCGAGGCCGGTGGGCTGGTGCTCGGGGCAATCAACGCGGCCAGTTACGCCCAGCAGCTCTCTGACGTCTTCCGGCCCGGATCGTGAGACGGCTCGCTCGAGATCTGCGCGTGCGTCTCATAGCGGCATCGCTCGGCGGCGGGTTTGTGATCGGCATGGGCGTTCTGGAATTGGGGGAGAAACACTCCTGGAGTCACCGCGGGTGGATTGCCGTGATCGCGGGCCTCATCTCCGCTGGTGTCATCGCGATCCTGATCCGCACTGATCCGAAGCGCGACCTTGCCGCAGGCGCCCGAGAAGTCGACGGATGGGTAAAGGAGAACCGCCTACCGTCCACTATTCCGCTCGGTGAAGCGTTGTCCCGGTTGGCCGAGCGCGTCGATCAGGTCCGGACGGCCGTGTGGTCTAACAGTGGCCTCCTGCTCCTGTGCCTCTTTCAACTCGGTCTCATGCCCGACCAGCCGACGCTCTTCAGCATCGGCATCCGAGTAGCACTCTGCGCCGTCTTCGCCGTAGCCCTGGGATGGGCCTTCCACGCCCGAGTCCGGCAGGTTCCTGTCATGCAGGAACTCATCCTTGAAGGGCAAAGACGCTTCGCCGGTATCCCCTCCCCCACCGATTAGCAGTCTCTCCGGCGCCACCCAACATTCCCTCCCGAAGAAAGCACTCTCATGTTCGTCTTTGCTCTGATCTGCCTCGTCGCAGGCGTCATCACCCTCGTTCTCGCCCGGCGCCACCGAGCGAACAAGCTCGCCCTTCCCAGGGGCAGCGAAGCACCGGGCCCAGACAAGACGGGAAACCGCATCGCTCTCGGCGCCGGTGCACTCCTTGTAGTCCTCGGCTTGGTACTGGGGGTCACGTCGTCCGTGTACGCCCAGGATGCCGGCGAAGCACGGGTGATCCGTTCCTTCACGGGTCAAATCGTCGGGCAGACGACGTCGACCGGCCTCCACGTCAAGGCGCCGTGGGATTCGACGGTGAACTTCAATATTCGCAACCAGACGGTCACCTACATCAACGGGACCGGGGGCAGCGATAGCGACAACAACGGTGGCATCCGCACCGGCCCGTACATCACCGTTCAAGATAAAGACGGGGTTTCGGAGAACGTGTCGCTCACCGTCCGCTACTCGATTCGGCCCGCGTCTGTCACGACGATCTACACGTCGTTCCGCGACGAGGAGAACTTCAAAGCGTCGTTCATCACTCAGGACGTCAGGGCCGTCGTGCGCGAAGTGCCGAACAACTACTCCACTCTCGAGGTGCTGACAAAACGTGCCGAGATCGAGACCAGTATCGAGCAGGCGCTGACCAAGCGGTGGGCGGACACCGGTGTCGAGGTCAACTCGATTAGCCTGCAAGAGATCCAGGCTCCGAAGGCCGTCACGGAGAGCTATGCCGAGGCCCAGCAGGCGCAGATCGACGTCACCAAGCAGCAGGCCAAACTCGATGCGACGAAGGTCAGCGCTCAGCAGGCAGTCGTCACCGCTCAGGCCAACGCGAAGGCGAACGATCTGCTGACGAAGTCGTTGTCGAGCCAGGTTCTCACCCAGCATTACATTGATGCCCTCGAAGCGTCCGCCGACAAGGGTGGCCTGGTCGTCGTACCCAACGGATCGTCGCCCCTGATCAACATTCCCAAGGCGACCAAGTAGTCGCTCGCGACACGTCGCTCGGAGCACGCCAGCCGCATACCGTGACGATAGACAGGACCCATGGCCACCCCGACTTCGCGAAAACTGCGTCTGGAGGCCGCGTCGCTCGACACCGCGCCGACGCGACTGGAGCAGCTCGCCGGCGACCAGGACAGCGCAGTTCGAGCGGCTGTAGCTGAGAACCCGAACGCAGCCCATGGGATCCTGCGTCTTCTTTCACAGGACGAGACCGAAACAGTGGGGATGGCGCTCTTGCGCCGTCCCCATCTCGACCCGCATCTTCTGACGCAGCTGGCGTCCTCGCCCAGACCCGCAATTCGGGAACTCGTCGCCAGTCGGTTCCGTTTCGCGGATGACAACCTGCCGTGGAGCACGCAGCTGGGGCTGGCCAGCGACCCCGAAACCGCCGTCAGAGTCGGTATGGCCAGCACCACGAACTACATCGATGTCTTCGAGCGGCTTCTCGCCGACGACTCGGAGAAGGCTCGTGCCGAATGCGCCTTCAACCCACGCATCACGGACGAGCATGCCGACCTTCTCCTCAACGATCGGAGGGCTGCTGTGCGGGCGCGGTTCGCTCTCCTCGAATCCACCATTCACCCGACCGACGATCAGCTGGATCACCTGGCCAGGGATAGGTCAGATCGGGTGAGAGTGATCGTGGCAGTGAGAGTGAATTTGCCCGAAAGCACGCGCCAGATCCTCGCTGTCGACCCAAACGCGCAGATTCGTCACCAGATCGCGTGCCGCGACCCGGCGAATACCGCTGGCGGTCGTCTCGTCGAGATCGACGGACGTAAGCGGTACGTGTGGGGCTTGGCCGAGCGCTTCCGGGGCACCCCGTTTCTCCCGCCGGCGACCTAGGTCACGCTTATCCCCGACCCATCAAGCGCAGGCCAGGATCCGCCAACCGTTTTCATCCCAACGATTCCGGCCACCTGGTCTCGAGTGGCGTCAGGTCGTGGTGAACCACACCGTCGTGTCTCGGGCGATGAGCCGCGTCGCCCTGACCTCAGGGTCTGAGGCAACGAGAATCGTGGCGTCGGGAGGTAGCAGGATCGGCTCACCGGCGACGTTCGTGACAACGTGGATGTCGCCTCGAGAAAAGGCGATCGCTCCTGAGGTCTGCGCGGTGTCCCACTCCAGAGCGGAGCCCTGGAGGTCGGCTGAGCGTCGGGCAGCGAGAGCGGATCGATAGAGGCTGAGCGTCGATTCCGGCTGGAGACCCTGGGCCGCGGCCGAGAACTCGGCGTAGTACGAGGGCGTGGGCAACCAGGTGTCGGTCGCCGCAACGGACGAGAAGCCGTTGGAGCTGGTCGAGTCGTCCCAGGGGAAGGGAACCCGGCAGCCGTCGCGCCCGCGGATCTGCTGATGCGAACGGGCCCACACCGGATCCTGGCGGGCTTCGTCGGGGAGGTCGGTGACTTCGGGCAGCCCCAGCTCTTCACCTTGGTAGAGGTACGCCGATCCTGGCAGGGCGAGCATGAGAAGTGTCGCCGCACGCGCCCGACGAAGACCGAGGGGCCGGTCGGGCTGTGGGTCGTCGACTCCGACGCCGTGCTCGAGAGCCACCGGTCCGTCGTAGCCGAAGCGGCTCGCGTGGCGCATGACGTCGTGATTGGACAGCACCCATGTCGTGGGCGCTCCGACCGCGTCGTTTGCCGCGAGGGAAGACACGATGGTCTCGGCGATGGCGTCTGCATCCCAGAGCTGCTCGAGATAGGCGAAATTGAACGCCTGATGCATCTCGTCGGGCCGGACGATGCGCGCAGTGCGCTCGGGCGGGAGCCATGCCTCAGCGCAGAGGATTCGCGAGCCCTCGTAGGAGTCCAGGATCGCCCGCCAGTCGCGGAAGATCTCGTGGATTCCTTCCTGATCCCACATCGGCGGCGTTCGACCCTCGATCGGCTGGACCACCCCGTGGGTCGGGTAGGGCCAGCTAGGAAGACCCGGTGCCTTGATGAGGGCGTCGCAGACATCCACGCGAAAGCCGTCGACTCCGCGGTCGAGCCAGAACCGGAGGGTCGTCTCGAAATCGACCCGGACCCCGGGGGCATCCCAGTTCCAGTCGGGTTGGGTCTCGTCGAAGAGATGGAGGTACCACTGGCCAGGCGTTCCGTCGATCTCTGTCACTCGGGTCCAGGCGCTGCCCTCGAACATGCTCTGCCAGTCGTTCGGCGGAAGCTCGCCAAATTCGCCGAGGCCGTCCCAGAAGTGGAACAGGCCCCGCTCTGCCGAGCCCGGCTCGGCGGCGAGAGCGGCCTGGAACGCGACGTGGTCAGCGGACGCGTGATTCGGCACAAGGTCGACGACGACGCGAAGGGCGAGTTCATGAGCGCGAGCCACGAGCGCATCGAAATCCTCGAGGGTGCCGAATTGCGGATCGACGTTTCGGTAGTCGGCGACGTCGTAGCCGCCGTCGCGCTGCGGGGACGGGTAGAAGGGCGAGAGCCAGATAGCGTCGGCGCCCAGCGACGCCACATGGTCGAGGCGCCGCGTGATGCCCGGGAGGTCGCCGATGCCGTCGCCATTGCTGTCGGCGAAAGATCGGGGGTAGATCTGGTAAATGACTGCGGTCCGCCACCAGGTGTCGTCGGTCAGGTCGATCATGCGAGTCCTCGAGCGTAGATGTCGGGGCGACGGTCGCCCAGGAGGTCGTTGTGCGGTGAGATCGCTTTGTCGCGAGCGAGCCGGGTGAAGACGTCGGCGCGCGCGATCTCGGTGCCTTCGGCGGGGCGGAAGGGGGTCCGGCTGCCCGCCGTCGCGGAGGCGCGGACCCAGCCGAACTGGTCGATGATGACGGTCCCCTCGGTCCACTCCTGGCCGCGTTCGATGCCGGCGCGGTCACAACACGCGATGAAGACGCCGTTGGCTCGGGCCGCAGCCTGGGCGTAGATGACCTCGGCCGCCCGTTCGTCGGCGGGGTGGTCGCCCAGCGGCCAGTTCGTCGGCACCGCAATCAGATCGGCACCCCGGAGGGCGAGAGAGCGCGGCATCTCGGCGAACTCGAGGTCGTAGCAGATCAGGATCCCGATGCGCCCGTGCACCGTCTCGAAGACGGGCGCCATCTCCGCTCCGGGCTCGAAGATCAGTGTCTCGCGATCCCACAGGTGCGTCTTTCGGTAGACCTCGACCACGCCGTCCTGCGTCACCGCGGCGGCACTGTTGAAGAGACCGCCATTCGGATCCTGCTCGCAAAAACCGAGGATGACGATCGAGTCGGTAGTGAGGAGCAGGTTGGAGAGTCGCTCGAAGAACGGGTCGTCCGGGCGGATCGCGACGGAGATAGCCTCCCGCTTCGACTCGAAAACGTAGCCAGCGGTCGCGAGTTCCGGAAGCACGATGATGTCGGCGTCGTCGGCCAGTGCCGTGCGGACCGCGGCAAGGCACTTCTCCTGATTTGCCATCAGCTCTCCGACGACGGGGTCGAGCTGAGCGCAGACGATGCGCGTCACGCGGGTCGGATCACCGTTCTCGGTGTGCCCGGTCACTTGACCGCGCCCGAGGTGAGGCCGGTGATGAGGCGGCGCTGAAGGATGACGTACGCGACGATGATCGGCAACGCGACGAGCACGGCAGCGGCCGCGGTGACGTTGGGGTTGGCGGCACGATCCGTTCCGGAGAAAAACGACAGCGCGAGCGGAGCCGTCTGCACTGCTTGGTTCTCGGGAACAAGGATCAGGGCGAGCAAGAATTCGTTCCAGGTGAAGAGGAAGAGGATCGTCGCGAGCGTGGCGACCGCAGGCCCGGCGATGGGGACGAGGACGAGGCGAAGGATCTGAAAACGGGAGGCGCCGTCGAGGCGAGCCGCCTCGAGGATCTCCTCGGGAACCGATCGGAAGAACGTCCGCATCCAGAACACACCGAGGGGCACAGACAGGCCGATCTGCGGCAGGATGAGCGCCCAGTACGTGTCGACCAGGCCCCAGCCCGCCAGCATTTGGTAGAGCGGAAGCACTGTGACCTCGTACGGCAGAACGAGCCCGACGAGAAGCAGCCCAAGGATGAGCTTGCCTCCGGGAACGCGCATCGTTGCGAGGGCATAGCCGGCCAGCGTCGCCACGATGGCCGTGACGACCACCACCGTCACCGCCACGAGAGCGCTCGCCACGAGAGCGGACGCGAAGTGGCCACGGGTCCAGGCGACGCTGAAGTTCGACCAGCCCACCCCGGATCCTGATGATTTCTGCAGCGACGACGAGATGATCGACGCGAGCGGGTAGACGGCGAAGAGCGCCGCGATGATCAGAAGCGCGTGCGTGCCGACAGACTCCCGAGTTCCGACCTTCATCGTGAGGCTCCTTTCGAACGGACGCGTCGGGGTGTGTCCGACGGCTCGCGAACGGCCAGTTGGACCAGCGCGACGATGATCAGGATGATGACCGTGAGGACCACTGCGAGTGCGGATGCCTGGCCGAGCTGCCGGTTTTGGAACGCATCGAGGTAGACGTAGAGCGAAGGAACTGTGGTGGACGTGCCGGGACCGCCGCGCGTCGTGTTCCAGATGAGGTCGAAGTTTCGCAGGGCGAACGTGATCGTCAAGATGAGCGCGATCGAGATCTGGGGGCGGAGAGCCGGGAGCGTGATGGCGAAGAACTCGCGCACCGGGCCGGCTCCGTCGAGTCGTACCGCCTCGTACAAGGACCGGTCAATGGTGACGATGCCCGCGAGAAAGAGCACCATGCAGAGGCCGTACTCGACCCAGGTGCCGATCAGGCCAATCGACGGCAGCGCCGTGTCGAAGTCGCCGAGCCACGAGGTCGTCAAGGATCCGAGCCCGACGTGGGCCAGCACCCAGTTCACCGGGCCGTCCGACGCGAGCAGACCCCGCCACGCCACTGCAACCACGACGCTCGAGAGGATCTGCGGCAGAAACAGCAGGGCGCGAAAGAGGGTGAGCCCGTAGATGCGGATCCTCGACATGGCACCCGCCAGCACGAGTCCGATGCAGACGGGAAGCGCGCAGTAGAAGACGAGGAGGAGAAGGGAGTGGCCGAGGGCTGCGCGGAGGTCGGGGTCGGTGAAGACGTTGACGTAGTTCGAGACGCCGGCCGGCGTGGCCACGGTGAGGCCGTCGTAGTTGTAGAACGACGTCTGCACCGAGATGCCGATCGGGTAGATGACGAAGACGGCGAAGAACGCCAGCGCCGGTGCGATGTAGATCAGGCTCGACCAGGTGGGGCCGTTGCGCCGGGAGCGCCGACGCCGACCCGCGGGGGTGGCGCCGACGCTCTGGCTCGGTGCGGCGACCGTCACTTGTGGCCCTTTGTCCACGCCGTCTGCACGGCTTCGGCGAAGTCGCCGCTGGTCGTGCGACCGGCCATGACCTCTTGGAGCCCACTGCCCATCACGCTGAGCATGTCAGTGGTCGTCCAGTCGTAGTAGCCCACCTGGGTGCCCGCAGCGATGGTGTCTTTCAGCGCGGTCAGCGTCTCCTCCTGAAGAGGGTCGGTGGAGGTGACGCCGTCGGTGATGACGGGCAGACGGCCGGTGTCGAGGATCTCTTGGCCGACAGCCGGCGATCGGAGCATGTCGAGCCAGGCGACGGCCGCAGCGGTCTTCGTCGTCTTCGCGCTGATGTGCCAGGGCGACGCTGTGGCCCCGACACCGCCGGAGACGAGCGACGAGAAGCCGAACTTGGCCGAGGTGAGCGACGCGCCGTTCCAGGATCCGCCGACAAAGAAGACGCCGTCTCCCTTCGCGAACTTCGCGATGGCGTCCTCATTGCTGAGGCCGTCGTAGCCGGATCCGAAGTATCCCGCCTGGGCCCACGCCTTCATGGTGTCGGCGGCTTTGACATTGCCGTCGGTCTCGAAGGTGGAACCCGATTTGCCGCCGATCCAGTCGCGGATGCCGGCGGGCTTCTGCTCGGTGACGGCGACGTCGCTGAAGATGTGAGTGCCGGCGTACTGGTCGGAGTTGCCCAGCATGATGGGCTGCTCGTCGGCGGCTTTCGCGATCGGAAGGTCTTTCTCGAGCGCGGAGATCGTCGTGGGCGCCGTGATACCGAGGTCGGCGAGCTTCGACTTGTTGTAATAGATGCCCTGGACTTCACTGATGGGCGACATGCCGT
This sequence comes from Frondihabitans sp. PhB161, assembly GCF_003814635.1. Classification (NCBI taxonomy): domain Bacteria; kingdom Bacillati; phylum Actinomycetota; class Actinomycetes; order Micrococcales; family Microbacteriaceae; genus Frondihabitans; species Frondihabitans sp. PhB161. The sequence continues at coordinate 638,613 of NZ_RKQW01000002.1, forward strand.
ACAGGGTTCCGCTTCCGAAGGTCGTGCCGTTCGCGTTCCACTTGGCCGGGGCGAGTGTCGAGGCGCCCGTGCCCGAGTTCCAGCCGTACACGTCGGCGACATCGTCGAGAGACCGGACCAGCTTCGCCTTCACGAGAGCGCCATCGACCGCGTAGCCGATGTTGCCCTGGAATACGTCCGGGGCGCTCGAGCTCGCGGCGGCGTTGACGACGGTGGCGGTCAGGTCGTCGAAGCTCTTGTACGTGATGTCGACGGTCACGTTCGGATACTCCTTCTCGAAGGCGGGCACGACCTTCTTCATGAGAGGCTCCTCGGCCTGATCGGCCCACATCTTCAGCGTGGTTGTGGCGAGCTTCGCGACATCGGCGGCCGTCACCTTCGAGGTGAGGGCATCAGTCGAGGTCGACGCCTGCGTCGTGCCCGAACCGGGAGCCGAGCAGCTGGCCAGGACGAGAGCGGTGGTGACGGCACCGACAGCCAGGACCGTGATTCGGAGCGGAGTGCGTTTTCTCATGACTTCTTCCGGGTGGGATGGGACGCGGGAGTGCTTCGAGGGAACTTCTTCGTGCGGGCGTGCAGGTGCTGCGGGTTCAGGAGGCGTAGGTGGCGAGGCGCATCGTGGCCGTGGCCTGGTGCGCCGTCATCCCCTCGCTTGCGGAGATGACGTCGACGGCCTCCGCGAGCGACGGAGTCGCCGCCCGGGCGATGCGCTGGAAGGTGAGGGGCTTGAGATAGCGCGACACCGAGAGGCCAGCGCTGTGCTTCGCCCCTCCGGCGGTGGGAAGCGTGTGGTTGGTTCCTGCCATCCCCTTGTCGGAGTACGCGACGGTACTCCACGGACCGATGAAGAGCGAGCCGTAGTTCGTGAGGACATCCTGGTACCAGGTGTCGTCGGCGGTCTGGATCTCGAGGTGCTCAGGAGCGAACTCGTCCATGACGAGGGCGGCGTCCTCTTTCGTCGCCACCACGACGACCGAGCCGAAATCGCGCCACGCCGGTCCGCAGATCTCCGCTGTGGACAGCGTCACAAGCTGACGATCGACCGCTGCGATCACGGCACGACCGAGCGCCTCGGACGTCGTCACGAGCGCTGCCGGCGAGTTCGGCCCATGCTCGGCCTGACCGAGGAGGTCGGCTGCGACGATCTCGGGGTCGGCCGTGTCGTCGGCGATGACCGCGACTTCGCTGGGGCCGGCGAGAAGGTCGATCGACACCGTGCCGAAGAGCTGCCGCTTGGCCTCGGCGACGAAGGCGTTGCCTGCACCGACGAGCATGTCGACGGGTTCCTCTCCGAGGAGGCCGAAGGCCATTCCGGCGAGGGCCTGCACTCCTCCGAGAACGTAGAGGTGGTCGATTCCGGAGAGGTGCGCCGCGTAGGCGACGGCCGGGTTGACTCCGCCGTCGGGCTGGGGCGGGGTGCAGCCGATGACCGTGGGAACCCCGGCGACCTTGGCCACGCCCACGGTCATGAAGGCGCTGGCTGTCAGGGGAAAACGGCCGGCAGGAAGGTAGGCGCCGACGGTCGCGACCGGTACGTACTTCTGGCCGACCACGAGGCCGGGAACGATCTCTGCCTCGAAGTCGGTCAGGTGCTCTCGCTGCAACGAGGCGAACTGCCTGGTGCGCGCCGAACCGAGTTCGATGGCCTCGCGGAGGTCAGGGGCGACCCGATCGCCGATTGACGCCAGTTCGGCGGCTCCCAGCTCGAAGTCGGTGCGCTCGGAGTTGTCGAGTTTCTTTGCATATCGACGGATCGCGTCGAGCCCGTTCGCCTCGATGTCGAGCAGCATGGCGCTCACCGTCTCGGCTACGCGGGGGTCGCGTTGCGCTTCGGGCGCGTCGACGCCAGGGGCCTTGAGGTGGGTGAGGCGATCGCTGTGCTGAGCGAGGAATCGGGGACTCAGTTTCATGTCTACGAGATTGTCGTCACTTCTGACCCTGGACAAGGCCGAGTTGTGTGGGGTGAAGCATAGGCTAACCCTATGACGCTCAATCAATTGCGGGCATTCCTTCGTGTAGCTGCGCTCGGAACGTTCTCCGCGGCTGCAGCAGATCTCGCCATGACTCAGCCGTCGGTCTCGGAGCTGATCAAGCGAATGGAGGAGTCGTACGGTGTCCGACTCTTCACCCGCGGGGCCCGGAAGCTGGTCCTCACGAGCGCCGGCGAACAGCTGCTCCCCTATGCGCAGCAGGCGGTCGACGCAGCCGAAGGAGCCGATCGGGCCCTTCGATCACTCACCTCGCTCACGGGCGGCGTGGCCACCTTCGGCCTGCTCCGGAACGCGAACTACTACTTCCTGTCCCAGCTCCTCGAGACGTTTCACAACCGCTACCCGGAGGTGCGTCTCCGCATCATCGGGCTCAACAGCGTCGAGGTGGCCGAGGCGGTCTCAGCCGGCGAGTTGGAGGCGGGTCTCGTCGTCCTGCCGATCGACAGCGAGGGGCTCACCGTTACACCACTCATGCGTGACGAGGTCCTCTTCGCGTCGGCCGATCCGCGCAAGACGCAGAAACCGGCGACGATCGAGTCCCTGGCCGAAAGCGACCTCGTTCTGTACGACGCCCACTACGGCTGGCGGGATCCCACGCGTCGCCAATTGGCCGAGCGAGCTCAGTTGGCCGGGATCACCCTCACTGCCCAGATCGAACTCGAGCACGTCGAGACGGCGCTCGGAATCGTGGCTCTCGGCGGCGGCGACACAATCGTCTCTTCGGCGGTTGCTCGGTCGAAGGGGTTCCCCGATGGGGTACACACGATCGGCTTCGCGGAACCGCTCTACGACACGATCGCCATCGTCCAACGACGGGGCTCGGTCCTGTCGCCCGCCACGCGGGAAATTGCTCGACTTGCGAGACGGATGCTCCTCGAGCGCGCCTGAGGGAGCGTTCGGGCGTGAGCCGTCCGCGCGAACCCACCCGCCGGTCGCCCCCTACTCCTCCGACAACCCGCGCAACCCACGATCGACGAACGCAACCGTCCAGGCGAAGCTCTCGTCGACGTCGGTGTCCATCTGGAATCCGTTCGACGCCTCGAGGGTCGCGAAGCCGTGCACGACACTGCGCAGCAGCCGGATCGCGTGAATCTCGTGCTCCGGGGCGAGGTGGTAGCCGCGCAGCACAGCCGCGAACGAGCCGAGCGTGCGTTCGAGAGCGATGGCGAGGGGATCCTCGGGCCCCGTCGGGGTGATTCCGACGGTGGCGGCGTACCGGCCGGGGTGCTCCTTGACGAAGGTGCGCACCACTTGAGCGGCTGCGACGAGCGCATCACCGCCGGCCAGGCCCTGCATGGCCTCGCGCAGCGCGTCCCCCAGCTCGGTGGCGCCGAGAAGGGCGATCCGGCGGGTGAGGTCGGCGAGGCTGTCGACGTGTTTGTAGAGCGACGGCCCCTTCACCCCGAGGCGCTCGGCGAGCAGACTCATGCTGAGCGGGGCCGGGCTGATCTCGTCGGCGAGGTCGGCCGCCGCGAGGGTGACGGCCGCGGGAGCGAGCCCCGCCCTAGGCATTGGTCGGTGCCGCGGCGTGCGTCCGGCGCAGGAACGGGACGACGAGCTCGAGCACTGCCCCGGGGGTCTCGGTGTGCGGGTAGTGCCCGGCACCGTCGATGACGGCCAGTTCACCGAGTCCGGCAGGGAGGTCTCCGAGGATCCTGGTGCCCTCTTCGCGAGGATCGGTCCAATCCGGGTCGGCACTCCCCTCGATGACGAGCACCGGGCACTGCACATTGGCAAGTTGCGCACCCGCGTCGACCGGCGCGGACTTCGTCATGCCTCGCAGGGCCTTCATGCGCTCGGGCTTGGACAGCTCCGTCTCGATGCGCGCTCGCTCGGCGGTCCAGTCGGCGGGCTTCGCGGGGATGGCGATGTCGAGGTAGGCCAGCCAGCCCTTCACGCTGCCGCTCACCATCACCCTCATGAGCTGGGTCGTTCCCGTGCGAACGCGCTTCGTGCGGAGGATGCCGATCAGGTTGAACGACTGCTTGCGGGTGAACGGAGCAAGCTCGACGATGCCGACGATTACGTCGGGTGCGGTGGCGGCGGCGATCGTGGCGGCCCCACCGCTGATGGACTGGCCGACGATCACGGCCGGGCCGCCGAGGTGGCGCACGACCGCGACGAGGTCGCCGGCGATGTCGGTGCGCGAGTAGCTCGGCCATTCGGCGCTGGAGTCTCCGCAGCCGCGGATGTCGACGTTCGCCACCCGGTATCCGGCCGCGACGAGCTCGGGCACCAAGAAGCGGTACGAGTGCCGGCTGTCGCCCATGCCGTGGGCGAGGACGACGAGGGGGCCTTCGCCGGTGAGGTCGTAGGCGATTGTTCCTTCGCCGGTGGTGAGGTGCTCGAGCATGATGTTCTCCGTTGGTTGCGCGTTGGCTACTGTGTGTAGCTAAAAGCTATTGGTCGTAGCCAAGCATGTCAACCCCATATTCGAAACAGTCTCCGCCTCGGGTGTCAGCCCGCCCGACGGGGCGCGCTCATGGTCGAGCCAGAGGCGCCGACCGACTTCTTCGCACCGGGGGCAAGAATCTGCGAGACCCGACCGGGCGACATTTCGAGCGCCCCGCTGATGTCTCGCACCGAGTACCCCTTCGATTGCAGCAACTCGGCGACCCGAGCCGTGTTCCGCACGAGCTCAGCCGCCCGCTCTTCGAGCGAACGCCTTTGGCGCCCGAGCTCGATCGCCGATAAAAACTCGTCTTCGACATTCTCGAACGTCCACTTAGTTTCGACGAGGGCCCCGTCGTCGAGGTCGTCCATCACGTGAATGGCCTCCGCCAGCGCAGCTCGAAGCCCGGAATAAGTGCGCGAAAAAGTCTGAATACCCTCTCGGTTCGTCACCTCCCCGAGCCACGTGCCGTTCTCGCGCGTCACTAGGACCTCGTAGGTCGATCCACTCATTTCAGCCACCCCTTTCCAAATGCGGGTTCGAGTGATCTTTGAATGCTTGCCAGCGTGCCGGCGGGAATGTCATGCGGTCCGTGCTGAGCGACGATCGTGCGGTACGAGCGGCCATTGGCCCACACCTCGTACTTTCGATGCGAGCCCCGTTGACCCACCTGAACGCCTCCGAGCTTTTCAATGCGCTTGTTCACTTCACCCGCCTTCATAAGGCTAAGTTTAGGAGCTAAACACCGCAAGTGTATAGCTTCTAAACACTTGCATGAACTCATGCTCGCGAGAGTGCGGGCGAGCCGGTCAACCCCGTGGTAAGACCTATAGATAGGGCTCACACCCTCGAGATCGGCGGAGACACCGGCCCTAGGCGGCGGGTTTACGCCGATCGAGCGGGTCCACGCCGAGCCAGCGGGTTTAGGCCGAACGCGCGGGCCCCCGCGACCTCAGAGCGCATACCCGACGCCCGCATCCGCCGAGAACGCAAACCACGCCGTGTCGCCGGGGGCGAGGTCGAGGTCGGCAGCCGCAGCGGGAGTCACGTCGGCTGCGAGCACGTCTCCGCGGATCCTGATGCTGTCTCCGCGCGGTTCGACATCGAGAATCGTCTGCCGCACAGCGTTCCCCTCCGCACGCCCCGGCTCGAGATGCGAGACCCGCACCCACGACGGCTTCACTACGACCGCCGACGACGCACCCCTCGCCACCTCGGCCTCGAACGGCGCGACGACCTCCCACCCGGCTGCCGCCTCGATGCCATTGGAACTCCGCACCCCGGTCACGAGGTTCAGCCCGGCGAGACCCGCCACGAAGGCCGTCCGGGGGTGCGCGAACACCTCACGGGTCGGTCCGTCGTCGACGAGTCGGCCGCCCTCGATCACCAACACGCGGTCGGCTAGCACCAGCGCGTCAAGCGGATCGTGCGTCACCAGCAGCGCTGTCCGGTCGGCCAGCACCCTCGTGAGCAGCCGACGGAGCGCGGGCGCCGCGCCGATGTCGAGGGCCGACAACGGTTCGTCGAGAAGAAGAAGCGAAGGATCCGCGGCCAACGCCCGCGCAACACCCACCCGCTGGGCCTGTCCGCCCGACAGCGCTGCCGGTCGCCGCCCTCCCAGCTCGGCCGCATCCACTTCGATGAGCCACTGCCACGCCACCGCCCGGGCCTCCTGCCGCGATGCGCCCGTGCTCCGCGGCCCGAATGCCACGTTGTCGAGCACGCTCAGGTGCGGAAAGAGGAGGGCCTCCTGTGCGAGCAGCGCGACACCTCGGCGGTGGGGCTGTGTCCAGGCCCGTGAGCCGGCCGTTGCGTCGAAGAGCGTGCGGTCGTCGAGGCGGGCGTGACCCTGGTCGGCATGGACGAGCCCGGCCAGTAGACCGAGCAGGGTCGACTTGCCGGCGCCGTTCGGGCCCATGACGGCGATGGTCTCGCCCGTTTTCACGCCGAAAGCGAGGTCGAAGCCTCGGGCGCTCACCCGGGCGTCGAAGTCGAGCGTCATCGGTCGGCTCCCGAGGGGCCTGATGGCACGGAGCCGTTGCGGTAGGCGAGCCCCACCACGAAGACGGCGACGGCCACGAGCACGAGCGACAGCGCGACCGCCGTGTCGGGGTCGGTCTCGAGCTGCAGGTAGATCTCGAGGGGAAGGGTGCGCGTCGTTCCCTGCAGGCTGCCGGCGAACGTCAGCGTGGCGCCGAATTCACCGAGCGCGCGGGCGAACGACAGGATCGCCCCCGACACCAGCGCCGGAAGCAGCAGCGGCAGCGTCACCCGTCGGAGCACGGTGGTCGGGGCTGCGCCGAGGGTGGCGGCGACCGCCTCGTAGCGCGCGCCCGCCGTGCGGATCGCCCCCTCCAGGCTCAGGATCAGGAAGGGGATGGCGACGAACGTCTGAGCCAGGATCACGGCCGTCGTCGAGAACGCTATATCGATGCCGAGAATCTGGAAGGTGCCGCCGAGGAGGCCACGCCGCCCGAACGTGTAGAGCAGGGCGATGCCGCCGACCACGGGCGGAAGCACGAGCGGCAGCAGCACGAGCGACCGAGCAATGCGCTGCCCGGGGAAGGTCGCGCAGGCGAGCACGATCGCGATCGGCACACCGAACACGACGCAGAGCGCGGTCGCGGCAAGCGACGATCGCAGGCTGAGCAGCAGTGCCGCGACCGACGAGTCGGATGTGATCAACGGAACGAAGTCGACCCAGTTCACTCGGCTGACGATCGCGACGAGCGGGAGCAGAACGAACGCCGCTCCTACGCCTGCGAGAACAGCGACCCACCGGGGAACGCCGGCCAGGTGCGCCCGGGTTCGCGTCATCCTCCGATTCTGACCCATCCGCGCCCGCGGTATCGGAGCTGACCCGGTCAGGGCTGGCCGAAACCGGCCGCGGCGAGCACCTTCTGGCCCTCGGCCCCGGCGACGTACTTCACGAACGCGTCTGCCGCCGCCTTGTTGCTGGAGTCTTTGAGGGTGGCGATCGGATAGGTGTTGACGGCCTCCTTCGAGTCGTCGAAGGTCACTCCGTCGACCTTGCCGTCAGCGCTCTTCACGTCGGTCACGTAGACGAGGCCCGCGTCGGCCTCGCCGGTCTCGACCTTGCTCAGCACCCCCGTCACCGCGGTCTCCTCGCTGACCGGCTTGAGAGTGACGCCGGTGGCAGCCTCGATCTTCTCGGTGGCCGCGCCGCACGGAACCGCCGACGCGCAGACGACGGTCTTCACACCCGATTTCGCCAGGTCTGTGAAGGTCGAGATGTTCTTCGGGTTGCCCGTCGGCACCGCGATCTCAAGGGTGTTCGTCGCGAAGTCCGTCGGGGTGCCCGTCACGAGGTCGGCATCGGTGAGCTTCGTCATGTTGGCGGTGTCGGCCGAGGCGAACACGTCGGCCGGAGCACCCGACTGGATCTGCGTCACGAGCACCGACGATCCGTTGAACGTCGTCTTCACGCTGACGCCCGGGTTGGCCTTCTCGAAGTCGCTCGCGAGCTGCGTGAAGGTCGCCGTGAGCGACGCCGCGCCGTAGACGGTGATGGAGCCCGTGAGATCGCCCGTTCCGGAGGTCGTCGAGGTCGTCGCGGCGGGGGTGCCGCCGGAGGAGCAGGCGGCGAGGCCGAGAGCGAGGGCGGCAGTCACGGCCAGGAGGCCGGACGTACGGGCGAGGGGGCGCATGGGATGGCCTTTCGGATCCTTCAGCACCGCGTTTGCGGCGCTAAACCCACTCTAGATGCGCTTTTGCGGTTTCGTCGCGACAAAGCCCGCGGTCATTTGGGGTGAAGTCGCGTGAATCGGCCGAGGTCGCACCGCCGCGGCGCGCGAGGTCGGCCATTCCGCGCGAGGTCGCCGCACGCCCACGCCCACGCCCACGCCGCCGTCGGCACGCTAGCGGGAGCGGCAACTGAGTCACTCTGGCCCTGGCAGCTACGGTAATCGCAGCGAAAGCATCAGGCTCTAGCCCCTCGAAGGAGAGACCTCCATGAATTCGACTCCATCTGCTCCCACATCGGGCCCCTCTGAGTGGTCGTTCCTACTTCCGGGTGCGAGCACGGCCTGGCTGCAGGCCTGATGACGCTCCATCTCGCCGACTCGTGGGTGTGGGATTTCTGGCTCGTCGACGACGGCGCCGAGTACCACGCGTTCTTCCTCTACGCGTCGAGAGCGCTTCAGGATCCAGACGCCCGCCACCTGAGAGCGTCGGTCGGGCACGCGGTCTCGACCGACCTCCGCTCGTGGACCCGGGTCGCCGACGCTCTCGTGCACTCGGACGCCCCCGCGTTCGACGACGTGGCGACCTGGACGGGCTCGATCGTCAGGCACCCGGACGGCCACTGGTTCCAGTTCTATACGGGCACCTCGATGCCGGGCGGCCGGAACGTGCAGACCGTCGGCTACGCCACCTCCGACGATCTGCTGACCTGGACGAAGAACCCGGCAAACCCCGTGCTGCGGGCCGACGAGCGCTGGCACCACCGGCTCGTCGACGGCGGCTGGGATCACGAGGCGTTCCGCGACCCGTGGGTCTTCGCCGATGGCGACGGCTGGACGATGTTCGTCACCGCGCGAGCGGTCGGTGCCCGCGCGGGTGAGGGCGGCGGCGGAATCGTGGCTCGGGCGCACTCCACCGACCTCGAGCACTGGCAGGCGCTGCCGCCGCTGACGACGCCGGGGCACGGCTTCGAGCAGCTGGAGGTCGTGCAGACCTTCGGCCTCGACGGCCAAGCCTTCATCACGTTCTCCTGCCTCGCGCCCGAGCTGGCGGGGCCGAGGCGCGAGACGACGGCGACCGGCGGCATCTGGGTGGCCCCGGGCGAGAGCCTCAGCGGGCCGTTCGACCTCGAGGCCGCGCAGCTGCTCACCGACGACTCGCTCTACGTCGGCCGCGTCATCGCCGAGCGCGAGACGGGCCGACCGCTCTTCCTGGCGTTCCGGCACAACGCGCCCGACGGCTCGTTCGTCGGCGACATCAGCGACCCGTTCGAGATCGGCGTGGTCGACGGCGTCGTGCGCATCGAACCGTCACCAGTCGTGAACGGTGCCGTCGGCTAGGCGGTTGTAGGGCAGGTACGCCTTCTCGTAGGGGTACCTGCCCGCCGCGTCGACGTCGAGCGACACTCCGAGGCCCGGCTCGTCGCCGGGGTGCAGCATGCCGTCCGTCCAGGTGAAGGTCTGCTGGAACACCTCGTTCGTGGCGTCGCCGTGCTTCATGTACTCCTGGATGCCGAAGTTGTGGATCGCGAGCCCGAGGTGCATCGCGGCTGCCATTCCGACCGGCGAGATGTCGGTGGGCCCGTGCATCCCCGACTTGATCTGGTATTGCGAGGCGTAGTCGAGCACTTTCCGCAGGTGCGTGATGCCGCCGGTGTGGGTCACGGCGCTGCGGACGTAGTCGATCAGCTGCTCGCGGATGATCTGCTGGTAATCCCAGACGGTGTTGAAGATCTCGCCGATGGCCAGCGGGGTCGTCGTGTGCTGGCGCACCAGGCGGAGCGCCTCAGGGTTCTCGGCCGGCGTGACGTCTTCGAGCCAGAAGAGGTCGTAGGGCTCGAGCGACTTGCCGAGGCTCGCGGCCTGGATCGGCGTCATCCGGTGGTGCCCGTCGTGCAGCAGCGGCACCTCCGGCCCGAACTCGTTGCGGACGGCCTCGAACACGGTCGGCACGTGGCGGAGGTACGAACGGGTGTCCCAGTCCTCCTCGTTCGGCAGAGCCCCGCGCTGGGCGGGCTCGTGGTCGTAACGCACGCCCCTGTTGGCCTCGAAGGTGGCGTTCGAGGCGATGCCGTAGATCGACTTGAGCCCCGGCACGCCGGTCTGCACTCGGATGGCCTTGTAGCCCTGCTCCTGGTGCGAGCGGATCGAGTCGAACAGCTCGTCGGTCGTCTTGCCCGAGGCGTGGCCGTAGGCGAGCAGGCCGGTCCGCGACGCCCCGCCGAGTAGCTGGTAGAGGGGCATGCCTGCGGCCTTCGCCTTGATGTCCCACAGGGCGACGTCGACCGCGGCGATCGCGGCCATCGTCACCGGGCCCCGCCGCCAGTAGGCGCTTCGGTAGAGAAACTGCCAGGTGTCTTCGATGCGGCTGGCATCCCGGCCGACGAGGAGCGGCACGACATGCTCCGAGAGATAGGCCACGACGGCGAGCTCCCGGCCGTTCAAGGTCGCATCCCCGAGACCCGTGAGGCCGTCGTCGGTCGTCAGCTTGAGCGTGACGAAGTTGCGGTCGGGGCTGGTGACGATCACTTCGGCTTTGTCGATGATCACGGGAGAACTCCTTCGTTCTGGGTGGCGCGGGCGCACCATCGAGCCTACGGGCGCACCATCGAGCCTACGGGCGCCGGTCGCGCCTCGAAGGGCTGGTCAGAGCGAAGGATCCGCGGATCCTCGTGTGTGACCCGGCCGGCCCTACGCGCGCTGCGGCCGCCCGAGCACCCCGGCGCGCACCCCGAGCAGATACATCTGGCACCCCAGGCAGTAGCCGAAGACCGAGTTGAGGAACGCCGCGACGAACGCCAGAGCGGCGAAGAGCGGCACTGCCCAGGCGAGCCCGACGAGACCGAGCACGACGCCGATGCCGGTGATGACGAGGCCGACCCCCTGGGCGAACGTCGGCGGCGTGGGCTCTTCGAGCTCGGTCGGTGCTGGTAGTCGGGGCCGAATGACGCGTCGGAAGAGGGCGCCGTAGGGGTGACGGCGGATGCCCGCGAAGGCCCCCCAGGCGAAGAGGAGGGCGATCGCCGTCAGCACGATCACGGCCGCCACGGACGCGCCGACGAGCGACAGGAAGATCGTCGCGAGGAGGAGGATCGCGGTGATCCCGGCCCCGAAGCGGGGTGAGCGCGGGTCGATGCCGGATCCTCGGTCAGTTGGCGTCATGGTCGTCTCCCAGTAGTCGAGCGAGTTCGGATTCGAGTTCGCGAGGTTTCGGCGGCCCGCCGATTCGTGCGCGAATGGCCCCGCGACGGTCGAGGATCAGCGTCGTCGGCGTCTGCAGAACGTTGTAGCGCGTCGCCACGTCGGGGGCCCGGGTGAGGTCGACGTCGATGTGCTCGACGCCCTCGTGCCGCGCGGCCTCGGCCGATAGCAACCGCCTCGTCGCCGGGCAGTAGGTGCAGAACTCGGTCGAGAACTGCAGCAACGTGACGCGGTGGCCGAATGCCTCGGTCGTGCCGACGTCGGCGGGCCTGACGAGATCGCTCTCTCGGGTGTCGTCGTCACTCTCGGGTCGGCGACGCACCCGGCCGGTCGACCGCCGCCACGCCAGCCCGACGACGGTCGCCAACGCGACCAGCGCGAGGAGCGCGACAAGAGCAAGGCCGGGAGTCATCGCTCGACGATAGGTCGTTTTTCTGGTGCTTCGCCCACATGACCGCGTGTGACGAAGGATCCAGCACTGGTTACGCTTGCGATATGAGCCGCTCCCCGATCGTTCTCTCGCCGGGTGCGTCCATGCCGGGCACCACGGTGCCGGCCACGTCGGGCCCGCGCACTCTAAGTTGCGCGTTCGGTGCGAACTGCGCCTGTGTCTTCGCACCCAAGCCGGTCGCGGCGGATGCTGCGCTGGCGTCCACCGACGTCGTCGACGTGGAGGTCGCGAAGCTGACCGACCTCGGCTACACCGTCGTCGAGTCGAGCCCCGACGAGGTGCTGATGGAGCGCCGCATGGGCATCCCCTTCTGCTACAACCTCGGCCTGGTGGTCGTGACCGGGTTGCTCTGGCTCGCTTACTGGATTCCGCGCATCCGCCACCCGCGGTTCGACACCCGGCGCCTGACGCGCGCCGCCGACGGGTCCGTCGCCGTCGAGCGGGTAGTCGTCCGTCGCTAGCGCACCGCCACGCTGCGGTGCGCTGCTCAATGCCGCATCCCGCGTTGTCAACCCGTTCGGCCGTGAAGAGCCGATCGACCGCGACCGGGCCAGTGTCGAAGAATGAGCCAATACGACAAGAAGAACCCGATCACCCTCTACCCGGCCCCGCCGTTCCCGAAGCAGGAGCAGTCGTTGCCGGGCGCGGCCTGGAAGATGGATCCGAAGCCCGACCACGGTGAGGAAAGCTACGTCGGTCTCGGCCGCCTCAAGGGCTTCCGCGGTGTCGTCACCGGAGCCGATTCCGGCATCGGGCGAGCCGCCGCCATCGCCCTCTCTCGCGAGGGCGCCGACCTCGTCCTCTCGTACCTGCCCGACGAGCAGACCGACGCCGAGGAGGTCCGCGATCTCCTCGTCAGCGAGGGTCGCAAGGCGATCCTGGTGCCCGGCGACATCTCCGGCGAGCAGTACTGCGCGGATCTCATCGAGACAGCCGTCCGCGAACTCGGCGGACTCGACACCCTCGTGATGGTCGCCGGCCGCATGGAGAGCAACGACGACATCCTCACCCTCACGACCGACGCGATCGACTCGACCATCAAGACGAACGTGTACTCGCTCTTCTGGCTCTGCCAGGCAGCGATTCCGCACCTCGAGCCAGGATCCAGCATCGTCACCACGGGCTCCATCCAGGGCGCCCAGCCCTCCCCCGACAAGATCGACTACGCCCTGACCAAGGGTGCGATCGGTGTCTTCACCGCGGCACTTGCCCAGCAGCTCGCCCCCAAGGGCATCCGCGTGAACTCGGTGTCGCCCGGCCCCGTCTGGACTCCCCTCCAGCCAGGATCCGACGACGCCGAGACCGTATCGACGTTCGGCGAGCAGGCCCCGTTCAAGCGTCCCGGTCAGCCGGCCGAGCTCGCTGCGGCGTATGTGCACCTCGTTAGCCCGGAGTCCAGCTACACCTCCGGTGCCACGATCACGATCGCGGGCGGCACTCCCGCGTTCTAAGTCGTAGCGGCCGGGTCGGCCCCGGTCGAGATGTTCTGCGCCGCGTCGAGGTCGATGCCGCGCAGAACATCTCCACCGGGGTCCGCGCCCCCGCCCTGAGCCCCGCCTAGAGGCGCGGAGCGAGAAGCGCCGTGATCACGTCACGAAGAGGCCCTTCGAGGCCGTCGACCCCGGTGGAGGCCAGCGGCTCGAGACCCGTCGACGAAGCACGGAGCAGGGCAATGCCGAGCATTGTCGACAGCGCGATCTGCGCTCGGAGCCGGAGGTCGTCGCTCGAGACGTCTTCCACACTGCGCCCGGCCGCGACCGCCATCTGATCAGCGAAGTAGCGGAGCGTGTTGAGGCGGATCTCGTCGGCCGTCTCGTCTCCTGATGACCGCAGGAGGAGCAGGAGCTGAAGCGAACGGTCGCCGTTCGCTGGCCCCGCGACCTGCCGAGTGAGGGCCTCCACGAGATCGTCGAGCGTCGCCGCCGAGCCGTCGGACCGCCCCAGCTCGTCTCGGGCGTGGGCGAGGCAGGCTTCGAAGAGGCCCTCTTTCGACGAGAAGTAGCGGTTGATGAGCGCGACGTTGACCCCGGCGTCGGCGGCGATGTCGCGCACCCGGGTCGCCGAGTAGCCGTCCTGCGCGAATCGCCGACGAGCAGAGGAGAGAAGGAGTCGTCGGGTGTTGGCGGCGTCCCGCGATTTCCCTGTCGTGGCGTCTGCGTCGACGGCGTGCGGCGCTGTGTGCATCATGGCTCCCTTGCGATTCTCCCCCACCGTACAGGTCGAGCCCAGAGCCTGTAAACAACTGTTGACTTTCATCCGATTCTGGATAGAGTCGCTAAGTCATCACTTGTTTACATCGACTCGGAGCCTCATGTCGCACACCCTTCAGGAACCCGCCACCGGTTCCGTTCCCGTCACCCGCGGGCACAACCCGAACACGACTCTCCTGGTCGTCTACCTGGCACTCGGCGGCCTCGCGTACGCCGTCCTCCAGTCGCTTGTCGCACCGGCCCTCTCCACGATCGGCCGTGACCTGAACGCTTCGACGGCGAGCGTCAGCTGGATCATCACGGCGTACCTCCTATCCGCCTCCGTGCTCACGCCGATCTTCGCGAAGCTCGGCGACATGATGGGCAAGCGCAAGATCCTCATCGTCGTGATGAGCCTCCTGCTGATCGGAACGGTCGTCGCAGCCCTCGCCCCCAACCTCGGCGTTCTCATCGTGGCGCGCATCCTGCAGGGCGCCGCCGGCGCAGTGCTGCCCCTCTCGATCGGCATCGTCCGCGACGAGCTCCCGAAGGAGCGCGTCAGCGTCACGATCGGGATCCTGTCGGGCATCTTCGGCATCGGAGCGGGCGTCGGCATCGTCGCGGCCGGCCCGATCGTGCAGAACCTCGACTATCACTGGCTGTTCTGGTTCCCCCTCGTGCTCATCGTCGTGGCCCTCGTGGGCATCATCTTCGGCATGAAGGAGTCGCCGATTCGCACACCCGGGCGACTCGACCTGGCGGGCACCGGGATCCTGACGGTCTCGCTGGTCTCGCTCCTCCTCGCCATCAGCGAGGGAGAGAGCTGGGGCTGGGGCGACGTCAAAACGATCGGCCTCCTTGCCCTCGGCGCCGTTGCACTCGTTGCCTTCGTGCTGGTCGAACTCCGCGTCACCAGCCCGTTGATCGACGTGCGGCTCTTCACGATCCGCGGCGTCTGGACGGCCCACGTCGTCGCGCTCGTCTTCGGCTTCGCGATGTACGGCACCTTCGTGCTCGTGCCGACCCTGCTGCAGCTGCCCACGTTCACCGGTTACGGCTTCGGCAAGACCGCCTCGGTCGCCGGCCTGTTCCTCCTGCCGACGGTCCTGATGCTCGTCGTCGTCTCGCCCCTCTCGGGCAGCATCGTCCGCAAGTACGGGCCGAAGCCCGCGCTGGTCATCGGCGCCACCTTCTTGACCGCCGCATTCGTCTTGCCGGCCATCTCGCACGCATACCTCTGGCAGATCCTGGCCTCGGGAATCATGACGGGTGCCGGCATCGGATTCGGGCTCGCAGCCGCCTCGAACGCCGTCATCGAGAGCGTCCCCCTGGCTCAGACCGGCGAGGCGATCAGCGCCAACACGATCGCCCGCACCATCGGCTCGAGCGTCGGAACCGCCGTGATCGCGGCCCTGATCTCGTCACACACCCAGGTCTTCCCACTTCCGACCGGCTCCATCGCGCTGCCCTCCGACGACACCTTCACGATCGGCTTCTGGACGTCTGCCGGCGTCGCCGTCCTGGCGATCATCATCGCGCTGATCGCTCCGTCGATGAAGAAGCGCGCTCACGATGCCCGCGCCCTCGGCGTCGAAGACACCGATGCGATCGTCACCGTGAAGTAGGTCGCGAACGGGCATCCTGGCGGGTGACGAGAGACCGACTACCTCAGGATCCGGCGGTCCGCCCCCGCAGGATGCCCTCCGCCGCGGCCCGTGCGACGGCGAACGGCTCGGCGAAGGTCTCCATGCCGACCGTGACGAGGGCCCCCTCGTACAGCAGCATGAGCAGCCGCGCCGTGTCGTCCGGGTCGGTGACCCGGGCGGCACGGCAGAGCTCGGCGAAGACATCCAGCATCCAGACCTTCTGCCCGGAGACCTCGGGGAACACCGGGTGGCCGTCGTGGCCGTCGCCGATCTCGGCGCGGGCATTGATCGCGCTGCACCCCTTCGGGCTGTTGTCGCTCATCCACGAGTTCGACGCGTCGAAGACCGCGAGCACCTGGTCGATGCCGGGCTCGGGCACCCGAGCGAGGTTCGCGGCCACATGGTCGCGCCACCTCGCGTCGCGATGCTGGAGATACGAGACGACCAGCGCCTCCTTCGAGCCGAAGCGGTCGTAGAGGGTCTTCTTCGTCACACCCGCCTCGCTCGCGATCGTGTCGACGCCGATGGCGTGGATGCCGTGGTCGTAGAACAGGCGCGACGCCGCTTCGAGCACGCGGCGAGCGCCGGGGGTCATCGCCGGGAGGTCGCGAGCGGCGAGGAGCCTGTCGATAGAACTGCGAGAGCCCTCGTCGACGGCGGTGGCGGATGATGGCATGCCCAAAGTCTACCGACCTGTATAGTCGGCGGCATGAGTAAACAGATCGGTGTACTTCGCGTCGGTGCCCTTCGTGTCGGAGTCACCGCACTGGCCTCGGCGGCGTTCGTCGCCTCGTGGAGCTCGGGCTTCATCATCGCCAAGGTGGCCACCGTCGACGTCGGCTTGACAACCCTGCTCGTCTGGCGATTCGCACCATTGGCCATCGTCCTACTCGTCGTGACGGTCGCAACCGGGCGCTTTCGAGGTGTCACCCGCTCCGATCTGCGACACCAGGCCACGATCGGTCTGTTCGCCCAGTTCGGCTACTGCGTGTTCGTGTACGCCTCCGTCGGCACCGGGATCGCGACGGGCACGACCGCGCTGATCGACGCGATTCAGCCCCTGGTCGTCGCCACGCTCGTCGGCCCGCTGCTCGGGCTGCGAGTACGCGGTGCGCAGTGGCTCGGTCTCGCGGTCGGCGCCATCGGCGTGGCCACGGTCGTCGGCTCGCAGCTCGGTGGGTCTTCTGCGCCGCCCATCGCGTATGGGCTCCCCGCCCTCGCCATGCTCTGCCTGATCGCCGGCACGTTCGTCGAGCGCCGGTCGGAATCCCGCCTCCCCGTCGTGACCACTCTGACGATCCACGTCGCGGTGACGGCCGCAGCTCTGATCGTCTTGGCAGCAGTGACCGGCACGTTGGCTCCGCCGGCGAGCTCGACGTTCTGGCTCGCCGTGGCGCTTTCGGCGATCGTACCGACCCTGATCGCGTACGGCCTCTACTGGTGGCTCCTTCGCCGGGTCGGCATCACGGCGCTGAACGCCCTGCTGTTCCTCGTGGCACCGACCACCGCCATCGCCGGCAACCTGCTACTGGCCGAGCCGCTGACCGGCCTGACGCTGGTCGGGTTCGTGCCGTGCGCCGCGGGAGTGGCGCTCGTGCTGGCCAGCGAGGGCCGGGCAGCCCGCGCGGCTCGGACCATGCAGGCGGCGCGGCCGGATCCTCGGCCCCTGTCGCACTGCGCTGATCAGCCGAGCAGCTCCACGCCGAAGCCCGCGACGACCGCCCTCACTTCGGCGAGGTAACGCTGCGCCTGCTCGGTGAGGGGGATCGCCGAGTGGCCGATCCAGCCGATCTCGATTCGTTCGTCGACGTCGAGCGGCACAGCCACGATCTCGGGGTCGAGGTCGTCGCTGACGATGCCGGTCGAGATCGTGTAGCCGTTGAGGCCAATCATGAGGTTGAAGATCGTCGCGCGATCCGAGACCCGGATCTCGCGCTTGCTCGACAGGGTGGAGAGGATCTCCTCGGCGAAGTAGAAGGAGTTATTCGCGCCCTGATCGAAGGTGAGCCGTGGCAGGTCGGCGAGGTCGTCGAGGGTGGCACGCTCTCGGGAGGCCAGAGGGTTCTTGCGGGAGATGAAGATGTGCGGCTCGGCGAAGAAGAGGGGGTGGAAGAGGAGCCCGGAGTCGCGGAGGAGCTTGTCGATGACGTTCCGGTTGAAGTCGTTTCGGTAGAGGATGCCTAACTCGCTGCGGAGCGTACGGACGTCTTCGATGATGTCCCAGGTGCGGGTCTCTCGAAGCGAGAATTCGTACTCCGCCGCCTCGGTCTCTTTGACCATCCGCACGAACGCGTCGACCGCGAACGAGTAGTGCTGCGTCGACACCCCGAGCAGGCGTCGCGACGGCGGCCGTCCGAGGTAGCGCTGCTCCAGAAGCGCCACCTGCTCGACGACCTGCCGGGCGTACCCGAGAAACTCCGCGCCGTCGGTGGTCAGCGTGACTCCGCGAGCCGAGCGGAGGAGCAGCGAGCGGCCCACTCGGGTCTCGAGGTCTTTCATCGCCGCCGACATCGTCGGCTGTGCGACGTAGAGCACATCGGCAGCCGCCGTGATCGATTCCTCCGCGGCGACCTCGATGAAGTAGAGAAGCTGCTGCAGCGTGATTCCGCTCGTCCGTCGGGCCATAGCGAGAGCCTATAGGTAGGCATAGCAGCGCCGAATTACCTGATACCCGCGCCGAAGCACCACGATGGCTGTACCGACATTCACCAGGCCCTTCCCGGCCGATCAGCTACCGGATTGGCCGCTCATGGCGAACGACTTCACGTTCAACATCACCACCACCCGATTCGACGAGAACTACGCGCCGTCCGAGACCTCGCGGGCCACCACGAACTTCGCGAACCTGGCCCGGGGCGAGCACCGTCAGCAGAACCTCCGCAACGCCCTGACGATGATCGACCGGCGGTTCAACAGCCTCGCGCACTGGGACAACCCCGGCGGCGACCGGTACACCGTCGAGCTCGACATCGTCACCGCCGAGCTGCAGTTCAGCGCGGGCGGCGAAGACCGGGTGTTCCCGCTTCTCGAGGTGCTCGACATCCACATCGTCGACAAGCAGACCGGCGTGCGCCATCAGGGCATCGTCGGCAACAACTTCTCGTCGTACGTGCGCGACTTCGACTTCAGCGTGCTCCTGCCCGAAGTCAACCGCGACGCGACCGAATTCACTGTGCCCGACGACTTCGGCGCCCTCCACGGCAAGCTCTTCCAGCACTTCCTCGACTCCGCCGTCTATCAGGAGCGCTTCCCGATGACGCCGGTGATCTGCATCAGCGTCTCGACCAGCAAGACGTACAGCCGCACCTCGAACTCCCACCCGATCCTCGGCGTCGAATACCGCCAAGACGACTACTCGATGACCGACACGTACTTCGGGCGGATGGGCTTGCAGGTGCGGTACTTCATGCCGCCGGGTGCCGTGGCGCCGCTCGCGTTCTACCACCGCGGCGACCTGCTGAACGACTACACCAGCCTGCAGCTCATCGGCACGATCAGCACCATGGAGACGTTCCAGAAGATCTATCGGCCCGAGATCTACAACGCCAACTCCGCCGCCGCCGGCGTCTACCGACCGACCCTCGAGCAGCACGACTTCTCGCGCACCGAGATCTCGTACGACCGCACGGAGCGCAACCAGCTCGCAATCACACAGGGCAAGTTCACGGAGGAGCACTTCGTGAAGCCGCACCGAGAGGTGCTCGAGCACTGGGCCGCCAACTACCCCGTTCCTACTCGATGACCGCCGGAGGATCCTCGTCCATGAACACTCTTCTGCCCACCTCCCCCGTCGGCAGCCTGCCGAAGCCGTCTTGGCTCGCCGAGCCGGGCTCTCTCTGGTCGCCCTGGAAGCTCGAAGGTGAGGCGCTGGTCGAGGGCAAGAGAGATGCCCTCCGCATCTCCGTCCAGGAGCAGAGCCGTCTCGGCATCGACATCATCAGCGATGGGGAGCAGACCCGCCAGCACTTCGTCACGACGTTCATCGAGCACCTCACCGGGGTCGACTTCGAGAACCGCGAGACCGTGAGGATCCGAGACCGGTACGACGCGAGCGTTCCCACCGTCGTGGGAGCTGTGAGTCGCGAGAGGCCCGTGTTCGTCGACGACGCGAAGTTCCTCCGGCAGCAGACCGATCAGCCGATCAAGTGGGCTCTGCCCGGCCCAATGACCATGATCGACACGCTCTCCGACCGTCACTACAAGAGTCGCGAGAAGCTGGCGTGGGAGTTCGCCACGATCCTCAACCAGGAGGCCCGCGAGCTCGAGGCCGCCGGCGTCGACATCATCCAGTTCGACGAGCCCGCCTTCAACGTCTTCCACGACGAGGTGCAGGACTGGGGTGTGGCCACGCTCGAGCGGGCTGCCGAGGGCCTCCGTGCCGAGACTGTCGTGCACATCTGTTACGGCTACGGCATCAAGGCGAACAACGACTGGAAGGCGACCCTCGGCGAGGAGTGGCGGCAGTACGAGAAGTCGTTCCCCCTGCTGCAGCAGTCCAGCATCGACACGATCTCGCTCGAATCGCACCACTCGCACGTTCCGGTCGACCTCGTCGAGCTCCTGCGCGGCAAGAAGGTCATGCTCGGTGCCATCGACGTGGCGAGCGACACCGTCGAGACCCCGGACGAGGTTGTCGACACCCTGCGCACCGCGCTCCGGTACGTCGATGCCGACAAGCTCATCCCCAGCACGAACTGCGGGATGACGCCGATGACTCGGGGCGTCGCGCTCGGCAAGCTGGCCGCGCTCAAGGCGGGTGCTGACGTCGTTCGTGCGGAGCTGGTTGCGGCGCGGTCTTAGGGGCACAGCCACCGAATGAGTTCATGTTCCGTCGGGCACAGCCCGTTTCTCTGCTGGAAGGCTGCCTATTCGTCGCGCGCTTGATGCAAGTCGACCAAGCCCGACAGCGTCCTCAACAGGGCATGGACTGTTGCGCGGTCAACTCCTACACGAGTGGCGAACTCCCAATCGTCGAGAGCCTCCATGGTCTCGTTCAAACAGCTCATGATCGTGTAAACGTCGTCTTCATCTAGCTCGAGATGCATCTTGTCAGAGGCCATCTGATGCCTTCTTACCGTCCGAATATTGCTCTGCGAAGCACGGACAATTTGCCGGCCCCGTTCGGGCCGATGAAAGTGGTGATGCCGGCGAAGTCGACATCGACCTCGCCGAGGCAGCGAAAGTTTTCGATAAGTACGCATTTGATCTTCATGATTCCCCCCTTTGCAACGGATTATGGCACCCGCTGAGAACCAAGAAAATGGCGCGATTTACAACACCATCGGTACATCCAACAGGGCGGCATTAGCGCGGAGGCACCCTCAAACCACGTACCGGAGCAAGAGCCTTACGAGACTCGAACCCTAATCAGGGGTGGCGGTCACGAACCGCGGTCCGAACCAATGAAAAAGTCCGGCGCGGACGTACCGGTCGGACTGTACGCACCCTGTAAGTAAGAATACGTATTCATAGTATTGATGCCCCAACGTGTGTCGAAGCAAGGCGCTCGTTCACCTCGCTTCCTACGCTGGCTGGCCCAAGCAATGTTGGCGATCAAGATGGCCCGCGAGGTCCTCGACCGCTAAGTCTTCCCATCGACCTCGAAATACAAGTCTTTTTCATATCAGCACCGGCCTGATCTGGCATCTGAATTTGGCGTATAAACGGGCGCCGGTCGCGAGCACAAACACTGCTCGCGCCGACGCCACTTTTCGTGAAAGCCAGAGCGCGTGTTCTCCCCCTGGATGTAGTCACCCCAAGCTGCTGGGCTGCCCTCATCATCGACACCGAACACGGCAGGGTCAGCCACTAAATTGATCGCCGTTGCCCTCGCTCCCCTGCGTCGCCTGATTCGGCCAAGCACGAACGTCGCATTTTCAGCAAATCGTTCTGTCCACCAACATGGCGTCCTCTTTAGAACTGTCGAGAGTCTGGCCTGAGGACCGCTGGTGGAATCACTTAATCGAGATGCTCCAGGACTTCGAGCCACGGCGGTGGCAGGAGGCCTTGAACTCCGACTTCTTCTACTAGCTTTCGAAAGTTAATCCATATCAGGCGCCGTGCCTCAAGTTTGCTCGCGTCCAACGTCTTACCGACTCGCACTTCTACCTCTGATACGCCTCCGGGAGTCCTTTGTCCCGGTGTCCTCCTGTCGCCATATGGATGATCGGTCTCCGAAAGAATGCGATCTCTGGGAATCAACCCCAGAAGCCCCGACGACATGAGGGCGGGGGGAAGTGAGAAGTAGCAGCCCAAACGAACCGCTTCTTCCGTAAGGGCCGGCGAGCCTGTCCACCAGTGCAGAACAACACCATCTACAGGCGTGCGATGCAATTCGCGGAGTAGCTGAAGGTGAGCTCCCGCGCTATGGATGCTAAGGATGCGAGGGGATTCCTGAAGCACCTCGAGAATCGAGCGGAACGTGTTGATCTGCGTAGCCATGGGAACACGGCTTGTTCCGTCAAGTCCGATCTCACCCACGATCGGGGTCACCTCGACGAGTTTGCGGAACCGGTCCCGATCAAAATTTTCCTGCGCTCCGACAAGACCTGGGTGCACACCGACGGCCCAGACGACTCGTCCGTCTCGACGCTGGCTGACCGAGGTGAACTCTTCGAGCGATCGCGTTACGGCGAACACGAAAGCGCCAAGCGCGCGCAGGTCAGCGCCTTCAATCTTTGGGTCGACGTGTGCGTGCAAGTCGAGTGGTGCAGGCACGCGCCTCACAAGCCAAGGCCCCTCAGCTCGGCGCGGCCACGCTGCACCAGTTTGTCCGCTTGCGCGAGTAAAATATTCGACGGAATCTGAAGCCGCGCCAACTGCGCAACGCCGAAATCCTCCCCCAGGAAGTCCTTCATCGCGGGAATTACGGTCTTATCTTCGAGCCACGCCACCTGCTTCTGGTCGGCCGGAATCAGGTACGTAGTGGGGTCCGTTAGGTTCGCTGCGTGGAACGAGGCTCTGCGCAGTACGCAACCGAAGCAAACACCGCAGGCCACTTTTGGCGAGATTCCGTAGGAACGAGCGCCAGTGTGCGAGCACGAAGTTGTGTCCCCGAGGAACTCCGAGGCTTGCTGCATCCCTACGGCTCCGACCACTCGTGAAAACATTTCCCCTTTTGTCAGGTCGGCGAAGGGATTCATCAGATCGAAGTGCGCCCCGGCGCGTTCGAGAATGGCGCGAAGGTCTTGGAAAAATTTGGGATGAGTGGTCTTAGTTGAAAGACTCCCCCGGCGACTGAACGAGAGCGGCGGATTTATGGACGCGTACCCATTTTCAGGAATCCAAAGTGGCACCTCGTTCACCGAAGCGACAGCTAGACCGAGCGAAATAAAAAGAAGGGAACGCGAACGAGTGGAGTGTTCGGTGCCGTAACGCTTACCCGTCAGCGCCGTACGCGACCGCGAATGATGGACCTTGATGTGATCTGAGCTTGCCCCAGGCGCTAGTCGCTCGATCGTGTTCGCGACGCGTGACTGGATTGGTGAAAGCGTCGAAGACGACCAATGGGAAACAAGCACGTGCTTCTTGCTACTTTTCCCGAGCTCAAGTGCAGACAAGAGACCTCCAACCGCGGAGTCTGCGCCGCCACTTAGAAGTACTACTCGATCGGCATCAATGCCCACGCGACCCACTTGTTCCGGAGTCGCTTCGCCACGGCGGAAGCCAAGATGCCACGTGTCGCCGGTCAGGAATCCGAGGAGGGCTTCGAGATCCGTGCCAACTTCCTTCCACGGATCCACCTCCGTGACTTCGACAGTCAGCGAGATCTCGCGCTGATTCCAGCGAGACAGACTTCCCGACCGGGGCGCTGATCGATCCGCCGCGAGAACTCCCGAAGCTATGCGAACAAAATCGATATTGCGGTCCCTAACGGGACCAAAGTCACCGAGCAAGGGCCCGATATTAGAGGCGATTGTGCTCGTTGAGGAGTTCCCGTTCCAACGAAAGACATGATCTTCGTTAGCAGCGAGCGCTGCCACAGGCGTCACCGAGAGCTCGAATTCGAACATGGCTAGCTCTCTTCCCGCGGGTAAAGCCGACGGAGAAAGCGAAGACCGCGCTCAATCGCCTTGTCGATGGCGTCCGCCTTGGCACCGTGCTCAGACATATTCGTCTTCGCCGCCATCTGCTGTGACACATCGTAGACGGATTCAATGAATTGCTCCCGCGTGAGGCCGTCGCGAGATGTGAACTCTCCGCTCTCGGACACAAAGATCTCGGCCACAATAAAACCGATCGCATGCTCGGCAGTAGCGGCCGCGTCAGGCAACTGAGGGTTCACTTCCGTGTCCAGCATCCAGTCAAGCAGTGCACCCGCCATGTCTCGCTGTTCCTCGGTCGGAATGTCGCTGCTTGTCTGTGCTTCGAACACGACGTCGAGAATGGCTCGCACCATCTCGGAGCGCGTCGACAGACTCGACAATTTGTCGAAGTCGAGGCCCGCTTTTTCTAAGGCGGCACGATCGCCTTCTCGGAAAGCACGAGCAAGGCCGGCGGCTCGGCTCGCGGTCGACGCGTAGGCCCGAGCGTCTCGCCGCGGCGAGCCCTGTCTACCTTCACCGGACGAGCCACTAGTACCTCCAGCTGCCCCACCACCACCGGATCCCCGGGGCGCGCGGGGAAAGACGGGGATTCTCAGAGCCTGGGCTACAACTCGTTCTGGAACGGCGCTCAGCGCTCCGTTCCCCTGCGAGGAGGCCCAGTCGGCAACTCCGTCGCGAAGATCGCGCGACACCTTGCTGTTGGAGCCTTTGTAGGACGAACTAGTACCCACGCCTTACATGCCCTCTTTGGCAGCGGCGATCGCCTCAATGAGGTCGGTCCGTCCGCTCGCGCTTGCCATCGACTCAAGCTGCTCGAAGACCTCGCGCGGATCCGCAGGCTGCAGCTGAATAAGTCCTCCGACTTTTAGGTCGGACGGACTGATGCGTCGAAGCGCGCTGACGATGGCTGTTACTGACACGGAGTGGAGGCGACTTATGCGAATAAGCGCGACGACGCCGGCGGTCTGCCGCTGCGGTTCGTCGATGATGACACCGCCGATATGGGTCACGAGCTGCGTTGCCTCTGACACCGTAAGGCTTTTCAGCATGTCGTCTGTGGCCCGCCTGGCTTCGGAAGGGGACCGCGACAGGAGTTGAGTTGCGATATCCCGAATTCCTTCGGGCAGATTCTCTGCAGCCAAGAACACGCTCTTGAAGGAGGCTGCCAATACGAGGTAAGGGGCAATGTCCTTCTTCGAAAGGGGCGGTGAGAGGCGAGCCCATCGGACAAGTTGGTCGCTAAATTGCGTCCCAGTGACTGCGGCGTCAGTGCTCTCCGTCGGCTCTACCGCATCAACTTCCTTGGGCTCATCGTCGCCCACAACCTCTTCAGTCGTACTCGAACCGGCTCGTCGTTCGAGGGCCTCCATATTGGAGCGCAGCTTTTGCTCCCGGAGCCAGCCCGTAACTTCGCGAAACTCGTCCGGGAAATACTGCTCGAGGACCATGAGCTTGGCAATCGTCGCCGCGTCCAGCTCGATGCCGCGACGCGATGCGATGTTCAAACGCACGGAAAGGTCGTTCATGAAGCGCTTTATTCGCCGCGGATTGCCTTTTGTCTTTTCATGCACGATCTGCTTGATGCGGGTTGCGCTGTTGCGGGCCGTCAAGAAGGCGTCATCGCTGAGTGCTCGAATGGACTCGATCGGCGTGCTTGCCCGCCTCGCGGTGGCCACTTCGCCGACGATCGATGAAAATCGCGGGGCATCTACGAGAGACCGAATCTGCAGCAAGACCATGTAGGCCTCGGTATCAAAATCGCTGAGGGCAGGTACTGGCACCGATGTCTGAACGATCTTGTGCAGATAGAGCCGAGCAGGCGACTCCTCGCCGGTGCTCGCACCATC
The DNA here is from genome assembly GCF_003814635.1 of Frondihabitans sp. PhB161. Taxonomy (NCBI): domain Bacteria; kingdom Bacillati; phylum Actinomycetota; class Actinomycetes; order Micrococcales; family Microbacteriaceae; genus Frondihabitans; species Frondihabitans sp. PhB161. The sequence goes on from NZ_RKQW01000002.1 coordinate 664,076, forward strand.
AGTTTTAGGAAAGTGCTCGGCGATCGCTTCGGCAACGCGTTCCTCGTCGGCTGCAATCACAAAAGACATGCGCGGCACGGAGAGGAACAGTCGAATGGTCTCCAGGGTTTCGACGACAGTCGGCGGAAGGCAGCGATCGAGGTCGTCCACGAGCACGATGACGTTCTTGAGATGGGCAAGGCCATCTGACTCAAGTAGTTTTTGGAACTCAGCCCTGAACTGCACCATGTCGGTGATGGGCTCGGGTTCGTTCGGATCTTCCGCTGGCTTCACTAGGCCCAGCAACGAGTCGACGGAGGGCAGCGTCACTGTGATGGCGGACTTGGCAGCAACTTGCAAGGCCTTGCCCCATTCGACGCGCTTCACCAGGCGTCGCAGGAGATTCTTTGCTTTCTCGCCAGTCCCGTCTTCGGGAATTTCGCTCGCCAGCGCGCTCAAGATCTCGCCGATAAGCGATTCCTTCGCACCTAGCTGAGGGTCGTACCGCCAAGGATCGGTCTGAATGACGAGCCGCGACCGGTCGTCGGCATGACCCTCCAGCTCTTTTGCTATGAGCCGAAGCACGGAGGTCTTGCCGCTTCCCCATGATCCAGAAAGGCCGAGAGCGATTGGGTCAAGCCGGCTGTCGAGTAAGGCTTCGACTGCCGTGCCCGCGACAGCATCGAACGAGAGAAAATCGATGTCTGTCGGCTCGTCAAGCAGCAGCGGAAATGAAACTAACTCCGTCGCAGCGCTGGCGTTGGTGTCAGTCATTGTGTCCCCCAAGATCATTATGCGAGTGCTGCACGTACTTCCTTGTCTGCCTCTCCCGCAGATCGTCATCATGAACCTATCGGCCACCTACGACATTGCGAATCATTCCACCGCAACTTGGTGACAAGAATGAGGTTGGAATCTAATATCTAATCTCATTTATCGCATGTCGGTGGCTGACTGGCAAGCGTCGGTGTTCGACAGGGCATGTCCGCCAGAGACCCGCCCGCGACTAATCCGAAGGCGACCGGACAGTAGCGGCCGTGGATGAGATGGCATTCAATGAGAAGGTGCCTCGAGGCTCAGGAACCTTCGGCACACGCCGCTCCTTGGTCAAATGTGGTCTGAAGGAGAGTCCTCCGACTCGCCGGCCGCATCAGATCAAGGAATGGAGCTCATGAGTGACTCCCTTTCCCCTGGCGGGCTGTCCGCCATCAAGACGCTGGCCGCGCGGCTGAACGAGGAGCGCCGAGCGCAGCTCGACATCATCGCGCAGTTAAACGACCGCACCGTGACCGAGGAGATCCGACTGGCGAATGACGCCTGGATCGCGAAGTCGAAGTCGGGTCCCGCGATAAAGCAGCGGGCGGCGGCAGTTCGCGCTGAAATTGAACGCGAAGCGGCGACTAAGCGGAGCGCTATCGAGGCCATCTTCGAGGTGCCCACCTCTGCCGCTCGAAGCACACCCCGCCAAGACGGACTAGGGGGCGCGTCCGTCTTCATGCCCTAATCGCGTACCCAGGTCATCCGTCCGTGAGCATCTGGGCAACGTTATCCAAGTCGTCCCCAAACCAGGTCAGCCATTGCGGCGGATCCGACGGGTAGACCGTAAGCCAGGCTGTCTCCTTTGCCTGAGAACCCGTGTGCTGGCCCAGGTGCCCGATGACGTGCACGTCGAGGGCGTCCTTCGGAACAAGCCACGCGTGCACGGTCGTCGGCGAGAGCCCCAAGAGAAGGCAGAAGTCGTACTCCCGATCTCGAATCTGTTGAAATCGATAGAAGCCGCTCTGCCACAAGGTCGAAAGCTTAACCTGGACCCGGAATCCGTTGATCAGGAGATAGATCTGCCTGTCTTCGGAAGTCCAGACGGTCGCCTCGAAGCCCGACTGCCTGGCCCAACGTTCAACGAGCCGCCGTCCGACAGCTCCTCTCTTTACAGGGGGCATGGTTTGAATCCATTCGAAGGGGCTCCCCCGCCACACTGGACTAGGCGTGTAGTCCGTCGCCAGACCCCTTGCGATCGCCCCAAGTTGACCGTAACTAGCTGCTCTGCTCATTTTCTTCCCCAACCTGCACTTGACCCATCGGTGATGCTGAAAGAATCGATCACTCGTGCAGAAGACGATGCCTCTCGAAGGCATCGGCCCTGCCTGGCGACCACGCGTTGACCTTCTGGCCAATCGGGCCTGACCAAGTGGCCCCGAACGTGAACTGCGGCCTGGTGACGCCCCGCGCCAGCCGTGCGTCGGGCGTGACCACGATGTATCCGCGCTCGAACAGGGCGTCACAGCCCAGGAGGCACACGAGCATCGCGTGGCCCTGGAAGTCGGCCCGCTGTTCCTCGTCCAACATCGACCGCGGAACAATGTGTCCGGCGACGAGCAGGTCCGAGGGCAGTTCTCGAGAACACATGCCGCACGGAGCCTCGTCCCGACCGTCTAGGAGGTGAGCTCGCAGGGCACGCTGCTCACGGCGGATAGTGGTCATCGCCTCGGCGTCCGCGGCACCCGACCATGCGCGCCAATCCTCGTGGGGACGGCCGGAAACACTCCGGCTCGGCTTCCTGAGATCAAGTCGCCTGAGGAGGGCGACAGCATCCGCGTCCCTCAGCTCGGAGACGTACTTCTCCTGCGGCTTTCCGGACCTCGTGAGGGGCCCGGGGCTCCCCCAGCCGACGATCCCGCACACGTCATCCCGGTGCAGCTCCAGCCCGACGGCGAATGGCTCGACGCGGACGAGCCAACCGTCTTCCGCGACGCCGTCTGTCGGCTGACCGATCGGGTACCCGGGAGGCCTGTCCGAGGGGATCCATGTCGACACAACCTGGCTGACGGCGCGCACGCAGGCCCCGCCGTAGTGGAAGACGACGTCATCGGGCTCCATGCTCTTGAGCGCCGTGCGGTCCTTCCTCATCGCGCCGGTGACTGTGGGGCGTGACCAGAGGGTCCCGAGCGGGATGACGGTCCTGTAGTTCCGGTTCTGACTTGCCCACCAGTAGGTCATATCCGACAGTAAGAGGGCGGCCTGGCCGTCCGGGAGCCCCCATCGGGGTGTCGGTGGCTCCCCGTACCGTGGCCACATGACCCCAACGGATCTCACACCTGCTCTTCGGCGGCCTTCTGCAGGGTGCTGCCGCAGCGGCCCATGTACTCGGCGGCGTGGTCTCTTCGCACCCACGGGCCGTCGGGCTGTTGGCCGGCCTCGTCCTACTTTCGGGTCTCGGCAAGCGCCGGAAGCGTCCACGGCGACGGGTCCAGTGGTGAGCCGTGCTTGAACTTCGCGCTGGCACGGGGGCCCGAGACGCCGCGAAGGCCCTTCACGAGGGCGCCCGATCTGGCAGGGACGTCATCGGCGGCAATGACAATGCGCCAGAGCGGATCCTCAGCGCCTATCGCCGGTGGATCGGCGTCCAGATCCTGCAGATCGGACAGTGGCTGGCAGATTCGGAACTCGACGGCGTCCTAACAACTAAGCGATATTGGGCATTGCAGAACCTGAACTCGTCGACGTTCACGCAGGCGGACCTCGCGGACTTCGTGCGGCTTGAGGTCGGGCAACGGATCGAGACTTTCGTGCGAGAGGCCGAGGCCCTGGACCACGAACTTTCGAGATGGGGCTCGTCTCGGCTTTCCGGGGAGTCCGACACCGTCGCCGTCGTCTTGGATACCAATGTGCTCCTAACGCATCACTCTGGACTCGAATCCTTCCCCTGGCACAAAACGCTGAACACTCAGGCTCACCGGCATCTAGGGCTCGCGGTCCCCCTCCAGGTCGTCCGGGAGCTCGACCGTCACAAGATGGCGAGCAATAATAACGTGAACCGTGGCACGCGAAACGAGCTGCGCCACGACGCTGGCGCCGCCCTTCGCTTCATCGATGAGGGAATACCGGAGTTCGACGGGAAACACTGGCTGCGCCGGTGGGAAGTCGGCGGAAGAACTGACCTTAGCCTCATGCTTATTGCGAACCGGACGCCCGGATTTCCGATTCCTGATGCAGACACTGAGATCATCGAGAGGGCCGTTAGCCTGCGCCCGTTCGCGACCGACGTGCACTTCGTCAGCTATGACGCAGCCGCCGTGTTCCAGGCCAGGCAGTCGGGCCTCAAGGCGACGAAATTGACGTATATGCACGCGGACTGACTTCGGTGTGGGCCCCGAGCCCTCCGTGGTTTTAATCCGCATCTCATAGGTGGCCCTCTTGACGCACATCAGTCGCCTCGTCCGCACAAAAGAGATGCCAGGCGCCGTAAGCCGACTCCGTCGACTTTCGGGAAATAAAGGTAACGGCGGGACGAGCCCGGAGTATTTGGTCCACGTCCCGCATGTCTTGAAGGCTCACCTCAAAATTCCACCCGCTTCGTTCGTAACGCCCGAGGTTGAAAGGCATGTCAGGGTCCTCCGCGTAGTCAGGAGGTTCGAAGAGAGACTCAACCCCTCCTCCCCCATGGACTGCTGCGTATCGCTCCGGTTCACGGTCGCCACGATCAATCTCCCAGTAGGCGTTAACTACCTGCGTGTCATGGTTGCCTATGTTCACCACCTCCAGGCTAAAACCGGCAACCCGGCCGCCACGGACGGTGCCCCTCACACTCATCCAATTTTTGCCGGAGACCAACATAACCGGTCGTTCCCACCGGCGGTTTCGCCATTCGCTCAAGGCCGCTACGGCAAGGGATGCCGCGAGGGCCGTCGTCGCGAGAATGTCTGAGTAGCTCATATCGGAAGCATGCCACTCGTTTTGGCCAGAACATTAGGGGTAGTAGTCGACGTCGTAGCGATTTATTTGTTCCAAGAACTTCAGCGTCATTGACCGGGCGGCGAACCTGCCGGCCGCCCTGGACATGTCGGGACATTGAGACCAAGTTTGCGATCGGGCACCCGATCATTTTCGCGGAGCTTTCAACGAGGCCGTTGTCAGCCCGATCTTCATGGATCAGGACGGCGATGTCACGGCGGATTTCGCGGAGCCATTCGAGACCATTCTCGGCAATCCATTCACCCTCCCGACAGAGGCCGGGAGGGCATCAAAAAACCCTCAGCCGAACAGGATTCGGTCGAGGGTTTTAAACAGGGCCTTATGGTGCCCCTGGAGGGACTCGAACCCCCAACCCTTTCCTTAGGACGGAACTGCTCTTCCATTGAGCTACAGAGGCTGACGACACCAGCCTAACCGACCTCGGATCCTGAGTTCCTGCCCGCCCGCCGCGCGCCCGAACCCTTGCAGTCGGCCTCCGAGGTGGTCCTAGGCAGAGTTTCCCGTCCGACCGCGAGGGTTTAGCCACCTGCACCCCCGCGCGGCCGAATCATCCGGCCGCACGGTGGGTCGCGAGACCGCCAGGGGGTGCGAGTCACGCTCAGCACCGCCGCACCCCCGCGAGCAAGCCGCGACCCCGCGACCAAACGCCAACCCACGACCTAAGCAGCAACCGCCAAATACTCGTCCCACACCGCTTGCGGCTGCTCGACCCCGCGCACGACCCATCCGACCCCGTGCGGCGCTTTCGGCTGCCACCGCAGCGACCAGCCCATCTCGAGCGGCGTGCGGTTGCTCTTCAGGTTGTTGCAGCGGAGGCAGCAGGCGACGAGGTTCTCCCACGAGTCTTGCCCGCCGCGCGACCGGGGCTGCACGTGGTCGATCGTGGTCGCGGTCTTGCCGCAGTACGCGCAGTGGTGCGAATCTCGCCGCAGCACTCCACGACGCGACACGGGGATCTGCCGGGTGTGCGGCGACCGCACGTACCGGGTCAACACGATCACCGACGGGCGATCGAAGGTGAATGTCGCTCCGAGCACCGGGTGTTCCGCGTCGGCCGCCAGCACGGTGGCTTTCTGGCTCATGACGAGCACGAGTGCTCTGCGGAACGACACGACGGCGAGGGGCTCGTAGCCGGCATTGAGGACGAGAGTGCGCATTGCTTCCCTTTCGAAACGGCCTGGACGGCTTCCAGGCATTCGATGCAGACAGCTCGGGGCTTACCGGTCGGGAGACGAAAAAAGCACCGTCGAAAGACGATGCTTCACACGCGGGCGCTGGGGCGCACACCGAAGTGGTGCACGTTCCGGCGGGTGGTCCGTATGGCACGGGTCAGCAACGCACCCATGGTGCGGGAGGCTGCTGGTCGTGACACGGGGATCTCCGTAACGGCTCGTCGAACTGCGTGCGCTCAGATTACGTCACGACGCCCGCGAGACCTAGAGCCGCCAGCAATGCTTAACACGGAGTTCACGACCCCAAAACCCAAGGATCCGCTCCGCCGCCTCACCCCCACCCCGCTCGTCGCCCTCGCGTCGCTCCCCCGCGCCCGACTGCAGACGCACCAGCCCCCACAAACAGCAAGCCCCACAAACAGCAAGCCCCGCTCCACACGGGAGCGGGGCCAGCAGTAGCAGCAGAAGTGCGGCCTACTTGATGCCGAGGCGCACGAAGTGCACGTCGCTCGTCCAAAGCGGACGGACGCTGACTGCGCCGCCGGGCTTGGGAGCGTCGAGGATCATGCCGTTGCCGGCGTAGAACCCATCGTGCGAGCCGTCGTTGAGCACGACGATGTCGCCGGGCTCGGCGTCGGCCTGCGAGATGATCGTGCCGGCAGCGGACTGCGCGGGCACCGAGTGGGCCAGCGAGATGCCGTACTGCGCGTATACGTACATCACGAAGCCGGAGCAGTCGAAGCCGGACGGGGTCGCCCCGCCGAAGACGTAGGGCGTTCCGACGTACTGCAGGGCCGTCTGGTAGACCGCCGCAAGGCTGAAGGCGGGGTGGGCGGGCGACGCGAGGTAGTCGGCGGCCGTCTTTCCCGTGTACGCGGTGCTGGCGGCGAAAGAGGCGCGCTCGGCGGTCGCAGCGGTGGCCTGCGTGTCGGTCAAGGTCGACGCGGTCGACGTGGTCGCGGTCTGAACGACCGGTGCGGCGACGACGGGTGCGGTGGCCGTGTAGCTGTCGCGGCTGGTGCTGGCGGCGGTCACGCCGGAGGCGACCGTGGCTGACTGCGATCCGGTGGAGAGCTCGGAGCTCAAAGCCGAGGTCGAAGCGTCGACAGACGAACCGGCGACCGGGCTCGCGGTCTGGGCGAAGGCCGGAATGGCCATAGTGCCCATGAGTCCGGCAACGAGGGTGAGGGCGCCGACCGAGACGACACCGCGCTTGACCGATCCAGCCTTGAAGGAGTGGCCTCCAGCGCGGTTCCGTGCGGCTGCCTCATCGGCGGCGCGAGCGGCTCGACGTGTCGTGGGTGCGGCGACGGCGGTGCTCGTGACGGTGTCGATGGGACCGGTGCGGATCGGGTCGGTGCGGGGGGTCGACCGACGTGTGGCGACCGAGGTCGATTGGGTGGTCGTAGTGATGCCAGTGCTCAAGAGGGGGGCTCTCCTGCGTCTCGACGCTGTTCCGGGCAAAGCGGTGGCTACCCGGGTCAGACGACCCATCCGTTCGTTGGATCAACGACTAGCGGCAAGAGATGGGGATCGAGACGTCTTGCCACGGGTCCGGCAACCGGCTTCCTGGTTGTTTGGACTTGGCGAGCGTACCCGAGTACGACCGCGGTGTCATCCTGAAGGAGGACTTTTGTAACGAAAGGGTAAACGAACGGGGCAAAAGTCAGACGCTGAGGTAGATGTGCGCCGCGACGTCATTGGCCAGCTCGAGTGCCTCGTCGTACCCCTCCACGTGCACGCGAACGTACGATCCCGCCTGCGAGATGGTCGCCGTCTTGCCGGGCTGTACCCCACTGTCGTGCAGCTGCTGCAAGAACTCCGGCTCGAACTGGACCGGCTCGGCGAGGCGCCGAATCGTTCCTGACTTTCCGCTGGGATTCTGCGCCGCCACGTCGACGATCGAGATCACGCCGTCCATGAACCGGCCCGCGGGCGAGTCGCCGAGCTCGTCGAGCCCCGGGATCGGGTTGCCGTACGGCGACTCCGTCGGGTGGTCGAGCATCTCGAGCAGTCGGCGCTCGACCTGCTCGCTCATCACGTGCTCCCAGCGGCAGGCCTCGTCGTGAACGAACGCCCAGTCGAGACCGATGACGTCGGCGAGGAGGCGCTCGGCGAGACGGTGCTTGCGGATCACGTGGGTGGCCTTGGTGCGCCCCTGTGTGGTCAGTTCGAGGTGGCGGTCGCCGGTGACGACGACCAGGCCGTCGCGCTCCATGCGGGCAACGGTCTGCGAAACCGTCGGGCCGGAGTGGCCGAGTCGCTCCGAGATCCGCGCGCGAAGGGGAACAATGTTCTCCTCTTCGAGATCGAGGATCGTCCGAAGGTACATCTCTGTGGTGTCGACAAGATCAGTCAACGGTGCCTCCCCGATAACGCAATTTTCATCAAGACTACTGCTCGCACCTTATGGGCCGGATCACCTGGGCGTCCTCTGATGGTGAACTTCCCCCGTAGTTGCCCTGGATACGATCGATCGCATGGCCGACACCCGCACCCCCTCCGACATCACGATCCCCCGCGACCTCCTTCCGACCGACGGTCGCTTCGGTTGCGGCCCCTCGAAGATCCGCGGCGCTCAGCTCGAGCACCTCGTGACGGCGGGCTCCACCATCCTCGGCACGTCGCACCGGCAGGCGCCGGTCAAAGACCTGGTGGGCAGGATCCGGGCCGACCTCTCTACGCTCTTCGCCCTTCCCGACGGCTACGAGGTGGTCCTCGGCGACGGAGGCTCGACCGCGTTCTGGGATGCCGCGTCGTTCGGCCTCATCGAGAAGCGCGCCGAGAATCTGTCCTTCGGCGAGTTCGGCTCGAAGTTCGCCAAGGCCGCCGGCGCGCCCTGGCTCGACGCGCCCCGGGTCATCACCGCGCCGGGCGGCTCGCGCGCTGAGGTCGAGGTCGAGGCGGGCGTCGATGTCTACGCGTGGCCGCACAACGAGACCTCGACCGGCGTCATGGCACCCGTGAGGCGCGTGTACGGCGACCCGGGCGCCCTCACCGTGATCGACGCCACCAGCGCGGCGGGTGGAGCGGCCTTCGACGCCGCCGAGGCCGACGTCTACTACTTCGCCCCCCAGAAGAACTTCGCCTCCGACGGCGGTCTCTGGTTCGCGATCATGTCACCCGCGGCGATCGAGCGCGTGGAGCGCATCGCCGCGTCCGACCGTTACATCCCCGAATTCCTCAGCCTGAAGAACGCGGTCGACAACTCGCGGCTGAACCAGACGCTCAACACGCCCGCCCTGACGACGCTCCTTCTTCTCGAAGACCAGACCCGGTGGATCCTCGACAATGGCGGCCTCTCGTGGGCCGACGCCCGCACCAAAGAGTCGTCGGGAGCCCTCTACGACTGGGCCACCACCTCCGACTACGCGACGCCGTTCGTCGTCAACCCCGAGCACCGCTCACAGGTCGTTGCGACGATCGACTTCGACGACTCGATCGACGCGGCCCTCGTCGCGAAGGTGCTCCGCGCCAACGGCATCGTCGACACCGAGCCGTATCGCAAGCTCGGCCGCAACCAGCTCCGCGTCGCCACCTTCACGGCGATCGAGCCCGACGACGTCCGCCAGCTCATCCGGTCCATCGAGTTCGCGGTCGCCGCCCTCGCTGCCTGACGCCGCCCCCTCCGAATTTGAAGGAGAAACGCCTACCTCGGGCCCAGAAATCAAGGATCCGACGGCTCACTCCCGAAAATCTCCTTCGAATTCGGTAGCGCTCCACGTCGAGTGCACGAAAACCGCCCCTCGGCCGAAGCCGGGGGGCGGTTTTCGTACTCTCAGTCAGCGTCTAGGAGCGCGTGACGTCGTCATCCTCGTCGTCGCCGTCCGACCCGTCGAGGCCGGCGGCCTCGGCCGCCTCCTCGACGTCGACGCCGTCGAACTCGCGGCGGAGGCCGCCGCGTGCCTTGCGGGGCGAGTTCTCGTCGTAGTCGTCGTCGTCATCGTCGTCTGAGTCGTTTTCGTCCGAGTCATCGTCGTCATCCGACTCATCATCGTCGTCCGACTCATCGTCATCGTCGTCGTCCGAGTCGTCGTCCGACTCGTCGTCATCATCCTCATCAGACTCGTCGTCGTCTTCCGACAACGCACCCTGCGCGGCCTCGTACTCCGCCAGGCGCTCGACCCACGGCACCCAGTCGGGTGCGAGCAGGGAGGTGTCGCCCGGCAGCAGTTCGGTCTCGAGCACCGAGGGCTCCTCCTCGCCGACGACAGCGATGCTGACCGTCCACAACCAGCCCGGGTAGCCCGGAAGCGTGTTCGCGAAGCGGACCGTCGAGACGCCTTCGCCCTCGTAGACCACTTCGAGCGGGTCGCCGATCGTGTCGTCGCGGGTGATCTCGAGGAGCGCTTCACGAGCCAGCGAGTAGAGGTCTGCCGCGTCAGCCATCGAGTTGGTCCGCGATCTTCCGCAGCACGGCGGCGACCTGCGCGCCATTTTCGGGGTAGCGGCCGCGGCGGAGGCGGTTGCCGACTCCGTCGAGCATCTTCACGACGTCTTCGACGATCACGGCCATGTCTTCGGCCGAGCGACGGTTGCGCTCGACGAGGCTCGGCGCCTTCTCGAGCACACGCACCGAGAGCGCCTGGGCGCCCTTCTTCCCGTCGGCGATGCCGAACTCGAGCCGGGAGCCGGCCTTGATCCCGGTCGTGCCGGCGGGCAGAGACGACGCATGGAGGAAGACTTCTTGGCCGTCATCGCTCGCGATGAAGCCGAAGCCCTTCTCTTCGTCGTAGAACTTGACCTTGCCGGTGGGCATGACTGAACTCCTAGGTAGTGGGGCCCGACAAGCATACGGGCCCATGGCCAGCCGTGCCCCGACTACGCTGAGCACCGTGGCACAGAAGAAGCAGGTCGTGAACGCTCCCGACGGAATCCGTCGAGCCGAGCGTGTCCTCGTGTACGCCGCGATCACCGTCGCGGTCTTCTCCGCTGTCTGCATCGCCATCTACCTCATCGGTGGCGCAGCCCACGTGACAAGTGCGAGTGGCATCTGGCCGGCGATCGCCGTGCTGCCCGTTCTCGGATTCCCGATCGCGATCCTGCTCATCATCGCGTTCGTCATCGTCAGCGCGATTCGCCGTCAACGCGAGACCCGGGGCGACACACGCTGACCGGCGGCCGCCAGAGCACCGGGGCAGAGGCGCCCCGTGGCTAGCGCCCTCGACCTCGCCGGCGTGCTCCGCGCCCTCGACGCCGAAACCCTCCGAGCTCGACTCCTCGGCCGCACCGTGCCGCGACCGAACACGGTCAAAGACGCCTTCGACCTCGCCGAGACCCTGCTCGACCGGGCATCACTGCGTGAGGTGCTGAGTCGCCTCGACCGTGTGTCGCTGATCGCTCTCCGCACGACGGCGACCGCTGCCGACGCCGCGCTGGTCATCGAGCGAGCCGAAGCCGCCTTCGATCTGTCGACGGACGATGTCGAAGCGGCCTTCGCCCGACTCTCCGAGCGCCTGCTCGTACTCCTGTTGACCGACAGCGCCGACAGCGCCGACGGCACCGACAGCACCGACAGCACCGACGCCACCGACACAGAAGGCACCGGCTCACCAGCCACCGACGCCCCTACCAGCGCAGCACCCACCGCCACCGCCTTCGACACCGTCACCGAGGCCCTCGACGACGACCCGCTGCTCACTCTCGCCCGCCTCGCCGGCATCCGTCCGCCTGTCGTGCTCGAGGCCGTCGAGCAGCTCGACGACGAGGCGAAGGCCGCACACGACACGGCGAGCGCCGAGCGTCTCTACGCGATCGTCGTGGAGGTCGCCGAGATCGTCCGCGCTGTGACCGACGCCCCAGCGCGCGAGCTCGCTCGTGGCGGCCTGGCGCTTCCCGAGAGCCGGCGCCTCGCCGAGGCCGCTCGGATCGACGTCGACGACGTGGCACCGATCCTCGTGGCGGCCCGGGCCGCGTCCCTGGTCGAGCTCGGCCCCGAGGGCTGGATTCCCGGCCCGAACGCCGAGGCGTGGCTCCTCTCGACCTGGGCCGACCGCTGGGCCTCGCTCGTGTCGGCCTGGCTCGACGCGCTGCCCGCCGAGGTGCGCACCGTCCTGGCTCAGCGCAGCTCGACGTCCTGGGGCGAGCCGCTCCGCACGTTCAGCGAGTGGCTGTTCCCCGCCGGCGGCTCGTGGGTCGCCGAGCGCCTTGATGCCTTCGCTCGGGCGGCCGAGCTCTTCGGTCTGACCTCGGGGTCGCGCCCGACCTCCGCCGCCGTCGCGCTGCTCGGCGATGGAGTCGAAGCCGCCACCGAGATCGTCCGGGGCCTCCTCCCCCAGCCCATCGACCAGGTGTATCTGCAGCACGATCTGACCGTCGTCGCTCCCGGCCCTCTCGCGCCCGACCTCGACGCTCGTCTCCGCCTGATCGCCGATGTCGAGAGCGCGGGTCTCGCGGCGACGTACCGAATCACCGAGGCAAGGATCCAGGCCGCCCTCAGCTCGGGCGAGACCGCCGACAGCCTCCGCGAGTTCCTCACCTCCCTGTCCTCTACCGGCATCCCCCAGCCGGTCGACTATCTGCTCACCGAGACGGCAGACCGGCACGGACGCTATCGGGTGGCTGATCTCGGGGCCGCCGACCTGGATCCTCAGGCGACGTCGTTCGGTGCTGTCAGCCAGCTTCGCGCCGACGATCCGGCCCTTCTCGACACCGCTCAGGTCGATCAGGCGCTCCGACCGATCGGCCTGTTCCGGGTGGGCCCTCTCGTGATGCTGAGCCGGTTCGACGCGGAGACGGTCTATTGGGCTCTGCTCGACGAGCGCTATCCCGTTCTGCTCGAAGACGCCGATCGCCGACCGACCAGGCCGCCGCTTCGCCGCCGCCCGCGCCGGTCTGCCCCGCCGGTCGCCGTCGATCCGCTCGTCGCCCTGGTGGAGCGCGTTCAGGCCTCCTCCGGCACCGACGACGACACCGAGCGGGCGTGGATCTCCCGCCAGCTCGACTCGGCCGCCCACGCTCGATTGACGGTCTTGATCACCCTCGCGCATGCCGACGGCACGACGAGCCAGCTGACGATGGAGCCCACCGGCGTCGGTGGAGGCCGGGTGCGCGGGCGCGACCGCAAGTCCGACATCGAGCGCACGCTGCCCCTGTCGAGCATCGTCGCCGTCGCTACTCCGCCCGCCTGATCGCGGCTCCGGCGCAACCCGGAGCCGCTCACAGGCCCCGCGCATATACTGACCGGTTATGCCAGGCCCGTTGATCGTCCAGAGCGACCGCACCGTCCTCCTCGAGGTCGCCCACCCCGATGCGGAGGACGCCCGACACGACCTTTCGGTGTTCGCCGAGCTCGAGCGCGCACCCGAGCACGTGCACACCTACCGCATCACGCGCCTCGGTTTGTGGAACGCCCGTGCCGCCGGCCACTCCGCCGACGACATGCTCGCGACCCTCGACAAATACTCGAAGTTTCCGGTGCCGCAGAGCGTCTCGGTCGACATCGCCGAGACCGTCGCCCGGTACGGCCGCATCGTCATCGAGCGCGACGGCGATCAGCTTCTGCTTCGCGGCACCGACAAGGCCGTCCTGAGCGAGGTCACCCGCGCGAAGAAGATCGGCGAGCTGCTCGGCGTCAAGCGGGCCGACGATCTCTGGGAGCTCCTGCCGTGGGCTCGCGGCGAGGTGAAGCAGCAGCTCATCAAGCTCGGCTGGCCCGCCGAAGACCACGCCGGCTACACCCCCGGCACCCCGCACGCCATCGATCTCGACACCTCCGAGTGGAACCTCCGCGACTACCAGCAGAAGGCGGTCGACAACTTCTTCGAGGGCGGCTCGGGCGTCGTCGTTCTCCCCTGCGGGGCGGGCAAGACGCTCGTCGGCGCCGGTGCCATGGCGCAGGCGAAGACCAACACGCTGATCCTCGTGACCAACACGGTCTCGGCTCGCCAGTGGCGCGACGAGCTCCTCAAGCGCACCTCACTGACCGAAGACGAGATCGGCGAGTACTCGGGCGCGGTCAAAGAGATCAAGCCCGTGACGATTGCGACGTACCAGATCCTCACCGCGCGCCGGGCGGGCAAGTACACCCACCTGTCGCTGCTCGACGCTCTCGACTGGGGCCTCGTGGTCTACGACGAGGTGCACCTCCTTCCGGCGCCCGTCTTCAAGCTGACCGCCGAGCTGCAGGCACGGCGGCGCCTCGGCCTCACCGCGACGCTCGTCCGTGAAGACGGCCGCGAGGGCGACGTCTTCAGCCTCATCGGTCCGAAGCGCTTCGACGCCCCCTGGAAAGAGATCGAGGCCCAGGGCTTCATCTCGCCGGCCAACTGCTACGAGGTGCGCGTCGACCTCCCCCAAGAGGAGCGCCTTCAGTACGCCGCCTCCCCCGACGAAGAGCGCTACCGGCTCGCCGCGACGGCGCCCGTCAAGATGAACGTCGTCCGCCAGCTCGTCGACAAGCACGAGGGCGAGCAGATCCTCGTCATCGGGCAGTATCTCGACCAGATCGACGAGCTTGCCGAGGCTCTCGACGCCCCCAAGCTCACGGGATCGACACCCGTCGACGAACGCCAGCGTCTCTTCCAGGCCTTCCGCGATGGCGAGGTGAAGGTGCTGGTGGTGTCGAAGGTGGCCAACTTCTCCGTCGATCTGCCGGAGGCGACGGTCGCAATTCAGGTCTCAGGATCCTACGGCTCGCGTCAAGAAGAAGCGCAGCGGCTGGGCAGGCTCTTGCGCCCCAAGAAGTCCGGCATTCCGGCCTCGTTCTACACGCTGGTCAGCCGCGACACGGTCGATCAGGATTTCGCTCAGAACCGCCAGCGGTTCCTCGCCGAGCAGGGCTACAGCTACACGATCCTCGATTCGCCGGCCCTGGCCGCCTGAGCCGGGCTGAGCACCAGCGCGTAGACATAGCGCGCACGCCCAGCTCTCAGCAAACGCTTAGACGGCGCGCAGATACTTGACCCATGAGCGATGGCCCCAAGATCCTGATCGTCGACGACGAGCCCAACATCCGCGACCTCCTGACCACGAGCCTCCGGTTCGCCGGCTTCGCCGTGCGTGCCGTCGGCAACGGCGCTCAGGCTATCTCCGCGGTCCTCGAAGAGGAGCCCGACCTCATCATCCTCGACGTGATGCTGCCCGACATGAACGGCTTCGGCGTCACCAAGCGCCTCCGCTCCTCCGGCTACACGTCGCCGATCCTCTTCCTCACGGCCAAAGACGACACCGAAGACAAGATCACGGGCCTCACGGTCGGTGGCGACGACTACGTCACGAAGCCGTTCAGCCTCGACGAGATCGTCGCGCGCATCAAGGCCATCCTGCGTCGCACCATGAACGAAGACGAAGACGCGATCATCCGCGCCGGCGAGCTGACCATGGATCAAGACACGCACGAGGTCACCATCGGCGAGACGGCCATCGAGCTCAGCCCGACCGAGTTCAAGCTGCTCCGCTACCTCATGCTCAACCCCAACCGCGTGCTGTCGAAGGCGCAGATCCTCGACCACGTGTGGGAGTACGACTTTAACGGCGACGCAGGCATCGTCGAGAGCTACATCTCGTACCTCCGCCGCAAGCTCGACCAGTTCTCGGCCGAGCCGATCATCCAGACCAAGCGTGGCTTCGGCTACATGCTGAAGGCCGCCAAGGTCTGAGCCGCTCCACACAAGAACGCCGTGACCCTTTCCGGGTCACGGCGTTCGTGCATTCCGATCGTGCTTAGGCGGCCTTCGCGCCGTCCAGGTAACCGTTCGGGTTCAAGACGTACTTGGTCGCCGAGCCGGCGTCGAACTCCTTGTAGCCGCGCGGGGCATCCTCGAGGCTGATCGCCTTGGCGTTGACGTTGTCGGCGATGTGCACCCGGTCGTGCAGGATCGCCTGCATCAGCCCGTGGTTGTACTTCATCACCGGGCACTGGCCCGTGGTGAACGACAGCGACTTGGCCCATCCGGTTCCGAGCGACAGCGACAAGGATCCCTTTTGGGCCGCTTCGTCAGCGGCGCCCGGGTCGCCGGTGACGTACAGCCCCGGGATTCCCATCGCCCCACCGGCCGCGGTGATGTCCATGAGCGAGTTGAGCACGGTGGCCGGCGCCTCCTTGGCGTCGTGGCCGTGCCCCTTCGCCTCGAACCCGACGGCGTCGACTGCACAGTCGACCTCGGGAATGCCGAGGATCTGCTCGATCTGCTCGGCCGGCCCACCCTTCGAAAGGTCGACCGTCTCGCAGCCGAAGCTTCGCGCCTGCGCCAGACGGCCCTCGTTCATGTCGCCGACGATCACGGCCGCCGCGCCGAGAAGGAGCGCGCTGGTCGCGGCAGCAAGGCCCACCGGGCCTGCACCGGCCACGTACACCGTCGAGCCGACGCCCACGCCTGCGGTCACGGCCCCGTGGAATCCGGTCGGGAAGATGTCCGACAGCATCGTCAGATCCATGATCTTTTCGAGGGCCTGGTCTTTGTCGGGGAAGCGCAGGAGGTTCCAGTCGGCGTACGGCACCAGCACGAACTCGGCCTGGCCACCGACCCACCCGCCCATGTCGACGTAGCCGTAGGCGCTTCCGGGGCGATCCGGGTTGACGTTGAGGCAGATACCGGTCTTGCGCTCCTTGCAGTTCTTACAGCGACCGCACGAGATGTTGAACGGCACCGACACGAGGTCGCCGACCTTGATGAACTCGACGTCGGGCCCGACCTCGACCACTTCGCCGGTGATCTCGTGACCCAGCACGAGATTGGTGGGAGCCGTTGTCCGACCACGGACCATGTGCTGGTCGGAACCGCAGATGTTAGTGGCGACCGTCTTGAGGATCGCCCCGTGCTTGACCTGCCTGCCGACGTTAGCGGGATTGACCCCTGGGCCGTCTTTCAGCTCGAATGTCGGGTAGTCGGTGTCGATGACCTCGACCTCGCCCGGCCCCTTGTAGGCGACGGCTCTGTTTCCTGCCATTGCGATCCTCCTTGATCACGCGGTCGCGGTGTGCTCCCGCTACACCCGACGCTAGAGGTCGAAACCGGTGCGTGCGCCGTGAATCCAACTTCTCGCCCCGAGGCTTCTCCAGGCCCCTCCGCTAATCTGGCGCAGTCATGCACTCACGCCTTTCGCAGTGGTGGAACGAGATCTCCATCCGAACCAAGATCACCGGCATCACCGTCTGCCTGGTGACGCTCGGGCTGCTCGTCGCCGGCCTCGGCACGATGACGGTGCTCAGCACGTATCTCTATGGCCAGGTCGACCGCGACCTGAAAACGGGGGCGGCAAGCATCCAGTGGGATGGCGCCGACTCCTGCACCTCGAACTTCGGCAATTACAAGACCAGCTACGTCGCGATCTTCTCCAACGACGGAGAACTTCTCTGCGACAACGGTGCGTCTCTGCCCGCGTCGTCCACGCCGTATCTTCCCGACTTCACCGAGCAGTCGGCCGCCACACACCCGACGGCCTTCAGCACCTACAACGCCCTGGGCACGGAGGAGTGGCGCCTCTACGCGGATCACACGACCCTCACCAACAAATCAACGAGCCAGTCGGTCGAGGCGACCGTGGTGGCCGGCACGAACCTCGCGACCACTAACGCGACGATCACCCGGTTCTCGTACATCTTCCTGGGCTTCGGCCTCTCCGTGGTCGTCCTCGGCGCTGCCATCACAAGGCTCCTGGTGACCTCGACCTTCGCCCCCTTGCGCGACGTCGAAGACACCGCCGCCCGGTTCGCCGACGGCGACTTCAGTCAGCGGCTCGACACCACGACGCCGAACACCGAGGTGGGCAGGCTCAACCGCTCCCTCAACACGATGCTCTCTCGCATCGACTACGCCTTCGACGACCGCGCGAAGACCATCGACCAGATGCGCCGCTTCGTCGGCGACGCCAGCCACGAGCTCCGCACGCCCCTGGTCTCGCTCCGCGGATACGCCGAGCTCTACCGCATGGGCGCCCTCACCAAGCCCGAAGACGTCGCCCAGGCCATGGACCGCATCGAAAAAGAGGCGATCCGCATGGGCGTCCTCGTCCAAGACCTCCTCCAGCTAGCGCGTCTCGACGAGTCCAAGCCCCTCGAGCTCGGCCCGGTCGATCTGGTGACTATCGCCCGCGATTCCGCACTCGACACGATGGCGTCCAACACCGACCGCGAGATCCGCGTCTTCGTGCGGGAGCCGGTCGATCCGGGCCACGAGTCGAGCGACGAGTACGTCGTCGCCCCGGGCCCCGTCGCACCGCTCGCCCCCGGCACGACAGGTCCGATCGCATTCGCCGGGGCGACCCTGGCCCGGCTCAGGATCCGACGCGCCCGCGCAGCAGAAGCGGGCACCGACGCGCTGGATGCTCCGAGTGCCGATGGTTCCGGCGACGGCGTCGTCAGCCCGGTGATCCTCGGCGAGGAGAACAAGATTCGCCAGGTGGTCACGAACCTCATGGGCAACGCCATGAGATTCACCGACCACGACGCTCCGATCGAGCTCGCCGTCCAGGCCGACCCCGGCCGAGGCATGGCGACCATCGACATCATCGACCACGGCGAGGGCATCCCGCCGCAGATCCGCGAGAAGATCTTCCAGCGCTTTTGGCGGGCCGACACCTCGCGCACCCGCGACACCGGCGGCTCGGGTCTCGGCCTCGCGATCGTCTCCGGTATCGTCGCCGCCCACCACGGCGACGTCGACGTCTTCGACACCCCCGGCGGTGGCGCCACCTTCCGCGTCTCTCTGCCCCTGATGCCTGCGGGCCCGGTTCCCACGCTCTCCTGACGCCGCGCGGGCCGCTGACGCCCGGCCGCACTCTGCAACCCGACGCGCTTCGGCCAAACCGACCCGGCGCGCCACGTCGCAATGGCCGATCCGCGTCGCCTTACGGTGCGCCACCTCGTCACCGTCTGCAGAGCGCCCCGCGGATCCTGCGCGCGCTGCCGGCCGGCGCCACCCCGCACGAACCGACGCGCTTCGGCCAAACCGACCCGGCGCGCCACGACGCAATGGCCGATCCGCGTCGCCTAGCCGCGGGGCGCGCCCGGCAGTACGCCCACCGGCAGCACGCCCACCGGCAGCACGCCCACCGGCAACGGCAAAGGCCGGCTCCCCCGAGGGGGAACCGGCCTGAGTCGTGAAGCGAAGCGGACTTAGAAGTCCATGCCACCCGTGGGGTCGCCGGCCGGGGCCGGGTTCTTCTCGGGCTTGTCTGCGACGACGACCTCGGTGGTGAGGAAGAGGCCGGCGATCGAGGCGGCGTTCTGCAGAGCGGAGCGCGTCACCTTGGCGGGGTCGATGATGCCGGCGGCCAGCATGTCGACGTACTCGCCGGTCGCGGCGTTGAGGCCCCATCCGACGTCGAGGTTGCGCACGCGGTCGACGACGACGCCGGGCTCCATGCCCGCGTTGAAGGCGATCTGCTTGAGCGGAGCGTCGATGGCGACACGCACGATGTTCGCACCGGTCGCCTCGTCGCCCTCGAGCTCGAGGGTCGCGAGAGCGGTCTTGCCGGCCTGGATCAGCGCGACTCCACCACCGGCGACGATGCCCTCTTCGACGGCGGCCTTCGCGTTGCGAACGGCGTCTTCGATGCGGTGCTTGCGCTCTTTGAGCTCGACCTCGGTTGCGGCGCCGGCCTTGATGACGGCGACGCCACCGGCCAGCTTCGCGAGGCGCTCCTGGAGCTTCTCGCGGTCGTAGTCGCTGTCGGTGTTCTCGATCTCGGCACGGATCTGCTTGACGCGACCGGCGATCATCTCTTCGTCGCCAGCACCCTCGACGATGGTGGTCTCGTCTTTGGTGATGATGACCTTGCGGGCACGGCCGAGCAGGTCGAGGGTGGCGTTCTCGAGCTTGAGTCCGACCTCCTCGGCGATGACCTGACCACCGGTGAGGATGGCGATGTCCTGCAGCTGCGCCTTGCGACGGTCGCCGAAGCCGGGAGCCTTGACTGCGACCGACTTGAAGATGCCACGGATCTTGTTGACGACGAGGGTCGCAAGAGCCTCTCCGTCGACGTCTTCCGCAATGATGAGGAGCTGCTTGCCCGACTGGATGACCTTGTCGACGATGGGCAGCAGGTCTTTGATGTTCGAGATCTTCGAGTTGACGATCAGAACGTAGGCGTCTTCGAAGACGGCTTCCTGGCGCTCGGGGTCGGTGACGAAGTACTGCGACAGGTAACCCTTATCGAAGCGCATGCCCTCGGTGAGCTCGAGCTCGGTGCCGAACGTGTTCGACTCCTCGACGGTGACGACGCCCTCTTTGCCGACCTTGTCGATCGCTTCGGCGATAAGTGCACCGATGGTGGGGTCGGCAGCCGAGATGGACGCGGTAGCGGCGATCTCGTCCTTGGTCTCGATCTCTTTGGCGTTCTCGAGCAGCTGGGCGGAGACGGCCGCGACGGCCTTCTCGATGCCGCGCTTGAGGCTGATCGGGTCGGCGCCGGCGGCGACGTTGCGGAGGCCCTCGCGCACGAGTGCCTGGGCGAGGACGGTAGCCGTCGTCGTGCCGTCTCCGGCGACGTCGTCGGTCTTCTTCGCGACCTCTTTGACCAGCTCGGCGCCGATCTTCTCGTAGGGGTCGTCGAGCTCGATCTCTTTCGCGATGGAGACACCGTCGTTGGTGATCGTGGGGGCGCCCCACTTCTTCTCCAGAACGACGTTGCGACCGCGCGGGCCGAGGGTGACCTTTACAGCGTCGGCAAGAATGTTCAGGCCGCGCTCGAGGCCGCGTCGGGCCTCTTCGTCAAAAGCAATGATCTTAGCCATGTGGTTTTTCGTCCCTCCCGGACGTCGTGGGGCACGCTGCCCCGGCTGGTGCCGTATATCAGGTGAGTCTTTTGGCACTCCCTCATCGAGAGTGCCAATTGATTCTGGCACTCTGCCGTATCGAGTGCAAGTGCTCTCAGGAGCCCCTTGGGCAAGGATCCGAAACCCCCGAGACCGCCCGACCGTCGCCTCCCGAAACGGTCGCCCACACGAAAAACGCCGCCCTCGCGGACGGCGCTTCTCTGCTCCGACGACTCAGGCGAGGCGTACGGCTTCGGCCTGGGGGCCCTTGTTACCCGTCCCGACCTCGAACACGACGGCCTGGCCCTCTTCGAGCACCTTGTATCCGCTCATGTCGATGGCTGAATAGTGGACGAAGACGTCCTGCCCGTCCCCCTCGACGGTGATGAATCCGTAACCCTTTTCCGCGTTGAACCACTTCACGGTTCCGTTGGCCATTTCGTACTCCCTAGCTGTGTCTGTCGGTGGCGCTGCCCAGCCGGCACGGACCGGTGCGGAGGGGCCGACTGATCCCAGATAGTAATAAAGAGCCGGGCCGAAAAGGGGGGTGCCGCCCGAAAAATCGGACCGGGAGGCGCCAAACGGTCTGTTGTTTACACGGCCGTAACCGAAGGCGTCATTTCCCGTCACGCAGAGCTTCGAGACGCTGCTTACCGATGGCTCACGACTGGGCGTTGAAGTCAGCTCCGAGGATCACCGTGATCGTCGCGCCGGGGAACGCCGTGCTCTGCTCGACCGTGTTGATCCCGAGCGACTTCGCGATGCCGAGGGCGATCGATTCGTTGTCAGCCGCCGAGTCGTCGTAGTAGACCACGGAGGTCGAGACCTGTGACGACGCGTTGCCCATGTTGCCGACGACCCAGCCGGCGTTCGTCAGGGTGGTTCCGGCAGTCGAGGCGAGGCCCGTGGTGGTGGTCGCGTTGAGCACGGTGATGGTCGTCTTCGTGGAGTCGACCTTCGATGGGTCGGCGAGGGGCGCGGCTGTCGGAGTCGCCGCGGGGGTCTTCGTCGCCCCGCTGGTGGCGGTGCCCGTCGTCGTGGATTTCGGCGTCGCACTGCTCGAACTCGTCGACGCCGAGCTACGGAACTGGAAGCTGTCGTTGGTCACGGTGAGCCAGGCGATGCCGCCCGCCGTCAAGACGCCCACGGCGAGGAAAGCCCACGCGAAGATGATCAAACCGAGGTGCCGCCGAACGCCGGAGCGGTGGGCGCCGACGCGCAGCAGCGAGTCGGGGACGCCATCGAAACGGTCCTGAGGGAACTTGGCCATGCGGTGTCTGGTCTTCCGTGATCGGGCGGTCAGCGGCCGAAAGTCCGGGCGCTGCGCGATGCGGCGCGGGAGTCGCGCAGGCGCAGCAGCCTCCCGACCAGCATCGGCGCGTAGGCAAGTGCATCGGGTCTTTCTATGAGCGAACCGAGCAGCTGCTGGTATCGCGGGGCAGAAAGGCCCAATTCAGACCGGATCGCCGCCGCTTTGCGCGGAGGTGAGGCGGGGGCATTCTGCTCGAAGTCGAGAAGGCGCCGATCGCGGTCACTGAGACCGCGCACGTACTCCTCGTCGCTCTGCATCTGCACCCTCCGGTTGCCGTCATCCTAGATCGCACGGGTAGCGAGCCCGGGCCGACACGCGTCAGACCGGCTGCACTCGCGTCCCGTGCGCATCTCCCACGGCGAGCGCGACACCGTCGAGTGAAAGCGTCGCGAAGGCCTCCGGTCGCCCTGTGAAACGACCAGGATCCGACACGGTCGCCTGCACTCCCGACAGCAGCCCGGTGCGCTCGTAGGCGATCCACCGCACGCCGAGCCGGGTCACCAGGTCGACGAACGCCTGGCGCCTGGCTCCCGGCAGGTAGACGAGGGTGCCGGTCGAGACCACCACCGGCGTGAGCCCCCGCGGGGTGCGGGCGACCAACTCTTCGAGCCCGTCGACAGCGTCTCCTGTCACCAACGTCGGCGGATCCTGCACTGCCACCCGCAGGGCCGCACGCAGCAGATCCACGCGGTCCTCTTGACCCGGCCACAGCAGCGTCTCGAGCCAGCGGCGGGCGTCGTCGTCGGCCACGGCGAGGGGCTGCAGGTCGAGGCCGAGCCGTACCTCGATGCGCGGCAGCGTGGGATCCTCGTCGCCCCACCACGGCCCGGCGACCTCCGTGGCCAGGCGGACGTCGCTCGTGGTGTCTCCCAGACTGAACGCGGACTCCTCGGCGGTGACCGCGAGCGCGAACCGGTCGGGGTAGAGGCCGAGCCCTGCCGACGCTCCCACCTCGAGCAGCGCGATCGGTCCGGCGATTCCAGCGGAGGCCAACGCGAGAGCGACCGGCCCCGACCTCCGCACATCGTTCGTCTGCGTGAGCCGTCGCCCCAGTTCGAGCACGAGGGCGTCGGCATGGTCGAGCATCCAGGCCCGGAGCGAGCCGAACGGAGAGAGCTGCGCCCCCAGGATCCGACACACGGCCAGCACGAGCACGGGCTGCCGCGATCCTGTGGGCGCCGCGTCGACGATCTCGACGAGCCTCGGGTCACCGGCGATCCCGCCTGCCCAGTCGGCGTAGATCGGCGAGCCGCCGGCCGCCGCCACCGCCGCGAATTCCTGGAAGCGGTCCGCCGTGCTCATGCCGCCGAGCCTACGGCCCGCTGTGCGGGCGGCGTTCCGGGTGCATACACGGAATCATCACCGGGCGTGCAGTGTTGAATGGGGTAGCCGGATCCTGCACCCAGCGGTCCCGGCCCCGAACGAAGGAGCACCCATGGAGTACAAGGTCGAGAAGAGCGACGCCGAGTGGCGCGAAGAGCTCAGCCCGGAAGAGTTCGCCGTGCTGCGCGAAGCCGCAACCGAGCGCCCCTGGACGGGCGAGCTGCTCGATGAGAGCCGGGCCGGTTTCTACACCTGTGCCGCCTGCGGCAACGAGCTGTTCAAGAGCGGCACGAAGTTCGATTCGAACTGCGGCTGGCCGTCGTTCTACGAGTCGGTCAACCCCGACGCCGTCCAGCTGATCGAAGACAAGTCGCTCGGCATGGTCCGCACCGAGGTCCGCTGCGCGAACTGCGGTTCGCACCTCGGCCACGTCTTCGACGATGGCTTCGGCACGCCCACTGGCGATCGCTACTGCATGAACAGCATCTCGCTGAACTTCAAGGCCGACGAGCAGGCGTGAACCTCTCCGACACCGCCGGAGCGTCGTTGACGGCCTCGCCCGTCCGCGAAGCCGTTCTGCGTCGCCGTTCCCGTTCCACCGTCACCGAGGAGGCCCCGTCACACGACGAGCTCCTCGAGCTCGTGGCAGCCGCGGCGACGGTCGCCGACCACTCGCACCTCGCGCCCTGGCGGCTCATCGCACTCCGCGGTGATGCGCGGCTCAAGGTCGGGCGCGCTCTCGCGAAGGCGGGCGGCGCGAACGGCGACTCGGTCGAGAAGGGTGCCCGCAAGCTGCTTCGTGCGCCGCTGGTCGTCGCGATCGTGTCGTCGCCGCGAGAGAGCCGCAAGGTTCCGGAGTGGGAGCAGGAGGCAGTCGCCTCGGGCGTCGCGCACCTGCTCAGCCTGCTGCTCGACGAGGCCGGCTGGGGCGTCTTCTGGCGCACCGGCACCGACACGCGTGCCAAGAAAGTCAGAAAGGCGCACAAGCTGTCGAAGGGCGAGAACCTTCTGGGCTGGCTCTACGTCGGCGGAGTCGACCACCGCGAACGCAAGCCGCGCAAGCCGGTCGACGCCTCGAGCTTCGTCACCGAACTCTAGAAGCACTCACAACGAAGACCGGCTCTCCGCTCGCGGCGGGCCGGTCTTGTCGTTGGTGAGAGCCACTGTGCTCCTGCGAGCGACTGAGCCTCTGAGAAGAGGCTGGGCTACCAGGAGCGGTTGCTGCGGCCGATGAAGTTCATCGGGATGAACAGCGCCACGGTGCAGGCCACGATTCCGCCGAAGAAGGTCAGGAAGCGCCAGGCCTCGGGCACCTGGAAAGCCAGGCCGAAGCAGAAGATACCGAAAACGAAAAGCGCGATGGCGACAACGGCGATGACGATGTTAGACAAGCGGGGCTCCTCAAAGGCTTCGAACTCCCCCTAGCGTAAGCCCTCGAGAGACTCACCGCCTCGCGAGGCGGCACCGGGGTCGACCAGGGTCGAAAACGAGTGGGGCCGACTGCGGGACTTGAACCCGCAACCTGCTGTTTACAAGACAGCTGCGCTACCAATTGCGCCAAGTCGGCAAGTGCGACCAGTGTAACCGCCCCGAGCGGACCGGACGACGACGATCCCCGCTGAGAGTCGGTTCGGCCCGGAATCGTCTCCGCTTCGGTCCCGAGCAAGGCGACACGCCGACGGGCCCCCCGAAGTGGGGCGACCCGCACTGGGGGAAGATCATCCTGCAGGATGATGCGAGGGTCGTTCCATGATCACGGGAACCCTCGAGCCGACGATGACCTCGGCCTCACGACTGCGGGCATTCACCACGCCTCGCCGCGTGGCACTTCTTGCACTCGCTCTCCTGCTCGCCTTCGGCCTCGTCGTCGGCACGTCCGCCACCCCCGCCCAGGCCTGGGGCGGCTACACCAATGGCAAGATCCCTCTCTCCAAGCTCATCGCCATCCCGAACGGCTATCTCCGCATCGACGCGGCGGCCGGCTACGGGTCGATGAACAAGGCCTTCAAGAAAAAGTTCGGCAAAGAGCTGGGTGTCACCGAGGGCTACCGCAGCTACGACAAACAGGTCTCGATCTGGAACTCGCGCTACGTCAAGCACTCGAAGAAAGTGGCGAACAGCGTCGCGTACGCCGGCAAGTACTGGACGAAGAAGAAGAACGTGTCGGTGGCCGCCGTTCCCGGCACCAGCGTCCACGGATGGGCGCTGGCCATGGATCTCAATTCGGGTGTGCAGACCGCCGGAAGCGCTCAGAAGCGCTGGGCCGACAAGTACGGCCCGAAGTACGGCTGGAAGCCCATTGGCAACAACTTCGGCGAGCCCTGGCACTTCGAGTTCACTCCCGTCAAAAAGTAAGACAGTTCTATATGCCAGCCACGGCATATGCGGGTACAGGGCATCCGGCAACCATCCAGTCACTGCGGTCGTAAACTCCAGGGGGTACAAAATCGACCCGCGACAACTGGACAGGGAGCTCCGTTGGACGGAAATGCAACGACGAGGCACAAAAACGTCGCCCTCCTCTCGGTAACGAGCGAGTTGGCGCAGCGTGTAACGACCTCCGACGAGCTCGATCGACGACTACAACCCGTCTTGAAACGACTGAAGCTTCCTAAGGGGCTGCTGCAGCGCGTCGCCGGCGTAATGGAGCGGCGCAACTGGAGCGACGGTCAGACGTTCGAGAAGGCGGCCATCGCCGCTGGCAAGCGCGCGCTCGACGAGGCCGGCATCCGGCCTGATCAGATCGGGCTACTCATCAACACCTCGATCACGCGCCGCAACCTCGAGCCGTCCGTTGCCGTGCACCTCCATGACGGGCTCGGGCTCGGCTCGGCCGCCCTGAACTTCGACATCGCCAACGCCTGTCTCGGTTTCGTCAACGGGATGAATCTCGCGGCTTCGCTCATCGACGCCGGTCAGGTCGACTACGCCCTCGTCGTCGACGGCGAAGATTTCGACGACGTGCAGACCAACACGGTCGACCGTCTCCTTAACGGCGACATCGCCCGTCGCGACTTCATGAGCGAGTTCGCGAGCCTCACCCTCGGTTCCGGTGCCGCCGCTGCCGTCCTCGGTCGCGCTGACCGCCATCCCGAGGGGCACCGCATCATCGGTGGCATCACGCGCTCGGCGAGCCAGTACAACGACCTCTGCGTCGGCACGGTCAACGGCATGTTCACCGACGCGGCCGGGCTCCTCAAGCACGGCATGGAACTGGTGGTCCACGCCTGGCGCGATGCTGCGAAAGACTGGAACTGGTCGCACATGGATCGCTATGTGATGCACCAGGTCTCCGACATCCACACGGCCGACTTCGTCAAGTCGGCCGGTATCGATCGCGATCTCGTCCCCCTCACCTACCCGACGCTCGGCAATGTCGGGTCGGCCTCGATCCCCATCACACTCGCCCAGGAGGCCAAGACGCTCTCCAAGGGGGATCGCGTGCTCCTCATGGGGGTCGGCTCCGGCATCAACACGGCCATGACCGAACTCGCCTGGTGATTTCTCGCCTCCCCCGGGCGGCTCGGCAGGTCGCCCCCGCTTCGCTCCCCCCTCGGGGCCTGCCCGGCATGGACGACTCGTTCTCCCGGCTGGTGCCGGCCGCCGGTCGTACCTGGCACGTGCTCGACTCCGGCCCCGTCCTCACCGACGAGGGTCTGGAGCCGGTGGGCACGATCCTCTGCGTGCACGGCAACCCCACGTGGTCGTACCTCTGGCGGTCTCTGGTCTCGGCGGCCACCGACCAGGCCCGATCCGGCGGCCCCGTCTGGCGCGTCATCGCCGTCGACCAGCTCGACATGGGCTTCTCCGAGCGCACCGGCGTGGAGCGCGACCTCACCCTCCGAGTCGGAGACCTCTCCGACCTCACCGACGCGCTCGAGCTCTCCGGCCCCGTCGTCACCTTCGGCCACGACTGGGGCGGCGTCATCTCGCTCGGCTGGGCCGTCGACCACCCCGACCTCCTCGCCGGCGTTCTGCTGCTCAACACCGCCGTGCATCAGCCGGAGTCGTCGAAGATCCCGGCCCCGCTCCGCCTCACTCTCGGCAAGGGAGTTCTCGGAGCCGCCACCGTCTCGACCCCCGCCTTCATCGAGACCACGCTCGCGCTCGCGCACCCGCCGCTCGCCCTCGACGTCAAAGAGGCGTACCGCGCCCCCTATCGCTCGGCCGATCGCCGCGGCGGAGTCGGCGGATTCGTCGCCGACATCCCCGTCGACGCCTCCCATGTCAGCGATGCCGAGAGACGACGTGTCGCCGAGGGCCTCCGCGCCCTGACCGTTCCCGCCCTCTTCCTCTGGGGCCCCCGCGACCCGATCTTCAGCGATCGCTATCTCGACGATCTCGTCGACCGTCTCCCGCACGCCGACGTGCACCGCTTCGAGGGTGCGGGGCACCTCGTCGCCGAAGACGTCGACTTCGCGAGCGCAACGCTCTCCTGGCTCGGGGATCGATTCGGTGGTTCCGAAGCCGAGGATCCCCCGGTGCCGGCGACCGCGCAGCCCGCGTTCCGTTCTCTCCTCAGCGCCCTCGACGAGAGGCGCGAGTCCGACGGGGTCGCCCTGGTCGAGATGCCGACCACGCCCGGCGGCACCCGTACCTCCCTGACCTGGCGCGGCCTCGCTCGTCGCGTTGACCGGCTCGCCAAGGGCCTCGCCCTTGCCGGGGTCGAACGTGGCGACCGCGTGTCGCTGCTCGTGCCTCCGGGGGCCGATCTGACGGCCGTCCTCTACGCCTGCCTTCGCCTGGGGGCCGTGGTCGTGGTCGCCGACGCGGGTCTTGGCGTCAAGGGGCTCACCCGCGCCGTGCGTGGCGCGTGGCCGGCCCATCTCATCGGCGCCCTCCCTGGGCTGAGCGCCGCTCGTGCCCTCGGCTGGCCGGGCCAGAAGATCTCGACGACCGCGCTCCCCGCCGCAGCCCAGAAGGCCCTCGGAGTGGCGCACTCCGTCCCCGAGCTGGTGTCGCTGGGTGCCGCTTCAGCGATCGGCCTGCCCGAGGCGCCCGGCGCCGACGATCTCGCGGCCATCCTGTTCACCTCGGGGTCCACCGGCCCGGCGAAGGGCGTCGCGTACACCCACCGCCGGCTCGCGGCTCTCTGCTCGACCCTGGGGGCGACCTACGGCGTCGGACCCTCGACGGGCATTGTCGCCGGCTTCGCGCCTTTCGCCCTGCTCGGCCCCGCCCTCGGCGCCCGCTCCGTGACACCGGCGATGGACGTCACCTCTCCCGCCACTTTGACCGCGACGGCGGTGGCTGCAGCGGCCGCCGAGATCGACGCCACGGTGCTGTTCCTCTCGCCCGCGGCCCTGACGAACGTCGTTGCCACCGCGGGCGACCTCTCGGAGGGGCACCAGCAGGCGCTGAACCAGGTCGGCACCTTCCTCTCGGCGGGCGCTCCCGTCTCCGCCGCCCTCCTCGAATCAGCCGGGGCGCTCATGCCCCATGCCGTGCCGCACACGCCCTACGGCATGACCGAGGGCCTCCTGATGACCGACGTGACTCTCGACGAGGTGCTGGCCGCCCGTGGGCAGACCGAGGCTGCGCAAGGCGTCTGCGTCGGTCGACCGATCGCGGGCGTCGAGATCCGCATCAGCGCTCTCGACCGCGACGGCGTCGCCAGAGGCGAACCCTCCGAAGTGGTCGACACCACCGGCGAGATCGTCGTCTCCGCGCCGCACCTCTTCGACCACTACGACAGGCTCTGGCTGACCGACCGCGCCTCCCGTCGAGATGTCCCCGCCGGACGATGGCACCGCACGGGCGACGTCGGCCACATCGACCGCGACGGTCGGCTCTGGATCGAAGGCCGCCTGCCACACGTGCTCTCGACGCCTGACGGGGCGGTGACCCCGGTCGGGCCCGAGCAGCGGCTTGAGTCGGTGCCTGGCGTTCGGCGTGCCGCGCTCGTCGGGGTCGGACCACGTGGAACGCAGGTCGCGGTGGCCGTGGTCGAAACCGAGCCGGGTGCTCGGAAGGTGGCCCTGTCGGATCCTGAGCTCGCCTCCGCCGTTCGCGACGTCGCGGGACTCGAGGTCGCAGCCGTTCTGGTCGTGCCGCTTCTGCCCACCGATGTGCGCCACAACTCCAAGATCGACCGCACTGCTCTCGCCACCTGGGCCGCGTCGATTCTCGAGGGCGGCCCGCTGGTCGCTCCGAGATGACCACGCTCGTCACCGGCGCCTCGGGTCTGCTCGGTCGAGCGGTCGCCGTCGAGCTGCTCCGCCGTGGTGTCTCGGTCCGCACGTTCCAACGGCGTCCGTCGGGTGTCGACGGCGCTGAGGGGCACACCGGGTCGATCACCGACCCCGCAGCGGTCGAACGTGCCCTGGTCGGGGTGGATTCGGTCGTGCATCTGGCGGCCAAGGTGTCACTGGCGGGCGATCCCTCCGAGTTCGAGGCGGTCAACGTGGGCGGCACGAAGCTGCTTCTCGCGGCAGCGGCGCGCGCCGGAGTGAGCCGCTTCGTCTTCGTCTCGTCGCCCTCGGTGGCGCACTCGGGCTCGTCTCTGTCAGGCGAGGGCGCCGGCCCCGCCGATCCGCCTCGGGCCCGCGGTGCTTACGCGCGCACCAAGGCCGAGGCTGAACTCCTGGCGCTGGCCGCCGATGCCGCAGACTTCTCGGTCGTCGTGGTGCGTCCGCATCTCGTCTGGGGCCCCGGAGACACCCAGCTCGTGGCTCGCATCGTCGATCGCTCCCGCTCGGGGCGCCTGCCCCTTCTCGCGCACGGTACCGCCCTGATCGACACGCTCTACATCGACAATGCGGCGACCGGTATCGCTCAGGCGCTCGCTCGCGCGGTGGATGTGCATGGTCGGGCGTACGTTCTCACGAACGGGGAGCCTCGGCCCGTTGCCGAACTCCTCGGGGGTATCTGTCGCGCCGCGGGTGTGCCCGCGCCCGAGCGCAGCATTCCGGCTCGCCTGGCGACCACGGCGGGTTCGCTCATCGAGGCTGTCTGGCGTCTTCGCCCCGGCCTCGACGAGCCCCCGATGACCCGCTTCCTCGCCGAGCAGCTGTCGACGGCGCACTGGTTCGATCAGCGTCGCACTCGCCACGATCTCGACTGGCACCCGTCGGTCTCTCTCGACGCGGGTTTCGCTAGCCTCGCTGCCTGGTACGCCTCAGGCTCCCCTGCCCTCTGACCCCTCGCCCCGGACGCGCCAGCCGGCCCTGGCCCTGCTGACCCCGCCCCCGTTATCGGTCCGAGCGAAGCAAGGGCTCACCCCGGACGCGCCAGCGTCCCTCTTTAGCGTCGTTTAAAGGAACAAACAGCAATCCCCCGGGCTCTCGCTTGCGAGTGCACAGGGGATTCGATTGCTGGGGTACCTGGACTCGAACCAAGAACAACTGAACCAGAATCAGTCGTGTTGCCAATTACACCATACCCCAATGACTGTTATGCATTGCTTGCAAGCAACGCGTTTCAGTCGTTGTAGCTCGTTGCCGAACCGGATCTACTGTACAGCATCGGCGAGCTCGTGGAGGCCACCGACGAGATCGCGGTTGATGGTGGCCGCTGTGCGCGCACCGGCACCCGCGGCCACGATGAGCTGCTGAGGGCCGGGGGCAGTCGACTCCCCGGCGACGTAGAGCCCGTCGACGGACGTTCGACCGTGTCCGTCAGCAACCAGCAGACCGTCGGTGTCGAACGCAGGATCCAACGGGGCCAGGTAGCCGAGTTCGCTCGCCCACGCGGGCCGCACGAAGCCTCCCTCGATGGCTACGACGTCGCCGTCTTCGAACCGGATGCCGGTGACGCCTTCCCGTCCGCCTTGGATCTCGGCGATGACACGGCGATCGACCGTGAACCCTCGAGCGTCGAGAGCCTGCTCGTCGAGGAGGGTGAGACTGTCGGCGCCGTTCGTGCAGACGCGCAGGTCGGCGCTCCACTGGCTGAGGAGCAGGGCGCGCTCCGCCAGGTCGGGCTCCTCCCCGATGACCGCCAGCGCCTGATCGCGCTTGTCGTATCCGTCGCATTCGATGCAGCTGTGGAATGCCGTGCCGTAAAACGCGCGGAGGCCTTCGATGTCGGGGAGTGTCTCTTGCAGGCCCGTCGCGACGAGAACGACCTTTGCCACGGCTCGACTCGTCTTGCGACGGAGCTCGCACTCCAGCACGAAGCCGTCGTCGCCGCGGGTTATCGACTGGACCATGGTCATCCGGTGCTCGGCGCCCTCGTATGCGAGGAACTCGTCGCGACCGAGCTTGCGGAGCTCCAGCGGAGAGATGCCGTCTCGCGTGAGGAATCCGTGCGACATCAACGTGGCGGAGTTACGCGGGCGGTTGCTGTCGATGAGCAACACGCTGCGTCGCGCACGGATCAGGTTCAGCGCGGCACTGAGCCCCGCCGGCCCGCCACCCACGATAGCGACGTCGTAGACGGTCTCTGTCTCAGCCTCGGTCACAGTTGCCCCGCCAGCTTCTCGAGCCGCGCCACCGTCGACTCGCGCCCGAGGATCTCCATCGACTCGAACAGCGGAGGGCTGATGCGGCGACCCGAGATGGCGACGCGGAGAGGGCCGAACGCGTTCCGCGGCTTGAGGCCCAGCTCGTCGACGAGGGCACTGCGGAGCGACTCCTCGAGGGCCGCGTGCGTCCACTCGTCGATGCCCGAGACGGCAGCGATCGAGGCGCGCAACACATCCGGGGCACCGTCGCCCAGCGTCTTGAGCGCATCCGCCGCGTAGTCGAGGTCGGTATCGGCCGTGAACAGGAAGCCGAGCAGACCGGGAGTCTCGCCGAGGAGCTGCATGCGCTCCTGCACCAGCGGTGCCGCAGCGTCGAGGATGGCCCGCTCCGCCTCGGTGGGCGGTGTCGAGATGTACTCGCCGAGATAGGGCACCAGCCGCGACGCGAAGTCGGCCGGCTCGAGAAGACGGATGTGATCACCGTTGATCGACTCGGCCTTCTTGTGGTCGAAACGAGCGGGGTTGGGGTTGACGTCTTCGACGTCGAACGCCGCGACCATCTCGACGAGCGAGAAGACGTCGCGATCGTGGGTCAGCGACCACCCCAGAAGAGCGAGATAGTTGACGAGCCCTTCCGGGATAAAACCATTGCTTCGGTGATGGAACAGATTCGACTCGGGGTCGCGCTTGGAGAGCTTCTTGTTGCCCTCCCCCATGACATAAGGAAGGTGGCCGAATCGCGGAATGAACTTCGCGATACCGATCTCGTACAGCGCCTCGTAAAGGGCGATCTGCCGCGGCGTCGACGAGAGGATGTCTTCTCCGCGAAGCACATGAGTGATGCCCATGAGGGCATCATCCAGCGGGTTCACGAAGGTATACAGAGGAATCCCGTTGGGGCGCACGACGACGAAGTCGGTGAAGGATCCGGCAGGGAACGTGATCTCGCCCCGCACCAGGTCATCGAAGCTGAGGTCGCGGTCAGGCACTCGCAACCGGAGGGCCGGCGCCCTCCCCTCGGCTCGGTACGCCGACCGCTGCTCTTCGGTGAGCTCGCGCTCGAAGTTGTCGTACCCCTGCTTAGGATCTCGCCCGTTCGCGATGTTCCGAGCCTCGATCTCTTCACCGGTCGCGAAGCTCTCGTAGAGCAGCCCTCGCTCTTTCAGCTGCTCGATGACGCTCTGATAGATGTCATGGCGCTCCGACTGGCGGTAAGGCGCATGCGGACCGCCGATCTCGACCCCCTCGTCCCAGTCGAGCTTCAACCAGCGGAGGGCCTCGATGATCTGCCCGTAGCTCTCCTCGCTGTCGCGAGCGGCGTCGGTGTCTTCAATTCGGAACACGAGCTTGCCGCCCGTGTGGCGGGCGTAGGCCCAGTTGAAGAGCGCCGTGCGGATCAAACCCACGTGAGGGGTTCCGGTGGGCGAGGGGCAGAACCGGACGCGCACATCGGCGCCGGTTGCGGTCGTGAAGGAGGCAGACATCGACAGCAATCTTACCTTCGACGGCGGCAACCGATTGGTGGGTTAAACGCAAGAAAGCCACCCCGTGGTGGGGTGGCTTTCAAGGTGTTGCTGAAGTTGAGTCCGGCGGTGTCCTACTCTCCCACAAGGTCCCCCTTGCAGTACCATCGGCGCTGAGAGTCTT